>JAZMZR010000001.1:0-116942 GCA_045586065.1 Candidatus Limivicinus sp.
ATGGAGCGGCTTACGAGGCTCGAACTCGCTACCTCCACCTTGGCAAGGTGGCGCTCTACCGGATGAGCTAAAGCCGCAAAACAGCATAGTTATATTATCACAAAAATCGATAATGTCAAGTATACTGTTCAGGGATTATCCATACCGGCAGTTTCATCCGGCAATGTCTGATCTTTCTCCTGCAGATTTAAAGTAAACAGTCTTTCGGGATAATTTATCACATCTGAACACTGCGGATAACCGGACATATTCCAGCGGTATGTCACCCACATTCTTTCATCATTGAGCAGGAATCCCGCTTTTATTCCATCATTGATGCAGGATTCAATATCGACATGATAGTATTTCCCGTCTATTCGGATTATGTTCCAGTAATGATTCTGCCAGTTTTTCTGACCGTAAACAAGTCGGCAATCAAGTCCGAGCCGGTTGCAGAGCTCTATAAGGGCAAGCGAAAGCCCCTGGCTGTTCGCCTTTCCTTCTATAAGGGAAGAATAAGCGGTGTTATCATTACGGGAGCTTGAATACTCCGAATTCATGATCAGGTAAGAACATGCATATGCGGCCTTCTCTAGTTCATCCTTCTCTTCAATTCCGACCAGATCCGGGAAATGAAACTCAGAGATATGAACAGTCTTCTCTTCAAGCTCCTCGTCAGAAAGACCGTAATCTATATTTATCTCGTATAACTTCTGTTTTCCTGAACCTGAATAAACATTAACGGAAGCGTTCGGGGATCTGGGGACAGATAAAGGATTACTGATATAATAATCGCTTACCATATCAATGATGTCATCTTCATTGTAGATACTGTAATCAACAAGAAGAACCAGCTGTCTGGTACGATTCTCCACAGCATTACCAATATACTGCTTCAGTTCACCGGAATAAGAGAGCCTTGTTATATCGTTCTTTACCGTTTCCGCAAAATGGACCGTGATGGTTGCTTCGTAATACGTGACGACCTTGTAAATATCGTATGAAATATCTTCTACGCAGTAAGCACAGAAAGCGTTTTCCGTTATGGCCTGTTTACAGGCTAAGGAAATGTCGGTATTAGGATCTCCCTCATAGGCAGGATCAAATACAATTATGCTTTCTTCCGATTCCTTGTACTGATCGATCACGGAACGAACAGCTATTTTCAGCTCGTTCAGATTTCTGACGATTATTCTGTTTTCATCAGATCTGATCTGAATCGGAGAAACATAATCCGTCTCAGATATGTATTCCTTGTTGTAAACAGCACAGGCAGATAAGAACAGGAATACAAGGACGAGCAGTATCAATAAGGTGATTTCTTTTTTATGAAACATAACTTTCTCCGTGAAAAACGATCAATCATCAATCAACGACAGCTGAATCTCCGGCAGATCCTCTTTATTTAAAGGGTATCCCGATGAAGGGATCTTCAATGCTTTATATCTTTCAATATCAATAAGACTTGAGTCAGAAGCGGCAACAGCGTCGACAACTGTTCTGTACTTCTTCTTCGTGAACACATAAACGCCCTCCGATGAACGCCCGGTTTTTGAAAGGAGGAGCGCCGAATTAAACAGCAGCGCACGACTGTCACTGGAATACAGAACAACATCTGTATCTTTGCAGATGGGTATTATTCGGATGAGTCTGCTCTTGTCGCTGTATGCATTTATAAGTTTCTTTCTGTTTGACTTGGTGGCGTATGAAGCCATCGGGACCTTTGAGACCTTGCCGTTTTCGTACACAAAGAGCAGGCTTGAAGAATAATCACCGGGTATGATCACCGAGATGATCTTCTCTCCATCATCAAATTCGAGCTTAGCAGGGATAAAGAGTCCCAGCGCAGCAGATTTCGAGTCCTCAATATCGTTTATGCGCAGCTTGTAGGCCTGGTTTCTGTCCGTAAAGATAATCAGCTCATTGCCGTTGCTTGTTTCGAAGACATTGGTAATGCTGTCCCCTTCCTTTAGCTTCTGTTCTGCGCTGTTGCGGTAGGAAGGCACAGACAGCTTCTTAAGATATCCCTCAGCCGTCAAAATGATATAAACCGGATAATCCTCAACAACAGGAGCCAGTGGTTCTTCGGGCAGATCAGCTGAATAGACAATGTCCGTTTTTCTGGGGATGACATATTTCTTGTTGATCCGTTTGAGGTCGTCAATTATCAGGCCGCGGATCTTTCTGCTGCTGTTCAAGATATCTTTCAGATGCTCGATCTCATCCTTGAGGGACTTTATTTCGGATGTCCTGTTAATGATATACTGACGATTGATGTTTCTGAGCTTGATGTTGGCAACGAATTCTGCTTGTGTCTCATCAATGCCGAAACCCATCATGAGGTTCGGAACAACTTCCTCCTCAAGTTCTGTGTTCTTAATAATATCAATCGCATAATCAATATCCAGCAGGATCTTCTCAAGGCCGGACAGCAGATGAAGCTTCTCGTTTTTCTTCGATATATCGCTGTATATCATGCGCCTGATGCATTCCGTGCGCCAGGCCGTCCATTCATCGAGTATTTCTTTAACACCCATCACTTTGGGGTTTCCGGCAACCAGAATATTGAAGTTGCACGAGAAAACGTCCTGCAGAGTGGTGAGTTTGAAAAGTTTCTGCATCAGCTTGTCTGGCTCGACTCCCCTTTTCAGTTCTATGGCGAGCCGCAGACCGTTCAGATCTGTTTCATCCCTCATATCCGAGATCTCTTTTATCTTTCCTGTTTTACAGAGATCGGAAATTTTGTCGATAATGATATCCGTAGTCGTGGTATAGGGGATCTCATATACTTCAATAATGTTCTGTTCTTTGATAAAACGCCATTTGGACCGGATTTTGAAACTTCCTTTTCCGGTCCTGTATATGTCCTCCATCTCGGATCTGTTGAATATGATCTCTCCTCCGGTGGAGAAATCAGGTGCCGGCATAGAGTTGAAAAGATCGTAGTCCGGATCTTTAATATAATTAATAGCGGCGTCGCAGACCTCGTTCAGATTAAAGCCGCAAATCATGCTCGCCATACCGACCGCAATGCCGGAATTGGCTGAGACAAGTATATTCGGGAAAGCAGTCGGCAGAAGAACAGGTTCCTGCTGCGTCCCGTCGTAGCTGTCCACGAAGTCCACTGTGTCCTTATCAATATCCCGGAAGATCTCATTGCATATCGGCGCGAGCTTTGCCTCGGTGTATCGAGAGGCAGCATATGACATGTCCCTTGAATACACTTTTCCGAAATTTCCCTTGGAATCGACAAACGGAGCAAGAAGTGCCTCGTTGCCCGTTGAAAGCCTCACCATGGTCTCGTAAATAGCCGCGTCGCCATGTGGATTGAGCTGCATGGTCCTGCCAACGATATTCGCACTCTTCTGCCTTTGTCCCGTAAGGAGTCCCATCTTATACATCGTATAAAGCAGTTTGCGGTGCGAAGGTTTGAAGCCGTCGATCTCGGGAATGGCTCTCGATACAATGACACTCATCGCGTAGGGCATGTAGTTCGACTCAAGCGTCTGCGTGATCGGCTGCTCAATTGCTTTTGCTTCAAGCGTAGCCTTATCTGTATTATTCTTTGTATTTTTTCTTTTCGTGCCTGCCATTTCTCATTCCTTAGGAAACATCGAGCATATCGAGATATTTATAACCGTAATCGGAGATGAACTTCTTTCTTCCTTCAAGATTGTCACCCAGAAGCAGATCAAACATTTCAGACATGACCTTTGCATCTTCCGGGAGCACTTTTATAAGCTTTCTGGTCGCAGGATTCATCGTCGTCTGCCACATCATCTCGGGATCGTTTTCTCCAAGACCCTTGCTGCGATTGATCTGCAGCTTCCTGTTACCAAGCTTTTCGACGATCTCGGCCTTTTCCCTGTCAGAATAGGCAAAATATGTCCTGTCCTTATCTATAATCTCATAAAGCGGAGATTCCGCAATATAGACGAATCCTTCGTTGATAAGGGTCGGTGTGAGCCGATAGAGCATGGTGAGTATCAGTGTCCTGATCTGGAATCCGTCAACATCGGCATCCGTGCAGATAATGATCTTACTCCATCTGAGTGAGTTGAGATCAAATGAGGAAAGATCCTTTGTGTGCTTGTCTCGCACCTCCACACCGCAGCCGAGAACCTTGAGCAGATCTGTGATAATCTCACTCTTGAATATCCTTACATAGTCGGCCTTCAGGCAATTGAGAATCTTGCCTCGAACGGGCATAACGCCCTGGAATTCCGCATCTCTCGACTGCCTGCACGATCCCGCTGCTGAATCACCTTCAACGATATATATCTCACGTCTGCTTGCGTCCTTACTTCTGCAATCTACGAACTTCTGCACCCTGTTTGAAATACCGATTTTTTCCTGCAGTGTCTTCTTCAGATTCTGCCTCGCCTTCTCGGCATTTTCCCTGCTGCGCTTGTTAATGAGCACCTGCTCGGCGATTTTGTCGGCTTCGGCCTTATTTTCAATGAAATAGACTTCAAGCTGAGACTTGAAGAATTCCGTCATGGCAGATTGGATGAATTTGTTGTTGATTGCCTTCTTGGTCTGGTTTTCATAGGAAGTTTGTGTGGAAAAGCAGTTGGTCACGAGTATCAGGCAGTCCTGCACATCCATGAATTTGATCGAGGTCTCGTTTTTCTGGTATTTACCGGCTGTTTTGAGATAATTATCAATGGCTGCCGTGAAAGCGCTCTTAACAGCTTTATCGGGAGAACCGCCGTTTTCAAGCCAGGACGAATTGTGATAATACTCAATCACATTGACTTTATTTGAAAAGCAGAAAGCTGCGCTTATCTTCAGTTTATAGTCAGGACGGTCTTCCCTGTCGCGCCCCTTTCTTTCGGCACTGATGAATCTGGTATCGGTAAAGGCATCCATACCGGCGAGTTCCGAAACATAGTCGGAGATGCCGTTTTCATAGCAGTAGTGAGATTCCTCGAACTGGCCGTCCTTCCCCAGTCTGAGGATGAATGTTACACCTGCATTGATAACAGCCTGCTTTTTAAGAGTATCCCTGAAGTATTCCTCGGGAATGACGATATCGGTAAAGACTTCTCTGTCCGGTCTCCATTTGATGGTGGTACCCGTCCTGCCCCTGTCGCTGTCCTCAATGGTGAGCTCTTTACCTTTCTTTCCGCATACTTTTCCTTTTTTGAAAGAAAGAGAATACTTCTTCCCGTCTCTCCATACCGTGACATCCATGTATTCCGAGGCATACTGCGTAGCGCAGGATCCGAGACCGTTCAGGCCGAGAGAATACTCGTAATCTCCGCCGTTTATATTATTGTATTTCCCGCCTGCATAAAGCTCACAGAATACAAGTTCCCAGTTGTATTTCTTTTCGACAGGATTCCAGTCAACGGGACAACCCCTTCCGAAATCCTGCACCTCTATTGAATTATCTTCAAAATATGTTAAAGTAATGACGTCGCCGTTTCCCTCTCTGGCTTCATCAATGGAGTTTGAGAGTATTTCGAACACGGCATGTTCACAGCCGTCAAGCCCGTCAGAGCCGAAGATGACCGCCGGGCGTTTCCTTACTCTGTCAGCCCCCTTTAACTGCGTTATGCTTTCATTTCCGTATTTCAAAGTTTCTTTAGCCATAATTCCCTTCTGCATACAACATCTTGCTCAGTGAGCCTTGTTTTCCCACATTATCTTGGTAATTATAGCATCCATCCATTTCTCTTACAAGTATCCTCCCCATTTAATCACAGGAGTTTCGCAATGGCAGTAGTTTTTTCTATAGTAGTCATCATCTTTCTGATAGTCATTCTTTTCAAACTGATAAAAAAACCTATCAGATTAATTTTCAAACTGCTTTTGAACACTTTGATCGGCTTTGTTGTGCTGTTCATTTTCAATCTGATCGGAAATCTATTCGACTTTGCAATCCCGGTTACGCTGATCAACGCTCTTGTCGTAGGGGTATTGGGAATGCCCGGACTGATCATTCTGATTATACTGAATATTCTGTTCTGAATATAGTCAGCACCGGATTATTCATCCGGTGCTGTTCGTTTTACAGATTCTGAAGAGCTTTGGCGATCCTCTCAAAATGCATTCCTCTGGATGCCTTAATGAGGATAATATCGTTTTCCTTGATCTGTGTTGATACTTCGTCTATCAGTTCATCTACATCTTTAAAGTGCCTGCCGCTCCCCCGAAAGCTTTCAGAGATATGAAGCGAGAGCGGTCCGGAACTGTACATCTGGTCAACCCCTTTATTCGAAGCATATCGGCCTATCTCAGCGTGGAGTTCTATTTCATTGTCTCCCAGTTCGAGCATGTCTCCCAGAATACAGATATGTCTCCCTGGAAGAAGCATCATGGAGTCGATAGCAGATCTGACAGACTCAGGATTTGCGTTATAACTGTCATCAATAATGAGAAAGCCGTTTCTTCTTATCAGATCCCCTCTTCCCCCTATATTTTTGAAGGATCCGATTCCGGACCTTATCTCCTCTCCGGATAGTCCAAAACGCTTTCCGACTGCCGCAGCAAGCAGCGCATCGGAAACATAGTGCATACCGAATGAATTGATGACAACATCGCCTATCTTTTCATCGCCAGCAATATCGAAAACAGTTTTCCCGTCTGAAGTAAAATCAATGTTTTTCGCTTTATAATCAGCATTCTGACCAAACCCGCAGCGAACCACGCTTCCTTTGAAACAGATTCCGTTAAGCATCGGATCATCTCCGTTTACCACAACGAGAGCATCATCGTTCATGTATTTGAGCATTTTCGTCTTTTCATGGAGCACGCCGTCCAGATCCTTGAGATACTCCAGATGCGCCTTGCCAATCGAAGTGAACACGCCAACTTGTGGTCGAACGATATCTCCGAGAAGATCCATGTCATCGATCTTCGAAACCCCCATTTCGACCACAGCAATCTCATGTTCTCTGCCGATACGTGATAAAGTGATCGGAACCCCTAGCTGGTTATTGTAATTCTTATCTGTCTTCAAGACGCTGTATTTTTGCGAAAGAACGGAAGAAATCATCTCTTTCGCTGTGGTTTTACCGACACTTCCGGTGATGCCAACAAACGGGATGGAAACTGTTTTTCTAAATTCCCTGGCAAGAGTTTCAATTGATTTTTGAATATCATCGACGAGTATGATTGTCCCGCAGATATCCTGCGGTCTGCGGTCCGTTATGCAGGCAACGGCCCCTTTACCGAATGCTGCTTCGATGAATTCATTTCCATCGGTCTGCTCACCCTTAAATGCCGCAAAAAGATCACCTACAGCGACATTACGGCTGTCTATGGAAATGCTCACAGGCTCTCTCTCAGCTCCGGAAATGTCTCCGAGGATCACGCCGCCGCATACATCTGCAATCTTTTTTATTGAAAAACCGAACATACAGCTACCGCCTTGAATCAGTTATATAAAAAATATCGAAATAACCGGGATGTTATGTTATAATACAAAAAAATAAGAGGGACTATTGTTTTTATGAAATATATTGTGGTTGATCTGGAGTGGAATCAGGCGCTGAGCTCCAAGTCACCGGTATTTAACAGACTGCCTCTCCACCTTCGCGGAGAAATAATAGAAATAGGCGCAGTCATGTTGAATGATGATTTCTCTTTGGGTGAAGAGTTTTCCATAGATATTAAACCGGTCTATTTTAAAAAGATGCATTATAAGGTAAAAAAGATTACCGGTTTTGATGCAGAGCGTCTGTCAAACGGAGTATCCTTTCCCGTGGCATATGAGAGGTTCCATGAATGGTGCGGGGATGAAGTTACATTCATAACATGGGGATGCGACGATCAGAATATCCTTGAACAGAATATAATCATCCACGACCTTTACTGGGAATGGATTAAAGACTGGGTAAACCTGCAGGTTATATATAATATCCAGACCAACAGCGGAAAAAACCAGAAATCTCTTGCAACCGCAATGGAGCATTTCGGAATCGAGCAAACCAGGACCGCACATGATGCATTAGGTGACGCCTATAACACAGCACTGGTAAGTACCCATCTCGATATGGAAGAAGGTCTGCGGACATATCAGTATGCTGATAAAATACTCGCTGAAATTGAGGCCGAAATAAACGATCAAAAAGAAACTACCGCAGAAGAAATAAATGACTTCTCTCCATTGACATACAGAAATTACGAAAGCAAGGCCGCAGCATTCAACGATCCGGAAGTCTCAGGAGTCAAATGTCCTGTATGCGGAGAGGAAATGGAAGGCAAGAAATGGCTCAATCAAGGTGACCAACGATATATCAATATTTTCACGTGTGAAAATAACGGGAAATACTTTGTAAGGCTGAAATTTAAAAAGCATACGGAAGAACTCTTATGGGATGCCAGAAAACTGATCTATCCTGCTGAAGATACACATGAAGATCTTTACAGAGATAAGCTCAAGCAGATCAGGCGGCGCGGAAGAAACCATTCAAAACACAAAAAGCATTAAAAATAGAACTGACAGTCGTGTCAGTTTTATTTTTTTGCAAAAAAATATTTAACCTTTATAATATCGTCAGAGATTTGAGCAGACAGCTTTTCAGTCGAAGAATACTTTTGCTCATCTCTGATTTTTTTATAAAAAAATACGTCACAATTCTCGCCGTACAGGTCCCCTGAAAACTCAAAAATGTTTGATTCAACGCAAATATCCGATTCTGTATAAAAGGTCGGGCGAATTCCAATGTTAGTGATTGATTGGAAATTTTTGTTTTTTACAAGCGTCTTTGTTGCATAAACACCGAATGACGGAACCGCAATTCCATCCGGCATCTTCAGATTGATCGTAGGATATCCGATCTTTGATCCGATGTTCCTTCCGTGATTGATTCTTCCTGAAATGGAAAATGGTCTCCCGAGCATGGTTTCCGCCTTTTCCATCTCCCCCGCTTTTATATAATTTCTGATCAGACTGGAGCTGACGATCTCACCGTCTTTTTCCACTGCAGGTATCTTATCAAAGCCGATTTCATTCTCTTTACAGAAGCTTTCAATTCTATCAGGTGTCCCGAGTCCCTTATATCCGAGTTTGAAATCATATCCTATTACGATCCGCCTGATATCATTCTTCTTAATCAGATCTTTCAGGAATATATCCCAGGAAGTCTCCATGAGCGCTCTGTCGAAGCGGATCATGATTATATCCTTAATCCCGAATTCTTTACTGATGATCTCCATCCTTTTATCGCAGTCGTATATAAGATCAATCTCACTGTTGAAAACAAGACTGTCGGGATGAATGTCAAAATTTATTACCGACGGGATCAGATCGTATTGTCCGGCTCTTTTGTTCACTTTATCAAGAAGGGCTTTATGACCGATGTGCACACCGTCAAAAAAGCCCAATGCAATTACTCTTCCGTTATCTGTCATTATAAGATCAGACCTCAAAGAAATTTTTTCTCGATTTTAAAATACCATCTTCAGCAGAACCAAGCATTAGAAATTCACCGAAGGGTGAATATACTCTGTACAATCCATCCGGTATTTGTGCATTGATCTGCCTTCCGATTTTTATATTTTTCGATTCTTCCTGACTGCATATATAGTCCGGAAGATCAGCAAACAAAGAATCCACGCTAATAAGAAGATCATCAAGCTTATTTTCGCAGACACATCGTTTTATATACTCAAGATCGAAAGCATTTTCGATTCTGAAGGAACCGCATACGGTCCTTCTGAGAGATGACATACACGCACCGCAGCCAAGCGCCTGACCAAAATCATGGCATAGTGTACGGATATAGGTTCCGGACGAGCAAGTCACTGAAAAGCAGAACCCCTGTTCTGTTTCAGAAAGCAGAGATATATCATAAATTTTAACAGGTCTTGGCAGCCTTTCGACTTCAATGCCCTGTCTAGCAAGGTCGTACAGCCTTCTGCCGTTCTGCTTCAGTGCGGAATACATGGGAGGGATCTGCATTACATCTCCTATAAATGCTTCCGAAGCACTTAGAAAATCCTGTTCTGACACGCTGCAGCTGCATTCCGAAATCACATTTCCGGTAATATCCTGCGTATCCGTAACGATTCCGAATTTGATCTCAGCTACATATTCCTTGGTATGGTTTTCCGCAAACTCGACTGCTTTGGTTGCTTTTCCTATGAATACCGGAAGGAGACCGGTAGCCATCGGATCAAGGGTGCCCGAATGCCCGATCCTGCGCTCATGGAATATGCCTTTCAGTTTACAAACAACGTCATTGCTTGTCCATCCCGATGGTTTGTCAACAAGCAGTATGCCGTTCATCTCAAAACCTCATCGATAACGGAAATGAGCATTTCGCATGCTGCTTCGGGATTTGCTGCGATCGTGCATCCGGCAGCTGCCGCATGTCCTCCCCCTCCGAATACAGCGCAGATCTCGCTGCTGTTAATCCCGTCAAAAGAACGCATGGATACTTTTGATCTTCCGTCTTCCTTTTCCCGTATGGTAATGCAGATCTTCGCGCCAACCGGTCTGCAGGCAAGCGAGGCGATATCTTCAAGGTCATCGATCGTCGCTCCGCACTCTTCGATCATTTTTCTGGTTATAATGGCAACCGAAATCGTATCATCCTTAAAATACCGGATTCTGCTGTATACCATGCCTTCGAGCTTGATCCTTGCCCTGCTGACCTTTCTGAAAAAACGGATATTGACAGAACTGCTGTCTATCCCTTGCTTAATCAGCTTTGAAACGGTCTCAAGCGTGTTGTAATTTGTGTTGGCGTACTGGAAGCAGCCCGTGTCTGTTGCTATGGCAATATAAAGAAGAAGCGCCTCTTCATCCGTGATATCATCACACAACTTCAGGATCAGCCTGTAGACAAGCTCACCACAAGAGGAATAGCGAGGACGGACAAGTTTATTTTCCGTTCGTATCGAGTTTCCGGGATGATGATCCACTGCCAAATCGACAAATCCGCTGAACGTCTTCGGAAAAAGGTCCTCCGAGGCAACATCTACGCTGATCACTTTGCTCCATCTGAACTCTTCTGGCGCAGTATACTGCGATACATAATCCTTATATTTGTCTGGAGTTTCAGGGTTGATGACCAGGTACGCAGTTTTGCCGGCCCGTCTCATTGCCGAACAGAGTGCGGAAGCGCTGCATAATGTATCTCCGTCTGGATTGGCATGTGTTACCAGAAGATAAGCATCGTATTTATTTATAAAGTCTACAGCCGCAGAATAATCCATTTTCAGACCTCATCTGAAGATTCGCTAAAAGATTTGATTATCTGGTTTATATGATCTCCGTATTCAATACTGTGGTCGATCTCAAAGATAAGTTCAGGAGTATACCTCAGATTTAAGGACGCTCCCAACTGTTTTCTGAGCCAGCCTGCTGCAGATTTCAGACCTTTCAGGAATTCTTTTTCATTCTCCGTATCGAGACAGGAGACCCAAACCTTAGCGTATCTCAGATCGCCCGTAGTCTTGACGCGGGTAATGCTGACAATCCCTTTCTGTACTCTCGGGTCCTTTATTTCCTGAAGATATTTTGAAAGTGCGAACTGGATATCGTCATTCGTTCTTTCCAGCTTGTTTGATGACATTTTCCTATCCTTTCAGACATTTGTTTTCGCGGGCGTGAATACGCCCGCGATCATCATGCTTCAATCTGTTCCATCACAAAGCATTCGATAATATCGCCTACTTTGATATCATTGAACTTTTCGATCTGTATGCCGCATTCATAACCGGATGCGACTTCTTTAACATCGTCCTTGAATCTTCTCAGCGAAGCGAGCTCACCTTCGTGAACAACAATATTGTCCCTCAGTATCCTTACACGACAGCCCCTCATGATTTTGCCGTCGGTGCAGTAGCATCCGCAGACAGTGCCGATCTTGGATACCTTATAAGTTTCCCTGACTTCAGCGTGACCTATAACGGATTCCGTAAACTTGGGTGCGAGCATGCCCTTCATGGCTGCCTCAACCTCATTGATGCAGTCATAGATGACCCTGTAGAGCCTTATATCCACATTGTTTCGGACGGCGCTCTCTCGTGCTGCACCGTCAGGACGCACATTGAATCCTACAATTATCGAATCGGAAGAAGATGCAAGCATGATATCCGACTCATTGATCGCGCCGACTGCGCTGTGGATGACCTTTACCTTCACTTCCTCATTTGAGATTTTCTCAAGTGAGGATTTTACAGCCTCGGCCGAACCCTGCACGTCGGCTTTAACGATTATGTTCAGGGTCTTCATATCGCCTGCCTGTATCTGACTGAAAAGATCTTCAAGGCTGACTTTTTTGGCAGCGGCATTTCCGCTGAGCTGATTGTTTTTCCTTTCATCAGCAAGTACTCTTGCCATTCTTTCATCAGCAACAGCATTGAATATATCTCCCGCGCTCGGGACCTCACTGAGACCGGATATCTCAACAGGTGTCGAAGGTCCTGCTTCAGTAATCCTGCTTCCCTTGTCGTTAATCATGGTTCTGACACGACCTACTGCTGTACCAGCAATGATCACATCACCGAGTTTTAGCGTACCGTTCTGAACAAGGACCGTCATGATCGGACCGCGGCCTTTATCAAGCCTTGCCTCGATAACAGTGCCTTTTGCCGCTCGTTTGGGATTTGCCTTCAGCTCCTGTACTTCTGCGAGGATAACGAGGTTTTCCAGAAGATTATCTATGCCCATGCCCGTTTTTGCTGAGATCGGGCAAATGATCGTCTCGCCGCCCCACTCCTCACTGACCAGATCATATTCGGTAAGCTGCTGCTTGATCCTTTCCGGATTTGCGCCTGCAACATCCATCTTATTGATTGCGACGACAACGGGGATGCCGGCTGCCTTGGCGTGGTTGATGCTCTCAACTGTCTGCGGCATAATACCATCGTCGGCGGCAACAACAAGAATTGCAATATCCGTCACCATCGCTCCTCTGGCGCGCATGGTGGTAAATGCCTCATGGCCCGGTGTGTCGAGGAAGGTTATCGGACTTCCGTTTATCTCAACGGTATAAGCTCCGATATGCTGTGTGATACCGCCCGCTTCGCCGGAAACGACATTTGCATGTCTGATGTAGTCAAGAAGAGAAGTCTTGCCGTGGTCAACATGACCCATAACGACAACGACCGGTGCTCTGGGAACAAGATCTTCCGCGGCGTCAGCACTGTCGTCGATCAGTTTCTCTTCAACTGTGACGATTACTTTTTTCTCTACCTTGCAGCCGAGTTCCATTGCAACGAGAGCGGCGGTATCGTAGTCGATCACATCCGATACAGATGCGAATACCCCCATCTTCATGAGTTGCTTAATAACCTCGGAAGCGGTTTTCTTCATTCGGGATGCAAGTTCTCCCACACTGATTTCATCCGGAATTTCCACTTTGAGCTGCTGCTTCTTGGCTATTTCGAGCTGGAGCTTATTAAGTTTGTCACGTTCCTCCTGTCTCTTCTTAATGGACTGAGACTGCTGATTCGCTTTCTGCTTGCGGCTGCTGTTTATTTTTTCCTTATTTGTCCTGCGGAAATTCTCTCCAGTCTTTGCACCAGCAAGATCCTCAAATTTCTCGTTATACTTTTCAATATTGACCGACGAGCCGCCCCTGGTATCGACAACACGTTTCTCGGCAACCTTTCTGGGAACATGCGGTTTGTTTTCAACGGGTTTCTTCGAAGCTGCAGGCTGCTGCTCCTGCACAGGAGTCTGCTGAGGCTTTTTGTCCTGCTTCGGAGTTTTGCCTTTCGCTTTCTTATCTTCTGCAGATGCTTTCCCATCAGCCTTCTGCACAGCGGGCTTAGGAGATTCAACTGCCGGTTTTGATACATTGAATATCTGCTCAAGACTATCAACCTGGTTATGCTGGGTCAGATACTCAAATATTACATCCAGCTCACTGTTCTCCAAGACCTGCATATGATTCTTCGGAGGCGCGATATAATCAGTCAGTATCTGAGATACTACCTTCGAAGTCAAACCGAAATCCTTTGCGACTTCATGGATCCTGTATTTATTGTCTAAACTGCTCATATTTTGTCCTCCACAGTTGAATAATATCGCTTTTAATGCTGTTTTGAAGCATTATGATCTATTGCAAGCCAAGCTCCTGCAAATCCGCTGTCATTGATCGATATAACGGAACAAAGACCCGTACCGGCAGCGGAAGCAAGTTCATATTTTGTATAACCCGCGTCAGCGCACCGGATATCATGGCTTTCTGCAAGGAAACGGATTCTATCTCCGGCCTTTTCCGAGCAGTCTGATGCGATCAGTATCAGGCTGGACCTGCCCCTTCTGATATCCTCTCTGCATTTTTCCTCAGTAACGGATATCTTATTTGCCTTTCTCATCAGACCGATGAGATTCAACGCTTTATCCATTTTCCGGTCCATCAAAAAACTGTTTAATAGAATCAAAGATTTCCGTCGGGATGTTTACACCGAGAGCCCTGTCCAGAGCCCTGGATCTTACCGCTTTGTCAAAGCAGGCTTTATTCTTGCAGATGTATGCACCTCTTCCGGATACTTTTCCTTTCAGATCGAGAATGACATCATCGTCGCCGATCCGAACGATACGAAGCATTTCATTTTTCGCTTTCGGTTCACGACATCCCAAACATAATCTGACAGGGACAGTTTTACCCATAACATGATCTCCTTACCTGCTTTCAGACTCAGGTTTGATGTCTATTTTATATCCGGTGAGTTTTGCGGCAAGTCTGGCATTCTGCCCTTCTTTACCAATAGCGAGTGACAACTGGCTGTCAGGAACTATGACTCTGCAGCTTTTCGAATCATCAAGCATGGTCACACTGATGACTTCAGATGGAGAAAGAGCGGCTGCAATATAGTCTTCCGGGTACTCACTGTATTTAACAATATCAATTTTTTCTCCGTTCAGTTCATTGACAATATTGGCGACACGCCCGCCCTTCGGACCGACGCATGAACCGATCGGATCGACGTTGGGATCCTCAGACCAAACCGCAATTTTCGTCCTGCTCCCGGCTTCCCGCGCAATGGACTTGATCTCGACCGTACCGTCATAGATCTCAGGAACTTCCAATTCAAACAGCCTCTTCACAAGCCCGGGGTGCGTGCGGCTGATAAGGACCTGGGGGCCTCTTGTTGAATTTCTGACTTCAACGACATATACCTTGATCCGGTCCCCTTCCCGAAGGACTTCCGTTTTGATCCTCTCATTGGCGGATAACATAGCCTCGGTGAATTCACTGTTTGAAGATATCCGGATGGAAACACTTCCGTTTCTGGGTTCCACATGTGAGACAACACCGGTAAGGATCTCATGCTCTTTGGAAGTGAATTCTTCGTACACAAGGCCTCTTTCAGCTTCACGTATCCCTTGGATGATAACATTCTTGGCTGCCTGAGCTGCGATACGCCCAAACTTCTTCGTGTCAACCGGAATTGCAACGGAATCGCCGACCTTAGTCTTCCGGTTTAGCTTCTTAGCCGCATCGATTTGGATCTCTGTATTCGGATCGATTACTTCCTCAACCGCCGTCTTGTTGACTACCATTTCAATCCGTTTTTTGTCCTCGTCAAGAATAATCTCAACGTTATCCGTGCACTCAGGATTATCCCGTCTGAAAGCGGCAAGCATAGCCTGCTTAATCTTGTCATACATGAATTGTCTGGGAATACCCTTTTCTTTTTCTATCTCTTCTATCGCAGTAAAGAAATCAGCGTTCATTGAATTAACTCCGTTTCAAGTATTGTTTAAAAATCGATGTGCAGTCTGACCTGGGCAACCATATCATTTGCAAAAACGATATTTCTTCCGGCATCATCAATGGAAGTCTCTGTGCTCGAACGCCCGGAAAGAATCCCCATATAAGTCTTTTTCCCATCCAAAGGCTTATACAGGCTGATGTCAACCTGTTTTCCCATAAAGGCTTCAAAATCTTTCTGCCTTTTCAGCACTCTGTCAGCTCCTGCTGAGCATACTTCAAAAACATAGCTGTCAGGAATAAAATCTTCTCTGTCAAGTATCGAATCGATCTGCTTGCTGATAAGCTCGCAGTCATTAATGGACACACCTTCGTCTTTATCGATATAGACCCTCAGATACCAAGTTCCTGCTTCTCTGACATATTCAACATCCCAAAGCCTGCAGCTGTTCTCTTCGACTATGGGTCCGGCAATCTGCTCAGCCCTGTCGCTAATTTTACTCATATCATACCTCTGTTGAATAATCCAAAATAAAGGAGTGGGCGAACACCCACTCCATTAACTGACTAACCTACTGTGCTATATTACCATCATCCTATTGATAATGCAAGTATTTTTCGATATTATCCCGTACTTTTCCGTCAATATTCGAACTCCGGATCGTAATGAGCATAAAACTGCTCATAGCATAAATCATTTTTCATGATAAAAGTCGCTGCCTCAACCCCGACATATCTGTAATGCCATGATTCATCCCAACCCGTGAGAAGCAGTTTTTTCTGCGGATACCGTTTAATGAAACCGTATTCAAAGCAGTGCTCATCAAGCCAGGCGAACATCTCCTGATTCATGTTGTCATACTTCAATGTACCGTGATACCTGTCAACAAGATCCACAGCAAGTCCAAGCTGATGTTCACTCGCGCCGGGATAGTTCGTGATGTGTCTGGCCTTTTCGACAGCTTCCTGATACTCCGGTTTCATATATGCGTCTTTCCCGGTTATCCCCATGCTTTCCGCAATACTGGAAGCTGTGCCGTTGAAAATCTGTTCCTGATAGGAATAGGATCTGTATCCGCTGTTAACATATATACTGAACCCGGCCTCTCTCACAGCATCGAGCATAGCAATGAGATAGGGCATCGTTTCGGCATCGAATTTTGTTCCGTAGTATGTCACATAGTTTGCATCAATGACTTCAACATCAGGATAATAAACAGCCGAAAGGAGGTTATCATCGTTGACGATCGAATACTGATGTTCGGTGATATCTATGTCGGGCCATTTCAATCCGCCCAGTTCATCAGGGACCTCTTCAACCACCTGTTCAGGAGGGATGTAGTCAGATTTAATGGTTCCTCCTTCGACGCCCCCAAAAATAAGTTCAGTAGAACTGTCACGCCTCGCATCGACAATAAAAAAGAGCACGAGGAACAATGAGATCATGAAAACGATCCAGATCGTGTGTTTAAGTTTTATGATCTGCACCTCCCGGTTAATGAATAATACAATTCAGAACGGAATAGAAAGGAATCATCTGTTTAAGCTTTGATATTATATCATAAACGAAAGAACAGTCTACTGTATTTTGTAAACATATCATAACGAAAAGAGGACAGCAGAAAATCCACTGCTGTCCTCCGGATTAAACTATAAACGATTATTTGGAATTAAAAATCTTAAAGATGCTGTCAAATGGATCTTCCTCGCCGGCGGGACCAGCGGGCTGAACCGCGGGCTCCTTTGGCTGCTTGGCAGGCTGAACAGGTTTAGGGGCCTCGGGGATAATTGGTGAAGGAGCTTCCGTTTTCGGAGCAGGTTTGAATGCAGACTGTTTCGGAGCAGGTGCGGCCTCTTCAAAACCGGTGGCGATAACGGTGACCCGGATCTCGTCCTGCATATCGTTATCAAAGGAAGCTCCGAAGATAATGTTTGCATCAGGGTGTGCTGCTTCCTGAACAAGATTTGCAGCGGCTTCAATGTCTTCAAGACCCATGTCTTCAGAACCTGTTATATTGATGAGAACACCGTGTGCTCCATTGATAGAAGTTTCCATCAAGGGACTGGATACAGCCATCTTGGCAGCTTCTTCCGCTTTGCCTTTCCCGGCCGCATGGCCGACACCCATATGAGCATAGCCGGCATTTTTCATAATGCATGTAACATCGGCAAAGTCAAGGTTTATAAAGCCGGTATTCTTTATCAGATCGGAAATGCTGGTAACAGCCTGTTTGAGAACATCATCTGCAATCTCAAATGCATTGGAAAGTGTGATCTTCTGATCGGTGGCATATTTAAGCCTGTCATTCGGGATGATGAGGAGAGAGTCTACTTTTGAGAGCAGTTCCCTGATACCGGCATTCGCCTGATCGAGTCTTCTTTTTCCCTCAAATTTAAAAGGCTTTGTAACAACACCGACTGTAAGAACGCCAGCCTCTTTTGTAAGATCGGCAATGATCGGAGCAGCCCCGGTGCCGGTTCCGCCGCCCATACCCGCAGTGATAAACACCATATCCGTGTTCTCAATGACTTTTGCAATATTGCTTCTGCTTTCTTCCGCGGACTTTCGGCCTATCTCCGGATCCGAACCGGCTCCCTGACCATGTGTGGTCTTCTCCCCGATCTGGATCTTAACATCAGCGTTGGATATGGATAGGGCCTGTTTATCTGTATTGATCGCAACGAATTCAACTCCGTCGGTACCGGACTTGACCATCCTGTTAACAACATTATTACCGGCTCCGCCAATGCCGAGGACTTTGATTATTACAACATTATCAGGACCGGAATCAGCTTTGAAATCCATTATTAGCCTCCCAATAAATAACAATTTCTTTACTATATTATTACATTTCCGCCAAATGGTCAATAGGAAAACTGAAATTCCTTTTATCCAGTTTGCATCCGTTTTTCAGTACGGTGTGAATACGGCAGTCATTGCAGTCGACACATCTATTTCCCCGTAATCTCCCTCTTTCAGCTGCTCAACCGCTGAAAGGAACATTCCGAACTTATATTCGACCTTAGCAGCATCTCCGATTATGATCGAATACTTGTCCGTGTAATCAAATTTAACGGAATTCCTATTGGAAAAGTCTATCGATTTAATACTGGAAGCAAGACCGCGATCCTGAATCTGTGTCAGTACCTCCGAGAGAAACGGCACGATATCGTCATAATCGGTTACGGTCAGCTGCTCACCTATAAGCAGGGTTCCCGGATTGATTCCGGAAACGGATATGAGCTGTTCCGATTCCCCTTCCGCCGCTTTACCGAGTATCTTACAATTGGAATCCATGGTCCATTTTTCATCGCCTACGATCAGGTAGGCCAGGGCTTTACTTTCCTTGATCTCAATAGTTACCTTATCCGGAAGCGACCTGGAAACAAATACTTCCTCAACATACGGAAGTTTCGCAAATACACGACTGATCGCAGCAAATCTGTCAAAGAAAAAGAGATTGTCGCCTTCTTCTATATCTACCGCACTGATTATCTCTTCCTTTGTATAATGCTCGTTTCCAATCACTTCGATGGTGTTCACGCGAAAGATGACACTCATCACAAAAATCAGTCCGATAACGATCAGGAAGAAAACCAGCGGCCCGCTGATTTTGCTGATGGAGCCGGTATTGACTATTTTTTTTAATCTTTCTTTAAAGGAAGAACTCATATATAGCCTTTCAGAATCAAAGTGTCACATATTCCAGAACTTTATCTGCAATTATCCTCGCTGAATCCGGGACACAAAAAGAATGCATCGCAGAAGACATTGCAGCTAATTTTTCCGGAGAAGACAAAATAGCTTCGATCGTATTCCGAAGATCCTCAGGCGAGAAAGTCCCCTCAACGAGAACAACAGCCGCGCCTTTGGCTTCAAATACTCTAGCGTTCTTATCCTGATGATTGTTAACAACATTAGGCGAAGGAACAATTATGGCCGGTTTTCCCAGATATGCAAGCTCAGCCAGCGTGGAGGCACCTGCGCGGCAAATCACAATTTCTGCTGCTTTCAGGAAAAGAGGAAGATCATATACAAAATCCTTCAAAACGAAATACTTATCCCTGATAACGGGAAGATCCGTTTCACTAATATGCTTATACTGATCATAATACCGTTTGCCGCAGACATGCATTATAATGTATCTCTTTTCCGGCATAATCTGGACGAATTCAGAGAATACCTCATTCATATAGCCGGAACCGAGCGAACCCCAGACAGAGACTATAAGCGGAAGATCCGCAGAAGTACCGAGCCGTTCGAATGCTTCTGCAGGAACGAGCGTCTCTTCGAACTGCTTTCTGACGGGAGTTCCTGTAAACTCACCTTTTCCATCCTTATAATACTTAAGGCTTTCACGATATCCGGTGAAAACTTTTTTTACAAACCGGGAAAGCAACCTTGTAGTCAGACCGGGTTCGGAATTGCTTTCATGAACAAACGCCGGAATACCCAAAAGCCAGGCGGCAAAGATAACAGGAAAACAAACATAACCGCCTGTGCCGATAACGGCGTCCGGGCGGAATTGCTTTATCAGTCTGTGTGATATGAAGAGTGACGAAATAACATTAAACACTGTTTTAATGTTATGGAGGATGTCCTTCAGCCTTTTCCCCCTGCTGAGGTTCGTAACCGGCACTGATTTTATCTGATAACCGCACTTCGGCACAATGTCCATTTCCATCATGCCGTCAGCTCCGATGAAAAGATACTCCGTATCCGGTATTATTTTAGTAATCTCTTCAGCGATAGAGACAGCCGGATAGATATGACCGCCTGTACCGCCGCATGTAAACAGAATTTTCATCTGAAGCACCAAACAAATAAGTTTGAATACTGATCCTGCTCAATAGCGTCTCATGATGCCAAGAAATGAAAGTACGGCAAACAGCAGTGAAACAGAAGTGAAAAGAGTAAACAGCTCCTTTTCTTTCCACTTTTTCCCTGTCCAGCCGCCCAATTCCAGATGATGGTGAAAAGGAGCCATCCGGAATACGCGTTTCCCGTGGGAAAGCTTGAAGTATCCTACCTGGATGATATCGGAGAGCGTCTCGATAATATACATGATACCAAGTGTTAATAGGATCAGCGGCATATCATATACGAAAGCCATAGCGGCGACCGCACCGCCGAGGAAGAGGGATCCCGTGTCACCCATGAACACCTTCGCAGGATTAAAATTATAAATCAGGAAAGCGAAAAGACCGCCGAGCATGGCGGATGCAAATATCCCGGCCTCCATGTATTTATTTCCCCATAGGAAAGCTACTGCCACGAAGAAAAGAAACACGGGTATGGAGGTCCCGGTTGCAAGACCGTCAACCCCGTCCGTAATATTCACAGCATTAACAGTCCCGACGATGGCAAATGCGGAAAGGACTATATAGAGCCAGATCGGAATATAAACCGAAATGTTGAAAAACGGAATGTAAAGGTGCGTGGAGATGTATTCAAGCCTTATCATGAAATAGATGTATATGAAAGCCGCTACAAGCTGAAGCGCCAGTTTCACCCACCCGGAAAGGCCGAGATTAGCTTTATGTTTCAGCTTCTCCCAGTCATCCAGGAAGCCGATCGCACCGAATACGAGAGCAAAAGCGAAAATGAACAGATGGACAAGTCTTCCCTGAATGACAGATCGGAAGCCCGCAGTCATGCAGGCAATGAAAATACCCAGAATGAACATCACTCCGCCCATTGTCGGCGTGCCGCGTTTGTTCTCATGCCAGTAAGGGCCTATTTCCTTGATCTCCTGTCCGAATTTCTGCTTTACGAGCCAGGGGATGTAAATCTTTCCAAAAGCATAGGCGCATACAAATGAAATGCAAAACGCAAGTATCAGTCTGACCGTCATCTGTCTTTTCCTTTCAAATAGGAAGCAACTATTTCTCTTTCATCCATGTGATGCTTGACATGGCCGATTATCTGATAATCTTCATGACCTTTTCCGGCAAGTAATATTACATCACCGCTGGCAGCATTGTCAATTGCCCAGTGGATTGCCTCAATTCTGTCACTAATAACCATGTACGGAGTATTATATGCGTATACTCCGGGCATAATATCATGGATGATCTCGAGAGGATCTTCTGTTCTCGGATTATCGCTTGTAACTATGCACAGATCTGATAATTCCGCAGCAACAGAACCCATTATGCTCCTTTTCATCCTGTCTCTGTCTCCCCCGCATCCGAACAGGGTAATCAAGCGGCCTTTTGTCAGAGGTTTTAACGTGTTCAGGACATTCTTCAAGGCATCAGGAGTATGGGCATAGTCGATAATAACTGTATAATCGTCTGCTGTATCCACGATCTCCAGCCTTCCCTTTACGCCTTTTGCGCTGCAAAGAGCGTCACAGCAAGCGTTAAAATCAAGACCGGCCGAACAGCAAACAGCAAGAGCTCCAAGTGCATTGTGGACAGAAAACAGTCCGGGAATAGGGATATGTACATTATTATGCTCATTCTTATGATATACGGTGAAAGATGCTCCTTTATCCGTGCAGATGATATCATCCGCATAAAAATCCGCCGAACTGTCCTGGATCGAATAGGTATTCACCATACAGGATAAGTCGCTGAGAAAATAAGATGACCACTCGTCATCGAGGTTTATGCACGCTGTGCTGCAGCTGCTGAACAGCTTCTTTTTTGATGCAGCATAATCATCCATCGTTATATGAAAGTCAAGATGATCCTGTGTGAGGTTTGTAAACTCAGCCACATCGAAATGAATCCCGGCAACTCTGTCGAGTTTGAGAGAATGTGAGGAAACCTCCATGATCACATAGCTGCAGCCTGCATCATTCATTTCCGTAAGGAGTTTCTGCAGTTCAAAACTCTCCGGTGTTGTATGTTCCGTCGGAATGACCTCGCTGCCTATAAGGTTGTTGATCGTTCCGACCAGACCTGTCTTTGCTCCTGTACATTTTTCAATAATGTGCTTCAGAAGATAGCTTGTCGTTGTTTTCCCGTTTGTGCCCGTAAGCCCAATCACAGTCATTTTTCCCGCCGGATTGTCGAAATAGTTTTTGCTGGCAATCGCAAGCGCATTACGGGAGTTGTCAGTGATAACGAAGCTGCATTCGCATTCCGGTTTTCTTTCACACAGGATCACGGAAGCTCCGTTCCTCAAGGCAGCGTCAATATAATTATGCCCGTCCGTTTCAAATCCGGATATGGCAACAAAAATGTCCCCTGGACGAGTTTTTCTGGAATCATAGCTTATTCCGCCGATATCCGTCTGCGGTTTGGCATTTGAATCGATTATCTTTATTCCGCTAAGTAATTTGCTCAGAAGCATTCTTCAGTTATCTCCGATCTTTTCAGCGACACGAAGTTTCGCACTTCTTGACCGTGGATTTTCAAGCAGCTCCGTTTCAGATGGAACCACTGGCTTTTTTGTAACACTTTTCAGCGTCTGCCTGAATCCGCAGACGCATACCGGCAGATCTCTCGGGCAGGTGCATCCATTCTCCCTGGATGCTATCCCCCGCTTTATAATCCTGTCCTCAAGCGAGTGAAAGCTGATAACACAGATCCGGCCGCCTGTTTTCAATTTATCCGGAGCCGTACTTATCATTTTCTGCACAGATCCAAGCTCATCGTTTACGGCGATCCTGATCGCCTGAAACGTTCGCTTGGCAGGGTGCTGCTTTTCTCTTAATGCTGCAGCAGGCATCGCAGCTCTGATCAGGTCAACAAGCTCAAAAGTTGTGTTTATCGGAGACTCTTCCCTTCGTTCCACTATAGCCTCTGCTATTCGGGCGGAGTATCTTTCTTCTCCGTATTCCCACAGAATAGACCTGATGTCTTCCTCAGACCAGGAGTTTACAACATCAAATGCCGTCAGCTCGTTATCGGTATCCATTCGCATATCCAGCGGAGCATCCTGACTGTATGAAAACCCGCGGAAGCCGTCATCCAGCTGAGGTGAAGAAACGCCGAGATCAAAAATCATCCCATCTACGGAGTCTATATCCAGCTTATCCAAAATATCACAGATATTTCCGAAATCATCATGGACAAGAAGAAGCCTGTCAGAATACGAAGCGAACTTCACTTTCCCCGTTTCAATCGCGTAAATGTCTTTATCTATGCCTATCAGCCTGCCGTGATCGAGCCTCTTGAGAATCTGTTCGGAATGGCCTCCCATACCGAAAGTACCGTCAACATAGATGCCGTCTTTATTTATATTCAGATATTCAAGCGTTTCATTGAGCAACACAGAATAATGCCGTGGATCCAAAACCGTTCCTCCGGGATTAATAAACATGAAAATAGCCGGAATTATCAGTTCCGGCTATTCGTCTTTTATGATTCAGGACCTTTCCTTGGGATTGATCATTTCAGGTTTGATCTGTTTCGATGACTGATCCTGCGGCTGCTGCGGAGTTCTTCTCTGCGGCGGCTGCTGCTGAACGGGTTTAACAGATGCGCCGGCTGAAGTGAATGCCGTATGCGCGGATTTGATTGATTTTAAAGACTCGTTCAGGCTGAACTCAGCCTTTTTCATAAGGTCATCAACAAATTCGCTTGCTACTCTTCTCAGTTCTTTCGTTTTTGCTTCTGCTGAAGAGATCATCTCGGAACTTCTGGCTCTTGCTTCCCGCATTATCTCCTGTTCTTCAACAAGCTTCTTTGCTTTCTCTTCAGCACTTTTTCTCAGTGCCTCCGCTTCCTTCTTGGCATTTCCGATAAACTCATCGCGTGCTGCAACAAGCCTTTTTGATTCGGCAAGGGACGACGGAAGATTCGCTTTGATCTCATTGATTATCTCGATTGCTTTTTCGCGCTCGATGATGCATCTGTCGTTCCCGAGGGGAACACGGTAAGCTTCGCTGATCATGCCATACAGGATATCTAAAAGTTCTATCACGTCATTTTCCATTACTGTTCCTCCATAATTCTGCTTTTTTTTCTATATCGGAAATAATCTCATTTGGTACAAGACCGGTCAGGTCGGCGCCGTACTTCGACATCTCACGAACAACACTAGAACTGAGAAATGTATATTTTTCACTTGAAGGGATAAAAAGCGTTTCAAGCTGTTTGTTTATACGTTTATTAACAAGATCCATCTGGAACTCGTATTCAAAGTCGGAAGCGGCACGAAGTCCCTTTACAATGACACCGTGATCGAATTTTGAAGCATACTCGGCAAGAAGCCCGGAGTAATAATCGACTCTTACATTCGAAAACCTTGCGACAGATCGGCTGATCATATCCAGCCTTTCTTCAACCGTGAACATTGTTGTGGTTTTTGACGCATTGTTAAGAATACAGACTACAACTTCATCAAAAGTCCTGGATGCTCTGCGGATTATATTCAGATGTCCTAAGGTAATCGGATCGAAACTTCCGGGACAGATAGCCGTAATCATCTGAAACGATCTCTCTTTCCTAATTGCGGGAAAACAGACTGAGCTTTACACTGCCGTAAACGTAGGTCCTTAACGGATAATACGGAAGCTCCATCTGGCCTATTTCCCTTTCGGCTCTTGATTCGAAGACAATTATACCACCCTTGTTCAATATGTCAAACAAATTGATGTTTTTCATAACGATTTCGTAATAATCAGAGTCATAAGGCGGGTCAACGAATACTATATCAAACTTTTCTCCTCTCTGCAGAAAAGCTGCGGCATCCGACAAAACAACATCAGCCGAGAAACCGCATTTTTTCAGATTCTCTTTTATGATCCGTAACGATTCACGACTTTCATCGACGAATACGGCATCTGCTGCACCGCGGCTCAGACACTCGATGCCGAGCTGGCCGGAGCCTGCAAACAGATCGAGGACTCTTCTGCCTTCTATGTCGAACTGGATTATATTGAACAGCGATTCTTTCACATTATCTGTGGTAGGACGAATATCGTATCCCTCTGGCGACAGCAGTTTTCTGCCTCTGGCAGTTCCGGAAATAACTCTCATAAATTAAACCCTTACCTGTTTTCATGAAAAAATTCGAATACAGAAGAGGCTGCAGAAGATGGCAAAACTTCTTTCAGATCATCGACAGACGCACTTTTCACAGCTTTGACGGTCTTAAACCGGTCAATAAGAAGAATTTTTCTTTTTTCTCCGATGCCGGGGATCTGATCGAGCACGGTGGCAAACTGCTCGGTTCGGATCTTCTTCTGATACTCTATTGCAGCTCTGTGAGTCTCTTCCTGAATGCTCCCTATGAAAGAAAACAGATCCAAATCCCCGATGATATCAACTTCAAGACCGTTCGAGGATACCAGCGCTCTGGTCCTGTGTCTGTCATCTTTGACCATTCCGAACACGTTGGTCTCAAGCTCGAGTTCTTTGAGGGCCTCCTTCGCAGCTGAAGTCTGCTCAGCCCCTCCGTCAATGAGCAGCAGGTCCGGCATTTCTGCAAAGGACGGATCTTTCTTTTTCAAGTACTCATTAAAACGTCTTCTGATGCAGGAATTCATGCTTTCAACGTCGTTCTGGATGAGCTGATCTCTGAAGCGGAACCTCCGATAAAAGTTTTTGCTTTTCTTCCCATCGATAAATACTGTCATAGCAGCAACAATACCGGAACTTCCAAGATTTGAGATGTCATACGCTTCAATTCTGTGCGGAACTGCAAGGAGATTGAGCTTCTTCTGTAAACTGAGGAGAATACGCTGGTTTTTGTTTTCAGCGGTTATGATTCTTTTTATCTCTTCTTCCGAATTAAGAATGGCATAGTCAAGAAGATGACGTCTGGTTCCGCGCTGCGGGCAGATTATCTCTATTTTTCTGCCTGCGCGTTGGCTCAGAAACTCTTCCAGCTCCGTCTTGCTGTCATCTATCTGAGGAACAAGGATCAGGCCGGGAAGATTCGTTTCCGCAGATGAATAATATTGTCCGATGAAAGATGCAACAGCCCCGGCATCCGATTCGACAGGTTCATCTGTTATCTCGATTTGCTTATTAACAAGAGTTCCGTCCGTATAGCTCAGAACGGTGAAGCAGCTTCTGAAGCCTCTTGCAAAACCCACAGCATCAAGATCTGCATGCCGAAGGGACAGCACCCTCTGCTTATTTGCAAGAAGCTCTATGAGAGAGATCCTGTCTCGGATCTCTGCCGCCTTTTCAAAGTTCAGTTCTTCCGATGCCTCTTCCATTTGCTTTTGAAGCTCATCAAGAAGACTGTCGGTCTTTCCCTGAAGTATCTTAACAGCCTGATCTATACGGGATAAGTATTCCTCACCGGCCGGTGTTCCTGAACACCAGCCTGCGCATTTTTTCATATGGTAATTCAGGCACGGTCTTCCTGAACCTATATCTCGGGGGAATTTTCTGCTGCAATCAGGGAGCAGGAACGTTTTCTTTACCTCCTCAATGATATTTCGGCTGCTTTTTCTTCCTCCGAAGGGACCGAAATATAATGCGCCGTCGTCTTTGCTTTTCTGGCTGATCGATATATCCGGATATGGGTTCAATATGTCTATTCTGATAAATGGATATGTCTTATCGTCTTTAAGAAGAATATTATAATAAGGCTTATGCTTCTTTATCAGTGAGTTTTCCAAGACGAGCGCCTCAAATTCTGAAGACACTATAATAACTTCAAAATCAGCGACCTTACTCACCATGGCGGCAACCTTGCCTTCATGGTCACCATGAAAATAACTGCTCACTCTGTTTTTAAGCTTCTTAGCCTTTCCGACATAAATGATCTTCCCCGAAGCATCTTTCATGATGTAAACACCGGGAAGGAGCGGCAGCTTATTTGATTTATCAGATAATGTTTCTGTCATTGTTCAGCAAATCATAAAAAAACAAGGACGTGCAGAGCACGTCCTGATTGGTTTCGTTAAACTTATTCAGAGAAATCGGAATCGATCAGTTCAGACAAAGTGGTGATCGCTTCCTCTTCATCCGCGCCGTCAGCAATCAAAGTGATCGCAGTTCCTTTTACGATGCCGAGAGAAAGAACCCCAAGAAGGCTCTTTGCATTGACCCTGCGCTCTTCTTTCTCGACCCAGATGCTGCTTTTGAACTCGTTTGCTTTCTGAATAAAAAATGTCGCGGGTCTGGCATGAAGACCGACCTGATTATTGATGGTTACTTCTTTCGAAATCATAATAAAATATCTCCTCAATAATAGTGCATATAAAATAGCAAATTTTGCATCAGACGTCAATATCCCTTGAAAGTTTCGTTATTTTACACATTAATACAAAAATCTGGAGGAAATTTTATTTCAGTTCGACAATAGTCACGCCGGTTTCTCCCTCCCCGAACACGCCGAGGCGGAAAGATTTCACCAGTTTATTCTTCTTAAGCATAGCGTGTATCGCAGTTCTGAGCGCTCCCGTACCCTTACCGTGAATAATGGTCACTTTCTCAAGTCTGGCAAGCACCGCATTGTCAAGATACTGCTCTGCTGCATAAACGGCCTCGGCCGATTCCATTCCCCGAAGATCGATCGAAGCACTCAGCGATTCTGAACGAAGGGTGTTTCCCGTTGAAACAGCAACAGGTTTTCTCTGCGGTATTTTCTCTTCAAGAAGAAGCACATCGTCCTGTGATGCGTTAATATTTATGATCCCGGCACGAAGCTGTAGCGTTCCATCTTTTGAAACACTGAGGACTTCGGCTTTTTTCTTCATCGACTTTATAAGAACCATATCCCCCGCTTTAACGGGCCGGGCTGAAACCTGTTCCGCCGAATCCATATGATCAGACGGGACACTAATATTATCAACTGCTTTGTTGAGTTTCGCCCTGAGGATATTTCTTTCGCGGTTTACCGCATCGATTTCTTCCTCTTGATCTGACTTCTTCCTGATTTCATCCAGCTCGGCAAAAACTTCCTCCGCTGTATTTCGGGCTTCATCGATGATCCTTTGCGCTTCTCTCCTCGCTTTCAGATCGGATTTTTCCATCTTCACTTCAAGTTCAGCACGAAGCCTTGCCGACTTTTTCTCGTTTTCTGTGATCTGCCTTAGTTTCTGTGCTATCTCCGTCTGCTCCGATTCAAGCTTCATTCTTATGTCATTCAGCCTTGAAACTGTATCCTCGAAGCTTTTTTCGGATGAGGCAACTCTTGCCTCAGCATCGTTGATCACAGCATCGTCAAGCCCGAGCTTTCTGGCTATTGCAAAAGCGTTCGATTTACCGGGGATCCCCATCACGATATGATAAGTAGGACTTAATGTATCAACATCGAACTCACAGGATGCGTTCTGCACGCTTTCATTATTCAAAGCGTACACCTTTAGTTCTGCATAGTGCGTAGTAGCAGCAATCACCGCACCTTTTTTACGAGCCGCCTCAATAATGGAAACGGCAAGTGCAGCTCCCTCAACCGGATCCGTCCCGGCTCCGAGTTCATCGAACAGAACGAGCGATTTGTCGTCACACTCGTTCAGGATATTGACGATGTTTTTCATATGAGAAGAAAATGTTGAAAGATTCTGCTCTATGCTCTGTTCATCACCAACATCAGCCATAATACTTGAGAAAACAGGCAGATTGCTTTGGTCATCTGCAGGAATATGCAAACCGCATTGATTCATAAGGGAAAGCAGACCAATAGTCTTCAGTGTCACCGTCTTCCCTCCCGTGTTCGGTCCGGTGATAATCAGTGTGTCAAATTCATTCCCCAGCATGATATCAACAGCAACTGCCTTTGCCGGATCCAACAGCGGATGTCTGGCCTTTTTCAGAACTATGCCGCAATCATCGCAGAGAGCCTCGGTCCCGCGATACAAGTAGGAGAGTTTTGCCTTTCCGAAAATGAAATCAAGCGTGGTCAGCAGGTTAAGGTCCGATACGATATCTGTCTCGTGCTCGGCACATGCGGCAGAGAGCGCACGAAGGATTTTTTCAATCTCATTCTTTTCCTTTGAATATAGCTCTCGGAGTTCATTATTCGATTTGACGGCAGCATTCGGTTCTATAAAAACGGTCATTCCGGATGAAGAGATATCATGTATCAGACCGGGTATCTCATTCTTGTACTCGATCTTTACCGGAACCACGAATCTGCCTGATCTTGTCGTTATAATCGGTTCTTGCAGGTATTTTGCATATGATGGAGAGGAGATTATCCTCTGAAGCGAACTTCTGATATTTGCGGATTCCGCCCGTATCTTCCTCCTGATGTCCGCGAGTTCAGGCGATGCGTTGTCTGCAATCTCGTTTTCACTCAGGATACATGTGAAGATTCTCTCTTCAAGATATCTGTTCACACACAAAGCGGTAAAGTAGCTGTCGATGCAGGAACCTGCAAACTTGTCATCCGCTATATAGCTTTTCGTGATACGTGCGCTCTGCAGCAGTCTGGCTATGTCAAGAAGTTCCAATGTACTAAGGCAGCCTCCGATTGAGGCGCGCTGGAGTGAATAACTCACATCCTTAACACCGTAGAAAGACGGTGAACCCTTCAGAACAATCATATTTACAGCCGCGCTGGTATCAGCAAGCATGGACCGCACTTCTTCTTTACAAAACGAAGGCTTCAATGCTTGTGCCTTTTCCTTGGCCGGATCGCTTACACAGCTATCAGCCAATCTTTTCAGAATTGTATTCAGTTCAAGGGTATCAAAATACTTTTCATTCATATCAGTTAACGGTCTTCCAGTAGTCCAGTGTTGAGAACTTTCTGTCTGTATGGTTCAGGAAAAATGATTCACAGGCCTTTGAAAGTTGTTTCAAGTCTTCCTCCGGAATCCTGAAGGAAATGTAATTTTTCAGGTTGGAAGTGAGAATAAATCTAATCGCCTTGAGCACGCTCCCGTCGATGTTCATGGCGAAACCCAATGCTGCCGTATGGCACTTTCTGCAGCACAGCCCCCCATTTTCTATCTGGAAAACCGGCTCATCGGGATCCTCTTTTCCGCAGATGCTGCAGCAATCAACATCCGGTTGGAATCCCACTGCCGAGATGAGCTTCAGTTCAAAAGCAGCCTTAATCTGCTCCTGTGAGAACAGATCATTGCTCAAGGCATATAATGCGTTCAGAACGATTCTGAGAATAGTAGCATCCGCAGTCTCTTCGATGCTCAGCACATCAACGGCCTCACAGAAATAACAGGCGAGGCTGTACTTTGTGATATCCGAACGGAGTCCCGTGAAATACTCGGCGACTGACGCTTCCTTAACAGAGTATCTCCCTTTCCTGCAATCAAGCACAAAGTCCGAAAACGTCAGGCTCTGAGTGGACGCAGACAACTTGCTCCGTTTGCTCAGTGCTCCGTGCGCGGAGACAGTAATCTTACCGCATTTTTCCGTATAAAGAGTTAAGATACGATCTGCTTCCTTAAATTTTGCTTCTCTGAGAATGAGACCTTTTGTGTTGATATACATGTCAGCTGTCTTTAAACCCGAAATTGTTCAGCATGATGTCAGAGTTTCTCCAGTTCTCCTTCACCTTCACCCATGTTTGAAGCATCACCTTACAGCCGAGTAAGCTTTCTATGTCCTCCCTCGCAAGAGAGCCAACTTTCTTCAGCATCATGCCGTTCTTTCCGATTATAATACCTTTATGGGAGGCCTTCTCACAGAAAATTGTAGCCTCAATATCCAGCCGTCCGTTCTCACTCTCGGAGAATCTGTTTATCTCAACGGCTGTTCCGTGTGGAATTTCATGCTCCAGGCAAAGAAGCATTTTTTCTCTGATAATCTCCGCACAGATCTGTCTTTCTGGCTGATCGGTGATCATATCATCCGGGAAAAAATGCGGACCTTCTTCTGCAAATCTATCCATCTCCCGGAGTAGAACGTCAAGTCCATCATTCCGTTCGGCAGAAATTGGTACAACTGAGTCAAATCCATGTCGTTTGCTGTATACATCAATAACCTCGAGCAGTCTTCTTTTATCAACTGTATCGATCTTATTTATGACGAGTATACATGGCAGCCCGGAAGCTTCAATCCTATCGATCAGTTCCTCTTCCTGCTGTCCAATATTGGAAACAGGCTCAACAAGCAAAAGTATACAGTCAGAGTCGAAGACAGTATTGTTTATGATCTGCATCATATAGCTTCCAAGCTTATTTTTCGGCTTGTGGAACCCGGGCGTGTCAAGCAGAACAAACTGCGTATCCCCATTATTCACCACGCCCGTAATCCTCGTCCTCGTGGTCTGAGGTTTGTCCGATACGATAGAGACCTTTTCACCAACAAGGTGATTCGTCAATGTTGATTTTCCGACGTTTGCCCTTCCGCAAACGGATATGACCGCTGATCTTGTCATTCTTTTTCTCCCATAATAATCTTTTCCCGGTTCCTCATCTGCTTTTTCATCTCGCCCTCATCCACATGATCATATCCGAGCAGATGCAGTGTTGAGTGCACCGTCAGGTATTCGACCTCTCTGTAAACACTGTGGCCGAATTCCCTGCCCTGCTGCTCACATCTGGGCACCGATATGACAATATCGCCGAGAATATACTTTCCGGACATATGATCAAATTCGCAGTTTAAAGCATCGAAACATCCGGGCTTGAACTCATTTGCGGGAAATGATAGAACATCGGTCTCTGCATCCACATTCCGGAATTCGCTGTTGATTGCACGAATCCCCTGCCCATCCGTAAACAGCACACTGATAAGGCAGGGTTCATCGACCAATTCATATTTCAATGTTCTGCAGACGGCCGCCTTCACACGATTTTTCAGGAAAATGTGCTTTTTGAACTTTCCGCTGCTCGTGAATTCAATTCTGTGTCTCATTATTTCCTTTGCCTTTTTTCATTTTCAGTTCTGGGCGGTCTGTTGGTTTCAAACCTCTCATAGGCATCGATGATCTCCTGAACGAGTCTGTGGCGAACAACATCCTCTCCGGTAAGTCTGCAAATGGCAATGTCATCAATTCCTTCGAGGACTTTCATCGCTATCTTCAATCCACTCACTTTATCTTCAGGCAGATCGATCTGTGTGATATCACCCGTGATCACGGCTTTCGAGCCGAAGCCCAGCCTTGTAAGGAACATCTTCATCTGTTCCCTGGAAGTATTCTGTGCCTCGTCCAGAATAATAAAACTGTCATCAAGCGTGCGTCCGCGCATATATGCCAGCGGAGCTACTTCGATATTTCCTCTTTCAAGATATTTCTGATAAGTGTCCGCACCAAGCATGTCGAACAATGCATCATAAAGCGGCCTGAGGTAGGGATCCACCTTACTCTGCAGATCGCCGGGGAGGAAACCAAGTCTCTCGCCGGCTTCAACCGCTGGCCTGGTGAGGATTATCCTGTTCACTGATCCCAATCTGAACGCTGCTACAGCCGAGGCAACGGCAAGATACGTTTTTCCCGTGCCGGCGGGACCTATCCCGAGTGTTATGGTATTATTGGCGATGGCGTTACAGTACTGGTTCTGACCGACAGTCTTCGCCTTAACCGGTTTTCCCTTCGCTGTCACGCAAATAACGTCATCGACCATCTCATAGACGAGGTCTGTCTTGTCATCTCTTGCAAGTCCGATAATGTAGCGCACTTTCTGTGTATCTATACTGTCACCGCGTGAGGAAAGATAGAGCAGGGCACCAAGTGCTTTCTCCGCGAAAAAGACATTCTCCGCATCTCCCGAAATGATGATCCTTCCGTCACGGTTTATAACATTTACATTTAGTTCGTTCTCTATGATCTCCACGTTCCTGTCAAAGGAACCAAACACGGTGATCACCGTTTCAAGCCTGTCTGCTTCGATTATTCTTTCTATCAATTCTGCATCACCTTTTTCGTTTTTTATGATACTAACATATCCGCGCCTAATTTGCCACTAAAAACACGGAGCCGGAACGAATGTGTTCCGGCTCCGTGTCAAATTCAAGAAGGATCAGATTCTGCCTTCTTTGAGGTCCTGCGTGTATGCAGCATATTTCGCTACCTTCTCCTGACACTCTTCCGAATTGTCACCGCGGGCAAGAATATAGACCTTAATCTTAGGCTCTGTCCCGGAGGGACGGATAATGAAGTTCGTACGGTCTGCAAGTTCAAAATAAAGAACGTTCGATCCGTAAAAAGGAGTCCTGTCCACTTTACCGAGATCTTTGACATAAACGGAGCCGTCCGCATAGTCTCTCATGCGCAGAACATCGCATCCGAGGATCTGCTTCGGAGGCTCTTCACGAAGCTTTGCCATCAGCGCACGCATGGCCTGCAGGCCATCAACGCCTGGCATAACGAGGTTAATGGTCTTTTCAGCAAAATAGCCGTACTTCTCATAGAGTTTATTGACCGCATCAAGAAGAGTCATTCCCTGATTGAAGTAATAGGCTCCCATCTCGGCAACCATAAGGGAGGCAGTGACCGCATCCTTATCGCGAACGTAGTCTCCCATCATGTAACCGTAACTCTCTTCGAATGCAAAAATATAATTAAATGAATTTGCGGCTTCCCATGCAGCCACCCTCTCAGCCATGAACTTGAAGCCCGTGAAAGTGTCCTCAAAATGAACATTGTTATACTCACAGATGGCTCTCGCCATGCTCGTGCTCACGATACTGGAAAGAACACCCGGTTTCTCGGGCATGGTGCCGGTCCTGATGCGGGAATTTATCACATAGTCTATCAGCAGAACCCCCAGCTGATTGCCGGAAATAGTGACGTATTCGTCACCCTTTCTGACCATGGTGCCGATTCTGTCGGAATCCGGGTCGGTACCGATGATCAGATCACTTCCGACTTTCTTTGCCAGATCCACCGCCAGATAGAAGCCCTCCGGGTTTTCGGGGTTCGGACTCTCGACGGTCGGGAAATTACCGTCGATCACCATCTGTTCGTCAACACAGTAGAGGTGTTTTATACCAAGCCTGTGAAGCGCTTCCGGTACAAGCTTGTAACCGCAGCCGTGGAAAGGCGTGTAAACTATCTTCAGATCATCCGCTGCCTTGGCGACCGCTTCCTTATCAATCGCCTGGCTCATCACGTTTTCAAGAAAAGTTTCATCAGTTTCCGCCCCGATGATCTTGATCCTTCCGTCTGTCACAGCTTCATCAAAATCACAGGTCTTGAAACAGGTAAAAATGTCGCTCGCAGCCATCTTGGCTGCAATCGCGTCCGCCTCTTTGGGCGGAAGCTGGGCACCGTCGCTCCAATAGACCTTATAACCGTTATACTCTTTTGGATTGTGGCTGGCTGTAATGTTCAAACCTGCGGTTGTGTGGTAGTGGCGAACGGCAAAGCTGAGTTCGGGAGTCGGCCTGAGTTCATCGAAGAAATAGACCTTTATCCCGTTCGCTGCCATAACACATGCTGCTTCTTTGGCAAACGCGACACCATTGAGACGGCAGTCATGCGCAATAGCAACACTCTTTTCCTCCGATTTATCCTCAAGGATGACATCAGCGAAAGCCTGCGTTGCGTGCCTGATAATATGGATATTCATATTATGAAGACCGGTCTTCATCGTGCCTCTGAGTCCGGCAGTACCGAATTCCAGCGGCGCGAAAAACCTTTCTTCTATTTCTTTCTCATCGTCCGCAATGGAATTCAGCTCAGCCCATTCATCTTCGTTCAGAGCGGGATTGTCAAGCCATTTTTTGTATTCATCAAGAAAGTTGCTCATCGGTTGCTTCCTCCGTATTGTGTATTAAAGTGACAGCATCTTCATACATGGATTCAGGAACAAATAGATCTGTTCCGAGACCGCTCATTCCAAGAATCACCTTACCGAATTCCCCGTCTCCGGGATACTGTTTAATCGCTGGAATTCCATATGCCTCGAGCATATTTACAAGCAGTTCGTCCTGCATATCATTTGCACTCAGGTGGCAGAGAAAAACCGCTTTCTCTTTTTCTCCATTATCACCCATGGGCCATATTTCCGTCAACGGTTTTTTATCTTTTTTATTAAAACCAAAAATACTTCTCACCTCTATTTATTATATTTTGTTCCTTCGATTATGGTAAAAGCCCTGTAGATCTGCTCCAGCAGGACTACACGCGCGAGATGATGCGGAAATGTCATATCTGACATGCTCAGCCTGAGGTCCGAACAGTTTTTGATATAATCCGAAAGTCCAAACGAACCACCGATTATAAACGCAATTCTGGACCTTCCTGAAAGAAACACCTTTTTCAGCTCTTCTGCAAAAGCAGTACTGTCAAATCTCTCTCCTTCTATACAAAGAGATATTATATACTGGTCTTTCTTCAGTAATTTCTGTATTCTGTCAGCTTCATCAGCAAGTGCGGATGAAATCTCTTTTTCAGAAGGTGCGGAAGGAAGCCTGTGCTCCGGAATCTCAATGACTGAAACACGGCAGGAACCGGAAAGCCGTTTAATGTATTCGGCTGCCGCTTCCTGAAAAAATCGCTCTTTATTCTTTCCGACACAAATTACAGATATCTCTACCATCGTCAACAAAAAGCAAAAGTGCCCTTCATCGAGCACTTCGCTTAATCAGCTTATATATACGATCTTATCCGGTGATGAATCGTCATCCGGGAAATCAACGATCCTTATATCTGCGCCGAGGTCTCTCAGTTTCCCAGCAAAGTTTTCATATCCGCGCTCTATAAATTGAATATCATTGATGACAGTCTGCCCGGAAGCACAGATCCCTGCGATCGTCATCGCGGCTCCGGCTCTAAGGTCACATGCGAATACTTCCGCGCCGGTGAGCTTATGCGGACCCTCTACAACGGAAACCCTCCCGTCTACCTGAATCTCAGCTCCCATTTTTCTCAATTCGCTGACATATTTAAATCTGTTATCATATATTCCTTCCGTAATAACAGAAGTACCCTGTGCCATGCAGAGAAGCGTAGAAAACTGAGGCTGCATATCCGTAGGAAATCCGGGATAAGGAAGCGTTTTGATGTTAACCTTTTTTAACCCGCCTGAAGGCGCTTTTACCATAACAGAATCTTCATTCTCCAGAACGATCGTTCCGGTTTCACGAAGCTTTGCACTGATGCATTCAAGGTGCTTCGGGATAACGTTCTTAATGAGGATCTCCCCGCCGGATGCCGCGGCAGCAACCATGAAAGTGCCTGCTTCAATCTGATCCGGAATGATGGAATAAAAACCGCCATGCAGAGAATCCACACCATTGATCTTAATGGTATCCGTACCGGCTCCGCGAACATCGGCCCCCATGGAGTTGAGGAAGTTTGCGAGATCAACTATGTGCGGCTCTCTTGCAGCATTCTCGATAATCGTTCTCCCCTGTGCAAGGACCGCAGCAAGGATGATATTCATCGTAGCTCCGACAGAGACCTTATCCAGATAGATCTTTGAACCGTGAAGCTTACCGTCAGCGGCAACGGCAGTAATAAATCCGTTTCTGACGGTCATATCGGCACCAAGCGCAGAAATCCCTTTTATGTGCTGCTCGATCGGTCTCACGCCGAAATTGCATCCGCCGGGCATAGTCGTCTTCGCATATCCGAATCTGCCGAGCATTGCGCCTATCAAATAATACGACGCACGTATTTTCCTTGTTAATTCATAAGGTGCATCAATGTATTTCACATTGCTGCAGTCGATTTCAATCGTTGTGTTGTTTATGAAACTGATTTTGGCTCCCATTTGACTGAGGATGGTGAGGAGCTTATCCGTATCGCTGATATGCGGTATATTCTCTATCCTGCAAACACCGTTGACAAGAAGCGCAGCCGGAATAATAGCAACAGCGGCATTTTTGGCTCCGCTGATAGTTACTTCACCACGTAAGGGTCTGCCGCCGTTGATTACATATTTTTCCATGTTTACCAACCTATCCGCCAGTTCATTTGATTGCTGACAACTATATATGGTATCACAAAACAAAAAGGAAGGCAATATATGCTCTCTGCTCGGGTCATTAATTTACATAATTCAGTTGCTTTGCTCTTATAATATAACACCAAACTTTTCCGCATTCCACAATTTTTTGATTATTTATGGCTAAAAATCGATATTTCATACTAAATGTTGTGGTTGATTATTTTTTTTAACATCCGAAAGCAGATTCATTTACAATTCAGTTACACTTTATTCTTCCGTTTTACATGGAGTTGTGATAAAATACCGTCGGATGTGATGTGATTATATGAATTCCGAAAAACGAGATATTGCCACTAACAGAAAAGCATTCCACGATTATTTTGTCCTCGACCGATATGAAGCCGGAATAGAGCTTGCAGGCACTGAGGTAAAATCCATTCGTGCTGGTAATATCAATCTGAAGGACTCTTTCTGCACAATAAAGAACAACGAGATCTTTATTCGCGGAATGCATATTAGTCCTTATTCCCACGGGAATATCTTCAACAAGGATCCGGTAAGACCCAGAAAGCTCTTGATGCACAAAAAGGAGATCACAAGACTTAATGCAAAAATCATGCAGGATGGTGTTGCTTTGATCCCCCTATCTGTCTATTTCAAAGGCAGTCTTATCAAAGTGGAGCTCGGTCTCTGTAAAGGGAAAAAACTGCATGACAAACGTGACAGCGAAGCTGAAAAGGAATATAAAAGAAACATTGAAAGGACATTAAAAGAAGGAAGGTATTCTGAATGAGCAATCCGGTAGTTACATTTGAGATGGAAAACGGAAAGATAATGAAGGCTGAACTGTATCCTGATACAGCTCCAAATACCGTCAACAACTTCATCTCACTTATTAATCGCGGCTTTTATGACAGACTGATATTTCACCGGGTTATCAGCGGTTTTATGATTCAGGGCGGTGACCCTCTGGGCAGAGGCATCGGAGGCCCCGGTTACAGTATCAGGGGTGAGTTTTCAATAAACGGATTCAAAAACGATCTGCTCCATGAGCGCGGTGTTTTATCCATGGCCAGAGCCCAGAATCCGAATTCTGCCGGAAGCCAGTTTTTCATCATGCATCAGGATGCTCCCCATCTCGACGGAAGCTATGCCGCTTTCGGAAAACTCACTGAAGGTTTTGATGTTCTTGATGAAATCGCCTCTGTAAGAACAGATTATAATGACCGTCCAAGGACTCCTCAGGTTATGAAGAAAGTAACCGTAGATACATTCGGTGTCAATTATCCAGCACCTGACATTCTGAAATAGCTCAATCGGGGATGTAACGGATTCGACGGGGATACGGAGATCTGACAAGCGGGCGGATGCGACCTGCATCCTTAAAAAGGTCAAGCTTTTATAAACTAAAGAACAACGATAACACTGTTCTTCTCGCTGCTTGATCAGTGAGCGTCTGTTTCGGGAGTACCACGGCCCGATCTCAGGCGTCGATTAGTGGTGAACGTGAGCATTCAAAGCTTTGAGAGTGCCATGAACTATGAAGCTACCTGACTTTTGAGTCTGACAGCTGACGCTTAAGAAAGGGAATCGCAAACAACTGTCTGCGCCCGGAGAAAGTTATTTTGAAGTGTTTTCGGACGGGGGTTCAACTCCCCCCATCTCCACCATGTGAAGCCAGGCTGTTTTGCAAGCCTGGCTTCTTTTACATACAAGAAAAGCCTTGTACCGTATCCGATACAAGGCTTTAATGGTACGGCTGACGGGATTCGAACCCACGACCTCCAGAGTCGGAGTCTGGCACTCTATCCAGCTGAGCTACAGCCGCAAATCTTGTTGTATTATAGCAAATGAACACGGTTAAGTAAATATGCATGTTTTTTTTTCGCTGCAAATATGCTATATTGATAAAAACAAACCTAAAAAACGATACCGGACCATAGGATATGAAAAATAAACCTTTATTCAGAATACTCACCATACTGATTTGTATCAGCATACTGTTTTCTTTCTCATCGTGCGGAGAGGCCGATGAAAAAGAAGTCATGATCTTTGCAATGGATACCCAGATGACTATAAAGGCTTACGGGAAAAACAGAGAAGCAGGTGTCGCTGCAGCATCAAGCATCATTTATTCCATGGACAGTGCGCTTGATCCCAAGCTTACAACAAGCAAGGTCTATGAATTGAACCATGCTAACGGAAAAGAAATCCTTGTTTCAGGCCAAATAGCAAAAATGATCAGCACAGCGCAGGATGTATACAAAAAAAGCGACGGCGCTCTCGATTTGACTCTGTATCCTCTTATCAAAAGATGGGCTATCCATGACGGCAAAGGATATGTTCCCTCAGACTCGGAGATCTACCAGGATCTCAGCAGGCTTTGTTTTGATCAGGTTGTTCTGACTGCTTTTCCGGCTTCCGGCAGCTATACTCTTCAGATGCCTGCCAATGCTGAAATTTCTTTTGCGGCAGTTGCAAAAGGATGCGCATCGGATTATGCGATCGAGGCAATGAAAAATGCCGGTGTTGAGAGCGGAATCGTATCACTCGGTGGAAATGTTCAGACTCTGGGCCTTAAACCGAACGGAAAAAAATGGGAGATTGCCATTCAGGACCCGAACAATCCATCCGCATATCTCGGCGTTCTCACGATCGGTGAAACTGCTGTGGTCACAAGCGGTTCTTATCAAAGGTACTTTACCGATGTGAACGGGAAAACATATCATCATATTCTCAAGCCGAATACCGGGTATCCTGTCACCAACATGCTTTCATCTGTCACCGTTGTATGCAGTGACGGAACTCTTGCTGACTGTCTGTCAACAGCACTCTTCGTTCTCGGTGAGACAGCAGCGATCAACTATTGGCGAAATTACGGGAAAGATTCTTTTGAGCTGATAATGGTCGATATCGACAATACCGTAATATGTACCTCCGGCCTTATCGAGCAGTTCAATCTCACCAACACGAAGGACTATACCTTGAAGTTTGTTGAATGATTCCATACCATGATCTATTCTGATTCAGATATTAGAACACTGAAGGGCATAGGCGATAAAAAGGCTCAAGCTTTTAATAAGCTCGGCATTTTTACCGTCTATGACCTTATTTCTTTTTATCCGAGGAAATACGAGGACAGGAGTCTTACAAAAAATATATCCGATCTGAATGACGGCGACACGTGCTGCATAAAAGCAATTGTCGCAGACGATCCGAAACTTTCAAGAATCAGACGAGGCCTTGAAATAATCAGATTTAAGGCTTTTGACAGTACCGGATTAATCGAGATCACTTATTTCAACCAGTCCTGGCTGAAAAATACCATCAGCAAAGGAGAACAGTATTTTTTCTATGGAAAGGTAGAAAAGCGTAACTACAGAGCTTCCATGACCAATCCCGCTTTTGAAAAGGAAGAAGCAGCAGGAGCCAAGACCGGCCGTATTGTCCCGATCTATCGTCTTGTATCCGGACTTACCCAAAAGAATGTAACCGATGCCGTACGGGTTGCTGTGGAAGCCTTTGCAGATACCGTTCCGGAAATAATCAATCCCGATATCAGAGTGCGTAATGAACTTGTGCAGGCAAGATTTGCATATAAGAACATCCATTTTCCCGCAGATCTGGGCAGTCTGGAGCTGGCGAGAAGGCGTCTGATATTTGAAGAGCTTTTTCTCCTTTCCTGTTCTCTTGGATTAAGAAAGCACAGGGTAAAAAAAGAAAACGGCATTATTATTGGTAACGAAGGCATTCGGGAATTTCTTGACGCATTACCGTTTTCCCCCACTGCAGCTCAAATACGTGCTATCGATGAATGCTTGGAGGATATGAAGTCCGGCCAGGTAATGAACAGGCTACTTCAGGGGGATGTCGGCAGCGGCAAGACGCTGGTCGCCGCTGCACTGATCTACAATGTTTACCGTTCAGGTTATTCCTCTGCATTAATGGTACCTACAGAAGTACTGGCCGAACAGCACTACAAAAACCTTTGCACTCTGTTCTCTTATTGTGACATGAGAATAGAACTCCTCACCGGTTCTACCACTCCTGCGGAAAAAAGACGTATCAAAAGCGAACTGAAAGACGGAAAGATAGATCTCATCATCGGAACCCATGCACTGTTCAGTGATGATGTTACCTATAACAATCTCGGACTTGTCATTACAGATGAACAGCATCGTTTCGGAGTAAGGCAAAGGTCAGCGATAGTTGAAAAGGGAGGCAATCCTCATATTCTGGTCATGTCAGCCACTCCTATTCCGAGATCTCTTGCATTGATTATTTACGGAGATCTTGACATCTCCATCCTCGATGAACTACCTCCCGGAAGAAAACCGGTAGATACTTTTCTTGTTGATAAAAACTACAGAGAAAGATTGCTCAATTTTATAAAAAAACAGGTTTCCGGCGGATACCAGGTTTATATCGTCTGTCCGAAAGTCGAAGATGATCCGTCTGAAGAACTCAAATCCGTCAAAAGCTATACGGAAGACCTTATCAAAAAGCTGCCCGGGATCTCTGTAGAATTTATCCACGGAAAGATGTCTGGCAAGGAAAAAGATCGGATCATGTCTTCCTTCATGAAAAACGAGACCAGCATTCTCGTTTCGACGACTGTTATCGAGGTCGGTGTTGATGTGCCGAACGCTTCCTTAATGATCATCGAAAACGCGGACAGATTCGGTCTCAGCCAGCTCCATCAACTTCGCGGAAGGGTCGGGAGAGGCTCCGAGAAGAGCTATTGTATTCTCGTTTCTGACAATACCAGTCCGGATGTTTTAAACCGTCTAAACATCCTATGCAAAACAGGAGACGGCTTTGTTATATCAGAAGAGGACCTGAAAATCAGAGGCCCCGGTGACTTTTTCGGTGAACGGCAGCATGGTCTTCCTGAAATGCATATAGCCGATCTCGGTGTAAATGTGAATATTCTTCAAAAAGCCCGCGATGAAGCAACGGCTCTTCTGGGATCGGATCCTGAATTGAAAAAAGAAGAAAACCGGTCGCTAAAAGAGCAGGTCGGCTTTCTTCTCGAAAAGAATCTGATATTGAATTAACAGGATATTCTCAGATATGATCAATATATGACCTGATCACAGCCACTGAACCATCAATGCCAATCTTTGTGCTGTCAATACACAGGTCATAGTTATCAAGATCTCCCCAGATCTGATCGGTATAATACCTGTAATAACTTGCCCGGTCTTTATCAACTTCCTTGATTAGCTTTTTCGCTTTATCTTCAGAAAGTGACTTTCTCTCCATAATATTCTTCACACGGTTGGAATAATCACCGTAGAAGAACACCCTTACGAGGTCTTCCCTGTTTCTGAGGATATAATCGGCACATCTTCCGACAAAAATGCAGTCTCCCTTTTCAGAAAGCGACCTTATCGCGTCAAACTGTACCGAGACGACTTCAATATTCATATGGAACGTCTCGTTAAAACTCGGGTATTCTGGCGTAGTGAGGACGTAAGGAGAGACTCTCTTTTCGTCATAGGAATTCAATACTTCCTTGCTGAAACTCGAATTGCGGGCCGCCTCATCCACTATTTCCCTGCTGTAACAGGGGATGTTCAGCTGTGTGGCAAGTTCGACTGCAATGGTTCTTCCATCTGTTCCGTGCTGTCTTCCTATCGTAATAATCATACCGGCGCCTCCTGATTCTTACTGTTGCGTTCTTTTTTCTTAGCGTCACCTTTGTGCAGTATTGGTGAGATCCGCTTATATAACAGTGCTGTAAGCAACGATACAGTTAGTCCTTTTAAAACATTGAAAGGCACGACCGCAAACAGCACGAGCGTAGGAACATCAATAATATGTTTATTAACAGCAGTTCCCATCCCTATTATAACATCCAACGGGATTTTAAACAACTGTGCAAACTTTGGAATCAGGTACAAAGCATTGAACGCGCTGCCGAAAACTGACATGATAATAGTGCCTGTAATCATACCGATAATCGCAGAGTTTTTTCCAGGCTTTGAATGATAAACAAAGCTAGCAGGGACAATAAATGAACAACCGACTGCGAAGTTTGCAAAGTCTCCGACAAAAGCGGTTGATGTTCCCTTTAAGAGAAGCTTGATCATTACTTTTAACAGCTCACAAATCACTCCCGATACCGGCCCTAAATAAAACGTACAAATCAGTACAGGGAGCTCGCTGAGATCTAACTTATAAAAGGATGGCGCAAAAAAGAGCGGAATCTCTATACACATAAGTACACCGGCCATACATGCGAAGACAGCCGTATAGCTTATATAGTGTGTGCTTAAGAATGCTTTTCTGCTCTTATAAAACAGTTTTTCAAAAACTGCTGCTACTATTAAAATTGCAGCAAACACGCCCAAACATGTCAAAAAGAATCTGAAGTTTTCCATATTGTTTCTCCAATAAAAAAAGCCCGGACAATATCCGGGCAAAGATAATAAAACAATCTTCTTTCATCCAGACTGTACTGTCGGTTCCGGAATCGCACCGGATCGGCCTGTCGGCTCGCGGACTAAGCTTTCGCTATTACCGCCGGTAAGGAATCTCACCTTGCCCTGAAGACTGTGTGTACTATAGCATATCCTTTTAATGATTTCAATATCTTTATTAAAGGAAGCAATAATCGAAATGAACAAGATCAAGCTGACTGCTTTGCTGATTATTATAGCGATTCTTCTATGTTCATGCGGATCCTCGGATGAACCGGACGGGATTGATTCCGTGACTTATATTTCCGAAATAGGTCAGCAAAGCTCTGTTCCTTCTCCCGAAACGACCGACAGCCCGCTTCCCGGGTTGGGTGGCAAGACACTTGCAGCATATGACGGTGCAGGATATTCTTCATCTTTGTATATCTTGTTTATGAAAGAAGCTTTTGAAAGTATTCTTGAAAAATATGATATCTCTCCCGAAGATGTTCCCAAGATGGAAGTACTTCTTTCGAACGGAAGTATTTTAACGGGAAAAGAATACTGTGAGTCGTATGCAAAGGAAGAATTTGAATGGGTATGTCTACTCCTATCACAGTATTCAAGCTACGGCAAAGATCTACCAGAAAGCAAATCTTATCTTTCTGCCTCCGCAAAAGCCGCTGAGGCTTTAAAATCGGATCCCCAGCTTTACAATGATCTTGGTATTACTTTGTCTGATTTGATCCAATATAATATTTATACCGATTTATACTATGATGTATTTGTATGTGAGTATTCTTCAGCCGGAGAAGAGTACGACGAAGTACTTTCTGCACTGATGGATGATAATTACAGAAAGGTTAGTATAATACTTCTTCCTTTATATGATACGGCCAACAATAAAAGCTATTCTGAGTCTGAAAGATCTGCTGTAATAAAACTTTCAAAAGAATACCTGAAAAGATATAAAAACGGAGAATCTTTTATTGATCTCTATTCTGAGAATAGACTGCATCAGGAGCCCGATTTTCTGAATTCATTTAACGGCAGCCCGTATTTATACTATTCGATTTCCGATCCGATGCTTCCCTCATCTATTACAGATGAAGTAGAAAGACTTGAAGATCATGAAGCATCAATTGTAATTGAGGACAATTATGTCTCCGTTATACTTCGATTACCGGTAAATGAAACCAAGGATGAAGAATGGTATTTACTCGCGCTTGAACTTGCTTTCAGCACTTCCATGGGTGACGAGTATGCTGAAAAAATGGCCAACCTGTATGACTCTCTGGATCTTGTATATGATGAAGATGTTCTGTCTCACCTTACTCTTGAGAATTTTATCAGCGGGATATCAAAGTAAACTATTGTATACGAAAACCCGAAGGAAACGCGATCCTTCGGGTTTTTAAATCATAAAACAGTTCAAATGCAGCAGCAACGCAGCCCGCAAACCGGTCCGAGGCAAGCATTCGCTGCACATAAGGCAAAGAAGATTTTTTCCGGAGAAAAATACGGAACAGCGGTTCTGGTATATCGCTCATAAAAATCTCCGCTGCTCTGAAGCTGGGACAGAAGGTTCTGATACTCATAGTTTCCCGGTTCAAGCTGCACTGCTTTCTTGGCAGCCTCAATGGCGGCGATTTTATTCCCACTATACATATTGGCTCCTGCGAACAGATAATACCATCTGGCATCCCGCTCATTTTCGGGAACACCCGACAACGCCGTAATAGCCTCCTGATACATACCGTTTCTGATATAATTGACAGCTGCTGTGTATTCATTCCTTTCGGTATTCGTCTGCTGAGTCTGACCGCTTCCGTATGCATTTCCCCAAAAATCCTGCCAGCTGTACTGTCCGTAAGCAGTCTGCTGCGCTGCAGAACCGGAATACTGTTGAGTCTGTCCGTTCTTTATCTGGTCATAGGCAACGTTTATCTCGTTCATCTTCTCGGCAGCTTCCTGATCACCGGGATTCCTGTCGGGATGATATTTTTTGGCCAGTTCTCGATATGCTTTTTTGATCTCCTCGTCATCAGCGTCCTTGGAAACACCCAGAACACTATACGGGTCCTTATACATCAGCAGCACCATCCTGTAAAGGATACTTTCTGTAAAAGCTGTTCCATGCTCCGAAGCATAGAATATTCCTGATAATACCTATATCAGAAACCAACGGCAGATAGTCGAAGCTCTGAAGGCATTCGCCCATGAACATACTGAGAAGCTCATAAAAGAATTCCCTGTTATTCTCAGCACCGTAACGATCTTTAAAAGGATTAAATGATCCGTTGGCAACATCGTCTTCCAGATCAATGCAGGCATCCATAATATACAGGAACTTTCCAAGTGCAAATCCGGCAGACAAGAGCCTGTCTTTCCATCTGTCCTCTCGAATGGAAAAAATCTCGGACATTATTTTCCCGAAGCAGTCGGATGCTGCGTCCGGAGCCGGATCACCTGATTTTTCTATTTCTGCCAGCTCAGTCATGTACCTGTCAATTGCGGAAAGCTTTGCAGGATATCGGGAACAGATAGTATTATATGCTCGTGAGATTAGGGAGAAAAATGAAGCGGAAAGGATTCTCCTGTCGTCTTTCCAGTTATCTCTTGCCTTGTAATAAGCCAATGCAACATTGATATCCGCTGCATATGCCGTAAACTCGTTTTCGAACCACGCTTTCCGGGAAAAGGGATGGATGAGACAGGCATTCATTCCTGATTTGCTTTCGCAGTCATATAGGGATGAAAACAGTAAAACAAGAAACGTGAGATCATAACTCAGCGAAGTACGCGAAAGCAGACCGTGCCTGCGGTTGATAGATCTGCACAGTCCGCAGTAGGCTGACTTGTATCTGCTAAGCTCGTCTGATGTAAGCAGCTTTTCATTCGCGACGAGGAAACCGAACATTTATGACCTGCCCTCAAATCTGGTCCCGCATTTTTTACAGACAATCATGATTTTCCCTCTTCCTCTTGGGACCCTGAGTGCCGTTTTGCAGGACGGGCAGCGAAAGAACTTATACTCGTTTCTCTGTATCCATTTCTCACGGAGAAGCCTGATCTTTGAAATAAACATGTTTTTTATTTCCATGTATTTCGCATTTTCAGCCTGCCTTTTATACAGGTTTTTTGAAAACATCCTGAAATAGACAACTACTATTATAACCAGTGTAAGCGCATTGAAAACAAAACCGGCCGTTTCTCTGAAAACAATACCCAGTATGATAAAAATGATCCCGATAACGAGAAGAAGAAGATTCAGTCTGTCATTTCCGTTTCTTCCCGCCATAAACCTTGCAATTCGATCTCTCATGAAAACACCTGCAAATCCAATAATAAGCTAGTAATCAATATAACACAGCGGAAAGATCAATTATCAATGATTTGTTAATTCACTTCGTTTGCGACACAGACAGCTGAACGATCATCTCACAAAGATCCGGATATGAAATCCCTTCCACGGCAGCGGATTTCGGGATAAGGCTGTTTGGAGTCATGCCGGGAAGCGTGTTTATTTCAAGACACCACGCATTTCCGGAATCGTCAAGAATGAAATCCGTGCGGGAATATACAGCAAGTCCTAAAGCCCTATGGAGCCGTAATGCTGCTTCACCCATTTTTTTCTTTTCCTCATCTGAAATATCTGCAGGACAGATCTCTCTTGCTCCCTGATTGCCTGACTGGTATTTTGCAACATAATCAAAACTGGTACCATCGGGAGGGATGATTTCTATGGGACTGAGATATTTATTATCAAGGACCGGCACAGTCATTTCTCTGCCGGTTATCTTTTCTTCGATGATTACTCGGTTTCCGAACTCCAGTACTTTTTCAAGAGCGTCTCGAAGCTCATCCTTTGATTCACAGATAAAAACGCCTATGGATGAGCCTCCGCCCGGTACTTTTACAACACAAGGAACGGGAAGCGTATCTGTAAGCTGATTGATCTGATCCGCAGATATCTCGATCTCACTCCATGACGGCGTGAGAATACCTTCGTATTCCATTATTTTCTTAGCAACGGACTTATTCATCGCCATTGCACTCCCGAGATATCCGGATCCGGTGAATGGAATTCCCAGAAGGTCTAAAACCGCCTGGATCTTTCCGTCTTCCCCGTCAGCGCCGTGGAAGCCAAGAAATACACAATCAGCCATTGCACATACGTCAAGTACTCTGTCCCCTATTCTGGAAGAAGACTGTTTCTTCCTCGCTCTTTTGACGCTTTCAATATCCGGTGCAACTGTTTCGATGGATACATTGCCGCAAAGATCATCTTCCGAATCGAAAATCTTATCAAGATCACCTTCATAATCTTCCAATCCGAAAAACAAATCAACAAATATCGCCTTGTGGCCTATACTGCGTAAAGCTTTACATACCGAAGTGCTGGTTACAAGAGAGACATGTCTTTCCGTGCTGATCCCGCCTCCCAAAACTACTATCTTCATAAACGCACCTCACATTAAAAATCTATGTTTTATAAGATACCACGAACTGATTATGCTAACAAGAAAAAGTTGCTTCTAAAGCACTGTTTTCTTGTTGACACTGTATGGCAATGCTGTTAAAATAAGCTGACTATTGGATAAATAAGGGTCTATCCAAAGCATGATACGACCGCTCTTATGGAGCCAAGGCCACACGGACAGCCGGGTCGAATGCCGATTTACCGCTTTTATGCGGTGGCAACATCAGTTGCCTTATTGATTGAGTTAAAAGCTCAGTTTTATAAGTTGGTTACTTTATAACCGCGTGCCGGACGGCATAAAACTTGTGAAATGGTCAATAAGAGTAGGTAAGCATCTTTGCTTTAAGAGACTCTAAAACCCATAGTATAATGCTCATTCCGTTTACCTGTACGAGCATCCATACGGACTTACAAGGGATATGCTGTGAAGCGTATTCCTTCTTATTTTTATGACCGGAGTATATGAAGATGAAGAAGATAATTGAACTCAAAAACATCTCCAAGTCCTTTGACGGCGAAAAGGTCCTTGACAATATCAGCCTTGATATATACGACAATGAATTTCTTACGCTGCTCGGTCCATCAGGCTGCGGGAAAACTACCACTTTGAGACTGATAGGCGGATTTGAATCACCGGATGAGGGCGATGTCATTTTTCTCGGAGAGAGGATAAATGACGTTCCTCCTCACAAACGCCATGTAAATACCGTATTTCAAAAATATGCTCTTTTCCCGCATCTGAACGTCTATGAAAACGTTGCTTTTCCGCTTCGAGAGAAGAAAATGCCCAAGGATCAGATCGAGAAGAAAGTACACGAAATGCTTGATCTCGTCATGCTGTCCGGATTTGCCAAAAGGCGTGTGACCAGTTTGTCCGGAGGTCAGCAGCAGCGTGTAGCCATTGCGAGAGCGCTTGTTAACGAGCCGAAAGTTCTTCTTCTTGACGAACCTCTCGGAGCTCTTGACCTTAAGCTCAGAAAAGATATGCAGCAGGAACTCAAAAAGATCCAGAAAGCCACCGGGATTACATTCATCTTTGTAACACATGATCAGGAAGAGGCCCTCAGCATGTCCGATACGATAGTAGTTATGTCCGAAGGCCGGATCCAGCAGATCGGCACTCCGATCGACATATACAATGAACCTGTCAATGCTTTCGTTGCAGATTTTATCGGTGAAAGCAATATTCTGGACGGTGTCATGCTTGAAGATCTCAAGGTCCGCTTTTCCGGTCATGTATTCGAATGCGTGGACAAGGGTTTCGATCGAGGTGAAGCTGTAGACGTTGTCGTACGGCCCGAAGATGTAGACATTGTTAAAGAGAGCGACGGCATGCTGACCGGAATCGTCACCGGTGTGACTTTCATGGGTGTTCACTATGAGGTCATCGTGGATATCGGAGGTTTCAAGTGGATGATACAGACCACCGATTTCGTGGATGTCGATGAGCATATCGGTCTGTACATCGAGCCGGATGCCATCCACATTATGAAGAAAAGTAAATACTCTGGCATGTTTGGTGATTATTCATCCTTCTCCAACGAACTCGACGAGCTCAGCATCCCGCCTGAAGAGGACGGTGATGAAGTATGAGCAAAAAAAGCAGTCTTGCTACTAAGCTCTCTCTTGCTCCTTATTCTCTCTGGGCTGCTCTGTTTATTGTTGTCCCTCTTATCTTTGTTGCCTACTACGCTTTCACGGACAACAGCTTCAACTTCACATTTGACAATATCACACGATTCTTTAATTCAAAGAGCAATGTGGAAGGTAATGAAGTCAGAACCTATCTTCTCATCTTCTGGAGAAGCCTGAAGCTTGCCTTTATCAGTACCGTGATCTGTCTTCTTCTCGGTTACCCGCTTGCCTATATAATGTCAAGGGCGAAAGAGAGAAACCAGAAGATCATGATGATCCTTATCATGATCCCGATGTGGATGAACTTTCTCATCCGCACTTACGCATGGATGACTATCCTTCAGGATACGGGAATCCTGAACAGTTTCCTCTCTTTGCTTGGTTTGAAGCGGATCCATATCATCGGAACGGAGAGCGCTGTTGTAATCGGCATGGTTTATGACTATCTCCCCTATATGGTGCTCCCCATTTATTCAATAATGGCCAAGATGGACGACAAGCTCATCGAGGCCGCAAAGGATCTCGGATGCAACAGCGCCGGAATCTTAAAAAGGGTGATCATTCCCTTGAGCCTGCCTGGTGTGCTGAGCGGGATCACGATGGTGCTCATCCCTTCCGTTAGTACATTCTATATTTCTCAGAAGCTTGGCAACGGCAAGTTCTTCCTCATCGGTGACGCTATTGAAGGTCAGTTCGTTGCAAACAATCTCCATTTTGCTGCGGCAATCTCTTTCATCCTTATGATTGTTTTACTTGCAGTTATGGCTCTGATGAAGAGATTCACCAATAACCGCGTATACGGAGGAGAAAGCACATTATGAAAACATCCTCCAAAATTTATACTGTTCTTGTATTTATTTTTCTTTTTGCCCCAATAGCGATCCTTCTTGTATTCTCTTTCAACGAGGCAAAAAGCCTTTCCGTCTTTTCAGGATTCTCTTTTCGCTGGTATAAGGAACTCCTGAACGACGAGCCTACGCTCCAGAGCGTCAGAAATACGCTTCTTCTTGCAGTCAGCGCAATGGTCATCAGTACAGTTATGGGAACAGCAGCCTCTGTCGGAATCCTGCATCTGAGAAACAAGGCTTTCAAGGCCGCTCTTAACACTGCAACCGATATCCCTATGACAAACCCGGATATTATCACCGGTATTTCTCTCATGCTTATGTTCGTATTTGCCGGAAGACTATTCGGCCTTGCAAATTCCCTCAGTTTCTGGACCATGCTGATTGCGCATATCACTTTCTGTCTGCCTTATGTGATCCTCCAGGTGCTCCCAAGACTGAGACAGATGGATCCCGCTCTCCCGGAAGCCGCACAGGATCTGGGATGCACACCCTTTAAGGCATTCTTCAAAGTTACGATCCATGAGATTATGCCCGGAATAATCACCGGCGCGATCATGGCTTTCACTATGAGCCTCGATGATTTTGTTATCAGCTACTTCACTTCCGGCGCCGGTTTCCAGACTCTTCCGATTCGAATATATAATATGACGAAGAAAACCGTAACGCCCAAAATGTATGCCCTTGCAACTATCATATTCTTTGTGATCCTCACCTTGCTGCTCATCAGCAACCTGACCGACCGCGACCCGGACAAACCTGTTCCGGAAAGGAAAAAGCTTAAAGGAGGAAAATCAAAATGAAAAAGCACATTGCACTTCTACTGGCGGTTCTCTTAATTCTTTCTACTCTCAGCGGGTGCGGCTCAAAGGAAGGCACACTCACCCTGAACGTATACAACTGGGGTGAATACATTTCCGACGGCAGCGAAGGCAGCTACGATACCATAAAAGAATTTGAAAATTGGTATAAGGAGACCTATGGTCAGAAAGTAAAGGTTAACTATGATACATTTGCCTCGAATGAGGATATGTACTCCAAACTTTCCTCCGGTGCGGTGAGTTATGATGTGATCATTCCGTCCGATTATATGATCGCCCGCATGTCTTCAGAAGGAATGCTGCTGCCTCTTGATTTCGGCAACATCCCGAACTATTCCCACGTTCCTGAAAGCTTCAAGGGTCTTTACTATGATCCGGATAACAAATACACCGTCCCGTATGCATACGGTATCGTCGGGATCATTTATAATGCAAACGAAGTCGATGAGTCTGATACCGGCAGCTGGGACCTGCTTTGGAATGAAAAATATGCCGGTAAAATAGTCCAGTTCAACAATTCACGCGACGCATTCGGCACTGCCATGTACAAGCTCGGCCTTGATGTCAACAGCACAGACAAAACCGTATGGGACAAGGCGTTCAGTGAACTCAGCGCACAGCGCCCAATCGTATACAGCTATGTTATGGATGAGATCTACAACATGATGGAATCCGGTGAGTCCGCTATCGGTGCCTACTACGCGGGAGACTACTTCACTATGATCGATGCACAGGCTGACACAGTCGATCTCCGCTTCTATTATCCCGATCCCACCAACTACTATATTGATGCAATGTGCATTCCCTCCTGCTGCCAGAATAAAGAGCTTGCTGAAATCTTTATTAACTTCATGCTCAGCAGGGATGCCGCTGTTGCTAACGCGAAATATACCTATTACGCAACTCCGAATGACCTGGTGTTCAACGACCCGGAATACCTTGATGATCTCGGTGAGGACACCATTGCCATTCTTTATCCGGAAATGGACGACTTCTCTGCTCAGTACAACAAATACGCATATCGGAACCTGTCAAGCGAAATGCTCGACTATATAAACAGTCTTTGGGAGAATGTGAAGGTAAACTGAATCAACTCTCATATGAAGAACATCCCGGCAGAATGATCTGCCGGGATGTTCTGTTAATATTTATTATCGGTTTTTTCAACTGTTGAGCAACGAAGCCGCTGCGGCTCCTGGCAAAGTCGAATCACCACCAATGAGAAGTGAGACTTTTTTACCGATCTTTGCGCCATATTCTGCGAGATAGCCTTCAAGCAGCGGTCTGTAATAATGACTCTTCTGCACAAGCGAACCCTCCGCAAAATCACAGACAGGCTTGTCCCCTTCTCCTCCGCGCCCTGTACATTTGGCAATACCGAGCAGCAGAGAGCACATGCAGCGGGCTGATCGATCAATCATGGAATAACTGATGTCTTTTACAAATTCAGCTTCCTCAGACGTGGCGAAAACTTTCTCAAGCCCTTTAGCATAGGCCCAGGAATCAATTACGGCTGAATCAATTCTCCCAAGGGAAACAATATTTTCAAGAGTGATCTTCGAAATAATGCCTTCCTCAGCCGCCTTCAGGATCATCAGTCTTACGAGCTCTCCAAGATATACTCCGGCAGTTTGCTTTTCTATTATCTTAGAACCGGGGTTATGGCTCTCCGCATCAAGCTGCTCGTCAAAGTAACCCTTGGATATGCCGCCGTAGAGTCCGGCTTCCATATTAACTATGATGCTTTTTTCCTCATCACAGCCAAGTTTGGATATATATTTCATCGGAACTATGCAGCAGCAGTTCGTTCCCGTTCCACTCACATGCCCAATAAAGGTGCTGAACAGGTCCTTGTCGATTGAGGCAGAGCCGCCGAGCAAAACTGCAGCCGTATCATTCAGAACTACGACCCGCTTACTCGGAAATCCTCTGCGGGCGAGCTCATCACTGAGAGATTTTCCTACCAGCTTGCCTTCCGAGCCTTTAATGACCACTTCCTTGTCAATTACTACGACCTTACCGTCGATATCGGGTGTTATCTCTGCCTCATAGGAAAAACAGAATCCGATCTTATCGGTCAAACCGGCAAACGGAACAATCATATCCGCTACAAACGAGATGAACTGTTCCCAGGTAACAGGTTCACTAACACCCGGCATAAGACATTTTTTCAGACCATCGAGTTCATAACCGGAATCAGAAAAACGAAGCAGAGCGCAGCGGAAGTTCGTTCCTCCGGCATCGATAACGATAACCGGATCATTTATCGGAACAACGCCGTCATTGACAAGGTAGGTGGGGATCATAGGCATAAAGGAAGTTTCGCCCGCAAGCCCTTTTTTCATATCCTCACAAATCAGCTCAGAGCATACAGCAGGATCCACCAGTTCGGGCAGCATGCGGTATTTTTCAAGAAAAGACCTTGAAATCTCGCTCACTGCACACCTCACTGCTTATCCGGGGTTTCCGGGCTCTTAAGAGATTCCAGAAGTCCCGCGGCAACACCGGCAAGTCCCTGAATTTCACTCGGAATGATGATCTTGGTTGCTCTGCCGTTCGCTGCGGCCGAAAAAGCGTCAAGCGCTTTGAGTTTAACAACGGCATCTTCCGGCTTAGCGTCATTGATGAGCTTAATACCTTCCGCTGTGGCGCGCTGGACCTTAAGAATAGCTTCCGCTTCGCCTTCGGCCTCCAGAATCTGCTGCTGCTTCTTGGCATCCGCTCTGAGGATGGCGGATTCTTTTTCACCTTCCGCTTCAAGGATAGCCGCTCTCTTTTCACCTTCTGCCCGCAGGATGGCTTCACGGCGTTCACGTTCGGCCTTCATCTGCTTCTCCATCGCGTTCTGGATCTCTTTCGGAGGCAGAATATTCTTGAGCTCAACACGGTTGACTTTAATCCCCCACGGATCGGTTGCTTCATCCAGTATCGCTCTCATCTTGGAATTGATGATATCACGGCTCGTAAGGCACTGATCAAGCTCCAGGTCGCCGATGATATTACGGAGAGTTGTTGCAGAAAGATTTTCGATTGCAACCATAGGCTGCTCGATTCCATACGTATAAAGCTTAGGATCCGTTATCTGGAAATAAACAACCGTGTCTATCTGCATGGTAACGTTGTCTTTCGTAATAACAGGCTGAGGCGGAAAATCTGCAACCTGTTCCTTAAGGGAGACGATCTTTGCCACTCTCTCAACAAACGGGATCTTAATATGAAGCCCGACGTTCCAGGTAGTCTTATATGCTCCGAGAAACTCGATCACATAGGCTTTTGCCTGCTGCACGATACGAATATTCTTGATCAGAATCAAGAGAATGAGAAGAATAAGAATGACCGGTACAATAAAACCTGCTGCTTCCATGGGGACCTCCTTAAAATTAATCAATAATCAGCTTTACGCCCTCGATCTTTACTACTTTTTTCAATTCACCGACACCGGAGATGCTTTTTTCATCCCGGTTTCTGGCGGTCCAGGTTTTGCCGTCAACAGTGACCGCTCCTGTTCCGAGAACATTATTCACTTCTTCGATGACTAAACATTCTTTCCCAATGACCGTATCGGCATTTGTAGCCTGGATCTTTCCTGTCTGATACTTCCTTACGATCGGCTTTGTCAAGATAAGCGTAACAACAGAAACAATCAGGAAACAGAGGATCTGAAGCCATACAGGAGCATTCAGCAATGCACAAATAAGAGCCGACAGCGCGCCTAAAGCAAACCAGATGGATACCAGTCCGGGAACAATGGCCTCAATGATAATCAGAATAATCATCGCTGCCAGCCAGAATATTACCATATCACCCATAATATCACCTTCTTTACAGGCTAAATTATAGTATTAAGATGGTTTTAAAGCAATAGCATTTTGAATTACTTTATACTTTACTTTTTTAAATTATTGAAGTAAAATTTATAAAAAACCATAACAGGAGCATAAAAGGAACGATGAACAAGCACAACAAAAAGCCTCGCAGTGAAGAAATGTATAAAGCCATTCTTTCGTTGGAGTCTGTGGATGAATGCATGAAGTTTTTTGACGATCTGTGCACAGTAAGTGAGATACTTGCAATGGAGCAGCGCTATCATGTTGCATCCTGCCTCGATGAAGGCATGATATACACCGACATTCTTGCCGAAACCGGTGCCTCGAGTGCAACGATCAGCCGCGTCAACAGATCTCTTCAATACGGTTCCGGAGGATATGATATAGTATTCAGAAGAATAAAGGGAACCGACAAGTGACCGCCTATAATTCACTTGCTGCGTGGTATGACAGACTGACCGGTGATATCCGATATAAGGACTTTGCCGATTATTACTGTAAAGCCTTTTCGGATTTGGGTGAGGATATACGTCTGGTGCTTGATTTGTGCTGCGGGACAGGCTCGATAACGTTCGACCTTGCCTCCCGCGGATTTGAGATGGTCTCTGCGGACAGTTCTCCCGAGATGCTCGCAATAGCTCAGGCTAAATGCACAGGTCTGCCAACGACGCCTCTGTTTATCTGTCAGGACGCTGCCGAACTGGATCTTTACGGAACGGTGGATGCTGTTGTTTGTTCTCTCGACAGCATCAACTATATCCCTCCTGAGAAAATGGATGAAGTATTCCGTCGTCTTGCACTGTTTATTCGTCCGGGAGGCTTATTCATTTTTGATGTGAAAACTCCTCAGCTTCTAAAGAGTGCCGACGGACAGACATATGTTGATGAGGACGAATCTCTTTTCTGTGTATGGCGCGCTGACTGGTCAGAAACAGACAGATGTCTTATATACGGGATGGATATATTCGAAAAGGAAAATGCGCTCTGGTCCAGAAGCAAGGAAGAACATATAGAGTACGCCTACGGAGAGGAAACGCTTATAGACCTTATTTCCAGTCACCAATTCAAACTGGTCCGGATCGATTCAGACAACTCGTTCGGAGGCAGAGGCAGGCAGTTTTATATTGTTAGAAGAACCGATGTATGTTGAGGTGCTGCAGCGAGAAAAAGTATTGACAAGCAGCTGATAATTTAGTAAAATAAGCAAGCTGTCATTGCGGGAGCATAGCTCAGCTGGTTAGAGCACCTGCCTTACAAGCAGGGGGTCACTGGTTCGAGTCCAGTTGTTCCCACCAATATCCGCCTCGGTAGCTCAGTAGGTAGAGCAGCGGACTGAAAATCCGCGTGTCGCCAGTTCGACTCTGGCCTGAGGCACCATTTGCGGCTTTAGCTCATCCGGTAGAGCGCCACCTTGCCAAGGTGGAGGTAGCGAGTTCGAGCCTCGTAAGCCGCTCCATTTTTATACAGGCTCTGTCCTGTATATCCGGCGCCATAGCCAAGTGGTAAGGCAGCGGACTGCAAATCCGCGATTCCCCAGTTCGAGTCTGGGTGGCGCCTCCAGAAAGAAGCACTCCGGTGCTTCTTTTTTTTGCTTCTGAATAATCTGAAATAAAAAACAGCGCCGGTAACGGCGCTGTTTTCAGGTCAATAATAACGTTTGTTCTTGTTCTTGCGAGCAGCTTCGGATTTCTTGCGGCGTTTTACGCTCGGGCTCTGATAATACTCCTTTTTGCGGAGATCAGCCAGAACGCCGGACTTTGCGCAGCTGCGTTTGAATCTTTTAAGAGCACTGTCCAGAGATTCATTTTCCTTGACATAAATTTCAGACATCTATTTCCCTCCCCCCATGCGCTGATGGCGCTTAAAGGGCCATTCAACTTGGCTTTTTAGCAATAGAATTATAACGGCAGTGCGTATAATTGTCAACTGTTAGTTTTTCGGTCTGATTATGAGGTTGACGAGCTTGTTCTTAACAACGATGGTCTTCACGATATCCATGTTTTCAAGATACCTGCCCACTTTTTCCTCGGCGCAGGCCGCGGCGACGACAACGTCATCCGGAGAATCGGCCGGAACGGTGATGGTGCCCCTGAGCTTGCCGTTCACCTGGACGGCCATCTGCTTGACTGCATCGACGGTCTTGGCTTCGTCATACTTCGGCCAGTCCATCTGCATGGCCATCCTGCCGTACTTTTCAGCAAATCCGCACTGTTCCCACATCTCCTCTGCAATATGCGGTGCAAAGGGACTGAGCAGCATGAGGAAATACTCCAGATCGCCCTTGGATACCCCGTTTGCATAGAACTCATTCACGAGCGTCATGAGAGCGGCGATCGCCGTGTTCATCTTGAGCTGGAGGATATCCTCTCCGACCTTCTTGATGGTCTTGTGGATGAGCGACTCATTCTTCGGCGAAACGTTCGGATCGTCATTCACCATCTCGAGCAGATTCCAGCAGCGGTCGAGGAAGCGCTTTGAGCCTTTTACGGCATCATCAGACCAGGTTGCTGTCTTCTCAAAGTCACCAATAAACATGATATACACACGCATCGTGTCCGTGCCGTATTCTTTTATGACATCGTCGGGATTGACGACATTGCCCAAAGACTTGGACATCTTTACGGAAGTACGAAGAGCATCGCTGCCGTAATGCTCGATCAGCTTCTGCTTCTCTTCTTCCGTCTCAGCATAGCCCACATAATGCGGATTGCGGCCGAGGATCATGCCGTGTGAAGTGCGCTTCTGATAAGGCTCCTTGGTATGAACAACGCCTATATCATAGAGGAACTTGTGCCAGAATCTGCTGTAAAGCAGGTGCAGGGTGGTATGCTCCATGCCGCCGTTGTACCAATCTACAGGGCCCCAGTAATCTTCCGCTTCCTTGGAGAAGAGGCGCTCGTCATTATTCGGATCCATGTAACGCAGGTAATACCAGCAGGAACCGGCCCAGTTGGGCATTGTATCAGTCTCGCGGACTGCGGGGCCTCCGCACTGAGGGCAGGTCGTGTTCACCCAGTCGGTCATCTTGGCTAGTGGGCTCTCACCGTCGTCGGTGGGTTCATAACTCTCGACATTCGGGAGCACAAGCGGGAGCTCACTCTCATCAAGAGCCACCCAGCCGCACTTGTCGCAGTGTACGAGAGGGATAGGCTCACCCCAATAGCGCTGGCGGGAGAAGACCCAATCACGCAGCTTATAGTTGACTTTGGATTTCCCGAAGCCATGCTCAAGGGCATACTTGTTCATTGCGGTGATTGCTTCCCTGACAGTCAGACCGTTCAGGAAGTCGGAATTCACCATGATCCCGTCTTCCTTCGCAACGAAGGCTTCCTTTGTCATATCGCCGCCCTTGACCACTTCGATAATCGGGAGGCCAAACTTCATAGCAAACTCCCAGTCACGCTGATCGTGACCAGGCACGCCCATGACGCAGCCGGTACCGTAACCCATCAGGACATAGTCGGAAATAAAGACGGGAACACTTGCATTGTTCGCGGGATTCACCGCGCGAATGCCCTGCAGGCAGACGCCGGTCTTGTCCTTATTGAGCTCGCCCCGTTCAAAATCGGATTTCTTCGCAGCAGCTGCCCTGTATGCCTGGACCTCGTCCCAGTTATGTATTTTATCTTTCCAGGTTTCAAGGATCGGATGCTCGGGAGAAATGACCATATACGTCACTCCGAAGAGTGTATCGGCACGGGTTGTGAACACAGTGATTATATCGCCGGTCGTGATCTTGAAGTCGACCTCGACACCGTAAGATCTTCCGATCCAGTTTTTCTGCTGGATCTTTACACGCTCAATATAGTCCAGATCGTCAAGATCATCGATGAGACGGTCGGCATATTTCGTGATGCGGAGCATCCACTGACTCTTTTCCTTACGGATAACTTCACCGCCGCAGCGCTCACAGACACCGTCGACAACTTCCTCGTTAGCAAGGCCGACCTTGCAGCTTGTACACCAGTTTATAGGAATGGTCGCTTTATAGGCCAGGTCATTTTTGAACATCTGAAGAAAGATCCATTGTGTCCATTTATAATACTTCGGGTCTGAAGTATTGACGCAGCGATCCCAGTCAAAACCGTAGCCGAGCATCTTGAGCTGGCGTGTGAAATTCGCGATATTGTCGTGTGTGACAATGGAAGGATGGATATGGTTCTTGATGGCATAGTTCTCGGTAGGGAGGCCGAAAGCATCATACCCGATCGGGAATATTACATTGTAGCCGTCCATCCTTTTCTTTCTTGTTACTATATCCATCGCCGTAAAGGGACGTGGATGTCCGACATGGAGGCCTGCCCCGCTCGGATACGGGAACTCAATGAGACCATAAAACTTCGGTCTGGGATCACCGGTAACTGCTGCATATGGCTTGATGATCTCCCAGCGATCCTGCCATTTCTTCTCAATAGAAGCGAAATCGTACTTCATCGTTATTATCCTCTCTTATTCTTCTGAAATCCGGTGTGCCCCTGTAATCAGGGGCTCAGAAGGGATGAGAGCGGTACCTCCGCAGAATCGATCCAAAGCCTCTCAAGATTATAAAACTTTCTACCCTCATCCGTAAAAATATGGACTATAACGCTGCCGAAATCCATCAGCACCCAGATGTCGGAACGCTGCCCTTCCCTTTTACGTGCAGGTTCACCGGCTTCGGAAAGCTGTCTATCCAGTTCGTCGACAAGCGCCTTGACATGCGTGGACGAAGTGCCGTTGCAGATAATGAAGTAATCCGCGAGAACCGTGTTTTCGGCTATGTGAAGAACTTTTATGTCTTTCGCACTTTTTGCATCGAGCGCTTTTACGGCTAATGTGACGATCTGTTCAGGTGACATAGGATTATCAGGCATCAGTTCAAATACTCCTTATAATAGAAATAGGCTTCGGTCGTAACGGGATGAAGAGCAAAGCCTCTTTGCTCAATGTCATCCATACTCATCCTGAGACCAAGGGCCATCGCGTAATCGAGATCGGTCCAAACAGCTTTACGTAGTTTCCCGATCCCCTCAAAGTCCCTTGAAGGTTCGATATAGTCCGCAAGATATATGACTTTTTCAAGAAGCGACATATCCGGTCTTCCAGTCGTATGCCACCAGATAGCATCAAAAACGGTCTGCTCTATATCAAAGAGCTCTCTCGCTTTACAGGCTCCGGTTTTTGAATGAAGAAGGCTCGGACTGTTTTTTTCGATATCGTCGCAAATAATACCATATCTGTCGCACAATATCAACTGATTCGTCAAATCGAGCGCCTTTGTGATATCGTGGAGAATGGCGGCAACAGCTGCCTTATCCGGATCCGCTCCGTATTTTTCAGCCAGCTCTATCGCGACCTTTTCGCAGCCTTCAACATGTCTGATCCTTTTTTTCTTCAGGTAGGGATATGCCGCCTGCCTGAGTGCGGGAAGGTCCTCCGCTTTATATACAACCGGCAATGCGGCCAGGCCCCCTTTTATCTTACAAGTCTGATGCCGGGGTTTTCATTGTTTCTCTTATAAAGTACAAACTTTGAGCCAATCACCTGCACAGGCTCCGCTCCACAAGCCAGGGAGAGCTGCTCGCAAGCCTCTCTTGGTGTAAGCATGGAGTTCTCAAGGACACGGCCCTTAACGATTTCCCTTGCTTTCAGCGCGTCGCTGACAGATGCGATGAGAGCGTCGTTGATGCCGCCTTTCCCAACTATTATGATCGTATCCTCATTCTGCGCAATTGCTTTCAATTGTGATCTCTGTTTACTTGTGAGCATTTAAATACCTCTTATATAACTCAAGAAACTTCCTCAGTGCCTTCCCTCTGTGGGAAATGCTGTTTTTTTCTTCCGGTGTAAGCTGCGCCATGCTCCTGTCATATCCGTCTGGACGGAAGATCGGATCATAGCCAAAGCCGCCGCTCCCAACCGGTTCGTACAGAATAGTTCCTTCACATATGTCCTCCGATGTCAGCACATCTCCGTTCGGGAAAGTGCAGCAGATGCTGCAGACATAGTGTGCAGATCGATTGGTCGCGTCCTTCATCTCATCAAGAAGATGCATCATTCTCTCATGATCGTCATGCGCAATTCCGGCGCCGTACCTGGCTGAGTATATACCGGGGCCGCCACCGAGATAATCCACGCATATTCCCGAATCGTCAGAAACCGCAGGAGTATTCGTATGATCTGTCACACTTTTTGCCTTGATATAAGCATTCTCTGCGAAGCTCTTGCCGTTTTCTTCCACATCAAAATCACACCCGGCCTCACTGCGTTTTACGACCAACGTGTCTGTCCCGGAGAGGATCTCGCAGAACTCTCTGTATTTATGTGCGTTGTCGCTGGCAAGTATCAACCTGTTCATTTGAAAAATGCCTCTGCAAAAGTCTTTCCGTCAAAAGGAATAAGATCGTCAATCCCTTCCCCGACACCTATGTATTTTACCGGAATTCCAAGCTGCTCAGAAATGGCAAAGACTATTCCGCCTTTGGCAGTTCCGTCAAGCTTTGTCAGGACAATTCCACTGATCCGGGCAGATTCCAGAAAGTGCTCTGCCTGTATAAGGCCATTCTGACCTGTCGTTGCATCAAGCACCATAAGGGTCTCGACATCAGCCTCCGGCAGTTCCCTGTCGACCACACGACGTATTTTTGAAAGCTCGTTCATAAGATTCTGCTTATTGTGAAGCCGACCGGCAGTATCGATAATTATTATATCTGTACCGCGGGCTTTGGCAGCATTAATGCTGTCAAAAACAACTGCAGCAGGATCGCTTCCCTCTTCATGCCGGATGAAGTCAGCACCGGATCTCTCTGCCCAGATCGAAAGCTGTTCTGCAGCGGCAGCCCTGAATGTATCCGCAGCTGATAGGAGGACCTTTTTCCCATCAGCGGAAAAACTCGAAGCAAGCTTACCTATAGTAGTGGTCTTCCCGACGCCGTTAACTCCGACAACCAGGATGACAGAAGGCTTTGTATCGAGTTTTAAAGCTGTATCTCCTGAGTCGAGAAGCCTGGAAAGAATCTCGATGAGCCCCTCTCTCGCCTCATATCCTTTTCTGAAGCGCCGCTCCCAGGTCATCTTTTTCATCTCATAGATCACTTTTTCAGCGACCTGTGCACCCACATCCGAGACGATCAGGAGTTCTTCGAGATCATCGTAGAAATCAGCACTGTCGGGGCTGTAATTCTGAAAGAGCTCTTCAAGTTCAATAAGATTTGCCTTTGTCTTGGATAATCCTGAAAAAATTTTATCAAAAAATGACATGTTCAATCCTCTGCTATTATTTGAGCCTCATCAATATCAAGCGGTAAAACAAGAGAAACGCCTTTTTCCTGCATAGTAACTCCGTAGAGCATATCCGCAGCCTCCATCGTACCACGCCTGTGTGTAATCACAAGAAATTGGGTATCGGAAGCCATAGATGAAAGATATGTCGCAAATCTTTCAACATTGGTCTCATCAAGCGCCGCGTCGATCTCGTCCATGATGCAGAAGGGTGTAGGTCTCACTTTAAGAATAGCAAAATACAAAGCTATGGCCACGAAAGCCATTTCTCCGCCCGACAGCAGACTGATCGTAGAAAGATTCTTTCCCGGAGGCTGAACGCTTATATCAATCCTGCTTTCAAGCACGTTTTCCTCGTCCTCAAGGATAAGTTCCGCTTTTCCGCCGGAAAAGAGATCCGAGAATACTTTTTTGAATTCCCTGTCTATCTCGCCGAACTTTTCAAGGAAGATTTCCTTCATCTGCCCGGTAAGTTCCGCGATTACACCAACAAGCTCTGTTTTAGCATTAAGCACGTCGTCACGCTGTGCTGTGAGAAACGTGTATCTGTTGTTTACTCTCTCAAACTCGTCTATAGCACCGATATTCGGAGTGCCGAGTTCAGAAATTGAAGACTTAAGTGAGGAGATATCCCGGATAAGTCTCTGCATGCTTTCAACAGGCTGTCTCAGCGAAGAAGCCTGCGAATGATTCAATCCGTACATATCCCAGAGTTTGTCGATGATCTGCTTTTCTTCACTCTCGGCAGCGGCCTTTTTCTGTTCTATCTTTGCGAGATTTCTCTCTAAATCGATGATCTCTCCGCTTTTTTTCTGCGAGTCGGCATGGGCTGCAGAATGTTTGTTTTCAAGGTCGAGTCTGGCTTTGCCGGTTTCTTCGATTTTTGAAGATAGTATATCGGCTTCTCTGCGCAGAGAAACGATATGCTCATTCTCAGCGGCAAGCTTTTCTCTGATCTGTCCTATTTCAGAACAGACAGAATCGATCGCTTTTTTCCTCTGTTCGCTGTCGGATGACAGACTGTCCCGAATCAAGGTCATCTGATTGATCGATGCAAGCACAGCTGTCCTCTCGGACTCAAAGGCTGATATTCTGTTTGATATACCGCCTCGTTCCTCAAGCGCGTTTTCAAGAAGACACTTGATGTTGTTTATTTCTTCTGAAGCTTTATTCATACGCTGCTTCAGAATGGTCTGATTATCCTCAAAGGAGGAAAGCTCGGTTTTGAGCCTTTTCAGTTCGGTTTTTCTGGAGATAAGGCCGGTGATCTTTGAACTGCTTCCTCCGGTCATGGAACCGCCGGGGTTGATGACCTGTCCGTCGAGTGACACTGCCTTGAATTTATTACCAAGACTGTTCGATAGTCTGATCGCATCAGCAAGCGTTTCGGTTATCAGAACTTTACCGAGAAGATCTGCCGCAATATGCGAATACTCCGGCTCAAACGAGACGAGATTATATGCGATATCGATGAATCCGGTATCTGATATATCCGGGGTGTCCGGTTCATTGGATCTGATCTTATCAAGAGGCAGAAACGTTGCTCTTCCAGCATCGTTTCGTTTCAGAAACTCTATGGCACTCTTGGCATCGTTCTGGCCGTCCGTGACTAAGAACTGTGATGCGCCTCCCAGCGCCGTCTCTATAGCAAGAGAATACTCTTCCTCAGCGCTGATCAGGTCTGCCACAGGGCCTCTGATGCCCTTCAAGGTCCCTCTCTCAGATGCCCGAAGAACCTCTTTGACCGCCTTGTTATATCCCTCGAACTCGTTTTCCATTTCAGAGAGGATCGCGATGCGGTTTTCGATATTGATGCGCTCTGATTCCGCCGCTACGGATTCCGCCGTAAGCGAGGCAAATATGCTCTCCCTGTTGGCAAGCTTCATTCGGCAACCGTTTATGACATTCGAATTGCTGTCGAGAAGCTTATTTTGCTCTTTTACCGCATCATCAAGCCAATCTGCCCTTCCTCTGGATTCATTGATGCTGCAGAGGATCTCTTGCGAACGTTTTTCCTGCGATTCGATATCAAGATCAAACTGCTTTATCTTTTCCTCGTTATTCCTTAAATCGGATTCAAGTCCGGCAGATGCTGCCTCATGCTCGGCAATACGGGACTGAATAACAGATAACTCTGATCTGAGTTGATCAGCATCCGTTTCTTTCTGTCTTATCCTTTCGTATATACTTGAAGAGGATGCATAAAGCGCTTCGAGATCTTTTTTCGCTTTTCCCAGGTCTCTGCTTATTCTCTCGTAATCTGCAAGGACCGAACCCGACCGCTCATGGATCTTATCCAGATTATTCATCCATAGCGAGACCTCTTTTACTCGAAGATCATCTCGCAAGAGAAGATATTTCTTTGCCGTTTCCGCCTGTTCGCGAAGAGGACCGACCTGAAGTTCAAGCTCATCTATCTTGTCATTAATTCTGAGTAGATTCTCTTCCGTCTTTTTCAGCTGGTTTTCCGCTTCATCTTTCCTGTACCTGAAGCGGGATATCCCGGCAGCCTCTTCAAAAACTTCTCTTCTGTCTGCATTCCGGTCGGCGATAATATCTGCTATTCTTCCCTGCCCTATGTTGGAATAGCCGTCACGCCCGAGGCCGGTGTCCATCAGGAAAGAATTGAGATCTTTCAGCCTGACAGATTCTCTGTTTATATAATACTCGCTCTCACCGCTTCGGTAATACTTTCTCGAAAGTACGATCTCATCGGTATCATAATCGAAGAAGCGTGAAGAATTGTCTATGAAGAGTGAAACTTGAGCAAACCCGAGTGCGGACCTTTTTTCGGTACCTCCGAAAATAACATCCTCCATCCTTGTCCCGCGCAGGGTTCTTGTACGCTGCTCTCCGAGCACCCAAAGAACTGCGTCTGAGATGTTGGACTTTCCGGAACCGTTCGGTCCGACTATCGCAACTATCTTTTTATCGAACAATAATCTCGTTTTCTCGGGAAACGACTTGAATCCCTGGATCTCAATCGCTTTTAAATACAAACCTATACCTCAGTCTTGTTCAATCTGTTATTTCAATGCTGATATCACTATCTGCTGATGATGAAACACTCACATTATTAAGGGAAAACTCTTTCTTCAGGATTTCCATATTTTGCCTGTGCTGACCGATCAGTTGTGAATGCAGTTTTTCCGGTCCTCTGATAACGACCGATCTGCCTTCCTGCACACCCTGCAGCATAAGACGCATTCGGTCGAGCAGGATCCTGCTGCGGACAAGTTCGCCGAACGCAGGATGATAAGCCCCTCCCACTGCTTCACCCGAGCTGAGATCATCAGTCGGGTTGAGCCCTATACGAATGACCTCAATGCCACTCTTTTCAAAGAGCGGAACTATCCGGGCACAAATACCTACAGCTTCATCAACCGTATGCTCTTTATATCTCCCTGTTCTCCAGAGATCGTACAGTGCGGTGTCCTTTATTATGACAGTAGGATACACACGCACGCCGTATGGTGCTACTTCACATATAGCTTCTGCTGTTTTTACACTCTTCTCCTCAGTATCGCCCGGAAGTCCGGTCATCATCTGGATGACGAGCCTGAATCCGAAGCTTTTGACAAGTTCCGCCGCTTTGAAGACATCTTCCGCTGTATGGCCTCTTCCGGACTTGAGAAGCACCTCACCGTCGAGCGACTGCGCCCCGAGCTCCACAGTCCTGACCCCGTAGCATTGCAGCCGTTCGAGTATCTCTGTGTCGACTGCATCGGGTCTTGTGGATATCCTGATGGAACTGAGAAAACCACTCTCAATATACTTATATGCCGCTGACAGGAGTTCTGTCTGCTGTTCGGCAGGAATCGCGGTGAAGCTGCCGCCGTAAAAAGCAAGCTGAGGCTTTTCGCCGTCCCGGATAAGAGAAGCCGCCGTCTCTATAGCTTTCGTAACATTCTCGGGACCTGCCGGGATCAGCTGGCCGGAGATCTTTCTCTGATTGCAGAACACACAGTTGTTCGGGCAGCCGACGTGCGGTACGAAAACGGGAATAATGCTTTCACGGGCGCTCATGACCGAAGAATCTCCAGCGCCTTCTCTGCTGCAGCCTGTTCGGCTTCTTTCTTGCTTCTTCCCTCACCCGTACCAAGCGGACTGCCGTTGACCGACACGCTGAATACAAAGCGTTTGTCATGATCGGGTCCCGACTGAGAGACCAGCGTATACTCAATCACACTGCCGGCATCTTTCTGAATGAGTTCCTGAAGTTCAGATTTAGCGTCATTGTGAGACTCTTCGGAGTTTATAACGAAGATATCGATGACATGGTCGAATACAAATCTTTTTGCCGCTTCAATCCCTCCGTCGAGATAAATTGCCGCAATCAGGGCCTCGACCGTGTCCGCTAATATGGAAATTCTTTTTCTTCCCCCGCTGCATTCTTCGCCTTTTGAAAGCCTGATTTTTTCTCCGATCCCAAGTCTGAGAGCTACAGGATAAAGTGCCTGCTCGCTTACATGCTCAGCACGCAGTCTCGTCATTTTCCCTTCAGGCATGTCATTATACGCAGAGTAGAGATAATCAGCAGTTAACCAGCCGAGAATTGAGTCGCCGAGAAATTCAAGACGCTCATAGCTTTCCGTACCGTGTTCATTTGCAAAAGAGCTATGCGTAAGCGCATTGTAGAGGAGATTTTTGTTTTTGAACTCATATCCAATTGCTTTTTCTAAGCTGTTCATTTACTCCTGCTTAACTTTCATATAGTCGATATTGTCTTCTATATCGGAAATGATCCCTGAATCACAGAATTCGATAGCCTGTCTTATTGCAGCGAATATACTGTCAGCGTTCGAGGAACCATGCGCCTTGATGACAGGCTTGCTGATACCGACAAGTGCCGTTCCGCCCACCTCATTGACATCAAGGCTTTTCCTCATGCCTTGAAGGTCATTTTTCAGCAATCCCGCTGCAAGCTTGTTGGTAAACGACTTATAAAAGACTCCTTTGAGTTCCTTCAGGATGAATTTTATCACGCCTTCAGCCGTTTTTAGAAGAATGTTCCCGCTGAAGCCGTCCGAAACGATAACGTCCGCTTCACCAGAAAACACGCCGGTCCCCTCGACATTGCCGACAAAGTTGATCCGTTTCTCCTCGTGTGCTTTCATAAGCAGTTCATAAGCCTGATGCTGCAATTCACCGCCCTTGGAACTCTCTGTTCCGATATTAAGAAGGCCGACACGGGGGTTTTCGCATTTCATGAGTTTGCTGGCATAGAACGAGCCCATATAGGCAAACTGAAGCAGATACTCTGCCGTACAGTCAACATTCGCGCCGCAGTCGATGAGCATAACGCCGTGCTCGCCCGCGGGGAGTATAGGGGCAAGAGCCGCCCTTCTGATCCCGTGTATGCGCTTAACAGTAAGCGTGGCTCCGGTGAGAAGAGCGCCGGTGCTTCCCGCAGAAACAACTGCATCTCCTGCTCCCTCTTTGAGAAGGTTGAGAGATACTGCCATGGAGGAGTCTTTTTTCCGTCTTGTCGCAGTGCTCGGATCGTCTTCCATGGTGATGACATCCCGCGCATCGAAAACCTCGACTCCTTTCGTATCGATGCCGGCAAGGAATGAAAAGACGACTTCCTTTTTCCCGACAAGAATGATTTCCACTCCCAGCTCGTCTCTCGCTCTGACAGCACCTTTGATTATTTCCTCAGGAGCGTTGTCACCGCTCATTGCGTCAACGATTATCTTCATTTCTGAAAACCTCCTTAGCCAGCAGTTGTTTGATTATAGTCAAAGACCTTTCTGAAATCTCCGCGTTTTTATTACGCTTCCCCTTCACTTTTCTGCCGAGCGGCGTAATTATGCCGAAGTTGATATTCATGGGCTGGAAGCCTCCGACAGAACCGGATGAGACATAATTGCTCAGCGCTCCGATAGCCGTTTCCTGCGGGAAATCGACGTGCGGAAGTCCTTTTATATCAGCAGCCATCTCTATTCCGGCCAACAGCCCGGATGCAGCTGATTCGATATAACCCTCCACCCCGGTGATCTGCCCGGCAAAAGCAATCCTCGGATCAGTCCTCAGTCGGTAATACCTGTCGAGCAGTAGCGGGCTGTTGATAAATGTGTTCCTGTGCATGACCCCGTATCGAACAAATTCGGCGTTTTTCAATGCAGGAATCATGGAAAAGACTCTCTTCTGCTCCCCCCAGGTAAGGTGGGTTTGAAAACCGACCATATTATAAAGTGTACCATCACGGTTATCCTTTCTCAACTGAACAACCGAATAGCACTCTCTACCGGTATGGGGATCTGTCAGTCCGACGGGCTTCAGCGGGCCATACCGGAGCGTATCTCTGCCCCTTCGTGCCATAACTTCAACCGGCATGCAGCCTTCAAAAACCGCTCCGTCATCGAATCCGTGTATCACCGCTTCTTTAGCCCTGCTCAGCTCATCCACAAAAGCCTCATATTCTTCCCTATTCATTGGGCAGTTGATATAATCGGCCGTTCCCTTGTTATACCTCGAAGCGAAAAAAGCGCTGTCAAGATCTATACTATTAAAACTCACGATTGGTGCGACAGCATCGAAGAAATGCAGATCTTCAACGGGACAAAGCTCTGAAATTGCTCTCGTGACAGCATCAGAACTCAGCGGACCGGTAGCTATAATTACATTCCCTGCCGGTATGCTGTCTGCCTCAGCCTCAATAACAGCAATATTCCCGTAGTTTCTGATCTTATCGGTGATGTATTCGGAAAAAGCAGTCCTGTCAACGGCAAGTGCTCCACCTGCAGCCACGCAGCAACAGTCAGCACTTTCCATGATCAAAGAACCGAGAAGACGCATCTCCTCTTTAAGCAGGCCGGCGGCATTTGTCAGCTCATTGCTTCTCAGCGAGTTGGAACAGACAAGTTCGGAAAAAAGATCTGATGTATGCGCAGGCGTCTTTTTGGAAGGTTTCATCTCGATAAGATCTACATGCAAGCCTCTCTTAGCAAGCTGCCAGGCCGCTTCACATCCTGCGAGTCCCGCACCGATGACCGTAGCGGATCGTTCGATCAAATACTATCACTCTTTCTTTTTATCTGTTTTTTTATCGCTGCTTTTATTCCTTGCCGGATTTGATGTTTTTGTTTTTTTCTGATACTTTCTTTTCTCCTCCGGAACAAAATTAGAGCATTCCGGATTCACACAAAATGATTTCAGCGGACCTCTTCCGCTTGGTTTGAACAAGGTCTTTCCGCACGCAGGGCAATTAGAGGCAGTAGGAACATCCCAGGTAATGAAACCGCACTCGGTTCCTCTCTCGCAGGCATAGAAGACATACCCTTTTTTGGATGTTCTTTTCAGGATCTTCCCACCGCATTTCGGGCAAGCTCCGGGCATTTCGATAACCAGAGGCTTAGTAAACGTACAGTCGGGAAAACCGGGGCACGCAAGGAACCTGCCAAAGCGTCCGTTTTTGATCACCATTTGTCTTCCGCACACGTCGCAGTATTCACTGCTCAGTTCATCCGGAACTTTTATCTTGATGCCTTTCAGTCCGTCACTTGCTTCTTCAAGTTCCTTTGAAAAGCCGCCGTAGAATTCTTTCAGAACACTTTTCCAGTATACTTTTCCGGATTCAACTTCATCAAGCTCTGATTCCATATGGTTTGTAAACTTGAGATCAACAATATCAGGAAAATGCTCCTTCAGAAGCTCATTCACTGTATCACCAAGTGCAGTTGGCTTTAGATATCTTCCGTCTCTTACAACGTAATTGTGGGCGCTGATCGTGGAGATGGTCGGTGCATAAGTCGAAGGTCTTCCTATGCCCTTCTCCTCGAGTGCACGTATTAGCGTCGCCTCGGTATATCTTGAAGGCGGCTGGGTAAACTGCCTGTCCGGCAGGAATTTTACAAGCTCCAGCGTTTCTCCCTCCGTGAGAATCGGAAGCTTTGAGGAAATCTCACTGTCGGAACTATCCTTCGCCTCCTCATAGACCGCAGTATAGCCCGCAAATTTAAGCTCCGAGGAGGCAGCTTTGAACAGCTGTCCATTTGCCTCAATCTCCACAGCAACGTTGCTGTATACAGCATTGGACATCTGAGAAGCGGTGAATCTTCCCCAGATTATCCTGTAGAGCCTGTACTGCTCGGCAGTCAGATCCTTCTTGGCAAGTTCCGGCGTAAGATTAATATCCGTGGGCCTAATTGCTTCATGCGCATCCTGTGCGCCCGCCTTGGTTTTGAATCTGCGGGGTTTTCCGGGATAGAACTCTTTTCCATAATGCTCGGTTATGAAGGTCCCCGCCGCAGAAAGCGCCTCGTCCGAGATCCTCAGTGAATCCGTTCTCATATAGGTAATCAGCCCCAGAGACCCTCTTCCGGTTATCTCCACGCCTTCATAAAGCTGCTGGGCGATGGTCATAGTCCTTTTCGGCGTCATGTTGAGTCTTCTGGAGGCTTCCTGTTGCAGCGTAGAAGTGATGAAAGGAGGAGCCGGGGTCTTCTGTTTTTCTCCCGGCTTCACGGACTTCACAGTGAATTCCGATCCTTCGGCAGAAGCAATAACGGCGTTTACGTCCTCCTCGTTCTTCAGCTCGGTCTTTTTGCCGTTCTTTCCGTAATATCGAGCATTGAAGGAAGCGCTCTGTCCTTTTTTGTTGAGTTTGGCATCGAGCAGCCAGTATTCCTCACTAACGAAATCATTGATCTCTCTTTCCCTGTCGGAAACAAGTCTTACCGCCACAGACTGCACTCTTCCCGCAGAAAGACCTGATTTTACGGTCTTCCAGAGAAGTGGTGAAAGCTGATAACCGACGATCCTGTCAAGCACTCTTCTCGCCTGCTGCGCGTCAACAAGATTCTGATCGATCTCTCTGGGATTGTTTATACTGTCCAGAATTACGCGCTTGGTTATCTCGTTGAACGTGACTCTTTTTGCCTTTTCGTCCTGCAGCCCGAGAAGCTGTTTCAAGTGCCAGGAAATTGCTTCTCCTTCACGGTCCGGGTCAGTAGCAAGATAGACCAGATTCGCAGATCCCGCTTCCTTCTTCAGGGAGGAGATCAGTTCATGCTTATCCTTTACGGGAATATACTGCGGCTCAAAATCATTCTCTAAATCCACACCCAGCGTGCTTTTCGGAAGATCTCTCAAGTGGCCCATGGAAGCAACCACCTTATAGCCGGAGCCGAGATATTTCTCTATCGTTTTTGCTTTAGCCGGAGACTCTACGATTACAAGTTTTTTCTTTGCGGGCATATTAATTCCTCTCAAAAGTTCTTATTCAGCTTAATACTTCCGGTCAGATCCCTGACGATTATACCTTTTATTTCAAGCATCGTTATACCTGATAAAACTTTATGCGCCGATAAACCGCTCAAGCCTATCAATTCATCGATCGCTGATGTGCCGTTCTCGATAAGAGATACCAAAGCAGACTGCTCACCTGTAAGGGAAGCGGTTTTTCTTTTCCATTCGCTTACAGCTGTACTATCGGATAGAGGAGCCTTTTCCTCACTGTCATTCAGATTCTCTTTCCCGATCTCCTCAAATGGATTAACCATAGTTTCCGGTTCATCCGACAGATAATGCAAATCAGGGAAAACCGCCGTGTATTCAGAAACTACATCCCAACCGCATCCGACCGGTTTTGCGCCCATTTTCAAGAGATTCAAAGTCCCGATGCTCTTATCGGAATCGGCATTTCCCGGAACGGCAAAAATGTCTTTTCCCTGATCAAGTGCCTCATCAACGAAATATCGCGTTCCGCTTTTTTCCGGTGCTTCGACTACTACCACGCCTGATGAAAGACCCGCAGCAACTCTGTTCCTGTCTCGGAAAAACGGTCTCATCTGCAATGTGCCGGGAGCATATTCACTGATCAGAGCACCCTTTTCAATGATCTCATCCGCTAAAGGACTGTGTTCAAGTTCATGCGACGTACCAAGGACGCCGATACAGCGGTTTCCAGCAAGCAGCGCTCCTTCCGCGGCAGAACGATCGACTCCCGCTGTCATCAGTGAAACGACACATGCCCCGCACCGGACAATTTCATATGCGATCTTCTTTCCCATTCTAAGACCGTATTGACTTGCTTTCCGCGTTCCGATCACCGAAATCACTGCACTCTCATCTATAGCGGGCAATGCACCTTTTACATATAATACCGGTGGCGGTGAATAAATGTTTTTCAGTCTGAAAGGATACCTGGCATCATCAATAGTAATGATATCGATCTTCTGTTTTTCGCATTCATCGATGATTATCTCAGCCTTGTCAAGACCGGTGCTGCTGATAATGAAAGCATTCTCGGCACTTATTCCTTTGATTCTTCTAAGCTCGGATACCCCGGCTGAAAACACCCCTTCAGGTCCATTGAAACATGAAAGCAGCTCCATGCGCGTCCTGAGCCTCAAAAACGGGAAAGCAGAAAACCATATCCAGTAAGTACTGCTATGATGGGCCATTTTATGTCTCCCGCCTTTTGACTTCCCACATAAGGATCCCGGCTGCAACGGCAGCATTCAGAGATTCAGCTGAAGGTAACATTGGAATGATGACCTCTTTGTCGCATAATTCGAGCAGCTCTTTGCTCAGACCATTTCCTTCATTCCCTATGGCAAATGCACATCCGGAACAGTCGATATTTCGGATATCTTCCGCATTGTCGGACAGCACGGCTGCGTAAAGCATCAGAGAATGTGCATCGACGAATCTTCTGAGATCTGTAAGATCGACTATATCCGTCCGCTGCCGGAAAACCGCTCCCATCGACGCTCTCACCGCTTTGCTGTTATAGAGATCGGCACAGGATCCGGTCAGCAGAACACTGCCAATACCAAACGCGTTAGCAGTACGCAGTATGGTCCCGACATTCCCGGGATCCTGTATGTTCTCGAGCACTATAGCGGAGTCTATTTTCTTATCAGTATCTGCTTTCGGTATTTTAACCGTGAATACCGGTCCGGGACTGTTTTTCAATGGAGATACGAATGAAAAAAGATCCTCCGGTACTTCATACTGGGAAGGTATCCCCGAAATGACTTCGTCAGCACTTTCGTTCCATATGACAGCGGTAATCTCCGCTGAAGAAGCAAGCGCTTCACCCAGCATCGTTCTGCCCTCACAGACATATTCGCCGCACCGGGTTCTGTATTCCCTTGAGGCGGAAAGCTTCCGGATATGTGCGATTAACTGGTTCTTTCTTGACGTGATCTTTTCCATTGTTCTCTTCTATAATTTATTATATATTCTACCGATTTTGTAGAATAGCACAACTTGTCCCAATTCTGCAAGTCTCATCTTAAAATAGTTTAAATTTTTTTAATATCGGATATGAAAAACGGACATCAGCAAGATGCCCGTTTTGAATGCAAACTGTTGATCTGTATTATTTGGCAGCTGACATTTGAGAGATTATCGAATCGATCTTTCTCGCAACCTCGATGAAATCCTGCGCAGTTTTGCCCTTGGTGGTCTCAGCAGCCGTGCCTATGCGCACGCCGCTCGTCTGGACCGGACTGCGTTTTTCATTGGGAACGCAGTTTTTGTTGAGCGTGATGTAATGCTTGTCAAGCTCATCCTGAACGGCTTTACCGGAAATATCAGGATGGGTGTTTGTAAAATCAAGAAGAAACAGATGATTATCCGTTCCGCCCGTTACAACTTCATATCCGAGCCGGATGAACTCATCGCACATGGCCTTGCAGTTTTTCACAACATTGCCGATGTACTCCTTATATTCAGGAGAGCAGGCCTCTTCAGCAGCAACAGCCTTTGCGGCGATCACATGCTCGAGCGGTCCGCCCTGCGTGCCAGGGAATATAGCGCCGTCAACCGCACCGGCAAGTTCTTTGGTGCAGAAGATCATCCCGCCTCTTGGTCCCCGGAGGGTCTTGTGCGTGGTGGTGGTGATTATATCGGCTTTTCCGAACGGAGACTGGTGGTATCCCGCGGCAACAAGGCCGGCAATATGCGCCATATCAACCATAAAATAAGGCTTTTTCTCAAGACCGGAGGCATCGATCATTTCCCGGATGCGGGAAAAGTCGATCTCTCTTGAATATGCACTCGCGCCAGCAAGAACAAGTGCGGGTTTATATTCCCTGATCTTATTCCCGATATCCTCGTAATCGATGAATCCGTTGTCATCAACGTCATAAAACTTCATATCGAAGAGCTTGCCACTGAAGTTGACCGGTGATCCGTGTGTGAGATGCCCGCCGTTATTGAGACTCATTGCCAGAATGGTATCGCCCAGATTAAGCACGCTGAGATACGCGGCCATGTTAGCCTGTGATCCGCAGTGCGGCTGAACGTTTACGTGATAATCCGTGTTGAATACTTCACGCCACTTTGTGCAGCAGTACTCTTCGATCTCGTCCACGACCTGACAGCCGCCGTAGTAACGGCCTTTTCTCCCGCATCCGTCCTCCCGGACCGCAGGATAGCCTTCACTGTATTTGTTAGTGAGACATGAGCCCATCGCGCGGAGAACATTTTCACTTACAAAGTTCTCGCTGGCAATCAGTTCAAAATTCCTTTCCTGGCGTTCTTTTTCCTTTTCGATCATCTGAAAAACACGAGATTCCATCCGTATACCTCCATATATATGACAGTCTTACGAAAGAATACCACAAGTTATTGTGTTTCTCAAGTAAAGATTTCTAAAAAATGAGCCTGCAGAACAGCAGGCTCATTTTCAATACAGTAATACTTATTATTTTGTCCTTACAAAAGGTTTTCCGTTTGCGGAAGGGACATGAGCACTTCCGACGAAGAGGATGAGCACAATGACCGTAACAGCATACGGGATCATCGACAGGATCTGCATATTCACACCGGATGACCCTCCAAGCACCACCTTCAGCCCAGAACACAGACCGAACAGCAGACAGCCGAGGAGAGCGCCGTGCGGACGGAATTTTCCGAAGATGACTGCCGCTATGGCGATGAAGCCCTGGCCGACTATGGAGATCGGTCTGAACTGATTGGAAATCGCCATGGTTACGCACGCGCCGCCGAGACCGGCAAGGAATCCGGAAATGCTCACACAGAGGAACCGCATCTTTATAACGTCGATACCGAGGGTCTCGCATGCCTGGGGATGCTCTCCGCAGGCTCTGAGTCTAAGGCCGAAGCGGGTCTTATAGAAGACGAACCAGACAATAAGAACAGCGACAAACACCAGATAGGTCGAGGCATAGTTTGCAAAAACGTTGTCCAGAAATCTGCCGAAAACGGTGGAGGTATCGAAAACGCCCTTAAAGAGACGGGGTATCTTCATCGTAGAATCAAGAGGGATGGTGTCCGTTGAGTCAAACATGACCCTGGCAAGCATGATGACGATTCCGGGTCCGAGCATATTGATGGCAGTTCCGGAAATAGTCTGATCTGCGCCGAGCTTGACTGTAGCAAATGCGTGAAGTGCCCCGAAAAACATGCCTGCAAGACCTCCGCAGATAAAGCCGATCCATGGACTGCCGGTAAAATACGCCACGACTGTTCCCGTAAAGGCTCCTGCGGTCATCATCCCTTCGATTCCAATGTTAACAACTCCGGAGACTTCGGAGAAGCAGGATCCGAGAGCAGCATAAGTAAGAGGTGTCATATAGATAAGAGTAGCATAAATGATGATACCGAGATTATTTACGATATTTGTCATTTCTTATCACTCCCTTCTCCCTTTTCCGTATCCGGTACTATCTTTGGTGTTTCTCTGTGTAGTTTTGCGCCGACATATTTAAGTCGTTCGAAAATAATTGAAATAGATATAAAGAAGACTACAGTTCCGACAATAACACTGATAAGCTGTGTAGGAACGCCGACAAGATTAAGCTTGCTGCCTCCGTAGTTCAACGCACCGTAGAATATACCTGCAGCAAGTACTCCGAACGGATTGGAGCATCCGATCAGTGCGACGACAATCCCTGCAAATCCAAACCCTTCCTGAGAGGAGAATACGCTGATCCTTCCGCCCATTCCCATAAGCTGCAGAGCTCCGCCAAGCCCTGCAAGAGCACCGGATATTCCGAGGGATGTAAGGATAGACTTGTTGACTCCGATTCCTCCGTAAAGAGCAGCGTTTTTATTTGAACCTACTGCTTTGAGCTGATATCCGAGAGTAGTCTTCTCAATGATAAACCAGATCACTATCGTTACGATAACGGCAACAATAAATCCCCAGTTGAATGTCGGAGCTAAATTAAATCTTGAATTGAACGAGTTCGGGAAAAGTGTCCTTGCTTGATCCGCGACGTTCTTGGTCGCCTCAGCAGTGCCGTCGGAATGTATGGCAGGAATGCCGGCAATATAGTTGGAAAGGTAGAATGCGATCCAGTTGAACATAATCATACTCAGGACCTCGTTGATTCCCCACTTTGTCTTCAGAGAAGCTACTATCAACCCCCAGAAGGCTCCTGCTATCATAGCTGCAATGAAGCAGAGAGGAATGAGTATGATACCCGGCAAATTTGAAAAAAGTATGCCTACACATGCAGCTGCCATCGATCCGCAGACAAACTGTCCTTCCGCGCCTATATTGAATACGCCCGTCTTGAAAGAGAACGCGACGGATAGTCCGACTACGATATATGGTATGGAGTAAACGATAACATATGAAAAACCTTTAAGGCTGGTGACGCTGCTGATAAGCTTTCCATACGCCTCCCCCACACTGAGTCCCATTATGATAAGAAAAACGGCGCCTACGAGGAATCCCATGAGGATAGACAGGAGGATATGGAGGAAACGATGCTCAGCAATAAAATCCAGAACGCTTTTTTTCTTCGTCATTGCTTATTACCTCCTCCCGCCATCATCAATCCGAGTTCATTCTCGTTGGCGTCTTTGCCCGGGATCGAACTGACGATCTTTCCGTCAAATATGACATCTATCCTGTCAGAAAGACTCATAACCTCATCAAGTTCAAATGAGACAAGAAGAACCGCTTTGCCTTTGTTCCTCTGTCCCACAATATATCTGTGGACATATTCGATAGCACCGACATCAAGGCCGCGCGTCGGGTTGACAGCTATGAGCAGATCTTTGTCATTCTGTACCTCTCTGGCAATAATGACTTTCTGCTGGTTGCCGCCTGAAAGCGTCCCTGCAGGACGTTTTTCGCTGTTGCCGGGACGTATGTCGAAGCGGTCAATGGAACTTGTCGCATATTTGAAGATCTCATCACGATTGAGTATCTTCTTTTTTGAAAACGGCTCATCCCCAAAGTTCTGAAGAATAAGGTTGTCTTCTATTGAAAAATCCAGAACAAGGCCGTGTTTCTGTCTGTCCGCCGGTATACTGGATACTCCATGGTCATAACCGAAACGTGGCGGCTTGTTGAATACATCCGTCCCGTTGACGAACACCTGTCCGGATGTTCCCTTACGCAGCCCTGTTATGACCTCGACCAGCTCTGTCTGTCCGTTGCCGTCGATACCGGCAATACCTACTATCTCGCCTTTTCTGACTTGGAGATCCAGACCTTTGACTATCTCGACGCCGCGGTAATCCAGGCAATGGAGTCCCTTTACATCAAGAACAACTTCGCCCGGTTCGATATCTTCTTTCTCGACCTTGAAAGCAACGTTTCTGCCAACCATCATGCTGGCAAGATCGTTTTCAGTAACGGTATCTACATCAACGGTGTTGATATATCTGCCGAGACGGATGATCGTGCAGAAATCAGCAGATTCCTTTATTTCCTTCAGCTTATGCGTTATGAGTATTATGCTCTTTCCATCACGTGTAAGATTGTGCATGATGCCGATCAGTTCAACGATCTCCTGCGGTGTGAGAGAAGAGGTCGGCTCGTCAAGAATCAATATCTCAGCGCCTCTGTAAAGTGCCTTAAGTATTTCCACGCGCTGCTGCATGCCGACGGAAATATCTTCGATCTTTGCGTCCGGATCGATCGAGAGTCCATATTTTTCGGAGATCTCAACAACGTTTTTTCGAGCAGTGGCCATATCGAGAGATACTCCCTTGGTAGGCTCCGTTCCGAGAACGATGTTCTGTGTGACGGTAAACGGTGCTACCAGCATGAAGTGTTGGTGGACCATACCGATTCCGACATCGATAGCGTCTCTCGGGTTGTTCATCTCAACTTTTTTCCCGTTGATGATAATATCACCCGATGTGGGCTTGATCAGTCCGTAGAGCTGGTTCATCAATGTTGACTTACCGGCGCCGTTCTCACCGAGGATAGCATGGATCTCGCCTTTGTGGACAGTAAGCTGAATACCGTCATTAGCTGTGAAGTCGCCGAACTTTTTAACGATATCCCGCATTTCGACCACTACGGTATTCATATCCACGTGTTCTTTTGACAAAAGGACTCCCCCTTCCAACATGCCTGAGACAGGATTATTATATTTCTGTATTTTACTATATCTGTGAGGATTCTTCCATATTTTTTATTTATCATAAATAAAAAAATACCCTCACCGGAATTGGTGAGGGTAAAAGAAACAATCAGTCCGCGAGGGTGAACTCGGGTACTTCTTCTGCCAGAGTGGGAACTACGATCTTGCCGGATCCGATGTCTTCCATTGCCTGATTTACAAGGGCAAGGACATCATCGGAGATGTGAGTGGTAGTGGGGGCAATGCCGACACCGTTGTTAGTAAGGTCATAGAGATGAACACCGGCGGTGAAAGTACCGTCTTTAACAGACTTGGAGATATCCTGGCTTGCGGTGTCAACGCGTTTCATAGCGGAAGTAAGAACATGTTCGGGGGCGAGATTGGACTGGTCGGTATCAACACCGATAGCCCAGATGCCTTCCTCGTTGCAAGCCTCAATGACGCCCATTCCGGTGCCGCCGGCTGCATGGTAGATAACATCAGCGCCCTTGGTAATCATATCCTTGGCAGCAGTAGCGCCGCCGGCAGAGTCGCCGAAGTTGTTTGCATTATACTGAAGAACCTTTGCATCCGGGCAGACGGAGAGAACGCCGGAAATGAAGCCAACACCAAATTTGTTCATTGAGGGGAATACCATGCCCTGTACATAACCGACAGTCTTGGTCTGCGTGTAAGAACCGGCAACGATACCAACAAGATAGGAAGCCTGCTCCTGAGCGAACATCAGACAGGCAACATTAGGAAGATCTGCACAGGTATCGTCATCAATGATAGCAAATTTCTGGTCAGGGTTCGCTTCAGCTGCTGCACGAGTAGCGTCGGCGAGCATGTAACCTACACAGATGATGAGGTCGTAACCGTCATCGATAAAGGTGTTGATATTTGTCTGATAGTCCGCATCGGTCTTGCTTTCGAGATACTTAACCTCGAAGCTGGGATCCTCAGCCTGGAGTGCCTGAAGGCCTTCCCAGGAAGTCTGGTTGAAGGACTTGTCGTTGACACCGCCGACGTCGGTGACCATACCGATCTTAATCTTTGCGGCAGAGGAGCCAGATGCGCTCTTTCCGCATGCACACAGAGCAAATACCATGCAGAGTGCAAGAATAATTGCTAAAGTCTTTTTCATGTAATTCCTCCATAGTTTTATTATTTTCAAAGGTTATCCGTACCCTTTGGAATTCGAATATAATATAGCATGTTAACTTTCTTAAATCAATAATAAGAACTCTAAATATCAAAATTAAAAATCGTTCATCTTGACGGCCGTATCAAGTGCGATCTCGATCATCTCGTTGAAAGAGTTCTGCCGCTCTTCAGCTGTAAGCTCAACACCGTTGAATATGTGGTCGGATATTGTACATATACAAAGAGCCCGTTTTCCGGCTGCCGCTGCATTAGCATAAAGGGCTGCAGCTTCCATCTCAACAGCCATGATCCCCATCTTTTTGCAAATATCATTGCCCAGATAATGCTCGGGATGATAGAAATTATCCGAGGAATAAATATTGCCCACATGCCATTTTGCCCCGTTTTCCTTTGCCGCCTCCACGGCAGCGGAGAGAAGCGTATAGTCCGCGATGGGAGCATATGTGCCCGGGAACCTGAATGTATTGATATAGTTTGAATTCGTGCAGGCACCCATACCGATCACGATGTCCCTGACGTTTATTTCATCCTGGAGCGCTCCCGCTGACCCGACTCTTATTATATTATCCACTTTGTAGAAACTATACAGTTCCCAGCTGTAAATACCTATAGAGGGCATGCCCATACCGGAAGCCATCACCGTTACGGGAATCCCCTTCCATGTTCCGGTGCGTCCCTGCACTCCGCGGACATTGTTTACAAGCTCTGCATCCTTGAGAAATTTATCAGCAATGTACTTTGCCCTCAAAGGATCCCCCGGCATGAGCACAGTCTTCGCTATCTTATCAATCGGCGCATTATTATGTGGTGTCATATAGTTCTCCTCCTGATAAATATTTGTTGTTAAAACTGTATTGATTATATTTTCTCACATCATAAAAGTCAAATTGAAATGACATGGTGGGTATGCTATTATAAAGAAAAAATCGGAGGGCGAAATCATGTCGGACGTAATGGTCATCGGTATTGCCGGAGGTACCGGAAGCGGAAAAAGCACCATAACGAACAGGCTCAAGGAGCGTTTCGGCGACGATGTTGCCGTGATCTATCATGATAACTATTACAAGGCCCATCACGACCTCACCTATGATGAAAGAGCCAAACTGAACTATGACCATCCGGATGCATTTGACACATATATGCTTGTGCAGGCCCTCCGCGATCTGCGCGAAGGAAAGAGCGTTGTCTGCCCGGTATATGATTTCACCATACATGACCGGAGCAACAAAGAGATCGTTATCAAACCGGCAAAGGTCATCCTCGTTGAAGGCATACTCATTTTCCAGGATCCGGAGCTGTGCAGTCAGCTCGACATAAAGATCTTTGTCGACACCGATGCGGACGTTCGCATACTAAGGCGAGTGGTGAGAGATGTGCAGGAGAGAGGCAGGAGCCCCGAAAGCATAGTGAACCAGTATCTCGCCACGGTAAAGCCGATGCACGAGCTCTATGTTGAGCCAAGCAAGAGGAACGCCGATGTGATCATTCCCGTAGGCGGGTATAATCAGGTCGCGCTGGAAATGGTCATCGAGCGTGTTCGGGCTCATCTTAATCTGAAGAACTGATGATTAAAAAGGATGCGGATCAAATCCGCATCCTTTTTTACTCTATTCCGAGAACCTCATAATCCTGGGCTTCGACCGCGGCTTTGAGCACCGCATCCTCCACGGAGATGCTGAGTGTTACAACAGCCGTTCCTTTTTCATGGTCTGCGACCGCGCTTTCCACACCTTCAACAGCCTCGAGCGCTTTCTTTACTCTGGCCTCGCAGTGCTTGCACATCATTCCGTCTACCTTAAGTGTTTTTGTCATTGCTGTATTCTCCTTTTCAGTATTGTTTTCATTATTATCTGTTTCAGACAGAAGGCTGATGGATTGTCTGCCCGTCTGTCTGTTTTTTATTGCCTTATCCTTTGAGGGATCATAGATATCCACAAGATTGAGTCTCAGCGCATTCATGCAGACGAAAAAGCTGGAAAGTGCCATCGCTGCAGCTCCGTACATTGGCTTCATCGCAACGCCATAAAGCCCCATCGCCAGTGGGATGCAGATTATATTATAGAAAAATGCCCAGAAGAGATTCTGATGAATATTCCTGATCGTTGCCCTGCTTGCTCTGATCGCAGCAGTCACATCCGTCAGCCTGCTTTTTACGAGAACTATGTCGGCGGCATCGATCGCCACATCCGTTCCCGCTCCTATCGCGATTCCGGTATCTGCCAGAGTCAGCGCAGGAGCGTCGTTTATGCCGTCGCCCACCATGGCGATCTTGCCGGACTCTTTCAGGCGGATAATAACATCTGCCTTGCCATCCGGCAACACTCCCGCAATCACTTCGTCGACTCCTGCCTGAGCGCCTATCGCCTTTGCAGTGAGTTCGTTATCCCCTGTGAGCATAACAGCACGGATACCCATGTTCCTCAGTTCTGCTATCGCCCGGGCTGATTCTTTCTTTATCACATCCGCTACGGCGATAATCCCCGAGAACTTTCCTTCGTATGAGAAAAGAAGCGGCGTCTTTCCGAGGTTTGCAAGTTCATCTGTCTTTTTCAGGAATTCATCGGGCACATCGGTGAGTGAAGAAATATACTTTCTGCTTCCCCCGATTATCTTTTTCCCGAGTATCCGTCCTTCAAGGCCTTGTCCGGGTATAGCAGCAAAGTCGCTTACAGGATAAAGCTCAAGCCCTCCAGCCTTTTCTGCTACCGCCTTAGCAAGAGGATGCTCGCTTTTTGATTCGAGGGAGGCTGCCAGACAGAGAAGAGAATCAGCATCGGTTCCGTTCGGTATTATATCCGTAACTACCGGTCTCCCCTCTGTGATGGTTCCGGTTTTATCCAGCGCGATTATCTGCGTTCTGCCTGCTGCTTCAAGAGATGCCGCAGTTTTGTACAGGATGCCGTTTTTCGCGCCGACTCCGCTGCCGACCATTATGGCGACCGGAGTGGCAAGTCCGAGCGCGCACGGACAGCTTATAACAAGTACCGATATTCCCCTTGCTATCGCGTAACCGAAATCTTTACCGGCAATGAGCCAACCAAACATCGTGAGGACTGCAATACCGATTACAGCTGGGACAAAAATCCCCGAGACCTTATCCGCTATCCGCGCAAGCGGAGCTTTGGTTGCAGCAGCATCTGAAACGGTCTTTATTATCTGCGCGAGGGTGGTGTCCTCACCTACACGCGTTGCGCTGCACAGGATATATCCCTGCTGGTTTATCGTAGCGGCGGAAACGGTGTCACCGGTCATTTTATCAACAGGGATACTTTCTCCTGTCAGTGCCGATTCATTGACCGAGGAAGTACCTTCGATGATCCTTCCGTCTACAGGTATGCTCTCTCCGGGCCTGACTGCAAATATATCGCCGACTTTTACGGTTTCTATACCGACTTCTGTTTCTTTCCCGTCGATAACGAGCACGGCTGTTTTGGGAGCGAGCTTCATCAGGCTCTTCAGGGCATCTGTCGTTCTGCCCTTGGACATTGCCTCAAGCATCTTGCCGATGGTGATGAGCGTCGGAATCATGGCGGCAGATTCAAAATAGAGATTCATGCCGTATCGCATGACCGTTTCATGGTCGCCGTTTCCAAGGGCAATGATCATCAGAAAGAGTTCAAAAAGCGAATACCCGAAAGAAGCAGAGGACCCGAGGGCAACAAGCGTATCCATGTTCGGTGAACCCCGAAAAAGAGACCGGAAGCCGGATACAAAGAATCTGCCGTTTATAATCATAACGATGATCGCAAGCAGCATCTCGAATGTGCCGAGGAAAACGTGATTCTCAAACACCGCAGGTGCAGGCCAATTCCACATCATGTGCCCCATTGAGAAGTACATAAGTATTCCGAGCACAAACGCGGAATAAATGAGCCTTTTCTTCAGCTTAGGCGTTTCCTTATCTTTCAGGGCCTCGTCATCAGCCCAGGAAGGCTTTACGCTGTTTTCGGAGACTGCTTTTCCTTTCTTTGAAGCGCCGTAGCCTGCATTCTCCACAGCTTTGATAATATCGGCCTCGGATGCGGTACCTTCAACTCCCATGGAATTCGTCAAAAGACTCACGGAACAGCTTGCTACACCGGGAACGGCTGAAACCGCTTTCTCTACACGTGCACTGCAGGCCGCGCAGCTCATTCCGCTGACAGTATACTGTTCCATTATTTCATCACCTTCCGGAGTGTTTCCACAAGCTCATCAATGGTCTCTTCTCTGCCCTCTCTAATATCCTCGACCACACAGGTTTTCATATGCGAGGCAAGAAGCGTTTTACCAAACGCATTCAGCGCGGAATTAACAGCTGACACCTGAATGAGGATATCCGGACAGTACGCATCGCTCTCCAGCATTTTCTGCAGTCCTCTGACCTGGCCTTCGATGCGCTTGAGCCTGTTCATGAGATCCTTATACTCTTTTTCGCTCCTGTGCTTTTTTCTTGTCTGACAGCAGTTTTCTTCCATTTATTGTTGCTCCAGTTCAATCTTCAAATACCCCGACGGGGTATTTTGTGTTGATAATATATACCCTTCGGGGGTATTTGTCAATATGTTTTTTACCCTGAATCATCTGTTCATGCAATATAAAGAATCGGCACAGCAGTACTTATTCACTGCCATGCCGATTCTCGATCTTGATCTGCATGTCCCTATATGCTTATCCTTTTTACAGACATCGCTAAATCACCTGTTTTCGAAACGATTCAATAGAGCTTTGCTCCTGCAGGAATATGCTGGTCGACCATCAGAAGATGGAGCTTTTCTTCCTCTCCTTCATGATGAACAGCACTGATCAGCATGCCGCAGGAGTCAATTCCCATCATCTTTCTCGGAGGAAGATTTGTGATAGCAATACAGGTCTTTCCGATAAGCTCTTCCGGTTCATAATATTCGTGAATACCGCTTAAAATCACACGTTTTTCAGCACTTCCGTCATCTAAAACGAACTTTAAGAGTTTCTTCGACTTAGGTACTGCTTCACATTCAAGCACCTTCACTGCTCTGAAATCTGATTTGCTGAAAGTTTCAAAATCGACAAATTCTTCAAACAGAGGTTCAATTCTCACATTTGAAAAATCAATCTTTTCCTCGACCGCAGGGGCAGCTTCAACAGGCTTCTCCTCGGCTTTGGATTCGGACTTTTCCCTGTCCAAAGGTTTCATGGTCGGGAAAAGAAGAACATCTCTTATGGATGCACTGTTCGTGAGAAGCATTACAAGACGGTCTATCCCGTAGCCTATGCCTCCGGTGGGCGGCATTCCGATCTCAAGCGCATTCAGAAAGTCCTCATCCGTATGGTTTGCCTCCGCATCACCTGCAGCTGCAGCAGCATCCTGCGCAGCAAAACGTTCCCGCTGATCTATCGGATCATTGAGTTCGGAATATGCGTTGCACATCTCCCAGCCGTTGATAAAAAGCTCAAAGCGTTCAACGTAGTCAGGCTTGTCAGGCTTTCTCTTCGTCAGCGGAGAAATATCAACCGGATGGTCCATAATGAAAACAGGCTGTATAAGGTTCTCTTCACAGAACTCTTCAAAGAAGAGATTCAGGATGTCGCCTTTCTGATGCCTTTCTTCGAATGCAACGCCTTTTTCCCGGGCTATTGTTTTTGCCTCTTCCGTGTCCCGGATCTCATCGAAGTCGACCCCGGAGTATTTCTTTACGGCATCGATCATGGTAAGCCTTTCGAAGGGCTTTCCGAGATCAATCGTCTTGTCGCCGTAAACGACCATATCTGTTCCGCATACCGTACGAGCAAGATGTCTGAACATGTCTTCGGTCAGATCCATCATGCCGTGATAATCAGTATAAGCCTGATAAAGCTCCATTAAAGTGAATTCCGGATTATGTTTTGTGTCCATTCCTTCATTCCGGAAAACTCTTCCGATCTCATAGACTCTCTCAAGTCCGCCTACAATAAGTCGCTTGAGATACAGCTCAAGAGAAATCCTGAGCTTCATATCCTCGTTGAGGGCATTGTAATGCGTCTCAAAAGGCCTTGCCGCTGCTCCCCCCGCATTGGATACGAGCATAGGGGTCTCAACTTCCATGAATCCCCTGTCATCCAGATATCTTCTGATGCCGCTGATAATGGCGGATCTTTTCACAAAGGTTTCTTTGACCTCGGGATTCATGATGAGGTCAGTATATCTCTGCCGGTATCTCAGGTCTGTGTTCGTAAGCCCGTGGTACTTTTCGGGGAGTATCTGCAGACTCTTCGAGAGCAGAGTGATGTTTTCAGCGCGGATGGAAATCTCCTCGGTCTTAGTGCGGAACACTTCGCCTTTGACGCCGAGAATGTCGCCTATGTCGAGCTTCTTAAAATCTGCATAGGCTTCATCTCCGAGATTATCTCTGGAAACATAGATCTGAATGGTGCCCCTGAGATCCTGGATATGACAGAACGACGCCTTTCCCATAACACGTTTTGACATCATTCTGCCAGCTACTGTGACTAAATGTCCTTCATAACGGTCATAATTGTCGAAAATATCATCCGTATGATCGGAAACATCAAATCTGGTGATTTTGAACGGATCACTGCCGCGCTTCTGAAGATCAAGAAGCTTATCTCTCCTGATCTGCAGAAGCTCCGAAACTTCTCTTGCAGAATCAGGATTGTTGAAAGTATTGCTCATTTTGATCCCCGATAATCACTTGTTTTCTACTGAAACGATCTCAAACTTTAGCGTGCCGACAGGCGCTTCAACGCTTATGATGTCTCCGACTTTGTGTCCTTTCAGAGCGCTGCCAACGGGCGAGTCATCCGAAATACGTCCATTTCTTGGATTCGCTTCCTGTGATCCGACGATCTCAAAGAACTCTGTATCGTCAAACTCAACGTCTCTCACGCGAACGATGCTTCCGAGCGTAACCGTGTCTCTCGGGCCGTCTCCTTCAAGGAAATCGACGATTTCCGCATTTTCAATGAGGTCCTTGAGTTCGGCTATCTTGGAATAGAGTTTTCCCTGCTCCGTTTTGGCCTCGTCATACTCGCTGTTTTCGGAAAGATCCCCGAAGCTTCTCGCCTCCTTGATCTGCTCAGCGACCTCTTTCTCTCTCACTGTCTCAAGATAGTTCAGTTCTTTTTTGAGCTCATTGAGGCGCTCGATGCTCATTTTATACCTGTTGGAGATGTTTGGATTTTGATAAGCCATTGTATACGACTCCCTTACAGAAATTTAGGTAATTATAAATACTTGCCTTACAGAATGTCAACTCAAATATCTGAGTGCTTCCATAAGCTGTTCATCTTCCGAAGTACTTGCCGTGCCTTCCTGTCCGCCGGTAGTGCCGGATGTCGTTCCGACAGTCGAAGGATCCGAGTTGTAAATGATAATATCCGGGGTCACGCCGATGTTCGAGATATCTGTGCGCATTGCAGTAAGATACATTTTCGTTGAAAGTCTGATAGCCGCACCGTCCTCAAGATCAAATGTCTCCTGCGACTGAACATTGCCCATGCTCTGTTCTCCGAGGATCGTCGCCTTGTTGTATTCCTGCAGGACCTTGGCGAAAATTTCAGCACATCCGTATGTTCCGCTGTTTATCATGACAACAGTAGGAAGATCGATGCACATCCCGTCAGATGAATAAACCTTTTCCTTTCCTTTATTATCTACTTCAATAAACAAGTCGTAATTGGGAAGCAGATAATCAAGAAGCTGAGCCGCCTCGGAATACAGGCCTCCGGAGTTTCCGCGCAGATCGATGACAAGGCTTTCCGCATCTTTGAAGAGGAGATCTTCTATGGCATCGATAGCATCCTGTGCCGTTCCTGCCTCAAAATCATATATCTGGACATATCCCGCCATCGTTTTTTCAAGCCGGTAGTTCACGGAACTCTGGTAGGTGGAAGAACAGTCTATCGTAACAGTATTATTCCCGTTAAGTCCGATGACGAATGAGGTGTTCATCTTGGATCGGATCAAAGTCCGGACCTCATCGATATTCATATCGGATACCTTGACCCCGTCTATACTTTGTATGACTGTACCGGGAGTAAGACCTGCCTTGGCAGCAACGGAGTCATAGTTGACTGAGATGATCTCAAAACCGCCCGAATCCTTTTTCTTGAGCGAGATCCCGATGTTGGCGTATTCATCTGAAGAATACAGCTGATATGTGCTGTATTCATCTGCGCTCATATAATAGCTCCATTTATCCGAAAGGCCGGCAACCATGGCAGCCGCTGCGGAATCCGCCATCTTGTCTCTGTCTGCTTCGCCGATATAGTTATCAACGATTATATTTTTGAGTTCTATATACCGGCTTGCCTCTTCGTATTCATCCTTGCCGCCTACACTGTTCATCACCTTGGAATAAGTGACGCCGATAGCTGTCCCGGTAAATACAATAAGCAATAACAGCACGATCTTGAGTGGAATTCCGAGATTGAAAAGATTGATGAAAAACCTCAGGATCTTTCTCAGTATCCGTTTTGTATACTTGCTCACGAACAACCTCCAAAATAACCGTATCAGCCGGACAGCTGAAAACAGACTGTCCGGCAAAGAGTATTCAGACTAAAAAACGATCAGCCGCCCGAATCGGGAGAATAGGTAAGGCCGGAAAACCAGGAAGAAAAATCAAGACAGGTAGTCGTACCGTTTGAATTGGCGCTGCGGATCTCGAAATGAAGATGCGGTCCGGTAGAGTATCCCGTACTGCCGACATACCCGATCACCTGCCCCTGCGAGACAGTCTGGTTGACCGAAACAGCAATCGATGACATATGGCCGTACAATGTATAATAACCGTTTCCGTGATCGATCATCACACAGTTTCCATATCCGCCGTTAACACCCGCTATGCATACTGTCCCGCCATCAGACGCCCAGATCGAATCGCCGTACTGGCTTCCGATATCCATTCCGGAATGATACTTCCACTGTCCGGAGATGGGATGAAATCTGTTTCCGACACAGCTGGTAATATAGGTGCAAGATACAGGCCATATAAAGTTCCCGGATCCGGTGACCGTCCCGCCGCCGTATCCGACCGCTCCCGCAGAGGCTGCTATGGCGGCGCGTCTTTCCCTCTCAAGTTCTTCCGTAAGTCGATCGATCTCGGCCTGCGCATCTTTAACAGCCTTCTGGAAACCTTCCAGGGTCTCACTCTCTTCGTCGATACTGTTCATAAGCTCTTCCAGCATCTGATCAGTCTCGTCAATCTGTGCCTGTAGAGCAGCCTGTTCCTCAAGAAGCTTCTCCTGCTTCAAATCAAGTTCGGCCTTTAAAGATTCATATTCCGCCTTAACGGATTCCGAGTGCTGTCTGGCTGCAATATACTCATCTTCGAGCTTTTTGTCAGCATCCATGATCTCCCCTATGTCGTCCATAGCGGAAAGCAGACTGCCGAGAGAATCTGCATTGAGGAAAATCGCGAGAAGATCATAACTCCCGTTTTCCTCCATAGCCCTGACCCTGGTCCGGTATTTTTCCAACTGACCCTGTTCCGCCTTGACAGCAGACGCCAATTCAAGAGATTTCTGCTCAATAAGATCAGCCATATAGTCGATCTGAAGCTGATTCAATTCCATCTGCCTCAAGGTAAAAGCGTTTCTTTCCTCAAGTGCTACCTTCAGTTCCAAAAAGTCAGACTTCTCTTTTTCAAGCGCTTCGATCTTGTCCTGCTGCACCTTTACTTTTTCGGCGATTTTCTCTTTTTCTTCTTCCAGATCATCGATTTCGTCCTGTGTTACTGCATAAGCCCCTGTTCTGAAAACAGGAACTGCAGCGCCGATCAGAATCGCTGCTATCAGAACGAAAACCAGTTTTTTCTTCATGTTTTTCAACATAAAAGCATTCCTTTAGAGAGAAATCATCCTCTCATCTCTATCACAAATACCCCTGCGGATCAACTCTGCTTCCGTTAATGGCAACCTCAAAATGCAGATGAACACCGTCAAGTCCGTAGCATGTACCGGTATTGCCAACTCCGCCGATCGTCTGTCCTTTGCTGACATAGGACCCCACTCCGACGTACATGCTGCTCAAGTGAGCATACAGAGTGGTAAAGCCGTTGCCGTGGTCGATTATAATGCAGTTCCCGTATCCGCCGTAGTACTCAGCCTTGATAACAGTACCGCCATCCGCCGCAACGATCGGAGAACCCATACTGCCGTATCCGTCTATATCGATACCGGTGTGATTTGTTCCTGTGCTTGGCCTGTATCCGAACGGACTGGTAATATTATAGTGTCCGGGAAAAGGCCATGTAAATGAGCCGCTTCCGCTGACTGCCGCTCCGGATCCATATGATTCTCCGGAAGTACTGCCGCTTTCAACGGCAGCTCCGGTCCCCGAAACCGCACCTGATGAGGACTGGCCCGAACCACTCTGCGCTGCTGCAGCGGCGGCAGCGGCTTCCGCAGCTTTCCTTGCCTGATACTCCGCAATGAAGTTCGAAGCAGCGGCGGCGGCAGCGGCTTCGATCTGCTCCATCCGCTTCTGTTCTTCTTCGGCTTCTTTGATCTTTTGTGTGTATTCTTCAATAAGAGCTTCAGACTCTTCTATCTCTTTTTCAAGCTCAGCCTTTTCAGATTCAAGATCAAAGAGATCTTTTTCATACCCGTCCTTAATGGCTTCGCACTCAGCTTTATATGCCTCATATTCAGCCTTGACGGCCTCATGTTCCTCGCGCGCTTCCATCAGTTGATTATAGAGGACCAGATCGCTGTTCATCACATCCCCATAATCATCTATGGCCGTTAGGAGTTCACTTAAACTATCGGCATTCAGAAGAATGGCAAGAATGTTATATCCGCCGTTTTCCTCCATTGCTCTGATGCGGACACGGTATTTTTCCAGCTGCTCATCTTCTCTCGCTTTTGCGACCTCTACCCTTTTTTCACGGATAGAGATTCTTATATCATAGCGGGAAATCTCATCAGAGATAAGGGAAATCTCCTCTTCAACAAGGGAGATTGCCGTAAGAGCAGCAGCATTGCGCTCCTCAAGGGCTATTTTTTCCTCAATAACAAGCGCTTGCTCCTCTTTGAGCTTTTCCACCTTATTTCTGGCATTGGTTACATTATTTTTGGCTGTTTCCTTCTCCTCATTAAGGGCGGCCAACTGCTGCTCAAAATCATCTTCCGATTCATCTTCTGCCCTGGCTACAGCAGGAAGAACACTTATAAGAAGAGACAATGCCATAATAACTGCCAGAATAATACATAGTATTCTAACAAACCTGCTTCGATTCATAAGTTATACCTTAAGATAATTCCTTATTGCGTTCATGCCTCCGAACACACCGACCATAATACCGAGACCGAGAAACACGATCAGAACATATACCGCAACCGATCTGAACGGAATGATGTTCAGATAGGCCGCTGACATTGAATTCACGATCTTGACAGTCAAACCGTCATAGATGCCCCATTCGGCAAGAAAAGCAAGCCCTCCGCCCAGAATTCCGAGCACAAGGCCTTCAACAACAAACGGCATGCGAATAAACGAATTTGTCGCTCCGACCATTTTCATTATGGCTATCTCTTCTTTACGGCTGATAGTTGCAAGCTTAATCGTGTTCGTCATAATAAAGATCGAAACGAAGACGAGAATAACGATAAGAACAAGAGAAACGACTGTGACAACATTGCGGATCGAAATAAAGGCTTTTGCATACTGCGTGTGCGCTTTTGCTTCAGCAATGCCGTCAACTTCTTCAAGCCGGGCTTTAGTCTGCGCCATAGAAGAAATATCCGTAAGATGCACGACGAATCTGTGGCGGAAAACAGTCTCGTCAATCCCTTCCATAAGGTCGGAATCATAGTTGCTCATGAACTTTGCCATGGCGTTTTTACGACTGACGAATTCAACAGACTGAACATTTTCAATCTTTCTCAATTCAGCCCCAATGGCCTCCGCGGCAGCTTCATCTTCAATATCTTCTTCAACAAACGCAACTACTTCGTTCTGATCTTCAAGATCTTTGATAAGAGAGTCAATGTTCAAAGACAGAAGCGAAACGCTTCCCATAATAATCAGGCATGCCATAATAATCGTGACGGAAGCAAAAGACATGAATCCATGCGTGAAAATGCTGCGGAATCCTTCTCGAATAAGATAACCGTATCTATTAAGTCTCATTTCCGAAATACCCATCCATTCCGTCGCTGATCACTTCACCGTTATCAATGGAAATCACTCGTTTGGAGAATGCATTGACAAGTTCCTTTTCGTGAGTTACGACCAGTATTGTTGTCCCCATGCCGTTGATCTTCTCAAAAAGGAGCATGAGCTCAAGACTTCTGACAGGATCAAGGTTGCCGGTTGGTTCATCCGCCACAATCATCCTGGGATTGTTCACTAGAGCCCTGGCAATGGCAACACGCTGCTGTTCCCCGCCGGACAGCTCATTGGGAAGCCTTTTCTCTCTGCCGTCCAGTCCGACCAGCTCAAGGACATAGGGAACTCTTTTCCGGATCTGTTTGTTGCTTGCACCGACAACGCGCATCGCAAATGCGACATTGTCATATACGTTCATGTTTTCAATGAGTCTGAAATCCTGGAAAACGACACCAAGCGTTCTTCTCATCTGAGGGATCTTGCGGCGTTTGATTTTCCGCATGTCGAAATCATTGACGATAATCCTTCCGCTCGTAGCGGAGATCTCACCGGTGATAAGTTTCATGATGGTCGTTTTCCCTGAGCCGGAAGGTCCCACGAGAAAAACGAATTCCCCGTCATCGATCCTGAAACTGACTCCGTTGAGCGCTTCAGTCCCGCTTGAAGAATAGACCATCTTAATGTTGTTTAACTGAACCATTTGAAATCCTCCGAAGGTTATTGCAATCAATACTTCCCGAGATTAAGAGAATCCAGATACATCTTTACCATCATTGCAACCTTGAACACGATTGCATGGTCAAATTCTCTGAGATCAAGTCCCGTTAGCTTTTTGATCTTTTCCAGACGATAAACGAGCGTATTGCGGTGGACATAGAGCTTTCTGGATGTTTCGGAAACATTCAGATTGTTTTCAAAGAATCTGTTGATAGTTTCAAGCGTGTCCTCATCAAGAGTCTCTATCGGATTCTTTTTAAAGACCTCCCTGAGGAACATTTCGCAGAGGGTGGTGGGAAGCTGATAGATGATTCTTCCGAGGCCGAGACTTTCGTAGTAAACAATAGACTTGTCGCTTTCAAAAACCCTGCCGACATCTATTGCAACCTGGGCCTCTTTATATCTGTCGGCAAGTTCCCTGAGATGCTTGGAGTCCGTGCTCACACCGATAATGCATGTAACGCCGAGTTCTTCTTTAAGCACATTCTCGATCGTGGCCGCCGCTTTAGAGACTTCTTCATGAGAATCCTTGGATGAAAGGGCTTTGATAACCACAACATCCGACTCATTGATATTGAGCACGAAATCTTTCTGCTTATCCGGAAAGAGACGCTGTATCGTTTCGACCGCTGCAACGTCCGGTTTTTCAAGCTGACGGACAAGAATAACACTTCTGGGTTCATCGGTCGCAAAATGAAGTTCTTTTGCCCTTACGTAAACATCTCCGGGAAGAATATTATCAGATATGATATTCTTGACAAAAGCCGCCTTGTTATGTTTTTCCTCATAACTGGTCTTTGCCTCACTGAAGGCAATCGCAGCGATGGAACACAAAGCTTTTGACCCGGGATCCGTCCCGTCGGCAAAAGCAAAATACTCTGATTTGCCGCTGTCCGAATTCAACGGGCAGAATGCCCTCAAGTGAGTGACAACAGGCAGACCCCCGCTTTTGCTGACTGCATGATCAAAATCATCCAGTTTCGTTCCGATAAGGGACGCCTCGGTTGAAGCAACAACTATCCCCTGCTCGTCTGTTACCCCTATGGGTCTGTCAACAGCATCCTTCATTTGCATGACAACACTCTGAAATATTCTTCCGGACATAAGCAGCCTCCTGTTTATTCCTGCGAAAATCGCAATTATTGATATAGCAAAACAACCATATATTCAACCAGCAGTTTTGACTATAATAACTCGATTTTAAGTAATTTTCAATAGAAATGTTGCCTTGTTTTTGTTGATTATTTATACTTTATTGTGTTATCGCTCAAAAACACCCCTAAAAATAAGCTCTTTTTCATCTAATTGCCATTGAATATTTTGCACAATTCATTTTCGTCCAATTCTCTGTATTGTCCGCTTTCAAGATCATCCGAAAGCTTCAATCCCCCGATCGAGAGCCTTTTTAAGCTTACAACCGGCTTCCCAATTGAGGCAAGCATCCTTTTGACCTGGTGATACTTTCCTTCATATACCGTTACGAAGCATGCGCTGCCCCCGGTAGGTTCTAGCACAGCGGGAAGGCATCTCGTACCGTCCGCAAGAACAAGACCGCGGGAGAAGGCATCTGCATCTTCATCGTCCGGGATGCCGTCAACTCTTGCGTAATAAACTTTGCTGATACCCGAAGACGGTGATATCACCCTATGCGAGAAATCCCCGTCATTTGTCAGCAGCAGCAGTCCCTCTGTATCTTTATCAAGTCTTCCGACGGGGAACAATCCGATATTCCTGTCATATCCCTCTAGGATATCAAGCACGGTCCTCTGCTTTCTATCCTCCGTGACAGAAAGCAGTCCGGATGGCTTGTTCATCATGAAATACCTGTATCTGGCTGTATTAACGGCAACTCCGTCTATTCTGACTGTAGATGATTCTCTTTCAAGCTTCATGTCAGGAAACTGAGCTGTTACGCCGTTAACAGTGACTCTTCCGGATCTGATAAGCCTTTTCACATCGCTTCTGCTCGAGACCCCGGATCCGGCGATGATCTTGTCAAGTCTTTCTTTCAAAATCAATCTCCCTGCAGCATGAATTGTTAAAAAAGTATATCACCTGCCTGCAAAGAATGTGTGAACCTCAAATTAAAAATATGCCCCTCTGTTTAACCTATTATGTTATTGTAATATGCATTCAAATTGTTATAATAGCTTCATCAACTGAAATACGAGGAACATTTTATGCTCATTAACATCAAAAAACTGAATGCCTCTGCCATTATACCGACTTCAGGCTCAAAGCTTTCGGCAGGCTATGATCTGTATGCATGTCTGGATTCTCCCGTAACGATCCGGGCACACAAAACCGTTAAAATCGGTACCGGTCTGTCGGTGGAAATACCGGAAGGATATTTTGGTGCGATATTTGCACGAAGCGGTCTTGCCTCAAAAAACGGCATACGACCGGCAAACTGCGTCGGAGTCTGCGACAGTGACTACCGAGGAGAATACATCGTGCCGCTGCACAACGATACAGATGAAGACTATACAGTCCATCACGGCGACCGCATAGCGCAGATGATCGTTCTTCCCTATCTCTCCGTTGAATTCATCGAAACGGGAGAACTGTCCGAAACCGACAGAGGCAGCAGCGGCTTTGGTTCAACTGGAAAATAAAAAAGGACCGGATTCCCGGTCCTTTTTTTATTTGAATATCTTTGCGATCGGACTGTCAGATGAGAGGATCAGCGTTTTTTCCTCTCCTGTCATCGATTCACTCAGGGCATCGAGTGCAATCATAAATGTATAAAACTCCGCCTCTTCTTCCGAATCATACACTTCGGAAAGAATCCTCATGTACTCAGCATCTCCTTCGGCTCTTGTCGACTGGGCCTTTGCCTCTGCCTCGGATAGAATGATCTCCACTTTTTTATCCGCTTCGTTCCTGATCCGTTTCGCTTCTGCGTTTCCTTCCGCCGTATATGACGCGGCAATATTGTTGCGTTCTGAGATCATTCGTGTATACACCGCATCCTTGTTGTCGTCCGGAAGGTCGAGTGTCTTGGTTTCAACGGCAAACACTTTAATCCCGTATCTGTCAAAACTCGTACCGATGTTCTCCATAACGAGCTGTACGACTTTTCCGTCTCTTCCTGAAATGATAGTCTCCTGTTTCTGAGAGGAGATAACAGTCTTAAGGGCATTATATACTATGGCATTAATCCTGCTCTCCGCGTTGCTCACACTGCCGGAAAGCGACTCAATGAAAAGTCTCGGATCATCTATCTTCCACAGAGCAAAAGAATCAAGAACCATTGAATGCTTATCCGCTGTTATTACATCGCTGATCGGAAGGTCGTAGAGGAGGACCGTATTAGGGAGCTTCGTTACGCTGTTAATGAATGGTATCTTAAAGTACAGGCCGGGGTTTTCTTTCACATCCGTAACAGCGCCGAATTCCCAAACGACTCCGTATTCGTTCTTCTGGACCACAAACAGGGAATTCGCCGAGACAATTATCAGCAATACGACGGCAACTGCTATCACTATCAAACTGATATGACTCTTTTTCTTTGACTTATCCATTAATCTGTTCCCTCCTTTCAACCCGCAAATTCATCAAGCGGGAGAATGGTCTGCACATCCGTTCCATCGTCCCCCATAATGATGATCTTCATTCCCGGGAATATTTCCGATACAGTCTCATAAAACAGTCTCTGCTTTGTTATCTCGGGATACTTTGAATACTCTTCATACAGTTGTGAGAATCTTGAGGCCTGACCGTTTGCTGCGTTAATGCGAGCCGTTTTATATGCTTCTGCCTTCTGGAGGACCTCATCCGCATCTGCTTGAGCAGCAGGCACGACCTCGTTCGCATATTTCTTTGCGTTGTTCGTTGCTGTTTCAGCATCCTGCTTAGCAGTTTCAACTGCTTTAAATGCCTCCTGGACCTCTCTTGTAGGCGGTTCAGCATCCTGGATAGTGATGCTTACCAGGGTAAGTCCTAAATCCTCCTGCTCAAGTCTTGCAAGGATCTTATCCTTTATTGCAGCCTGTATCTCGCTCTTGCCGGTCGTAATGACATCATCCACCTTGTAGAGGCCAATCGTATCGCGAATATAAGACTGACAAAGCATCTTGAGGATCCCAACAGGCTCCTGAGAACTGTAAAGGTATTTCACCGGATCAGTCACACGGTATTCCACATAGAAGTCCACATCAACGAAGTTATAGTCTACGGTTATCATAACTGCTTCAGATACGAGCGTGGCATTTGTGTTGATGTCATAGCCGATGGAGAAGCCTTTTGTCGCTTTGGAAACGATCTTTTTCTGCTGGATGAGCGGGATCTTGAATTTCAGACCCGGAGATGAGATCACGCTTGGCTTTCCGAACGTGGTGATCACCGCATATTCGTCCTCCTTCAGCTCGTAAAAAGAGTTGAACACCAACATCAGGAGCAAAACGATTATGACCGCAAGGATTATTATGGTTTTTGTTTTTTTACCGTCCATCGAAGGTTTTCTTTTCACAAACGAACGGTGGTATGTGTTCTCATCCATTTCTATTCTCCTTTTCTTTTTCAGATTCCGGCATTCCGAGATATGCCAGGGCTGCGTTTTTAAATTCCGGTCTGTATGTCACATCACATTCCACCCAGTCCGGATCCGGAAAAGCAGAAGCGGCGCTTTCATCCGAAAACTCGATCTCCAGATAAGCAAGTCCCGTGAGCTTTCCCTCAAAAACATCGATCTCATATTTCAGACCGTTGTCCGCCTCTTTTATATATCTCGTTTTGCTTACTGTGTTGCCGCGGGCAAGCTTCAAAAGTTCCCGGTATTCCTCCTCGGTGATCTCCGTTTCATACTCGTTTCTTGACAGTTCCGGGTCTGATCCGAACGCAGCGGTCTTTACAGTAAGTATGTAACTGCTTCCGTGATCTATGTCCCTTACTCTTATTGTTGGTCTGAAAGAAACATACGCCTGGTCAATATGCATCTTCCCGCAGGAAGAAATGTCGAACGGGATCTTATCCTTCCTGATAAGCCATTTTCTTTCTATTTCCATTTTCATCCCTCCTGTCTGTATTATAAACCATACGGTTCCAGGAATAACCGGAAAGAACGATAAATTACGCCTTTGTATTTCTCTGTTCGGAAAGAATACGCCGCAACAGATTATAGAAAGTCTGTGCGATGTTCGTTGACTTGAATCCAGGTATGCGGTAAAATTCAAATTGAAAGCTGAGGTATCCGTATGGCCAAACTGTATTTCAAATACGGCGCGATGGGTTCAAGCAAAACGGCCCAGGCACTGATCACCAAATTCAATTATGAAGAACGGGGCATGAGCGTATGGCTGATAAAACCCTCTACGGATGATCGGGACGGAGCAAATATGATCCGTTCCCGGATCGGTCTCGAGTCGGAGGCTGAGATCATTCGTCCTGATGATGATATCTGCAGGCTGTATTATCCCCGTGGACGCAGAGATGTAATAATCTCAGATGAGAGCCAGTTCTTCACACCCCAGCATATCGAGCAGCTCAGGAAACTGGTCGACGAGGAAAACGTTCCCGTCTTGTGCTTCGGGCTTCGGACAGACTTTCAGACAAAGATGTTTCCGGGTTCTCAAAGGCTGTTCGAACTTGCCGATTCGATTACGGAAATCAAAACGATATGCGAATGCGGAAACAAAGCGACCGTAAACGCACGAATAGGTGCAGACGGAATGGTCGTCACGGAAGGCGCGCAGGTTATGCTCGGGGGCAATGACTCCTATGTGGCCATGTGCCATTCGTGCTGGAAAAAGCGCATAGAACGAGAAAAAAGCCTTCGTAATCAGATACGGATCGACCTCTGAGAATACTCTGTATAAGGAAAAGGAGCCCCCGAACAGATCAGGGGCTCCTTTTAATTGTTCCAAATCAGCCGTTGAGCGCTGAATTGACAGCGACTGCCACTGCAACAGTAGCTCCGACCATCGGGTTGTTGCCCATTCCAAGGAAGCCCATCATTTCAACATGCGCAGGAACTGAAGAAGAGCCTGCGAACTGCGCATCGGAATGCATACGTCCCATGGTGTCGGTCATGCCGTAAGAAGCAGGGCCTGCGGCCATATTGTCCGGATGGAGTGTGCGGCCGGTGCCGCCTCCGGAAGCGACGGAAAAGTACTTCTTGCCCTGCTCGACGCATTCCTTTTTATAGGTGCCTGCGACAGGATGCTGGAAGCGGGTCGGGTTAGTGGAGTTGCCGGTAATAGAGACGTCCACTCCCTCCTTATGCATGATCGCGACGCCCTCGCGAACATCATCAGCGCCATAGCAGCGTACATTCGCACGTTCGCCGTCCGAATAGGCGATCTCATTGACGATTTTCAGATCGCCGGTGAAATAATCGAACTGCGTCTGAACATATGTGAAGCCGTTGATGCGGGAAATAATCTGGGCAGCATCCTTTCCGAGGCCGTTCAGGATAACGCGAAGGGGCTGTTTGCGAGCCTTGTTGGCATTCTTTACGATACCGATAGCGCCTTCGGCGGCTGCAAACGACTCGTGACCGGCCAGAAAAGCAAAGCACTTTGTCTCATCGCTCAGGAGCATTGCTCCGAGATTGCCGTGGCCGAGACCGACCTTGCGGTCCTCAGCAACTGACCCGTCAAGGCAGAAGCTCTGAAGCCCCACGCCAATGAGCTTAGCCGCTTCAGCAGCTGTCTTCGCGCCGGCTTTTATGGCAATTGCTGCACCGACACAGTAGGCCCACTTCACATTTTCAAAACAGATGGGCTGGATGCCGGCAGCGATCTCATAAGGATCAAATCCTTTTTCTTTGCAGATCTCTCTGCTCTCCTCAACGGAGCCGATACCGTACTGAGCGAGGACACCGTTGATCTTGTCTATTCTTCTGTCATAGTTTTCAAACAAAGCCATTATCATGTCCTCCTTTGATCATTCACGGCGCGGATCGATGTATTTCGCGGCAGCATCCCACTGGCCGTAATGGCCGGTGGCTTTCTTGAGGGCTTCATTTGCGTCTTCACCTTTTTTGATGAAGTCCATCATTCTGCCGAGAGATACGAACTCATAGCCGATGATCTCATCAGCGTTATTGAGCGCAATCCTTGTAACATAGCCCTCCGTAAGCTCGAGATAGCGGGGTCCCTTTTCTTTCGTGGCAAACATCGTTCCGACCTGGGAGCGAAGTCCTTTGCCGAGGTCCTCCAGCGAAGCTCCGACAGAAAGGCCGTCCTCTGAAAAAGCGGACTGCGTGCGGCCATATACTATCTGGAGGAAAAGCTCACGCATCGCAGTATTGATAGCGTCGCATACGAGGTCGGTATTGAGTGCCTCAAGGATGGTCTTCCCGATCAGGATCTCAGACGCCATGGCTGCGGAATGTGTCATGCCGGAGCAGCCGAGTGTCTCGACGAGAGCTTCTTCGATAATCCCGTTTTTAACATTCAGCGTGAGCTTGCAGGCTCCCTGCTGAGGGGCACACCAGCCGACGCCGTGAGTGAAGCCGGAAATATCAGAGAGCTCTTTGACCTGTACCCATTTCCCCTCCTCAGGGATCGGTGCGGGTCCGTGATATGCGCCTTTGGCAACCGGGCACATATTCTTAACTTCTGTTGTATAAGTCATAACTGTTTCCCTTCTATTTTATTTTTTTACTTGATAAGTGAAACCCCCGTCATTTCGGGCGGCTGCTCGAGACCCATGAGCTGCAGGATGGTCGGAGCGATATCCGCGAGTCTGCCGTCATTGAGTTCTATCCCCTGTCTGCAGACAACAAACGGAACCGGATTCGTAGTATGGGCAGTGTTAACCTTACCGTTTGCATCGAACATGCAGTCGGCATTGCCATGGTCGGCTGTTACGAGAAGAACGAGATCATCATGCTTTTCGGTCTCATCTACAATCTTTCCTATGCAGTCGTCTACCGTCTCAACAGCCTTGATTGCTGCTTCCATCACACCCGTGTGACCAACCATGTCACAGTTTGCAAAATTGCAGACAATAAGATTGTATTGATCAGACCGGATCGCTTCAACAAGCTTATCGCATACTTTATACGCGCTCATCTGCGGCACGAGATCATAAGTCGGAAATTCCTTCGGGGACGGAACGAGACATCTGTCCTCTCCTTCCGTCTGTTTCTCCACACCGCCGTTAAAGAAGAATGTCACGTGGGCATACTTCTCGGTCTCGGCGACCCTGAACTGCTTAAGACCGTTAGCGCTGATAAAGTCACCGAGTGTGTTCTCGATAATCTCCGGAGGATAGGCAATGGGAAGCGTGAGGGCTTCGTCATATTGAGCAGTGCACACATAGGAAAGGGGAAATACCGTCTTTTTTCGGACAAAGCCGTCAAAATCAGGCAGATTCAGCGCCCAGGTCATCTCTCTTGCCCTGTCGGGTCTGAAATTCATGAAGATGACGCTGTCGCCCTCGTTGATCACGCCCTCGGGACACACGACTACCGGCTTGACGAACTCATCCGTCACATCCTGCTCATAGCTTGCCTTCACGGCATGAACGGGATCGGGATCATAGATCCCTTCTCCGCAGACGATAGCGTTGTATCCTTCTTCAACCCGATCCCAGCGCTTATCCCTGTCCATACCGTAGAAGCGGCCCTGGATGGTGGCAATCTTTGCATTGCCGAGTTCTTTGCACTTGTTGTCGAGCATCTCAACAAATCCGGCACCGCTTCTGGGGTCTACATCTCTTCCGTCAAGGAAGCAGTGGACAAATACCTTTTTCAGGCCGCGCTTTTTTGCCATATCAAGGATGCCGAATATATGGCTGATATGGCTGTGCACTCCGCCGTCCGAAAGAAGTCCGAGGATATGCAGAGCCTTTCCGTTTGCGGCTGCATCATCCATGGCCTTTATATAGACCTTGTTCTCAAAGAATTTCCCGTTCCCTATCTCCATGGTCATCTTGGGAAGGATCTGGAACACAACACGGCCGGCACCGATATTCGTATGACCGACCTCGGAATTGCCCATCTGGCCTTCCGGAAGTCCCACGTCGAGTCCGGAAGCGATAAGCTGAGATCGCGGATTTGCAGAAAAGAGCTTATCAATATTGGGAGTGTCGGCAACAGATATGGCGTTCCCCGGTGAGGGAGGCGCTATACCGAAGCCGTCAAGAATAACTAATACTGCTTTTTTTGCCATAAACGATCTCCGGATCATTCTTCAGCCGTAGCTTTTACGATAGTCGCAAAATCTGCAGGTTTGAGGGACGCTCCCCCGATAAGTCCGCCGTCGATATCGGGCTGGGCAAGAAGCTCGGCCGCATTTTTGGCATTCATGCTGCCGCCGTAGAGTATGCTGACAGTGCGGGCTACTCTTGCGCCGTATATCTTGCGGATCACAGCACGTATGCCTTCACAGACCTCCTGAGCCTGAGCCGCCGTGGCGGTCTTTCCCGTCCCGATCGCCCAGATAGGCTCATAAGCAATAACACAGCGGCGCACCTGAGAGGCATCGATTCCGTTCAGCGCAGCTTTCACCTGATAGGCGACATACTCCATCGTAAGATCCATCTCACGCTGCTCGAGGCTCTCACCTACGCAGATAATCGGGCAGATCCCCTTATCAAGGAGAATCCTTGCCTTTGCATTGATCAGCATGTCATCCTCGCCGTGATACTGGCGTCGCTCGGAATGGCCGACGATGCAGTACTTCGCTCCTGCGTCAAGCAGCTGGGCGGCTGAAACTTCGCCTGTGTAAGCTCCTTTTTCGTACTTTGAAACATCCTGTCCGCCCGCAGCAATCTTGAGTTCCTTGCCGGCCTTGACCATTGCAGGGATCATGACCGCCGGAGTGCAGAGCACGACGTCACAGCTCTTGCTCTTTGTCATGTTCTCTTTGAGCTCTTCAATAAACGGTTTGACCTCGGAGGCCAGCATGTTCATCTTCCAGTTTCCTGCAATAACTGTTTTGCGATATCTTTTATTCATCGTTATACCCCTTATGAACTACCTAAGATTTATATTAAAATATTAAACAATATTATTGAATATCAAATGCTCGTAGTAAGAATGATGATTACTTATCAAGCAGGCAGGCTACACCCGGAAGCTCCTTGCCCTCAAGGAATTCAAGAGACGCTCCTCCGCCGGTGGAAATATGCGTGATTTTGTCGGCAAAGCCGAGTTTCTCGACTGCTGCCGCGCTGTCACCGCCGCCCACGATCGTGATCGCTCCGGAATCCGCGAGTGCTTTCGCCATTGCCTTGGTGCCGTTTGCAAACTTATCGAACTCGAAGACTCCCATAGGACCGTTCCAGACAATAGTGCCGGCTCCGGAAACCGCTTTTGAAAAGATTTCAACTGTCTTGGGACCGATATCCATTCCCATCAGATCTTCGGGAATATCACCGTCGCAGAGAACAGGCTCAGCATCCGCCGAGAACTCTGCCGCGCAGAAGTTGTCCACCGGAAGAAGGAACTGAACTCCCTTGTCCGCGGCTTTTTTGATCATCTCGTTGGCATAGTCTATGCGATCTGCTTCCAAAAGAGATTTTCCGACTTCAAATCCCTGTGCCTTTTTAAAGGTATATGCCATACCGCCGCCGATGATAATGGTATCGGCCTTTTCAAGAAGATTATTGATAACATTGATCTTATCGGAAACTTTGGCACCGCCGAGAACAGCAACGAAGGGACGCTTCGGATCATCGAGCGCCTTGCCCATGATGCTGAGCTCTTTATCGACGAGAAGTCCAGAATAAGCGGGAAGATAATCTGCAACACCTGCCGTGGAGGCATGTGCGCGGTGCACGGTTCCGAACGCATCGGAAACAAAGATCTCAGCCATGTCGGCCAGTTCCTTTGCGAAAGCGGGGTCATTCTTGGTCTCGCCTTTGTTGAAGCGAAGGTTCTCAAGGAGCATGATCTGTCCGGGCTGCAGAGCCGCGGCCTTCGCCTTTGCATCCTCTCCTACTGTATCTGCGGCAAAGATCACATCCTGACCAAGAAGCTCGCTCAGGCGCTTTGCCACGGGTGCAAGCGTCAGCTTCTTGAGGGATTTCTCCCAGGACTCACGGGTGACTTCTGCCTCGTTCTTGCCTTTTTCGACCTGCTTTTTTACATAGCTTTCAAACGTGGCAACAGGTTTGCCGAGATGAGAGCAGGCAATAACGGCGGCTCCGTTTTCCAGAAGATACCTGATCGTCGGAAGCGCAGCCACGATGCGCTTATCGCTGGTGATCTCACCTGTCACCTTATCTTGAGGGACATTGAAATCGCAGCGCAAAAGAACCTTTTTCCCTGCGACGGGAGCGTCATATACTGTTTTTTTGCTGTAGTTCATACTATATCCTCCTATAAATAATAATCACATTTGATCATACAAGCATCGAGCCCGTATTCAAAAGTCCGGGAAACCCCTGCTGCCGCAGCGCCTCATATGCAAGAACAGCGACAGAGTTCGACAAATTGAGACTTCTTGCCTCTTCGATCATCGGTATCCTGATGCAGGAATCTCTGTATTTTTCCCTGAGCCACTCGGGAAGACCGGCGGTCTCCTTTCCGAACATAAGAGTTACTTTTCCGGAAAAATCGGCTTCTGCATAAGGACGCGGCGCTTTGGTGGTTGCAAGAAACAGATCCTTATCTCCCCTTCTGGAAAAGTAATCATCAAGGTTTTCGTAAACGGTAATATCCACCAGATGCCAGTAATCAAGGCCGCATCTTTTCACCATTTTATCGGAAATATCGAAACCGAGCGGCTTTACAAGATGGAGCCTTGCTCCGGTCGCCGCACAGGTCCTTGCAATGGCTCCGGTATTATGCGGGATCTCAGGCTCTACAAGAACAATATCGACCATCAGAACAGTACCATAATCATTAAGAATCGCACAATTTGCCAAACTTTATTCTACCACGATTGACGGAAATTTCACTATCTTTTTTTCAAAAAATTACATTTCTTGCATAATAAACAAATCCGCTCTATAATCTATGTGTACAACGTGTAATTTTATGGCTAATATGCACACGAAGACGGGTTTAGCCTCATTTTTAGTTCGATTTATTTAAAAATGCCTGATCTGATCAATGAATTCAAATATGTCTGCAGGGATTGTCCGAGGCAATGCGGAGCTGAAAGGAGTATAAGCAGAAAAAGCGGCTACTGCCGGAGTTTTTCTCTGCCTTCTGTAGTCCGTTCCGCTCCGCATTTCGGAGAGGAGCCGTGCATCAGCGGCAGCAGGGGTTCCGGCACCGTTTTCTTCTCCGGTTGCAGCCTGGGCTGTGTATACTGTCAGAACCGTGAGATAAGCCGCGAAGCATCCGGAAAGACAGTCGGCCCTGATGAACTGGGCGATATTATTCTCAAGCTTGCGGATACCGGTGTACACAATATCAACCTTGTCACCGCTTCTCATTTCACGCGGACGATCGTTAAAACGCTGGAGCGTATCCGGCTGAAAATACCGGTCGTCTGGAACAGCTCCGGCTATGAAAGCGTGGAAACTTTGAAAATGCTTGATGGTCTTGTTCAAATCTACTTGCCGGATATCAAATATTTGAGAGCGGATATCGCTGCCCGTTACTCGAATGCCCCTGATTATCCGGATGTAGTGAAGAACGCCCTGGAGGAGATGTATCGGCAGACCGGAAGATATAGCATGGATGATAACGGTATGCTGAAAAGCGGTCTCATGATCCGTCATCTCATTCTTCCTGATTCCGAGCTTAACACTATGGATGTTATAGACTATGTTTCAGACTCTTTTCCGGAAGACAGCATTATCTTTTCTCTAATGAGCCAGTATACCCCTATTCCCGGACTTGAACGCTGGCCGGAACTTGAGAAAAGAATAGATGCTGATCTATACGACAGAATGTGCACATATCTCAGCAAAAGCCGGATCATGACCGGCTACTGGCAGGATTCATCTTCCGCCACAGAAGAGCTTCTCCCTTCTTTTGATCTTACGGGAGTATGATTCATCTTGACAATCCGAGCATAAAAAGAGATAATTCGATACAGATATTTCAAATAATATTTTAATTATTGAGGTGTGCTATGAATTTTAATGAACTCCATGCAGCCGCAAATGGCCAGGTAGGTCCTTTCTGCAAAAACTGCCCTGTCTGCAACGGGCGCGCATGTGCCAACACCATGCCCGGCCCCGGCTGCAAATATCCCGGAAGCACTGCTGCAAGAAACTACGAAAAATGGCAGGAGGTATTCGTCAACATGGATACTCTCTGCCCAAATGTTGAACCTGACATCTCATTTGAATTGTTTGGCCATTCGTTTTCTGCTCCGGTTTTCGCCGCTCCGATTGGCGCGCTGAAGATGCATTATGGTGACAAATATGAAGACAAGGAATATAATACCATTCTCGTAAAGCAGACTGCCGAATACGGCGTTGCCGCCTTTACGGGAGACGGCGTTGATCCGGAAATCATGATCTCTGCTTCAAAGAATATGAGCGATGCCGGCGGTGTCGGTGTCCCGACGATCAAACCCTGGAATAAAGAGTTTATTTTTGAAAAGCTTGATATCTTAAACGCAAGAGGTATCTTTGCTGCTGCAATGGATATCGATGGGGCCGGTCTTCCCTTTCTGAAGGCAATGAACCCAAATGCCGGAAGCAAGTCCGTTGAGGAGATGCGTGAGATCATTTCCTATGCAAAAATGCCGTTCATTATCAAAGGCATTATGACAGCAAAAGGCGCTGTAAAAGCGTATGAAGCAGGTGCAAAGGCAATCGTTGTTTCAAACCACGGCGGCAGAGTACAGGGAGGCGTCCCCTCCACATGTGAAGTGCTTCCAGAAATCGTTGAGGCCATTAAAGGCAAGCTCACAATACTTGTTGACGGAGGCATCCGTTCCGGTGTTGATGTGTTTAAAGCAATCGCTCTCGGTGCAGACGCCGTATTGATAGGCAGGCCATTCGTCAACGCAATCTACGGAAGCGCAGAAGAAGGCGTAAAGGTCTACCTTGATAAGATCTGCGGCGAACTGAAAGATACGATGAGAATGTGCGGAGCCGCAACCCTCAAAGATATCGACATCTCAATGATTTCAAGATTCTGAAGCAAACTGTTCATACAGCAGTACCGCCCCGAATGAAATCCGTTCATCCGGGGCGGTACTGCTGTTATTTCTTCTTTTTCGTATTGAATGAAAATCTTTATTAAACCCAATGATCACGCTTTTCCTGCGCATTTCCCATAAGCGTAATACACTGCACAGCAGACGGCCGTTACAACTGCCATCACGATAAGACAAAGCACAGAACCGGAAACAGCACCGATCAGCAGTCCCTGCGGTGTAAAGCAGGACAGAACCAAGTAGAATCTTCCGAGTGACGAAAGATCAAAGAAGCACCCTCCGACAGTGCTCGTGACCATAGCCAAAAATGCGGCTGTCATATCTGATCCGCCTCCGGCTCTGGTCAGGGATATAAGAAGACATACTCCTGATACGCAATTAATATACAGAAAAAAAGCAAGCAGTTCGCGAACGTTCAATCCGGTTCTGAACAAAACCGCTGCTGCAGCCATCAGCAGCCCCGCCAGAACAAGCGCCAGATGATCGGTCATTACAGACAACGCATATCCTCGGGGCACAGCGCTCATGGCCTTTCTGACGGCACGTGCCGGGATTCCGGACAGAAGCACGGAAAGCGACATCATGAAAAGAAAGATGATAAGTGCCGCAAATCCCGAGTATCGAGCATAGATTCGGCCGAATACGGTCTGTTCCGAAGAAGATCCGCCGGATGTGCTGCTGAATTCAACGATTGGCTTTGCCTCAGCCTCCACCTCTTCGAGATGATCAAAGAACAGATCCTTCTCCGTTTCTGAAACAACACCCGCGGAAACAAGGCGCGATATCGCATCATAGCTGCTCTGCAGAGATAAAAGCAATCCTGCGCAGATCTCTCTGCCGGCGTCTGCAGCGACCCCGGCAGAAGAGGAGCGGAACTCTATCGGAAGAGCTTCATCCGATAAAAACGCCTTTTCAAATCCCTCTCCGATCAACAGGACGCTTTCCGCTTTGCCCTTTTCGAGCAATTTCATCGCATCATTCCTGTCAATGAGAAGGATCCTCACCCCATCCGCTTTCGCCAGCGCTCCTATATACTCCTCGGAGATCTCCGATCCGTCATCATCTGCAACGGCAACGACGATCTCGGATGAAGCTTTTTCACCCAGAATACACGCAACTGTGGAGAAGCAGAGCAGGCATACCGCCAGCATAATGATGAGCATTTTTCTGTTTCCGCTCATGGCCAGAGTTTTATGCCAGGTCATGCTGAAGATGTCAGCTCTTCCACACTTCAAGGAAACCACTGCCCTCTTTTCGCCTGCAAGTATGCGCCTGCCTTTCTGCCGCGATCCGGGTTTTAATGGATTTCGGCAGATATACAGGAAAACGGTTGTCAGGAAAGCTGCCTCTGCTGAAAGGATCCACATTGCAGCCGCTGATCCGTTAATGCCTTTCAAATAATAAAAAACGGGAGTTGCATAGGCAGTTTTCTGCGCGATATCCGGAAGCATCTGATACGGATAGAGCGCTCCGCCGAACAGCAGAGAAAGGATTACAATAATATTTCCTGTCAGTTGAGCTCTTGATGAGTCCGGTGTACTGATGCTGATGGCTCCGAAAAGAGAATAGGAAAGCGTAAAAAGCATCAGCGCTGAAATATACGACGTAATCGGAAGACCGATCCTCACCGCCGCGCTGACCGCAGCGAACGGAAGCGCTAAGAGAATCAGTGAGGCGATATACTTGGAAATGATCAGCGTGTATATGCTCTTTCCGGAACATTTCAGCCTGTCCACGATCCCGAGCAAAAGCTCTTCCGGAAGTCCCCGAAGAACGCAGAGCGGGATAAGCATGCAAAGCATGGCCGTAACTGTTGCATATGCGGCCTTAAGGGAATTCTCGGTATAGTCTTCGATAAGTCTGAAATCCGAAAAAACGTTTCTTCTCGAAAGGGCTCTTTGGAGCTCATAATTTGCGCTCTCATAATAGAACTCGTTTTTGTCCGTCTCAAATCCTCTGTCTGAACGGAGTCTGAATTCCGCAAGTCTCGCTTGCTGCTCAGCAGAAACTATATCCGTAACCGAACGGAAGACTGTTTCGAGAAGTGATGATTCGGCAGGCATATCCGGATTAAGATCGATCGTTACGGGAAGATTATCCATGTCGTACATGGCATAGAAAAAGCCTTTCGGTATAGTGGCGTATGCAGCATATCCCTTGTTGAACCATTCAGTGCTGTCGCCGGGTTCACGTACGGAAGCGATCTCCTCAAACAATTCAAACTGCCTGAGCTGATTGATCAGCGATCTTGACATCACGGAATCATCAAGATCACAGATTACGAAGCTGAACGGCCTTACATATGTACGCGCAGAGGTCGTTTCATTGAAGCCCGGAATCAGAACAGCAAGCAACAGGACGGGGAGAACAAGCACAAGCACGGCTGCTTTTCTGCTGAAAAACAGCCGTACATCCTTCATAACACACGCGAAAAAGCTCCTCATCACTTTTACTCCTGTACGATCAGGCCGTTTTCAAGCCGGATCATCCTGGAACAGATTCTGAGTTCATCGGAGCTGTGTGAAACAAACACCACAGAGCAGAAGTTATCAGCCGCGTGGGCTATCGTACTGAGTATGACATCGATTGAATGCGCATCACATCCGGCAGTCGGCTCATCCATCAGCAGAAACTCCGATGGAGCAAGCAGAGCCGCGGCTATATTGAGTCTGCGCTTCATCCCGCCTGAAAGGGTCTCCACAGGCTTGTCGGCCTTGTCAGAGAGCTCCACAAGTTCAAGAGCAGACTCAATACGGCTCTTTCTCAGTTTTCTTTCAAGGCCGTAAACACCCGCCCAAAAGCCGAGATTGTCTCTCCCTGAAAGAGAGGGATAGAGGGCAAGTTCCTGAGGAACATAACATATCCTGCCCCCGGATGTCCATCTGGTCCCGGAATCCGGAGGGATGATCCCGGCCGCGATCGAAAGCAGCGTGCTTTTTCCTGCTCCGTTCGAACCGTATATTCCGGTAACAGTGCCGCGTTCAAAGGAAACAGAAACAGGCCCCAAGACATGCTCGGAGCCGTATTTCTTCTCTATATCATTCAGTTTACAGACAATATCCATCAAAATCAGAAGAGGTTCATAGCGATCTCTGATAATTTCCCGTAAATGTTCTGAAGAATACCCATAACATTATCCGAAGTGACTCTTGTCGCAGGACCATTCGGTTCCGTCACAGTGGAAGGTTTATCCGTGGAGCTGATTTTGAATTTCAACGGTGTATCATCGATCCTGAGTTTGATATCATGAACAGATCCCGAATCATCACCGCTGACCGACAGGTTGAGTTTTACTTCGCCGTACTTGAAGCTGACATCTCCGTAAGGAGCATTCAAACCTGATTTTTTGGCAAGATCCACAGAATACTCTACCACAGCAGTTCCATCGTCAAGATGATACACCCTTACTTCGCCTTCCGCTATCTTGCCTTTTACCTTGATTTCACTTTCTGCAACGGTATCGGGATCGCCTTCATCATATCGGACTATCATATCCGTTCTGCTCTCAAGCACATTCCCGGCAGATTCATAGCCGATGCCTGAATCATCCTCATCCGTAATCCTGATCGCATGGATTCGCAGCCCTTTATAAGCGATCTTCCAGCAGACCTCATTATTCTCAATATCTCTGGCGAATGATTTGATCTCATCTTTGTTCTCGTTCCATAGATCCTGAATGGCATCGTCATAGGATTCAAGAACATAATCAACGAATTCCTTTGAAGATCCGTACCTCCAGGCCATTTCCGGATCGGCGGAATAAATGTATTCCGCCAGATTTTTTACGATCTCCCGGAGTTCATCGTCATCTTTGAGTTTATCACACAGCTGCTTGACCATATCCGTTATGTCATCAGAAGTAGGTTTGAACGTGATTACCGTGCAGCGGACAGTCTTTCCGCAGCCCGGCAGTTTCACATCCTCTTTTGCGGAAGTGGTGTTCTCTTTGTTTACCATGCTGAAGAAGACATCCAGATAGGAATCAATGATGGCTGTAAGCTCCTCACTGTCCACTCCGAGCGGCGATTCCTTATTATTTGCAGAAGCCAGAAGGCTTTCAACATCAACTTCAGTATCAACCCCGAGGGCCTTAAGAATATCACCAAGATCTTCATATCTGATCTGATAATAATCATCACTCAGTTCAGGAAGGTAGAACCCGATCCTGTCTTTCTCAGGAACAATCGTGCCGCTGAGAATATCGGAGCCGCTCAGATTCAGAGTGAACCCGTAAAGTGCCTTCTCCGTGTCACCCTGTTTTACCTTAAAGGTGACGGCCGAGTCATTTATGATCTTATCGGTATTAGAATTCCCCGTCTCTATTTCTGCAGTTACCGTAAAGTCAGTATTGATCCCTGCATATTCTTTGACCTTATCAGTCATAGCAGAGTCACTTTCACCGGTAAGCGCTTTAGTTGATACATCAACGACCGGTGAGAGGATAGCTCTGTGCATCTCAACAAACTTCTTCGGAGCGTTCATGGTAAGTCTAGGGATCAGAAAAACGGCAGCAACTGCCAGGGCTGCCACAGCGGCAATGATCACCGCCAGAAGCCCCCATTTTCTTTTCTTTTTTTCCTTCGGAGCAGATGATTCAAATGTAAAATCGCCGTAGTTTTCAGTTTCCTGTTTAACAGGTATCGCCTGAACATTTTCGGCGGGCGCAGATGTGTCAGCACTGTTTCCGCATACTGTACAGAATTTCGCACCTTCTATGAGCTTTGCTCCGCATTTTGTGCAGTATTTCATCAAAATGTCCTCCAACACTTAAAGTAGATTCATAAATCAATTCACTTGAATAGTATTTTATGTTGCCCTTTTTATCTTGTCAAGCTTATGCAATCATATAATAAAGGCTCTATCGGATCGACCAGAACGCATCCTTTCCCGGGTAAACCGGAACATCAAACAGTTCATCCTCAATTCGAAGCAGCTGATTATACTTTGCAACTCTGTCTGTCCTCGAAGGCGCACCCGTCTTTATCTGCCCGGCATTTACCGCGACAGAGATATCCGCTATTGACGTGTCCTCAGTCTCTCCGGAACGATGCGATACAATTGCTGTCCATCCGGCCCGGTGCGCTGTGCTGATCGCGTCGAGCGTCTCTGTGAGCGTACCTATCTGATTCAGTTTTATCAGGACAGCATTCGATGCGTTCAGTTCGATTCCTTTTCTGATTCGTGCTGTATTTGTGACGAACAAATCATCGCCAACCAGCTGCAGACGTCTTCCGAGTCTGGCTGTAAGTTTCCTCCACCCTTCCCAGTCATTTTCTCCCATACCGTCCTCAAGAGAGATCACCGGATAGCGGTCTGCAAAGTCTTCCCACATATCAATGATCTGGTCACTGCTCAATACGGTTTTTCTTTTCGGAAGATGATACAGTCCGTCATCCTCGCTGAACCATTCTGATGCAGCCGCGTCCATCGCGATCATGAAATCTTTTCCAGGCTCGTAGCCTGCTGCTTCGATAGCCTTGACAAGCGCAATCAGAGCATCCTCATCCCGATCAAGGTCCGGGGCATATCCCCCCTCATCTCCCACGCCGGAAGCCGGGACGAACTTCTTCAGCATATGGAACACCTCGGTGCACATACGCAGAGCCTCTCTGAACGAGTCAGCGCCGACAGGCATGATCATGAACTCCTGGATATCTACATTGGAACCGGCAGCATGTGCTCCGCCGTTAAGCACATTCATCATGGGAACGGGCATCATCTTTGCATTGCATCCGCCGATATAGTTATAGAGGCTCAATCCGGAAGCTTCCGCAGCAGCTTTCGCACATGCAAGAGAAGCACCGAGAATGGCATTTGCTCCAAGTCTGCTTTTATTGGGAGTCCCGTCAATATCAATCAGTATCCTGTCAACGGAACACTGGTCCAGTGCATTTAACCCGAGAAGCGCCTCGGCGATTTCCTCGTTCACGTTTTCGACCGCAGTGCTGACGCCTTTGCCGCAGTACCTGTCCGGATCTCCATCCCTCAGTTCACAGGCTTCATACATTCCGGTAGACGCACCGGATGGTACAGAGGCTCTTCCGACTGTGTCATCATCGAGAGTAACCTCCACCTCAACGGTCGGATTTCCTCTTGAATCCAGAATCTCCCTTCCCATCACGTCGACAATTTCAAAGTACTGTTTCATGTTGAATCCTCCATATTGTCTTTATTAGGCTCTGCTTTCGGCAAAAACGGAATCGGTGGCCTCGTCCTCATACTGTCTCGTATAAAGCCTGCTGTAATAGCCGCCGGCTCTCAGCAATTCGTCATGCTTTCCTCTTTCGATAATCTTGCCGTCTTTTACTACAAGTATTATATCCGCATTTCTCACAGTAGACAACCTGTGGGCAATAACGACGGATGTTCTGCCGGCAATCACTGTGTCAATGGCATTCTGGATCTGTTGCTCCGTTATTGTATCAACAGAAGCAGTTGCCTCATCGAGGATAAGAATGCGGGGATCTGCAATTATTGCACGTGCAAATGAGATAAGCTGCTTTTCGCCGGTCGAGAGGAGATCTCCGCCTTCTCCGACATCGCTGTCAAGACCTTTTTCAAGTCTTTCGATCATCCTGTCCGCCGAAACGAGCCTGAGGGCTTCGTTAATCTGCTCTTCAGTTGCTTCGGGATTTCCATATTTCAGATTGTCTCTGACAGTACCGGAGAAAAGATGAGGTGTCTGGAGAACATATCCTATCGCAGAATGGAGCCAGAGCTGTGATCGCTCTCTCGCATCTCTGCCGTCGATAAGCAGGGTTCCGGAGGTAGGCTCATAGAACCGGCAGATCAGATTGACGATTGTGGACTTTCCCGCTCCCGTCTCTCCGACAACTGCCACATTGCTTCCGAACGGGATCTTCAGATCAAAATTTTTCAGAACAAACTCTTCCCCATCCGGATACATGAAATCAACGTCTTTGAATTCGATATCACCTGTAATCGGCTCCCAATTATCCTTCTTCGGGTTGAAACTGTCACCGTATTTATCTATGACTTCAGGAGAATCGGTTACATCCGGTACAGTCTCCACGAGTTTTGAATAACGTTCGATGTTTACCTGCGTCGTAATAAAATCGGATATAATATCGATTATCCATCTTATCGGTTCCATTATTCCTTCGGCATATGACATAAACATGGAGAAGGTTCCTATTTCGCTGGCAGCGATATAGCCGCCTCTCCAAAGCACCACAGCCACCGCAAGAGAGGAAGCGAGTTGCATGGTCGCACCAAACGCGCCGCGTATGCGTGCTGCATGAATGCTCTTCTGTTTCATCTCCGCAGTTTCTTTTTGGAAATCCGTTTCTATTCTGTCTTCAATGACAAGCGATTTTATCGTCTTTGCTCCGGTTATTCCTTCATTGAAGTTTCCTGTAATCCGCGAATTAATCTCCCTGACAGTCCGGTTTACAGCAACAAGTTTTTTTTGAAAAATACTGAAGAAAACGACGATCAGCGGTATGACTGCGATGACAAGCAGTGCAAGCTTCGCATTAATAACAAGCATGACCGTTACCGCACCGGTCAGATATGTAAGATGCCAGACCCCTTCTAAAAGAGTCCAGGAAAACAGCGTCCCGATCTTTCCTGTATCGCTTATAAGTCTCGCATGAATATACCCGACACTGTTCTGATTAAAGTATGAAAACGACAGGGTCTGCAGATGCTCAAAGGCTTTATTTCGCATGTCCTTTGAGAGCCAGACCTCCAGCTTTGTAGCCAGAGTGCATGAATAATAGTTATTTACAGCTGAAAAGATAATTGAAACAACATACAGACATATAAATAAAGGAAGTGTGTCCAACGTACGTTCTGCCACAAAGTGATTGAGCGCATACCTGCTGAACAGCGGGAGAATGGTGTCTATCAGTCCCGTGGCAAGACCGCAGATAAGCATGACCGCAACCTGTGTGCGGTATCTTTTCAGGAAAGGAAGCACCTTTCCAATGCCGAAATACTTCAGCGAGAGATTCCGATCATCACTGCTCATGACACCGTCTCCCTTGAACTTGCCTGTATTTCGTTTATCTTCTGATATATGCCTCCGGCACGGCTCAGTTCTTCATGCGTCCCCCGCTCAACTACTCTGCCGTCATCGAGGACAATGATCTGGTCCGCTTTTGAAAGCGTTGTAATCCTGTGTGAAATCAGGATGATGCTCGCAGACCCGAATCGCGATTCAAGAGACCTTCGAATCTTTGCATCTGTCTCTGTATCGACAGCGGAAAGCGAATCATCAAACACCATTATAGGCGTGTTTCTTGTAAGCATCCTGGCTATCGCCGCCCTCTGCTTCTGCCCGCCTGACAAAGTCACACCTCTTTCACCCACAAAAGTCTCATAGCCGTTACTGAAGCCCTGTATCGTTTCATCAAGGCATGCCGCAGTCGCCGCTTCCCGGATGTCATCCATAGAAATGTTCTCGGAAGCAATGGAAAGGTTCTCCTTCAGGGAACGCGAAAACAGAAACGGCTCCTGCAGAACCATCCCGATGTTGCTCCTCAGCCATTCGGTCTTGATTCGCCTGATATCCGTTCCGCCGATGGAGATTGTCCCGCAGTCCGCCGGGAGCTCGTACATCTTATCCAGCAGGAGGATGAGCGTGGACTTGCCGCTGCCTGTACCGCCCAGAATGCCGAGCGTTGTGCCGGCTTTCATTTTGAAGGAGATATCATGCAGGATTTCCTGCCCTCCCTCATATCCGAAGCAGACATGATCAAACACGATATCCCCGTCCATAGGCGGAGATATGGAATCTTCGGGTTCCATCTCCTCCTTTGAAGCCATGATATATTTTATCCTGTCGATTGACACTCCGGCCTTGCTCATCTCTGATATCATTCTGCCGAGCATCCTGATCGGCCAGACGAGCATGGCATTATAGGAGATAAATGCCATGTATTCTCCGGCAAACATCCTGCCCTGTATACAGAATATCGCACCGAAAGCGATAACGAGCATGACCTCCAGTCCCGAGAGAATATCCTGCGAACTCCAGTAAAAGCTTAGTATTCCCGCGAGTTTTGCCCATTTCCCCGTATAAAAATCATTCTGGGCCTCGAACCTGTCTCTTTCGTAGCGTTCACGTCCGAAAGCGCGTACAACTCTGACCCCGGTAAGGTTCTCCTGGGCCATGGTAGAAAGGATTCCTTCATTCTCGTCGCATTCGAGAAAGCCTTTTCCTATTTTCCCGTGGAAAACGACAGAATACCCAATAATGAGAGGAACCGGAATCATGGCAATAAGAGTGAGCCTCACATCCATCCTGAGCATAAACACTACTGCAAGAATCAGAAGGATGATTATCCTCAGCACATTTGTCAGCTGTTCCGATACAAAGTTACGCAGAGTATCAAGATCAGAAGTACAGCGTTGAATGATATCTCCGGTATGGTTTTTCATATGCCAGGAATACGGAAGGCGCTCTATATGTGAAAAAAGGGAATCTCTCATTGTCTTGACAAGCGTTTCCGTGGCGGCTGTGTTGCTTACTCTGAAAACGTAATACATAATGGTTCTGAATGCAGCGATAACCACAAGCGCAAGAGCCATGATCCACAAGTGACGGCCGAGATACGCAAAGCCTCCGAAACGGTCAACAAGGTCCATTACGGGCTTTGAATAAAGTGCTTCCTTTCCGCCGAGAGCATTGTCCACAGCCGCTCTGATGATCTGCGGTCCGATCATATCCGCAAAAGACGAAAGCGTCGCCGATAGAATGCTCAGCACGAAAAGAAGCTTACTTCCCTTCAGAAAATGCCAGATCAGAGCAACGGAGCCTCCTCGAGATTCCTTATTCTGTTTTGTATTGATTGATCCTCTATCCATTGCTCAGTTAATATAACACAGTTCCTCATTTTTATAAACAGAAAAAACCCTTCAGCTGGAGAGCGGCAATGCATTTTGCTGACGGAATTAAAAACAGAGTGACTTTTCATGTCACTCCGTTTTATTTAAGGTTTCCGTGTAAAACTGTGCAGAAAATAACCGAAATTACTTTTTTGCAAGTCCCTTCTGACGGGCATATTCGGCAGCGCCGAGCGCTCCCATCAGCTGCGGGTCTGTCTTCAGATTCACGACCTTGAGCTTCAGCACGTGCTCGATCGCCTCTTTCAGACCGTCGTTCTTCGCACAGC
>JAZMZR010000002.1:0-23372 GCA_045586065.1 Candidatus Limivicinus sp.
CTGATTTTAAAGCATAGAAATTAAAAAATTGCTTGATTTTTAGCAGATGTTGTGCTAATATTTCATATTGTCAGAGCGATTTTGCTCTTACATGGGTGGATTCCCGAGTGGACAAAGGGGACAGACTGTAAATCTGCTGGCGATGCCTTCGGTGGTTCGAATCCACCTTCCCCCACCAGGAAACAGGTCGTCTCTTACGAGACGGCCTGTTTCTTTTTTCATTGGAGGATCAGCCTGTACACCACGAAGAAAACAGCATCGCAGATCAACTGAACTGCGATGCTGTTTATAATTATTCAGATTGTATTACTCCACGGAATCCGCAGAAGCATCAGCCTCGGCAGTCTGAGCCGCGAGCTCGGAAACAGGATCTGCTTCCTCTTCGATTTCACCGGCGGTCTCACCGGTCTCGGAGATCTCGAAAACGACCTCATCCTCCACTTCCTCTTCAGAAGCAGGTGCTTCCGCAGGTGCCGGCTCGGAAAGGGCGCGGATCGAAAGGGAGATCTTCTGCTTCTCCTCGTCCACTGCCGTGATCTTGGCTTCGACCACATCGCCGACCGTAAGGACCTCGGAAGGCTTTTCTATGCGGCGGTTCGCGATCTGAGAAATGTGGATAAGTCCGTCAACGCCGGGAACAACTTCCGCGAAAGCGCCGAAGTCCATGAGCTTGACGATTTTAACATTCGCAACATCGCCAACTTTATAGGTAGACATGAAAATCTTCCAGGGATCGGCCTCGGGATCCTTATAGCCGAGAGAGATCTTTCTCTTTTCCTTATCGAAGCTGATTACATAGACCTCGATCTCATCACCGACGGAAACGACCTCGGAAGGCTGACGGATCCTGCCCCAGCTGAGTTCAGAAACATGGACCATTCCATCCACGCCGCCGATATCGACAAACGCGCCATATCCGGTAAGAGATTTGACGGTGCCTTTGTACTTCTTGCCTTCCTCGATCTCCTCCCAGAACTTCTCAAGCTGGGCCCTGCGGTCAGCCTGCGCAGCGCGGCGGATAGATCCGACAACACGTTTTCTGGCCTTATTGACCTCCGTGATCCGAAGCTTGACGGTCTGCTTGAGGAGTTGAGAGAGCTCGGCGTCCTTGGGAAGATTGGTCTGGGACGCAGGAACAAACACACGGATTCCCTTGATGTTGACAACGACGCCGCCCTTGTTTTCCTCAGTCACAACGCCTTCCATGACAAGCCCGTTCTCAACAGCTTCTTCAAGGTCTACCCAGATCTTCGTCGCGTCAAGGCGCTTCTTGGAGATCTGTGCAGTGCCTTCGACATCGTTCACTCTGACGACAACGCCCTCTACCTCGTCACCGACTTTAAGCACATCTTCGACCTTTTCACCGGCATCGGTGAATTCAGAGGTGGGAATGAATCCCGAATACTTAGCGCCGAGATCAACGCTGACTTCCGTTCCGCTTATAGCGGCTACTACACCTTTGACCTTATCTCCGTTATATATAGGCTTGAGGGACTCCTCCAGCATTTCATCGAAGGACATTTCTTTTTCCGCGGCGGGCTTTTCCTCGATTATGGTCTCTTCCATAATGTTCTCATCACTCATTTTGTTTCTTACCTCCTTAATTATCCACGAGGGAGTAGACGCTCCGGCGGTGATCCCCACTGTCTTCGCATAGTCGAAACCGGAAACATCCAGTTCATCTGCATTTGCTATAAATTGTACATCAGAGCATTTTTTCCGGCATATCTCCGCAAGATGGATGCTGTTGGCGCTGTGCTTTCCGCCTATCACGACAACTGCATCGCATTCGGACGCGATCTTCTCTGCTTCTACCTGCCTTGTGGACGTAGCAACACATATTGTATCAAATATTTTCACATTTGTACACAACATTTTTACGATATCACAGCATTTGTCGTAATTTTCTCTCGTTTGAGTGGTCTGTGATACTACGCAAATACGTCTGTTTGATATCGCAGGAATGTTTTCCCGCAGAAGCCGCTCCGTCTCAGCTGGATCTTCCGCTATGATATATTCCGAACAATATCCGGATATTGCTTCAACTTCCGGGTGTTTCCGCATTCCGATGATAACGATGAAATCCCCTTCCCCGGAAGCCTTTGTCACAATATTATGGATCAGCTTAACTTTGGGGCAAGTAGCGTCGGTCACTATCGCTCCAGCTCTGCCCAGTTCATTATAGACTCCGGGAGGGACCCCGTGTGCTCGGATAATTACATGCTCTCCTTCGCATACTTCCTCCACACTGCCGAGCACTCTCAGCCCTTTATCCTCTAAATTGGCGATCACGTCCTCGTTATGGATCAATGGCCCGAAGCTGGCGCATTTACCATACTCAGCTATCGTCTTTTCTGCGATTTCGACCGAACGCTTAACGCCGAAACAGAAACCGGCTGTTTCGGCAACTATAATCTTCCTCAATGTCTTATCAGTCCAGTTTCAGTTTTTCTTCAATGATGGATGAAAGAAGGGCAACAGTTTCCTCTATACCGATATCGCTTGTATCAACAAGAACGGCATCGTCTGCGGGTCTGAGCGGCGCGATCTCTCTGCTGCTGTCCTGTTTATCCCTGTATTCGATTTCTTCCAGGACCTTTTCGAAATCAGCGCTGATTCCTTTTTCCTTGAGCTGCAGAAGGCGTCTGTGCGCTCTCGCGGAGCTGCTGGCTGTCAGGTATATTTTCACATCCGCATCGGGAAGCACTACGGTCCCGATATCTCTTCCGTCCATAATGACATTATTAGACCGTGCCATCGATCTCTGCATCTCGAGAAGGAACTCTCTTACGATAGGCAAGGCAGATACATCGGAGGCGCAGATGGATATCTCCGGAAGTCTTATATCTGAGGATACGTCCTCATCGTCGAGATACATCCTCTGCTCACCGGAGCCGTCATATTTCATCTCGATCTTCAGCTCCGGCAGAAGCAATGCTATCGCCGGTTCATCGGAGCATGAGATGCCTCGTCTGTACGCGGCAAGTCCCACGGTCCTGTATATGGCGCCGGTATCCACATAGATAAAGCCGTATTTTTCAGCTATTATTCTTGCCATGGAGCTTTTCCCTGCTCCGGACGGGCCGTCTATCGCGATCGAATAAAAAGCCATACTAAACCTCCAAAGATTTATTGTTTATTTTCAGCGGACATGCCGGCCATTCTTCCGGTCGCCCACGCAATCTGCAGATTGAATCCGCCCGTGTAAGCATCGACATCGATTATCTCTCCCGCAAAATACAGTCCCTTTACGAGTTTCGACTGCATGGACCGAGGATCGATCTCTCTGACATCGATCCCGCCCGATGTCACGATTGCCTCATCAATTGGTCTCGTCCCTGATACGGAGACCGGAAACTTCTTGAACAGATCCCGAAGCTTTTCCCTCTGCTCTCTCGTGATCGAATGGACCTTCGTGTCCTCCGGGATGCCGGAGAGTGCGACAAGAACGGGGATCATCGAGCTTGCTACCAGGTCGCTGAGCGCGTTTTTTATTTCTCTGTTTGAATACTTCTGAAAATCTCTCAGGATCCTCGCATCAAGCTTTTTCTCATCAAGAGCGGGTTTGAGATCGATCTCGAGTCTGTACCGACATGTGTCGAAGTGCCTCATATGCGCGCTGGCGCTGAGAATCACCGGCCCGGATACGCCGAAATGTGTGAAGAGCATCTCGCCGAAATCCTTATAGATCGCTTTATTGTCCTCATAAACAGTCAGCGAGATGTTCCGGAGAGAAAAGCCCTGCATCTCCCCGCACCAGGAATTCCCGCTCTCAAGCGGAACAAGGGACGGCCTGCACGGCCGGACGGTATGCCCTGCCTTTTCGGCAAAGCGGTAGCCGTCTCCCGTTGAGCCGGTCAGCGGATAAGAAAGGCCGCCGGTGCATAAGGCCGCATTTGCACAGCGGATGGAGCGTTCAGTCGTTTCGACGCCCTGTACGCTTCCGTCAATGATCGAAAGGTCATTTGCTTTTTCCCTGAGAAAGACCACTCCGTTCTCTCTGCACAGGCGCGCCATTGTATCGGCAACGTCGTTGGCATTATCCGATACCGGAAACACTCTCCCTCCTCGCTCTGTCTTGAGCGGAAGTCCGTTTATCTCAAAAAAGGAAATCACAGCAGAAGGCGGAAAAGCATTCAGACAGCTGTATAGAAATTTACCGTTTACGGGGACGTTTTCAAGGATCTTTTTTATCTCGCAGTCGTTTGTAAGATTGCATCTGCCTTTGCCTGTTATCCGGAGCTTTCTGCCGGGATCCCTGTTCGGATCCAGCACAATCACCTGAAGGCCGCGCTTTGCGGCGGTGAACGCGCACATCATGCCGGCAGGTCCTGCGCCGATCACGGCAAGGTCGCATACTGTATGATCACTGTGCATATTCGGCCTCATCCCCGCAGAAGGATTCTATTTCTTCCGGAGTCAGATATCTCCAATGTCCGCTTCGGAGGTCTCCAAGCTCGAGACTGCCCTCCCGGATCCTCTTGAGTTCCTTTACTTTCAGCCCGGCAAAAGCGCACATTTTCCGGACTTCCCGGTTCTTTCCCTCGCCGATAGTGACCAGAAGCGTCGCGTGCTTTCCGGCGTTAACGCGGATCTCCACTGCTTTCGCGCGCACGACGGTCCCGTCCATATCAATCGGTCCGGACAGGACAGTGGCCGCATTCCGAATGTTCTCCCCTTCCACGACCACCTCATATGTCTTCAGAACCATGTTTGAAGGATGCATAAGTCGGTTCGCAAAGTCCCCGTCATTGGTCATGATGAGCAGGCCCTCGGAATTCAGGTCGAGCCTGCCGACAGGATAAAGCCTTGCCCCTGCTTCTTCCACGAGCATGGAAACATTCTTTCTTCCCTTCTCATCGCTCATGGTCGTGACATAGCCTCTGGGCTTATTCAGCATGACATAGATCTTTTCCTTGTTTGAGCTCAGCGGCACTCCGTCTATCAGGATCGTATCAGCTTCTGGATCGGCCTTTTCTCCGATCGAGGCAGTACGTCCGTTCACGGTCACTCTTCCCTCGTTGATCAGCTTCTCCGCTGCCCGTCTTGACATCAGGCCGGCCCCGGAGATCAGCTTCTGAAGTCTATCGTGCATCTCCGTCCTCCTGACTCAGAATGTTTATAAGCACTGTCACATCGGCGGACAGTGCTTATAATACTGTTTCGATTTTTGCGGTTTATCTCATTTGTCTTTCTGTTTGGCAATAAACGCGTCTACTCTGTCCATAACCTGAGGAACGAGATCAATAATCCGGTCGACGGTGTTGCTTGCGGGCGGTGTCACATTGATCATTCTGACCACGCCGTCCTTGATCACGAGGAACCCGAAAGGCTCGACCTTCACGCCGGTGGCGTTTCCGCCGCCGTACGGTCTCTGATCATTCGATCTCTTTGTTCCGAATTCGACGCCGCCGCCCCCGAAGCCTACACTGATCTTGGAGATGGGAACCAGTGTGATGCCGTCCGGTGTGTTAATGGGATCGCCCACGACAGTATCCACTCTGAGCATGTCCTTCACGTTCTCCATGGTGGATCTCATGAGATTTCCGATAGGATTATTGTTTTCCATTTTATATATATCCTTTCATTTGGTTAATATATCAGTTCAGATCAGATGATCATTCTGCTTCAGCAAGTGCTTCTTTGGTCCTGCGGCTGCGCTTGTCTCTCAGTTTCTCAGCAAACTGCCGGGTTTTGCTCTTCAAGATTATCCATGCAGCTCCGAAGAGGATCGTAAGCGCAACAGCGAAAAGCGTTCCGATGCGTATGTGGAAACCTAGTCCGAATTCTATGAAGGATTTCTCTTCCGCAAAATTGATATCGGTATACACATCGGTATCGGGACACTTGAATTTCTTTCTGCATAAAGGAGCAAGGGCGCAGAGCGTCGCATTGATCTTTCCGAAGGTCACTGCGGTCTTATACGGATCCTTTCCGGCGGCGATATAGTGGAGAAGGAATCTGTCCACCCAGATGCGGAATTTCCCGAGTCCTTTGAATACAATCTTTACCAGTTCAAGCAGGTCGTCGAGGGTCAGTCCGAGCGGTAATCCTTTCTTTTTTTCGCTTTTCTCCTCTTCCTCTTCAGAAGGAGTCTCTTCTTCTTTTTTCTTTTTCTCTTTCTTCGGCTTTTTCTCTTTTTTCGGTTTCTTATCCTTCTCCTCCGATTTAGGAAGAATCTGGAGGAAGATGCCCATTACCTTTGCCGAAAGACTGAGCTGACCGTTTGCGTATCCGATATCCGCACCTACCGTGATCATCATAATCAGGAAAATGATCAGCGCGATGATGCCGATTATAATCAACGCAGTCAAATACATCACCCCTTTCCGCGGGTATTAGTATCAAACGGATAATTCGCTTATCGTTATCTGATCCATATCGGCGGAAGACCGCAGCTCCTCCACTCTTTGCCTGAGCGCTTCGGTTCCCTCGCTGGACGTCATGTCCGGAAGCCGCGGGAGATCGTCGATCGAAGACAGCCCCGCTGTCCGAAGGAAAGCCTCGGTGGTTTGCAGAAGTGAAGGCCTGCCCGGCGCATCAAGCTTGCCGCATACCTCGATGAGACCTCTTTCAAGAAGCATGCCGACGGTATAGGAACTGTCCACACCACGCATCTGATCGATATAGGCTCTTGTAACAGGCTGATAGTAGGCTACTATTGCAAGGACTTCGAGGGCCGGTCTCGTTAGAGCCTGTCTTTTTCTTTCATCGATTGTCCTGGCAATATACTCCGCAAACTCAGGTGCGGAACAAAGCTGAAGTCTGTCCTCCAGGAAAAGAAGCCTTATCCCTCTTCCGCCGGAGGCGTATTCCTCTTCCAATTCCCTTGCCGCTTCGAGGATCGCCTCATCCTCACATGAAAAAGTCAGTGAGAGACGCCCCACAGGAAGGCTGTCGCCCGAAGCGAACAGAACGGCTTCGATCGCTGATTTTAAATTATCCATAGATCATTCCGATATCTTTTCCAGTATCTCTTCAATAACGTCGTTTAGAAGCGAAACGACGAATTCTCCGTCATCATCCGAAACGGAGACACTGCCGAAACTGCACAGTTCAAGGATAGACAGAAACGCAGCCACCATCTCGGTCCTGCTGGAACAGTCTCCCAGGATGGCTGCAAGGCTGAGAGGTCCGCTTCGCAGAGCGCTGACTATACTCCTGCTCTTTTCCCTTACGCTGAAAAGCACTTTTCTGGGATAGGAAGGCCTGGCCGGAGCTTCTCTTACGGGCTTGGCGGTTTCTCGCAGATACACCGCCAAAAGTGCCGCAAGGAGATCTGCCTCCCTTATCTCGACCTCACCGTTCTCCGGCTCATCTGGGAAAGGCTCGAGAGCTTTTGTATAGAGAAGCATTCCCGCTTTCATGCGTTCCTCAAGCACGGGAACAACCGATTTCAAGGACTCGAAATAATCCTTTGCCTGCAGTTTTTCCAGCGATGTGATGAGCTCTTCGAGTTCAGACACTTCGGATCTGTCTCCGAAAAGCATCATCTTGGTCTTGATCAGAAGAAGATAAGATGCCATCTGCACGAACTCGCTGGCAATCTCGAGATCCATTTTCTGCATCCTGTCGAGGTAATCGACATATTGATCCAATATCTCGGAGATGCTGATATCTCGGATCGCGATCCTGTTCTTTCTAAGCAGTTCAAGGATCAGGGAAAGCGGCCCGTCAAAATCTTCAATTGTATTTTCACCTTTGATCAGGGATCCGAGGTGAAAATTCAGAACATTTTCTTCCATGACTCATCAACACCGGATTTTTTAACATTTTATCAAAACAGCACATAAAAAACAAGAGCAGAGCGGAATAATTCGCCCTGCTCGATTCTTTATTCAGAAAGAGTCTCCAATAAAGGCTGCAAGTTCTTCCCTGCCGTCGCCCTTTTCGGCGGAAAACGGTATGAGCGTGACCTCATCCCCAAGCGACAGCGCCTTGCGTATCCCGGAAATGCTGCTGTCTATCTGACTTTTTTTCAGCTTGTCTATCTTATTTGCCACCACAGCAAAGCGACATCCGGATGACATCATCCAATCCGCCATCATTTGATCGTCTTTCGTGGGAAGATGTCTCGCGTCGACAATCAGCACCGCCGCGTCGATCTCCTCTTCCGCGAAGAAAGCCTCCATGAGCGCAGACCATCTTATCTTCTCCGCGGCGGATACTTTCGCATATCCATAGCCGGGAAGGTCGATCAGATACAGACGGTCGTCCACAAGGAAATAGTTCACGTGAACGGTCTTGCCAGGCTCGGAGCCGACACGGGCAAAGTTCTTTCTGTTCAAAAGTCTGTTGATGACCGAGGACTTACCGACATTCGACTTGCCTGCAAAAACCGCGCGGCAGCGGCTGTCATGGATGAACTGTTTTTTGTCGGCGGCAGAGAGCACAAAGCTCACTCTGTTGTAATTGATTGAGGACATAACACACCAGCCGTCACTGTTTGACAGAATCAAGGATGCCCTTCGGAAGCTGAGTCTGCGATGTGCCGCTTTCCGCGATCTTCGGAATCAGGGCTATCTCGACTGCCTCGTCGATAACCGACACGGGAACGAATTCCAGGCTGTTGCGTACAGTCTGGTCAATTTCCTCAAGATCACTGAGGTTATCCTTCGGGATAATCACCGTTTTGATGCCATTCCGAAGGGCCGCCATCGTCTTTTCTTTTAGTCCGCCGATCGGAAGGATGCGTCCTCTGAGCGTGATTTCACCCGTCATGGCAACATCATGCCGTACCTTCATGCCCGACAAAGCAGAGATCAGTGCAATGCAGACCGTGATGCCTGCGGATGGCCCGTCCTTGGGCACTGCGCCCTCCGGGAAATGGATATGCAGGTCCATTGTCTTGTAGAAATCAGGGACGATGCCGAACTGTTTTGTTCTGCTCCGTATGACTGTTACCGCAGCGGAAACAGATTCCTTCATCACGTCACCGAGATTTCCCGTCATTTCAATCTTTCCGCTTCCGTCCACGACAGAGACTTCGACGTCTAGCGTCTCCCCGCCGACGGAAGTATATGCGAGACCTCTCACAAGGCCGACTTCATCCCTTCTGAGCAGATTGTCCTGCTTGTACTTTTCAGGCCCGAGGAGCTTTTCGAGTTTTGAAGGGACTACGGAAAGTGAGACATATTCTCCGGATGCGATCCCGGCCGCTGCCTTCCGGCAGATATGGGCGATTTTGCGTTCAAGGATCCTTACTCCGGATTCCCTCGTATAGGATACGATAATCTTCCGGATTGCATCATCGGAGATCCGAAGCGTTTTCCCGTTCAAGCCATGCTTTTTTCTCTGCTTGGGTATTAGATGCCTCTTGGCTATCTGGAGCTTCTCCTCATCGGTATAACTTGACATCTCAATGACTTCCATCCTGTCAAGCAGCGCTCTTGGAATGGTGTCCGTCGTATTGGCCGTGGTGATAAAGAAGATCTCGGAAAGATCGAAGGGGATCTCAAGGAAATTGTCCCGGAAAGTGCTGTTCTGTTCTCCGTCGAGCACTTCAAGAAGCGCAGCGGACGGATCACCCCTGTAGTCAGAACCGAGCTTGTCGATCTCGTCAAGTACCATCAGAGGATTGCAGCTGCCTGCTTGAACTATTCCGTTGATAATCCTGCCGGGCATGGCACCAATATAGGTTTTTCGGTGACCGCGTATCTCTGCCTCATCGTGAACGCCGCCGAGTGCTATCCGGACGAGTTTGCGGTTTGTTGCCCGCGCAATGCTCATCGCAACGCTCGTCTTTCCGGTTCCCGGAGGTCCCACCAGACACAGGAGTCCGCCCTTCACATCGGGGGTAAGCTGCCTTACCGCAAGATACTCGATGATCCTCTCCTTGACCTTGTCAAGTCCGTAGTGATCGTTATCGAGAATCTTTCTGGCTTTTTCGATGTCGATCGTCTCCTGTGTTCTGACACCCCATGGGAGTTCCAGACAGATGTCGAGATACGACCGGATCACGGAGGCTTCGGAAGAACCAAAGGGCTGTTTCGAAAGATGACTGACCTCTTTGAGGAGTTTCTCCCGAATCTCATCACTCACCGGAAGCGCGTTTATCTTCTCGCGGTATTCGTCCGTGTCGTCGAGCCCGTCTTCTCCGAGTTCGCTGCGGATGACCTTCATCTCTTCATGAAGGAAATATTCTCTCTGGTTTCGGTTGATCTCCTCCTGCGTCGCGTCGTTCAGCTCCTTCTCGATAGAAAGGATATTCAGCTCATTGTTGAGCATCTTCCCAAGCATGATAAGACGCTTCGAGGGGCAGAGCTCTTCCAGAAGCTGCTGTTTGTCCTCGACCGAAAGGCGGATATTCTGCGCGATGAAATAGGATATATGAGCAGGGTCCGGATTCGCGACAACGTCCAGCAAATGCTCCGGCAGCATGTCTGAATTAAAATGAATATACTCCTCGAACAGAGAAAGCGCATTCCGTACCAGTGCCTCCAGCCTGTTCTGGCTCACCCGTTCCTTCTTATCAGGCAGCGCCTTTATGAGCGCGCTGTATCCGTCCGGCCCGCTGGTAATCTCCGAGGCATGCGAACGGTAGAGTCCTTCCACCATGACACGGCATCCGGTGCCGCGCGGGATCCTGAGCTGCTGGCGCACTCTGCATACAACACCCACATGATAGATCCCGCTCTCTTCAGGCATATCATCCGCTATATTGATCTGAGAGGAAAGAAAAATAAGGCGCTCCGTGTTCACGGCATTGTTCAGCGCCGAAACCGATGCGTCCCGCTCCACCTCAAAGGTAAGCAGCATCCCGGGGAAGATCGTCAATCCTCTGAGCGGGATAAGCGGGAGTTTGAATTTGTCGTTGATGATGTTTTCCATTACATTCTCCTGTGGAAACCACTGTACAAACAGGTCAGGCGGAGACTTCCGCCTCATTTCTGTGACGGATTTCCGTCACAATCTCACCTGTTTCTTCATCCTTTTTGATCACTACCGACTCGATGGATGGATCCGAGGGGACAGAATACATCACGTCCATCATGATGTTCTCCATCACGCTGCGAAGACCTCTCGCACCGATATTCTTCTCGATCGCTTTATCGGCGACCGCCTCAAGTGCGTCGGCATCAAAGCTGAGCTTTATATTGTCAAAGGCCATCAGCTTTTCATACTGCTTCGTGATCGCGTTTTTCGGCTCGGTGAGGATCCTCACGAGATCGTCCCGGTTGAGCGAGTCGAGAGCTGCAACAACGGGCAGCCTTCCGATCAGTTCGGGGATAATGCCGAACTTGAGGAGATCGTGCTGCTGGATATGGGAGAATATATTGGTCTCCTTGTCCTTTTTGCTCTGGATCACGGCTCCGAAGCCCATGGTCTTGTCATTGATTCGCTTTTCTATAATTTTATCCAATCCGTCAAAAGCGCCGCCGCAGATAAACAGAATGTTCGTTGTATCCACGTGGATAAACTCCTGTTGGGGATGCTTTCTGCCTCCCTGAGGAGGAACATTGGCGACCGTACCTTCAAGAAGCTTCAGCAGTGCCTGCTGCACGCCCTCGCCGGAAACATCTCTCGTTATTGAGGTGTTCTCGCTTTTCCGTGCGATCTTGTCAATCTCGTCGATGTAGATAATGCCTCTCTGCGCTCTCTCCACATCGAAATCAGCCGCCTGCAGGAGCTTGAGAATGACGTTTTCAACGTCCTCGCCTACATAACCTGCCTCAGTGATGGTAGTAGCATCCGCTATGGCAAACGGGACGTCCAGCATCTTTGCAAGCGTCTGTGCGAAGAGGGTCTTTCCACTGCCCGTCGGGCCGATGAGGAGGATGTTGCTCTTCTGGAGCTCCACATCATCCGAGGCATGCAGGATCCGCTTGTAATGGTTGTATACGGCAACAGCCAGCACTTTCTTGGCATACTCCTGCCCGATCACATATTCATCGAGCGAGGCTTTGATCATTTCCGGCTTGGGAAGCTTGTCGAAAACAAGTGGGACGCCTTCGTACCCTGCAGGAGCAGGCGCCGGCATATCCTCCACGATGTTCATGCACATCCGGACGCACTCGTCGCATATATAGCTTCCGTTCCCGGCTATCAGTCTGTTGACAAGTCCCTGCGGTTTACCGCAGAAGGAACACCTTATGCTTTTTCTGTCATCTGATCTTGGCATTTCGATACCTCTGCAACATTCATCTGTAAAACAATGGAGGAACAGAACGTCCCTCCATCATCCATTCTATCAGCGTTTATAGATCACCTTGTCGATCAGTCCGTATTCCCTGGCTTCCTCGGCAGACATGAAGTTGTCCCTCTCGCAGTCCCGCTCAATGACGGAAATGTCTTTTCCGGTATTCTGAGCAAGGATGCTGTTGAGTTTGTTCTTCAGCTTCAGAATATGCTCTGCCTGGATCTGGATGTCGGTGCACTGGCCTTGACTTCCGCCCGAGGGCTGATGGATCATAATCTCTGAATTCGGGAGGGCGATCCTTTTGCCTTTTGCTCCGGAGGAGAGCAGGAAGGCTCCCATGGAGGCCGCCATTCCGATACAGATGGTGGAAACGTCCGGCTTGATATACTGCATGGTGTCGTATATCGCAAATCCGGCTGTTACGCTTCCGCCGGGGCTGTTGATATAAAACTGGATATCCTTGTCCGGATCCTGCGCCTCAAGGTAAAGCATTTGGGCAACCACGAGACTGGCGGTGACGTCATTGACTTCCTCTGACAGCATGATGATGCGGTCGTTGAGCAGGCGGGAAAAAATATCGTAGGAACGTTCACCTCTGCTGGTCTGTTCAACAACATACGGGACAAGACTCATTTACTCCACTCCTTAATAATTCCGCTGCGGATCTTTCTTTATTCCGCAGGCTCTTCCTTCGCTTCAGCTGCAGGCTCTTCCTTTGCCTCTTCAGCCTCGGCTTCCTTTACGACAGCGCTGTCGACCATGATATTGGTCGCTTTCTCCTTACGGAGCTCATTATCGATGAACTCATCACCAAAGTATTTCACAAGTTGATCCGCCGGGACTCCCATTTCAGAAGAAACGCGCTCGATATAGGCTTTTCTTTCGTCCTCGGATACCTGGATATCTTCCGCTTTAATGATCGCCTCGAGAAGCAGTTCGGATTTCACCTGAAACTCTGCGCCCGGACGGACAGAGACGTTCAGTGCTGCCTCATCAAGCCCCATCATCTTGCAGAGATCCTCGAAGGAGATGTCTCTGTCTGCCATGCCGAAATTCGCTGCATAGTTGCGGAGCATTTCCTCTTCCTTCGCTCTGATCATGACCTCGGGGATCGCGGCAGTCATGTTATCCACGGCTTTGCTCATAATCTCAGTGCGGAAAGCGCCGTCGGCCTGATCCTTGCGTCTCTTCTCTATGGTTTTGCGGAGATCTTCCTTGTACTCTTCAAGGGTATCGAACTCGGATACGTCCTTGGCAAACTCATCGTCCGCCTCAGGCAGTTCGTTAACGGTAAGGGAGTTGAGCTTCACCTTGAAGACAACAGCTTTGCCGGCCAGATCTTCAACATATTCCTCGGGGAAGGTGATGTCAATCTCCTTCTCCTCGCCGATCTTCATGCCGACGATCTGTTCCTCGAAACCGGGAACAAACGAATTGGATCCGAGCTCAAGGTCATGGCCTTTATCGGTACCGCCGTCAAAGGGAACCCCCTCAAGGAGACCTTCATAGTCTATGTTGGCGACATCGCCCATCTGAGCCTCGCGCTCCACGCTGACCTTGCGGGCATTTCTGCGGCGGACGGAGTCGAGTTCGCTCTGAACATCCTCATCGGTAACGGGAAGCTCATTGCGCACGGCTTCAAGGCCCTTGTACTGGCCGAGCGTGACCTCCGGGTAAAGTCCGCAGGAAAAGCTGAACACGGCGGTGCGGTCATCGTTAACGTTGAAATCCACGATAGAGGGAGACCCCACAAGCTTGAGATCCGCTTCTTTCATACCGAATTCGAAGGCGTCGGGAGCGATAATATCAAGAGCATCCTGATAGAACACCTCATGCCCGTACATACCCTCGATGACGGCTTTGGGGGCTTTGCCCTTGCGGAAACCCGGAATATAGATCTGACCCCTGTTCTTCAGGTAGGCAGACTGGACGGCCTTTTCAAACTCTTCCTTTTCAGCCTCGACCTGAAATACAACAGTGTTGTCCTCTTTTATTTCAACGTTCTTAAGTAACATAGCTATGATTTCCTCCAAAAAAATGTCTGTAAACGCGCTAGAGTATATTAACAGAAATATATGACAAAATCAATAATATTCTTGATCAATCGGTAACTTTCAGCGGTTTGAAGCCGAGATGGTCGGCAGAAACAAGTCTGTACTCCGTTGATCCAACCCATCCGTTGAAAGCTGCCCTGCAGGCAGCAGCGTGAAGATGCCCGTAACAGCACAGTTTCACGTTATATTCCTTGAGAATGTCCGTCAGTTCACGACAGATATAGTTCTGGAACATCGGAGGATAATGCAGAAAAACAAGTTTCTCCGCAGCACCGGCAGATTCAAGAGACCTTCTCAGTCTCCCGGCTTCGCGCAGGATCATCTTTCTGTCGTGCTCGGTGCCGGTCTCCTCCTCGAAGAACCATCCGCGCGTACCGCATATAGCCAGATCACGGTACCGAAACGAATTGTTGTTCAGGATGCTGATCGATGTAAAACCGTTTTTTCCGAAAAAGGCGTTCATCTTTGAAGCAGTTGTCCACCAGTAGTCGTGATTGCCCTTCAGGATGATTTTTTTCCCAGGGAGAGCATCTATAAAACGGAAATCCTCCTCCGCTTCCTCCAGCCCCATCGCCCAGCTCAAATCGCCGCAAAGCACGCAGACGTCATCGGCGTTCAGCGTGCTGAAGGATCTTTTAAGTTTTTCGGCATGTTCTTTCCAGATGTCCCCGAAAACATCCATCGGCTTGCTGCCGGAAAGGGACAGATGGAAATCACCGATAGCATAAAGGGCCATGGTCAACTCCGGCTTTGCAGTAATCTATTCAAAGGCGTTTTCAATATGTTCAAATAAAGGTTTTTCACCGTCACCGGGCGAACTGTAGACCTCAATGACATCGAAGCGGACAGGCAGATCGCAGTCATGCTTCATGAGATAAAATTTAGCGGTGCTGATGATCCTCTCCTGCTTGCGTCTGTCGACGAATTCCCGCGCCTCCGCAAACCTTGCGTTCTTCCTCATCTTCACTTCGGCAAAAACGAGACAGTCCTCGTCCTGCGCGATCAGATCCGCCTCGCCGTAGCGACAGGTAAAATTCTTTTCTATTATTCTGTATCCTTTACCGCGCAGGTATTCCGCGGCAAGAGCCTCGCCGATAGCGCCGATCTTTCTTTTATCCATCAGTGTATCTTTTTCAGGAAGCTCATTCTGTGGATCGGAGAGGGTCCGAACGCACGGATTCTTTCGTAGTGAAGCTTCGTGCCGTATCCCTTGTGCTGTTCGAATGCGTACTGCGGATAGACCGCCGCCATCTCAAGCATATACCTGTCACGGGAGACCTTCGCGAGGATAGAGGCCGCGGCAATGTCCGCACACAGGGAATCGCCCTTGACGACGCACATGCTCTTCATGCTGATCCCTGTGTTCCTGTTCCCGTCAATAAGCGCAAGGGCCGGTACAGGATCGAGCATGGCGATGGCCCGGTTCATGGCGAGGAAAGTGGCGTTGAGGATATTCAGTTCCTCTATCTCCTCCACCTCAGCCCTCGCGATGCCGAAGGATACGGCATTCGCCGTTATGATATCAAACAGCTCCTCCCTCTTTTTTTCGGAAAGCTTCTTCGAATCGTTCAGCCCCTGGATCTCCAGACCTTTCGGCAGAACTACGGCAGCAGCGTAAACAGGGCCGGCAAGCGGTCCCCTGCCCGCTTCATCCACGCCGCAGACGGGACCGCCTGTTTGTTCATATATGCTGTTTTCCAGTTCCCACAGATCAATCATCCGGCGTCTCCAGAGAGAGCCTTCCGAGCTTTCCCTCATGGTATTCGTTCAGAAGCGTGTTTGCCATCCTCTCGATATCGACCTCGCCCTTTGAAACGAGGAATCCCCTTTTTGCAGCTGCTTTTTCAAGCATGTCGAATCCGCTGTCTTCTGGGGAAGGTGTGAACTTGTATCGTTCCTCCAGAGCCTCGGGGTAGCTTTCCCTCAGTCTGAGCATGAAATTTGCGGCAAGCGTCTCCCTGTCGATAATATCCGACTTGATCGCATTGGTGATTGCGAGGAGCTCTCCTACCTTCGGATCATCAAACTTCGGCCAGAGGATTCCGGGCGTGTCGAGAAGCTCCAGTCCTCCGCCCATGCTGATCCACTGCCTGCCTCTGGTAACTCCCGGCCTGTCTCCAGCGACTGCCGCTTTTCTTCCGGCAGCCTTATTTATGAAAGTGGATTTCCCGACGTTGGGGATACCGAGGATCATTACCCGGAGAGTCCTTCCGCCTTGGCCCTTTGCTTCATAGTCACTGATCTTTCCTGAAAGCAGATCACGGACAGCAGGGGCAAAGTCTTTAATCCCCTTCCCGTTCTTCGAATCCGTCTCAATAACAGAGAACCCGAGACGGGAATAATGGTCTTTCCATCTTGCCGTCACCGCGGGATCGGCAAGATCCGCCCGGTTCAGGACAAGCAGTCGCGGCTTTTCACCCACGATCCTGTCGATATCAGGATTGCGGCTCGATTCGGGGATCCGCGCATCAAGGATCTCACAGACTGCGTCGACAAGTTTGAGATTCTCCTCTATCATTCTGCGCGCCTTGGCCATATGGCCGGGGAACCACTGGATATTCATTTTTTCGTAGGAAGGATCACCCATTACTCGACCCTGTGGAATTCGTTCAGCGGATAGATAACATATAAGACTTTGCCGATTATAAGTCTCGAGTCGACCATCCCGATCAGAATGTTTCGGCTGTCCGTCGATTCATTCCTGTTGTCTCCCATTACGAACACGCAGCCCTCGGGGACAGTCTGCGGGCCGATGAAATCGATCTTGGTGTATGTCAGATCACGGATATAGTCTTCCTTGATCTCAACACCGTCCACGAATACGGCTCCGGTCTCAAAGTTGATATTAATGACCTGACCCTCAGTTGCGATGACTCTCTTCACAAGCGCCTTGTTGGAATCGTACGCATCCTTTTTGAACACGACCACATCCCCGGTCTCCGGTCTGTAGAGAAATCGGGAAACAAGCATAAGCTCGTTGTTTTTCAGGGTAGGCAGCATGGAATTGCCGTTAACATACACCAGCCGGATGAAAAACACGAATATGATGACGCAGAACATCAGAGCGGAAGTGAGGCTCTGTATCCAATCATATGTATCTTTTACGGATTTTGTGTTATCCGTTGCTTTCTCTTTTCTGATCCGCTTCATTTCGGCGCAAGGCTCCTAAACAACAAAAACTGTTCCCTCAGATAAAGGGATTTTAATTATACACCCGCTGTTGATATCCGGGCAACATAAAAATGCGGCACCCTTGAACGAAGGATGCCGCAATCGGTTTTCTTACAGGCGCTCTTTGACCTTTGCCTTCTTGCCGACTCTGTCGCGGAGATAATACAGCTTAGCTCTGCGAACTTTACCTTTCCGGATCGTCGTAACGGAAACGATCGAGGGAGAGTGTACGGGGAAGACTTTCTCACAGCCTACGCCGTAGGAGATGCGGCGGACGGTGATGGTTTCGTTGATGCCACCATGCTTCTTTGCAATGATGGTGCCTTCGAATGCCTGAGTACGCTCACGGCTTCCTTCAACGACTTTGACGAGTACACGGACGGTATCGCCGACGTTCATTTCGGGAAGTTCGGGCTTCATGTACTGCTCGCTCAGTACTTTAACAAGATCCATATCTTTTCCTTCTTTCAATATAGACGTTCATACCGGCGGGCTTCAGCCTCGGCAGCGGACCGCCTTTCTCGTGCGTAAATCCGCACAGGCTTTGGTAATATACCACAGGATGCAGGATAATGCAAGCTTTTTTATCGGAAAACTTCAAAATCGTGCTTAAAAACTTCTATTCTTTCGTAAGAAGCGAAATCCGGCGCTATATCCGGGCTTACCGTGATGAGCGCTGCAGTAATCAGGTCGGGGTTCAGCGTGGGTTCTGCGGCGGAAATCAGCGCATCCGCGAATACACTCCCCTTTTCGCCGGCTGAAAAGCTTATCTCACGAATCATCGGCCGGATATCTGTTTCCGCAAGACCGCGCTTGGATTTTTTCATTACCGTGATGTTCTCCTTCTCAAAAAACTCCGCGAGTTTCGGAAGCATCTTTGAAACATCCCGGTCATCGTATTCATAGATTCCGCGGACGCGGAGCCACTTCACAGAGGAGACCTTTTCCCCGGCTTCATACACTTCCAGCACCTCTATTCCTTCTGGAAGAGCGGCATTCAATCTATCACGAAAGTCACCGAATGAAACCTCCTCGTTCAGCCGGAAATCCATGATCTCGCAGCGGCTCGACATACCGACGGACAGCGGCAGCGCGATGGAGATCTGCGGGTGCGGATTATATCCTTCCGAATACTTCAGGGAAAACCCCGCTCTTGAAATCGCCCGCTGCATGGTGTGCATCAGGTCAAGATGGGAGATATACACGGCCCTGCCTGTCTTGGAAAAGCGCATCCTCAGCTTATTCATCGCAGCCCCTCCCCTTCAGAAGCGCGGCCGCGCCGCAGGCAGAGCAGTTTTTCCGGCAGTCCGGCGAGAGTTCTGAGCGGTATGCCCTCTCCTTCTCTCTTAAAAGAAGAGCCTTTCTCACTCCTACATCAATCACATCCCACGGAAGCACTTCATCGACGGGTCTTTCCCGGGAAGCGTAAAAATCCCTGTCAAGTCCGCTGCTGCGGAAGGCTTCATTCCATCGCTCATAGCTGAAGTAATCCGTCCAGGCATCGAGGCGTCCGCCGTTTCGAAACACTGTCTCGATCACGTCCGCCATCCGCCTGTCGCCGCGGGAGAGTGCGGCCTCGATGACGCTTGTCTCCGCGTCGTGCCAGTTATACACAACGTTTTTCGCCTTTATGGACGAACGGAGCAGATTCACCCGCCGGAGATATTCCTCCTGACTGATCTGCGCCTCCCACTGGAAGGGGCTGTGCGGTTTCGGAATGAAACAAGAGGTGGATACGGTAATCCGCACTCCCCTGTTTTTGTTCTTCGCGTTTTCTCGCCAGCAGTGCAGAATCTTTTCACTCATTTCCGCGATGCCGACAATATCCTCGTCCGTCTCGGTAGGAAGACCAAGCATATAATAGAGCTTCACCGTGTTCCATCCGCCGGAGAAAGCGAGCGCACAGGTGTTAAGCACATCCTCTTCGGTGACGTTTTTGTTTATCGCGTCACGGAGCCTCTGGCTTCCGCCTTCAACGGCAAAGGTAAGCCCGCTCTTGCGCACCTTCTGGATCTTCTCCATGATCTCAACAGAGAAATTGTCCGCGCGAAGGGAAGGCAGTGCCAAACCGACGCTCCTCGACTCGCAGTATTCAAGCAGTCCGTCACAGAGTCCGGACAGCGGTCTGTAATCGCTGGTGCTCAGCGAAAGCAGGCTGATCTCCTCGTGACCTGTGTTCTGCACGGCTTCAATTCCCTGTTTTATCAGAGTATCGGGCTTTTTGGAGCGGATAGGCCGGTAGATATAGCCGGCCTGACAGAAGCGGCAGCCACGTACGCAGCCACGGAACAGCTCCAGACTCACCCTGTCATGCACGACCTCAGTGGAAGGCACCACGGGATCGGTCGGGTAGGGTGCAGCGTCAAGATCTTCCACAATCCGCTTGAGTACCCTTGCGGGAGCTCCGTCCCTCGGCGTATAGGATTGCACAGTACCGTCATCGTTATATGCAACATCATAAAGTGAAGGAACATATACGCCCTGTATCTGCGCAGCCTTAATAAGGAACTCTTTCTTGCTCCATTCAAGCTGCTTGGCATTGTGAAGAAGACGAAGAACTTCGTTATCCATCTCCTCGCCCTCGCCTATAAGGAACAGGTCGATAAAGGGAGCCATCGGTTCGGCGTTCACGCAGGCACTGCCGCCGGCCATAACGATCGGGAGAAGACCGTTTCTTTCCTCGCTGCGGAGCGGGATCCCGGACATATCCAGCATGTCCAGAACAGTGGTATAGGCCATTTCGTAGCCGATGGAGAACGCGATTGCGTCGAAAGCACTGACCGGGTCTCCGCTCTCAAGGGCATAAAGAGGCATCCCGGCTTTCTTCATCTCCTCATACATATCCCCCCAGGGAGCGAAGACTCTCTCGCACCATACATAATCAAGGCTGTTCATCGTATGGTAGAGGATGCTCATGCCGAGATTAGACATGCCGATCTCATAGGTATCCGGGAAGCAGAAAGCCACCCTCAGATCGACGGCTTCCTTATCCTTGATTATCTGATTGTATTCACCGCCCGTGTACCGCGATGGTTTCTGGACCCGGGGAAGTATTCTTTTCAGACGTTTATCCATAACTTTCTCCGACGGAGCTCGTCAAACAGAATGCCGCTGCGGCCGTATATGACCGCAGCGGAATCAGCAAAAGAAGGATCGTGTCAGATGGTGTCCTGCGTTCTCGCCTCGAGCTCCGCACAGATACGGTCGTATTCCTCTTCGTCGAGTTTATAAAATCTCTTATAGAGGATATAGGACAGGAACATCAGCAGGCACGGCGCAATCGTCATCACAAACATGAGTCCGAGAGACTGGTTTGAATGAACCCCTTTAAGAAGCTCCGTGATGGCCGCTCCTTTTGCCTCAGAGGTGATGATGCCCTGATTTGCAAGCTGCTCCTGTTTGGCTATGCCGTTCGTGTATTCAAGAATACCGAATGCAATGTAAGTAATATTCGCAATGGCGATAGTAAGCGCTGAGGCGAGCTTCGTGATAAAGGGGCGCAGTGAGGAGATGATACCCTCGTCCCTGGCCGCATGTCTGAGCTCATTGTACTCGACCGTGTTCATGATGGAGATCATCATGATCAGGTAGAAACCGTACTGGCCGAAGTTCGCCATCATATACCCGAGGGTAAGCAGGATGAACTTGATGTCAAACCCGGCAATACTCGCGACTCCCTTCGGGATCAACCAAGATGGGATCAGCATGATGACATACCCTGCCGCAGAGATCACCATCAGCAGATCCATCAGCTTCTTCCGGTTCATGTGCCTGGAGATCATGGGGTAGAAGATCATAAGGAAGCCGGTAACAAGCATACCCAGCATCTGGAAAAAGAAGAAAAAGCTTCCTTCATAACCAAACTCCACGTAGATATACGTCTGCCCCACACCGGACAGCACTATGCCGTTTCCGATCTGCTGGAGCAGGAAGATAAGTGCAATCCATAAAAGCTGATCGTTTCCGGTGATGGTATTCCAGATCTTCTTGAAGCTGACAGGAGGAACCGGATCATCATTATAATTCCGGGATTCTTTGACGCCGAAAACTGTGATGGCAAGGAACAGAGGTCCGAGGACCGCAATGATCAAAGCAACGATCCCATAGGCTGTGACCGCATCGCCGCCTATGGCTTTGTCTCCCGCTGTAAGAACAGGAATAACAGACGCTGCAATCATTCCGCCTATTCCTGCAAAGAGAGTGGCACGTGAAGTGAATTTGTTACGCGTATCAGCATCGGAACTCAACGCGGGAACCATGCCCCAGTATGAAATATCGTGCATGGTATAGGTAATGGAATAGAGGAAGTACATAAGCCCGAAGAACCAAACGAATCCCCAGCCCTGAAGCTTTGTATTGAAGGTAGCCCAGATCACTACGGAAGTGGTAAGAATTCCTATAATCAGCCAGGGCTTGAATTTTCCTATCTTCGTTCTGGTGCGCTCGATAATATTGCCCATGATAGGGTCATTCAGCGCATCAAACACACGTGCCGCAACCATAATCGCTGTTATGGCAGTGAGCTGCGCAGCATTGAGCTGTCTCGTGAAAAGCACGAAGGTGAGAAGATAGCTCGTGACAAGATTGTACATCATGTCGCGGCCAACTGTCCCGATAGGGAACGTGATCAGATTTCGCTTTGTTATTCGGTCTTCCTTTGCTTTCTCAATTTCTTTGACTTCTTTTATGCCGTTTTCTTCGTTCATTTCCGTCTCCTGTCAATTTATGTCTTTTTGATTTTTCGATAAAAGATAATCCTTCATCTTTTCAGGTCCGATCGAATAGACCGTGTCGCAGAACTGGCAGTTCACTTCGATCGTCCTCCCGTCGCTGAACAGTTCCTTCAGTTCATCCTTTCCGATGCAGCTCACAGCTTCGAGAACTCTCTCCTCGCTACAGTAGCACTTATAACTAATCTCATCCGTCCCGACAATATGATATTCGAGCCCTTTCAGAACCTGCCTGAAAAGTTCTTCCGGGCCGTCTTCGCTTAAGACAGTGGTAAGTGCGTCCATCAGGAAGATATTATTCTCCAGCTTCGTGATAAGCTCATCCCCGGCTCCGGGCATAAGCTGAACGAGGAATCCCCCCGCAGCCTTCACCGAGAGGTCAGTATCCACGAGCACGCCGAGCGCAGATGCTGAAGCAACCTGCTCACTCACCATGAGATAATTGGTGAAATCCTCAGCGATCTCTCCACTGACAAGTTCGACCGATCCGATATAAGGCTCCTTCAGGCCGATATCCTTCGAGACTGTGATGGTCCCGTCTTTTCCCACGGCTCCGCCGACATCCAGCTTTCCGTCTGAACGGAGAGGAAGATCAGTCTGCGGCCTGTCAACATATCCCCGGACATTCCCTTCGGAATCGGACACCGCCGTAATACTGCCGATCGGACCGCCACCGTTGATTCGGATCGTGACAGTGCCGTTATCCTCCTTGAGCATGTTGCCGAGCAGAGACGCCGCGCAGAGCGTCCTGCCGAGTGCAGCGCAGGCAGTCGGTGCGCACCTGTGGATGACTCTTGCTTTTTCCACTGCATCCCGCGCAGTGAGCACTTCCATTTTTACAAGGCCTTCAGCGGCCGTGGCATGTATGATTCTGTCCATTATCTCCCCGGATGTTCTTAAAAGTTCACATATCTGTTAATAAAATGCTTAACCTGTATGATTATACCATAAGCTTCCGTATTTTTACAGAGAATTGTGTGTCATTTTCCTGTCATTTCGGAACTCTGTTTTACTTGACAACATCGCCGGCAAAAAGTATAATGGCAAAGCTGTCAAACAAAACGGGGTGTAGCGCAGATGGTAGCGCGCTTGGTTCGGGACCAAGAGGTCGCAAGTTCAAATCTTGTCACTCCGACCAGGGTGAGTGTTCATAAGAGCACTCACTTTTTTATTTTGAAAGGACTCATTGGATGGAAATGGATATGATTTGAGTGGCGTGTTTTCAGTCGAATATATAGTCGTTTTTATACCTGAGTACACATAAAAATAGTGTTAGGT
>JAZMZR010000003.1:0-15425 GCA_045586065.1 Candidatus Limivicinus sp.
CCTTCAGTTCTTCCTGCTGATCCTTATCGTCACGACCGTCGTTTCGGCTGTCACGATGGCAGTCAGTTATGCGGTCGCCAGAAAGAACCTCATCAGACCGATCGAACTGCTCAAAGAGAGCGCGGGCAGGCTGGTCGGCAACCTTGACAGCGAAGAAAAGATCCACATCGACATCAAAACGAACGATGAGATCGAGGAGCTTGCCGACGCATTCAACAAAATGGATGCGGATATGAGAGCCTATATCGAAAAACTGTCAACCGTCACAGCGGAGCGGGAGCGGATCGGCGCGGAACTGGATGTATCGGCGCAGATCCAACGTGCCATGCTGCCGAAGCTCCGCCCGCCTTTCACGGAGCGGGAGGAGTTTGACCTGTGCGCTTCCATGGATCCGGCGAGAGAGGTCGGCGGGGATTTCTATGACTTCTATCTGATCGATGACAGGCATCTTGCCCTGGTCATGGCAGACGTTTCCGGCAAAGGCGTTCCGGCGTCGCTGGTCATGGTCGTATCCAAAGTCCTCATCAAGAACGCGGTCAAGTCCGGAATGAGCCCATCGGCTGCCCTCAGGAAAGTGAATTCCCAGCTGCTGGAGAACAGTGATTTTGATTACTTCGTCACGGTCTGGCTCGCGGTCATCGATATCAGTACCGGGAAGGGGGTCGCGGTCAACGCGGGACATGAGCATCCGGCGCTCAGGCGGAACGGCGGGCAGTATGAGATGATCAAGTACAAACACTCCCTGGCTGTGGCCGCAATGGAAGATGTTCCGTTCACGGAGCATGAATTCAGGCTGGATCCGGGAGATACGCTCTTCGTCTATACCGATGGCGCAACCGAGGCGACAAATACGGACAGACAGCTCTTCGGCGAGTCGCGTCTGCTGGACGCGCTGAATCAGAACGCGGACACGTCTCCGGCAGAACTTCTGCCCGCGGTCCGGGAGGCGATCGATACCTTTGTGGGTGAAGCCCCTCAGTTCGACGACATCAGCATGCTGGCGTTCCGGTACATCGGGGGGAAGCCGGCGAAGTGATATGCGCAGCGGCGTGTTACCGGATCACTTGACAAGCCTGACACACTTGATAAAATATAATTGTAAGAAATCAGAACAGGGGGTTATATAATTATGAAGATCAAAGCGGTAAAACTCTATGACAACGGTTTCATGACACAGCCGTTCGCCTTTGGCGGCGAGGGAATGGAAGGGCTCGATCCGGCGGAGAAGTATCGTTCCAGTCTGCAGAACTTCGTGATCGACACCGGAAGTGAAGTGATTCTGGTCGATACGGGACTGCCTGCGGAAGTTCCGGAAGCGGTTCCGGATGAAGCGACGGTCATGTACATGGGCACCAAAGTCCGGAACTATGTAGAAGCTCTGGCGGAAGCCGGATACCAGCCGGAACAGGTCACCAAGATCCTTGTGACGCACAAGCATGCCGACCACACCGGTGAGATCCGCAATTTCCCGAACGCGAAGGTCTTTGCCTCTGCGGAAGAGACGAAAGCCGATGAGCTGAAGCTGTTCCCGAACGTCGTTCCGGTTTCGTTCACAGATGGGCCTTATGCCAATTTCGAAAAGAGCCAGAAGATCGCGGACGGCGTCTATCTGATCGAAGCCACTGGCCATACGACCGGCAACAGCATCGTGATCGCGGAAGATGACGGGCTGTATTACATGATGCACGGCGATGTGACCTATACGGATGAAGCGCTGTACGCCAACAAACTTTCCATTGTATTTGAGGATGTCGCCGCAGCGAGAAAGACACTGGAAGCGGTTCGGGAATTTGTCAGGACTCATCCGACCGTGTATCTTTCCACGCATACGCCTCTCGGCTATGAGAATCTGGAAGCAAAGAGCGTTGTCGACCTTGACAATCCGCCGGAAAGAAAGCCGGTAGGGGAGATCAGGATGAAGGAAGCCAGCGGCAAATATGTCTGCACGATCTGCGGATATCTCTATGATCCGGCAGAGCATGACGGCGTCGCGTTCGAGGATCTTCCGGATGACTGGAAATGCCCGCGCTGCAGGCAGCCCAAGGAGAAGTTCAACAAGGCGTGAGAGAATCATAATCAGAGAAAAGGAGGAGCAGAATGCATTTTATTATCAAGGCCTTTGACGGAGAAGGCATGTTGGAAAAAAGGATGGCTGTCCGGGCACGGCATCTGGAGGGGATCAAAGCCCTCGGCCGGCAGGTCATCTGCGCCGGCGGGATGTTGGATGAGGAAGGCAGGATGAAAGGCTCCGCGCTGGTGATGGAGTTTGCCGACCGCGCCGCTCTGGACGAGTATCTGAAGAACGAACCCTATGCGGCCGAAGGCGTCTGGCAGAAGATCGAAGTGGAACCCATGAACGTTCTGATCCTGAACGGAGAGAAAATAAAGTAAAAAAGGTAGAAGTGACAGCGGCAGCGGGTATGCTTTCCCGCTGCCGCTGATTTGCTTTGCCTGTTGCCTTGTTCAGACGGATTTGCGCAATCAGCCGTCTGTATGCGAAAAGAAGCTCAAGGAGCGGTTTCAATAGAAAAGCGCTTATGTTATAATTATCTTATAAAATACCGGGCTTTTCGGAATGGGGAAGAAGCTTGGGAAAGGAAAACAATACCATGAAGCTGATCCATCTGTCGGACCTGCATCTGGGCAAGCGGGTAAACGAATACTCCATGTTGGAGGATCAGGAATACATCCTGAAAAAGATCCTCGGCGTGATCGATGAGGAAAAGCCGGACGCCGTTATCATAGCGGGCGATGTCTATGACAAGTCCGTCCCCTCTGCGGAGGCCGTCAGCCTGTTCGATGATTTCCTCGTGAGCCTTTCCGGAAGGGCGCTCAAGGTCTTCGTCATCAGCGGCAACCACGATTCCGCCGAACGCATAGCCTTCGGCTCGCGGATCATGGACGCCGGCGGGATCCACCTGTCCCCGGTCTATGACGGCGCGGTGAAGCCCGTCACCCTGCGGGACGGTTTCGGCGAGGTGGAGTTCTATATGCTCCCCTTCCTCAAGCCCGCCCATGTCCGGCGCTTCTTCCCGGAAAGAGAGATCGCAAGCTATACGGACGCCCTGCGCTGTGCCGTGGAGGCGATGCAGATTGATACGGCAAAGAGGAACGTGCTCATCACGCACCTGTTCGTCACGGGGGCCTCCCGCACCGAGTCGGAAGAGGTTTCCGTAGGCGGAACGGACAATGTGGACGCCGAGGTCTTTGCGGACTTCGACTACGTTGCCCTCGGGCATCTGCACGCGCCCCAGAACTGCGATTTCGAGCGCATCCGCTACTGCGGCACGCCCCTGAAGTATTCCTTCTCCGAGGCGAAGGACAGCAAGTCCGTCACCGTGGCGGAGCTGGGCGAGAAGGGAAGCCTGTCCGTGCGGACCGTGCCGCTCGTTCCCCGCCGCGACATGGTGGAACTGAAGGGGACCTATATGGACCTCACCTACAGACCCTTCTATGAAAACACCACCTGGCAGGAGGACTATACGCACATCACCCTCACGGATGAGGAGGACATTCCCGACGCCATCGGAAAGCTGCGCACGGTTTACCGCAACCTGATGAAGCTCAGCTACGACAATGCGCGTACCCGCGGAAACGCAGCGGTCACCGGCGCGGAGGCGGTGGAGAGGAAAACACCCTTCGAACTGTTTTCGGAATTTTACGAGCTGCAGAACAACCGGCCCATGAGCGGCGAGCAGAGCGTGTTCATGGCGGAACTGATCGAAAAAACATGGGGGGCTGAACAATGAGACCTCTTAAACTGAAAATGACCGCCTTCGGACCGTATGCCGGGACCGCCGAGCTGAATCTCGAAGACCTCGGAACCGGCGGCATCTACCTGATCACCGGCGATACGGGCGCCGGAAAGACCACCATTTTCGATGCCATCACCTACGCCCTTTACGGCGCGCCGAGCGGCACCGTGCGCGAACCCTCGATGCTCCGTTCGAAATACGCCGCTCCGGAAACTCCCACCGAGGTGGAGCTTACGTTCGAATATGCCGGAAAGACTTACACGGTGAAGCGCAGCCCCGAGTATGAGAGACCGAAAGCCAGGGGGGAGGGCTTAACAAAAAAACCCGCGGACGCCGAGCTGCAATGTCCGGACGGGCGCGTGGTCTCAAAAACGAACGAAGTGAGCGCGGCGGTTCGTGACATCATGGGCGTGGATCGAAGCCAGTTCATGCAGATCGCCATGATCGCCCAGGGCGACTTCCTCAAGCTGCTGCTCGCCTCCACGGACGAGAGAAAGGCGATCTTCCGCCGAATCTTCAAAACGCAGACCTATCTGAATCTGCAGGAGGAGCTCAAACGGCAGGCTAAGGCGCTTGACGATCAGTGCACGGCGGCGAAAAACAGCCTGAAGCAGTATAGTAACGACATTTCCGCCGCTGAGACGGATGTTCTGAGCATAGAGGTCGAAAAGGCGAAGGCCGGGGAGCTGCCGGTCGTTGAGACGATCACCTTGTTGGACAAGCTCATCGGGCAGGACAGCGCAGCCGAGGCGGAACTGGAAGCAACCGCAGAGGAGGTCCGGAAAGAACTGGAGGCGGTCAATGCTGCGCTGACAAAGGTCGAGGCGCGGAAGAAGACGCAGGAGACGCTTGCGCAGACGGAAACGGAAAGGATGAAAGAGAAAGTGCGCTGCGAGAACCTTCAGAAGGGATATGCCGCCCTGAAAGAGAAACAGCCGCAGATCGACGCTCTTTCCGGCGAGCGTGCCCGGATCGAGGCGGAGCGCGAGCGTTACAGAGCCCAGAGCGAGCTGGTCCTGAAGATCCGGGCAGCGGAAAAAGACCTTGCGGATAGAAAAACCGAGGCGGAGAGAAAAAGCGCAAAGTATGCTTCGGACGATGCCGCACTGAAAGGGCTCAGAGAGGAACTGAACGGCCTGGCCGATGCCGGGGAGGCGAGGCAGAAGCTGGAGTCGGACAGGAAGGAGGCAAGAGAAAAAGGACAGAAGTTTTCTGATCTTGCGGAGTCCGTCCGGGATTACCGTACGAAAAAGCAGAACTATCTTGCACTGCAGGAGCGGTATAAGCAGGCCTCCGATAAGAGTACGGCTGCCGAAGAGGATTACAGCAAAAAAAACAGGGCATTCCTTGATGAGCAGGCCGGGATCCTCGCCGAAAACCTGAAGCAGGGGGAAGCCTGTCCCGTGTGCGGCTCCCTCATCCATCCCTCACCCGCCCGCAAATCCGAGAACGCGCCGACGGAGGAGCAGCTGAAAGAGGCGAAAAAGCTTGCCGAAGACACGGCAAAGACCGCGGCGGACCTGAGCGGCCAGTGCGCGGCGGCAAAGGGCGAGGCGCTGGCGCTCGGAGATACGATAAAAAAACAGCTGGGTGATGCGGGTGCGGAGATCAGCTTCGACAACATCGATGCATATATCCGCAGCGGCAGAGCGGAAGCCGATGCCGCCCTGGAGAGACTCAGCGCCGAGATCGAAAAAGAGGAAAAGAGGATCGCCCGGCGGGAAGAACTGAACAGGAGCCTCCCGGACAGGGAGAAGGCGCTTGCAGCCCTGAAACAGGAGATCGACGCCCTGACAAATGCCGTATCGGCCCTCTCGGCCTCCATTGCTTCCGACTGGGAACACTACGGAGCCATGAAGAAAACGCTGCGCTTTGAAACCGGCGGAGAAGCGGAGGCAAGGATCAGCGAGATCCGGACGGAAGAGGAAACCTATAAAACGGAACTGACAACGGCTGAAAAAGCCTTCCGGAATTCCGAACAGAACCTCCGGACGCTGGAGGGCTCGATCTCAAGCTTGAAGGGACAGCTTTCCGACGACCTCGGCATCGACGAGCAGACTGAGAGGGAGAAGAAGGGTCGGTTCACCGCTCGGGCAGCGGAACTCACCGAAAAGCGAGCCGTCCTTTTCTCAAGGAGAACGGCAAATGAAAGGATCCGGGAGAACATAAAGGCGAAGGCCGGCGATCTCGAGAGCCTCGAAAGCCGGTATACATGGGTCCGGGCGCTTTCCAACACCGCCAACGGTAGCATTGCCGGAAAAGAAAAAATCATGCTCGAGACCTATATCCAGATGACCTATTTCGACAGGATCATCACCCGGGCAAATACACGGCTGCTGGTTATGTCCGGCCAGCAGTATGAGCTCAAGCGCCGTGAGGCGGCAGGGGACCTGCGCGGCCAGAGCGGCCTGGACCTCGACGTGATCGACCATTACAACGGCTCCATACGCAGCGTCAGGACGCTGTCGGGCGGCGAGTCCTTCAAGGCCTCCCTCTCGCTGGCGCTCGGGCTTTCGGACGAGATCCAGGCCTCCGCAGGCGGCGTGAAGCTCGACACGATGTTCGTAGACGAGGGCTTTGGCTCGCTGGACGAGGAGTCGCTCGATCAGGCGATGAACGCGCTGGCCGGTCTTGCCGAGGGGAACCGGCTCGTGGGGATCATCTCCCATGTTGCCGAGCTGAAAAACCGAATCGACAGGCAGATCGTCGTGACAAAGGAAAAAGAAGGCGGCAGCCGCGCGAAGATCATCGTATGAGAAAAAACCCCGGGTATCCGGGGTTTTCTTTGTTGGCAATCTGTGCTGCAATATGGTATTTTTAATATAAGAATATAAAGAAATCTGTTTGAAAGGCCGGGAGGTATTCATTATGCTGCATCTTTCCTACGAGCAGGAGATCACACTGATCGAGCGCATGCTCAATGCGCTGAACGTCTCCGAAAGCGACGCGGCTTCGCTTGCCGCTGTTGTCACCCACTCTGATTTCACCGGAACCTATTCCCACGGACTATCCCGTTTCTGCACCTATGTCCGGCAGTATATGGCGGGCGCCCTGGTGGCGCAGCCCGACTTCCGCTGCGTGAAGGACGCGGACGCCTCCCTCGCCTTCGACTGCGGCGGAGGCTCCGGTATCGTGGCGGTAAACCGCGTATATGACGCGGTGCTCGAACGCGCCCGCAAGTACGGCGTTGCCGCCGGCGTGGGCCGCAACAGCGCGAACATTGGCTGCGGCGGCTACTACGGCCACCGCATGGCAGAGGACAATATGATCGGGATCGTTGTGAGCAACACCTATCCCTGCATGGCCCCCTTCGGCGGCGCGGATCGCCTCATCGGCACGAACCCCATCATCCTCGGCTGCCCCACCACCGATCCCGCCCGCCCGATCGTGATCGACATTTCCACCAGCGGCGTCGCCATCGGCAAAGTCCAGGCCTACCGCCGCGAGAACAGGGAGATGCCGGAGGGCTGGGCCAATGACTATGACGGCAACCCCACCACCGATCCGCATGTCGCCTACTGCGTCCGCCCCGTGGGCGGCCACAAGGGCTACGGCCTCGCCGTGTTTGTGGATATGTTCGGCGGCGTTCTTTCCGATGCGCTCACCAGCGCCGAGATCCCCTTCGTGGAGGATCTGAAGCCCGAGCAGACCGGCTTTGCCGTGATCCTGCTGGACATTGCGCATTTCCTCAATGTGGACCGCTTCAAGGAGCATGCCTCGGCTTATGCGGAGATGCTCAAGAACAGCCGGACCGCTACCGGTGTGAAGGAGATTTTCATGCCCGGGGAGATCGAGGCCCGTCTGATCGAGGAGCGGAAGGTCACCGGAACGGAATTTTCGGATGCACTCCAGGCCGAACTGGAGGATCTCGCGCGGCAGATCGGCGCCATCGGCGCGGACGGAAAGCTCACGGATCTGCTTTCCGCCTGATGGAACAGCAAAAAACACCCCCGTTTTGGGGGTGTTTTTTATTCGCTCTTTTGTCTTGCCGCTTTGACGATTGCGTAGATTGCGCCATATGCAGCGCCGGCCACCGGCCACACGATCCATGTCCGATCCCAGGCGTTGGTGATGAAGCTCCATCCGAGGTACCCTGCCGTGACGAGCATCCAGAATGCACCATGGAACCAGCCGTACTTCTTCTCTTCTTCCTTATTTGCGCGGGAGTAGTCACCCTCTTCAAGGAGCTGGTGGAAGCTGCCCCATATGACGCTCACGCGGACAATGAGGAAAGCTCCGAGAGAAATAATAGCCAGCATCACGCATATGGACACGGCCGCGAGAAAATCATTTCCATCGAAGATGATCATGGTTGCGAACAACGGAATCGCTGCAACAACGCAGAGCACGATGCCGATCACAAGCTGACGGCTGAACACAGGCTGGAACCTGTCCCGGCGCTCGCGTACCATGCCGTCCACTCCATAGAGAGTGTCGATCTTTTCGTGCTCGAGATATTCATATGGCTTGGAGCGGAGACCAGCACTTACGAAGAGCGCCACCGCGCAGCCGACCAGGACGAACAGGATCAGCAGTCCGATGCCTCCGGCCCTGTTTTCGCTGATCGCGATCTTCCCGTACTCCTGTGCTGCTCCGAGATAAAGCAAAAGCACGGGGGAGAGTATGCACAGCAGCACGCCGAGTGCGATACGCGGGGCATTATACTCCCGCACACGCAGAAATGAGGTGGCCTCCTCGAGGGAAACAGTGCGAAGGCGGCTGTCCGTGTCGACGATCTCACCGCCGGTCGGAACGGGAAGTTCCATGTCGTCCTTCAGCAGGTAATCCGTACTTACGCCGAAAATCTCCGAAAGCTTTACGATCCTTCCCATGTCGGGTACGGATTGGGCACTCTCCCATTTGGAAACGGACTGGCGGCTCACGTCGAGCTTCTCAGCGAGTTCCTCCTGAGACCAGCCGTTCTTTTTTCTCAATTCGATGATCTTGTCTGCAAGTATCATTGTTCAAAAACTCCTTTCCCGTCTTCAGGTGAGGCAAGCATAGCAGAAAAATGCCTTTCCATTCCATAAAGCGGGCTTTGAACTTGCGCAACTGCCGGTTGCAACTGTGATGATATCAGTATTTCAGGCGATTTACAATGCCGATCTTCGCCGGGAATCGGGATAATGTGGATAATATGTAAAACACGTGGCTGAACTTATAGGCCGGGATGTACAGGAGCGGAAAGCTTTGCTATTATACATACATAAAGGAAAACGAAGCGATCTTCCGGAAAGGAGACGGCCATGAAAAAGATTATTACGTCCATCTGCCTTGTGCTCGTGATTTCCATGCTGCTTTCGACGGTTTGCTTTGCCGATGAAGGCAATTACGACACCCTTACCGACTGGAACCTGGAGGTACACGTCCCGGACGGCACCACAGCCGTGCTCAAGGGAAACTGTTATTATATCTATGCGCAGCACGAAGGCTACATTCCTTATGTAATGATAACTGCCTCCCGATACGACTCGGGGGATAAGTTTATCTCGGATTTCACGGCGTCCATGCAGAAGCAGCATCCCGATCTGAAGGTAGTCTCCGAGGCCGAAAACAAGACCATCGGGAACAAAGAGTGCACGGAGATCGATTATACCTACAGTCTGAGCGGCTTTGAGGTAAAAGACCGGAGGATAATCATAGTATATGATGGGCTCACCTATATGTTTGCCTCCAAGGAGATTGAGGCAAGGGGCGAAACGGTCGGCGGGTTACTGGAGCAGGTGGTGGAAGAGTGCGTATTCCTCAGTGCTGCCGGTACGGATCTGCCCGGCCTTGATGACAGGCCCACACTGCAGGATGCTTATCTCTACAGACAGGAAGACGGAATGCCGAAATACTGGCTGGATCTAACGGGTTTCGTGGCAGACGACATGGTGCTCCACTGCTGGTTCCGCTCGGGCGATCCAAACTGGTACGAGTCGGTGTACATACTCGATCTGGATACGGCGGATATCGGAAAACGCACGGTAGAGATTCATAAGGTCACCGATCTCAAAGGCAATGACGTTTCAGAATGGTTCAGCAAGCTGACAGTCCGTCTCTTTGACGATCATGTGGAACTTGTGGTAAAAAGAGACAGCAAGACGCTCGCAGGCGGAGGAGATGACAATATCCTCTCCGGGACCTACAGGATGGAGCCTATCGGAGCTGGTGTGGTCTATGATTATCACGACGAAAACGGCATGAAGAAATACTGGCTGGATTCGGATGGCGAGGACCTGAAGCTGCATGCATCGTTCATGTCGGGAGAACCGGAGTATTACGAGGAAGTGTTCACGCTGGATGTGGATACGGCGGAGATGTTCGGCGATTACGCGCTTCTGTTCAAAAACGTGTACAGCGATAAAGGCGGGGAGGTTTCCGATCGTTTCGAGTTTCTGACGCTGTGCGAAGTCCAGGGGGCCATCCTCATGAATGTGAAGCGTGACGAGAAGACTCTTGCCGGCGGCGCGGGGGACAATATTCTCACAGGTGTATATCTGTTTGAACCGCGCACTTATCTGCTTCCGGCGGAGAGCGGCCCGTACAGCGAAGAGGAGCTTGCCGAATGGGCGCGGATCCGCTATTTATCGGAAAAGGGATTCTGGGCTCCCGAAGCCGAGGCAAAGAAGAATGACGACGGAACGGTCACCATCCATCTTTATGAGAACATGGAACTCGACGGTGAAGGGCATACCGCCACTTCTGCCTGGTACACCGTGGATAAATACGGCGACGGCCTGAACGGAATCACAGGAGAAACGGTGAAGCTCTGCCGCTGAAAACCAATGAAAAAACGAAGCCCCCTCGGAAGAGGGGGCTTCTGTAATCCTAAACGAGGGTCACTTCTTGCCGCCGAACATTTCGACTGCTCCGCCGAGCAGTTTGGCAAGTAATTCGTTGGCGCCCGTAGACTCGCCTTTGAGTACGCTCACGGCGGCCTTCTTGGTTTCTGCATCGGCCGCGCGGTAGAGCTCGACCAGCTTCTTCTCGGTGGCGGTCAGCTTCATGGTGGTACCGGAGCTGCTTGTAGTCTTCTTCGCGGTGGAGGAAGACGAAGAAGTCTTCTTGGCTGCGGTGGAAGAGGAAGTTTTCTTGGCTGCAGTCGAAGAAGAAGGCTTCTTTGCCGTTGTGGTGGTCGCTGGCTTCTTCGCGGCCGTGGTGCTTATATTCTTCGGCGCCTCAAGCAGGGATTTCTGTGTAATGCCGAGGGCCTTGGCGATCTCCTTGAGCTGGGCCTGAGTAAGGTCTTTCTCGCCTCTTTCTACCTTGCCTATGTCCGTTGCGGTAACGCCGTCTATCTTCCTTGCGAGGGATTCCTGAGAGAGACCGGCCGCAGTGCGGGCCTCTTTTATCAGAACGCCGACTTTCTTTGCTGCCATTTTATGGATCCTCCCGTTTTTTAGTTTTTGATGATACAAATATACCGAAAGCCCGTGTATATTGCAACAGTTAATGAATAAAAAAAGCCGTTGGTGTTGGAATCAGGAGGCGGCTGTGGTATCATGGGACGGAAATAACAGAAAGGCGGAATGCTTTGTGAGATTCGATGCGGAAAAAGAGAAAAGGGAACTTGCTGAGCGGAAAGTAGATTCAAAGGAGATCTTTGACGGGGTGATCCTCCATGTCTTCCGGGACAGTGTTCGTCTCCCCAACGGCGATATTACAGGGAGGGAAGTCATACGACATGTGGGTGCTGTGTGCGTCATTCCCGTCACGGACGATGGGATGGTATATGTCGAAAGGCAGTACCGGTACCCCGTCGACTCAGTCATTACGGAGATCCCTGCCGGCAAGCTGGATTCCTTCAATGAGGATAGGCTCGAGGCCGCGAAGCGGGAGCTCCGGGAGGAGACCGGTTTAACGGCTGACAGCTGGCTGGATCTGGGGATATTCTACTCTGCGGCCGCCTACAGCGACGAGAAGATCACCATGTATCTTGCCCGCGGGCTGCACCGGGGCGAGCAGCATCTGGACAAAGGGGAATTCCTCAATGTTGTGCAGGTACCGCTGGAGGAGCTGCTGCAGGATGTTATGGACGGGAAAATACCGGACGGCAAAACGCAGATGGCCATTCTCAAGGCGGCCAAGGCGATCGAACTGGGCCTGTAAAACAAAAAAGACCGGGACCGAAGTCCCGGTCCTTTTTTTTCAGAGCATTTAATCCCGGAACCGTTCTGACAGTTTCAGCTCAAAGCGGTTCTTTCTCGTATCGGCCGGTATTTTCGTCGGATACCGGCCATCGAAACAGGCACTGCAGTAATTCTGGCTCCCTGACAATTCTGACAGGCTTTGATTCGGCAGAAAGCCGAGAGAGTCGGCTCCGATGATCTTCGCGATCTCGGATGCGGAATAGTGACAGGAGATCAGATTATCCTTTGAATCGATATCCGTTCCGTAAAAGCAGGGAAACAGGAACGGCGGGGCGGAGACACGCATATGTATCTCTTGTGCGCCGGCTTCCCTAAGCAGTGAAACGATATGACCGCTCGTAGTTCCCCGGACGATCGAGTCATCGATCAGAACAAGGCGTTTACCTTTAACGACTTCTTCGACAGCGGACAGCTTGATAGTTACCTGATTCAGCCTGTCATCCGGACAGATGAACGTCCTGCCGATATATTTGTTTTTTATAAGACCGATGCCATAAGGGATACCGGATTCCCTGCTGTAGCCGAGTGCGGCGTCCAGACCTGAGTCGGGGACGCCTATGACGATATCCGCGTCAACAAGATGTGTCTTTGCGAGTATCTTTCCTGCACTGACACGAGCCGCATGTACCGACCGTCCGTCTATCAGGGAATCGGGACGGGCAAAATATATATACTCGAACACACAGAGTTTTTTCTGCTTTGTATTGCAGTGTTCTCGGAGGGAACGGATTCCTTCCCGGCTGAATACCAGAATCTCGCCAGGATCGACATCCCGGATGAACTGAGCCCCGACCGCCTTCAGAGCACAGCTTTCGGAGGCTACAATATATGTGCCTTCTTCTGTCCTGCCGTAACAGAGCGGGCGGAAACCGTACGGATCTCTGGCGCAGATCAGTTTCTGCGGTGACATGAGCACCAGAGAATAAGCGCCCTCCAGCGTATTCATGGCGCGGCTGAGAGCCTCTTCAATGGAAGACGCGGTAAGGCGTTCCTTTGTAACGATGTATGCAATGGTCTCTGTATCGCTCGAGGTGTGGAAGATAGCCCCGTTGAGTTCCAGCTCCGAGCGAAGTTCTGCCGCATTGGAGAGATTGCCGTTATGGGCGATCGCCATCCGGCCTTTCTGGTGATTCACTTCGATCGGCTGGCAGTTGTTGCGGTTTGTTGCCCCGGTAGTTCCGTAGCGGGTGTGGGCTACAGCCATCGTTGCCGCGGGTAAAGAAGCCAGAGTATCCTTCGTGAACACTTCACTTATAAGTCCGAGATCCTTGTGAGATACGAACAGGCCGTCGTCATTGACGGTGATGCCGCAGCTTTCCTGACCACGATGCTGAAGGGCGTACAGACCCAGATAGCAGATGCCTGCGACATCTGCCGGCTTATCCGACATTACTCCGAACACACCGCATTCTTCGTGAATGTGTGCTGCGGGAGCACAGCAAAGATCATTCTTCAGCATGCGTTTCCAACCTGCGCATCACTTCACGGTATGCGTCTTCAACACCGCCGAGATCCCGGCGGAAGCGATCCTTATCCAGCTTCTCACCCGTGGCTGTATCCCAAAGGCGGCAGGTATCGGGGCTGATCTCGTCGGCAAGAATGATGCTGCCGTCCGGCAGCCTTCCGAACTCCAGTTTGAAGTCTATCAGTGTAATGCCGCACTCTTTCCAGAATGACGAAAGCACGCGGTCTGTCTCCAGCGCATAGCGGTGTATCTGCTCGAGTTCCGCCCGATCGGCCAGCCCGAGAGCCAGCACGCTGTCCGTATTGATAAGCGGATCGCCAAGCTCATCTTTCTTATAAGAATACTCAACCGTCGGCGCTTCAAAACGGATGCCCTCATCTGTTCCGTAGCGTTTGGAGAATGAACCGGCAGAAGCATTCCGGACTATTACCTCCAGCGGCACGATCTCCACTTTCTTCACGAGCGTGTCACGATCGGAGAGCTCCCGGACATAATGCGTCGGGATCCCCGCCTTTTCGAGCCTTTGCATCATGCGGTTGCTCATGCGGTTGTTGATAACGCCTTTTCCCTGGATCGTCCCTTTTTTGAGCCCGTTAAAAGCGGTTGCGTCATCCTTGTAGCTGACGATCAGCAGTTCAGGATCATCTGTTGCATAAACTTTTTTTGCCTTGCCTTCATAGATCTGCTCCCGTTTCTCCATGGCTGTTCTCCTTTTCATAATTTGCGGATGCTGGGGGCATCCGGTGCTTCAAGGCTGATCGAATGTGCTTATGGGGCGGCGTTTATGCTCGCTTCTGCTGTGGAATCTGTCGATTATCGCTTTGTCCTCGGGCAGGGCTGAACCTTCAAGGATCCATCTGTCGATGGCGGCATAGGTCACACCCATTTCGCTTTCATCCGTCTGTGTATCAAACAGACCTGCGGAGGGAGCCTTCTCCTGCAGAAACTGCGGTGCTCCCAGCCAGGCAAGAAACGCATAGATCTCTGTGACCGTCAGGTCAGCGATCGGATTGAAGTCATGAGCGCCGTCTCCCCATTTGGTGAAGTAGCCCATATAGGCTTCACTGCGGTTACCGGTCCCGGCGACGACGCGGTTTTCAGCCGCAGCAATGGCATAAAGAGTTATCATGCGAAGCCGAGGAGCAATGTTGATGCGTGCCGCGTCGTTAAGTTTGCATACGCCGTTGAGCACGTCCAGTTCTTGTGTCCGCACCCCGGAAAGGTCAACTGTACGGGTTTCAATCTCATGCTGCTCTGCGATGATCCTGGCGTCGGCGGCATCAAGAGAATAGTTACGGCTGGAACCGCAGGGCATGATGATGCCGAGCGTGTTATCGCAGGCCGACTTGCAGAGTATGCCGACCAGTGCGCTGTCCTTTCCGCCGGAATTACCGTAGACGATTCCGGATGCCCCGGCGCTTTCCACGAAACTGCGGATGTAGTCAACGCGCTTTTTGAACTCGTCCTCGAAGTTTCTCATTTTCTCCTCCTTTTCGATTTTTCAGCTGCTTTACGGGTGTATTGCTGATGATTCAGATCTCCGGGATCTGCAGGGCGTCGTAGCCGGATTCTCCTGTGCGGATACGGACGACGTCCTCAACGTCATAAATGAATATCTTGCCGTCGCCGATCTGGCCGGTATGCAGAGCGGCGTTGGCAGCGGCAACAACAAGTTCCGGATCGACCTTGGAAACGACGATATCGACCTGCAGTTTCGGTGTAAGGTGCATGCTCATTTCAATGCCGCGGTACTGGCCCGATTTCCCTTTCTGCGTACCGCAGCCCATGACATTGGTAACCGTCATTCCGGTGACCCCTATGCCCGCCATGGTGTCGCGAAGCGTTCCGAAACGCTCCTCATCGCAGAGAATGCGCACGAGGGTGTAACGCTTCTGCCCAACAGGAGTCTCACGAAGTCCTGAGGAAAGAGTCAGCGGGAACGGCACCAGTCCATCCGTATTCACGGGCCCGTCGGAATGGATACCGAGCGTCGATTCAATGGGAAGAAAATCAGCATAAGCGTTAGCAAGGCCGTGCTCCGTCACATCCAGCCCCTCGATCTCCTCTTCA
>JAZMZR010000004.1:0-149343 GCA_045586065.1 Candidatus Limivicinus sp.
CGAGTCCCTGATGGTGTACCATTTGCCTCTTGACAGAGGTGATCAACTAAGGTAGTATTTGGATGTTTCCAAATACGAAGTTGGTGTTTTTAACGGTGAGGGTCCACCTGTTCCCATTCCGAACACAGAAGTTAAGCTCACCAGTGCCGACGATACTTGTCTGGAGACGGACCGGGAAAATAGGTCAATGCCAACACAAAGGGTTTGGCGCAAGTCAAACCCTTTGACATGCCTCCTTAGCTCAATCGGTAGAGCATGCGGCTGTTAACCGCAGGGTCGTAGGTTCGAGTCCTACAGGAGGCGCCACGGGATTGCCGCCACATAGGTGGCGGCAGTTCCTGTTTAAAGCTTGGATCAGGACCGTTAGCTCAGTTGGTAGAGCAACCGGCTCATAACCGGTCGGCCCGGGGTTCGAGTCCCTGACGGTCCACCAAGACTTGAAAATGGATACTATATAGGGGAATAGCTCAGCTGGTAGAGCGGCGGTCTCCAAAACCGTAGGCCGAGGGTTCGAAGCCTTCTTCCCCTGCCAAGAAAAGCAGCCACCCGTTTGGGCGGCTGCTTTTCTTAGAATAGAGATGTATAGGCTTCGAAAGGCGGCTCTTGGCAATGTGCCGGTGGCACGTTGCAACCGCCGTGGCTTTTCCGCAGAAAAGGAAGCCTTCTTCCCCTGCCAAAGGGAAAACCGTGTGATTTCAATGGTCACACGGTCTTTTTTTATGCCTATTTTGAGGTACTTGTCCTTAAATTTGTCCTTACCAAGTCTGAAAACGGTGTTCCGGAGCTCTTATGATCCGCTCATGTGCTCCATGATGTGAGCCTGCATCCGGTCTGCGGAAGCCTGCCTCATCTTCTCTGAAACATGACCGTATATGTCAAGCGTGAACGATGCGGAAGCGTGACCGAGATTCTCCTGCACGGTCTTATAATCGTCTCCGTTTTGCAGGGAGAACACGGCAAAGGTATGCCTGAGGTCGTGTACGGTGGTGTCCTCTGCTCCGATCTTCTTTGCGATCCGCTTGTATCGCTGATATAACAGCTTTGGGTGCAGATTGCTTCCGAGCTCGTCAGTAAAGACAAGAGCGGTTTTCTGTTCCTTAGAATCCTTATAGCCTTGCCATATATCGGCAGGGCATTTATTCTTTTCCTCAAGCTGTTTCTTCTGCTGATCCTTGAGTATCTTCATGACAAAGGGAGCAGCGGTGATATATCTTGTCTTGTTGTTTTTGGGTGGAGTAAAGGTATATCCACCGTCAGACTGAGGTCTGCGCTGCAGCTGCTTATCTATCTTGAGCACATTGTTTTTGAAGTCTACACTATCCCAAGTCAGACCGATTGCTTCTGATTCTCTCAGTCCGGTGTAGAGGATCACTCGCAGGATATTTGAATACTTGTCGTTGCCGATGTTCTTCATAAAGAGCTTTGCCTGCTCGTCCGTCAGAGGGTGTATTTCCTTTCTGTCGGGCCTTTTTATATTCGTCCTGGGCGGGGTTGCTCTTGATATAATCGAGCTCCATGGCTATGGAAAGGGCCTTGGAGAGCACGGCATGGATATTCTTTATGGTCGTTGCGGAGAGCGGGGATTTCGTCGTGACGGTCTTGCCCTTCTTGTCCTTTTTCGTGGTGATCTTTCCGGTTTTGGAGAGCTCGTTATAGAAGCTCTGTATCTGCTGAGGTCTCAGATCACAGAGCTTGATCGCTCCGAGCGCAGGCTTTATGTGCGTTTCGCATTGAGCCTTATAGTGCTTGACGGTCGAATACTTCTGCTCGTTGCAGTAGTCCTTTAGCCAGGTATCAAGCCATTGAGAGACCGTCTGCTTTGATGGCTCAAGGTACTCCTGCATGATTCTTTCAAAGCGCTGTCTTTGACAGCAAAGTATGTATATATTGCGATGTGTTCAGAAGTTGCGATGAGCCGAGAGTTTATTTTCCCTCTGTCAAAGGCAATTATGTACGGCTTCAAGAAGACGGCATTTCAACGGGCTGCCAAGGAGCTCCAAGATCACGGTTTCATTACCTGCTCAAGCGGATGGAACACAAGAACACCGAATCAGTATACTTTTGCCTTCGGATGGAAAGATACATCATAAAATCGCGCAGGAGAGCTATTTCGGTTCTCCTGCGTATTATTTCAAATACTTCTATTATTTTGGCTGACCGCAAAACGACCATGTGACCACCCTTACATGGTCAGAATACGAACAAGGCTTCAGCAGGAACAGAGATCACATGGTCGGAAAACAACCTATCAATGGCGGTTTTCTGTTTTTTACATGGTCGGAAAACGGGCAGATATTAATATATATTACCATAGGATACAGCTTCATTTTGAGCGGGAGGTATAGCATCATGGCCAAAGTCAATTGGGAAAAGGCAAAGCAGGAATACATCACAAAATCGAGTTTGTCAGACCGTATTGGGATCAATGACAAAGGTACAAAGTCTTATGGACAGCAAAGGGCATAAAGAAAGCGTTACAATTGTAACGCCTGAAAGAAGCAGTTTTATGTGTACACCGGGCATATGTTTTGGTAAAATCAAGACAAAAGTATCCATGAGAAATACGAGATTGGAGAGTAATAATTATGAAAGATCTGAGTGGTTTTACCGGACTTTATCCTGTCAGCAAAACACTGCGCTTTGAATTGATCCCGCAGGGAGAAACATTGAGCAATATCGAGAAAAACGGTATCCTGGAAGCTGACCGCAAGCTGGCGGAAGACTATAAAAAAATGAAAAAGACGATCGATGAGTATCATAAGTCATTCATCGACTGCTGTCTTTCAGGGGCAACGCTGCCTGGACTGGATGAGTTTTATGCTCTTTACACTGCTTCTGCCGATGAGAAGAGAAAGGACAGCTTTAAAAAGAGCTTTTCCGATGTGAAAGAAAGCCTTCGGAAGGAGATCACAGCCTGTTTTAAAAGAGATCCAATGTTTAAACAGCTGGACAAGAAGGAGCTCATTCAGCAGGAGCTTGAAAAATGGATCGAAGATAACAATCCGGATCTTTTCTTCAGCGAGGATTTCCGTAATTTCACGACATATTTCACCGGCTATAACATGAACCGGATGAATATGTATTCGGATGAGGAGAAAGCTACGGCCGTAGCATACCGGCTTATTAATGAGAACCTTCCGAAATTCATAGACAATATCCATGTATTCCGGAAGATAAGCGCCACCGATCTTCGGGATTCGTTCCGGGATATATTGAGAGATATGGAAGCATACATAAACTACCGCTCTCTTGACGATATCTTCCGTATCGAAGCTTACAGCGATTTCCTGACGCAGGCACAGATTGATGCGTATAACACCCTTATCGGCGGGATTAAAGAGGGCGATGCGAAGAAAAAGGGCCTGAACGAATACATCAACCTTTATAATCAGAGACATCCCGGAGAGAAACTGCCCAGATTCACAGCGCTTTTCAAGCAGATCCTTTCTGACCGCATGAGTGCTTCCTGGCTTCCGCAGCAGTTTGAAAGCGCAGATGATCTTTGCGAGGCATTATGCGGTTTCTATTCGGAAAACCTTGGGAGCGGAATTCTTTTCGAAGAGCTCCGGTCTGTTCTTGAACAGATTCCCGAAAGAGATGCAGACGGTATCTTTATACGGAACGACGGCTCTATTTCTGCCCTTTCCGTTCAGCTGTTCGGCTATTACTCCGTCATAAAAGATGCTCTGGAATACTATTATGAGACCGTGGTCATCCCTGATTATTCAAAAAGACTCATGGAGGCCAAGACCGATACCGCACGCGAGAAACTTGAGAAAGAGAAAAAAGCCTTTCTTTCCGATCCCTCGTTTCTTTCTGTCGCTCTGATCCGGAATGCCCTTGCCGCATATATTCCGACATTGGATGAAGCTGAATATAAAACTGTCCATGCAGCTTATTCCGAAGACTGCATCCCGGAATACTATAAGACCTGCCTCTCTCCAATATCTGTTGCAGAGGCTTACGGAAGCATTGCTGAAACGGTCAATTTGGATCATCGGGAAGACTACAGCTTTACGCAAGCAGAAAAAGACGGCATCAAAGCTTTTCTTGACGCTGTCCTTTCACAGCTGCACGCTGTAAAATCGCTCTATGTTCCTGCCGACTCCGATCTGAACAAGGACGCTGTGTTCTACGGAGCATTCTCTCCTCTGTACGAGCAGCTGTCAGAGATCACCAGACTCTATGATATGACGCGAAACTATATGATCAGGAAACCGTTCAGCACGGAAAAGATCAAGCTGAACTTCAACTGCAGCACTTTGCTTGACGGTTGGGATCAGAACAAAGAGCGGGACAATCTCGGAGCTCTGTTCCTGAAAGACGGTGAGTATTATCTCGGCATCCTGAATAAGAGCAACAATAAGCTCTTTGATGAACTTGAAGAATGCGAAAGCGGCGAATGCTACAGAAAAGTGATTTACAAGCTCTTGCCGGGACCGAACAAAATGCTGCCTAAAGTCTTCTTTTCCAAGAGCAGGATCGATGAATTCGCCCCGAGCGAGGAGATCCTTCGTATTCGGGAGAAAGGTACTTTCAAAAAGGGCCCGGACTTCAGCATCGAGGACTGCCGCAAATTCATTGACTTTTTCAAAGCTTCCATCGAGAAACATCCGGAGTGGAAAAACTATGGTTTCCGTTTTTCTCCAACGGAAAGCTATGAGGACATAAGCGGCTTCTACAGAGAGGTCAGCGATCAGGGATATAAGATCACCTATAAAAGCGTATCCGCAGCGGCAATAGACGAACTGGTCAAAAACGGGAAACTGTATCTGTTCAAGATATACAGCAAGGATTTCTCCCCTTACAGCAGAGGAAAAAAGAATCTCCACACGCTTTACTGGAACGCATTGTTTGATTCGCGCAATCTGCAGGATGTCGTATATAAACTGAACGGGCAAGCAGAGGTCTTCTTCCGCAAGGCCTCCATAAAGGACAGCGAACGGACGGTGCATCCCGCCGGCAGGCCTGTTGGTAAAAAGAATCCGTCGCTTGAAGGCGAAGCAAGTCTGTTCCCGTACGATATCGTAAAGGACCGCCGTTATACAGTAGATAAGTTCCAGTTCCATGTTCCCGTCACCATGAACTTCAAAGCTCAGGGCGGCATAAGGCTCAACGAGAAAGTCTGCGCTTATCTGAAGGACAATCCGGATGTGAACATCATCGGCATAGACCGTGGTGAACGCCATCTGCTATATATTTCCATGATAGACCGCAACGGTCATGTCGTGACAGGAAAAGACGGAAAGCCCATCCAGTATTCTCTAAACACGATTACCGGAACATATCGGAACAGTGACGGGAACGCCGTTGCATTCACCACGCCTTACCGGGAACTTCTCGACAGGAAAGAGAAAGAAAGGGAGAGCGCGAGAGAAAACTGGGGAACGATCGAGAACATCAAGGAACTGAAAGCCGGTTATCTCAGCCAGGTGGCGTATCATATCGCGAAACTGATGGTCGAATACAACGCCATAGTAGTTCTGGAAGATCTCAATTCCGGCTTCAAAAACAGCCGTGTGAAAGTAGAGAAGCAGGTCTATCAGAACTTTGAGAAGGCACTGATAGAAAAACTGAACTATCTTGTCTTCAAAGATGCTGACGCTGAAGAATGCGGAGGCCTGTATCATGCTCTGCAGCTTACAGATCAGTTCAGAAGCTTCCGTGAACTGCGCAAACAGAGCGGTTTCATTTTCTATGTTCCCGCATGGAATACGAGCAAGATTGACCCTGTTACCGGATTCGTGGATCTTCTCAAACCGAAATACAGGAACATTCCTGATGCAAAGGCGTTCTTCAGCAGATTTGAAGGCATCCGATATAATCCTGAAAGAGATTGGTTTGAGTTCTCTTTCAATTATTCCGATTTCACGGAGAAGGCGGAAGGAACAAGAAGCGCCTGGACTGCGTGCAGCCACGGCAATCTCAGATACTCTTTCAATCGCAGTCTGAACAACAACAGAGGCGGCTATGAAAAACACAATGTGACAGAGGTTCTCAAAAAACTGTTCGAGCGTTACGGTATCGGTTATGAGAACGGGGAAGACCTGCGCGAAGCAATATCCGCTCAGACCACTTCTGATTTCTTCTTCCGGATAATCAAGGAGCTTCAGATCCTGCTCGCCATGCGTTACAGCTGCCCTGAAGACGGTAAGGACTTTATTCTTTCCCCTGTGGCAGATGAAAACGGCAAGTTCTTCAACAGCGATGAGCAGGTGCTTGGATTGCCACAGGATGCGGATGCCAATGGTGCATACAACATTGCCAGAAAGGGTCTCCATGTGCTCCGGCAGATCGACAGGGCAGAGAAATACGGAGACTGGACAACCGCCATAAGCAATAAAGAATGGCTCAGATTTGTGCAAGGGCTGGAATAATGGAAGATCCCATTCTGATTACCTGGCTTAATGATTTTGGCTTCTGTCCCGCATCTATTTATTTCCATAATCTTTATGGCAATACAAACAGGATTGCCTATCAGTCAGATGCCCAAATCAATGGATCAGCTGCACATAAAAGTGTGGAAGAGAAAACCTATTCCACAAATAAGGATATACTGCAGAATCTGGACGTCTTTTCAGAACAATATGGTCTGATAGGTAAGATAGATATTTTTGACAAAAGAAAAGGAGAATTAATCGAGCGAAAAAAACGAATAAAAACCGTTTTCGATGGATATGTCTTCCAGCTTTACGGTCAGTACTTTGCACTTAAAGAGATGGGATACGACGTCCGGAGAATTACACTTTACAGTTATGATGACAATAAAAAGTATCAAATTCCATTACCAGAAAACGATGATGAGATGCTGTCACATTTTGAAAAACGGGTAAATGACATCAACGAGTTCTCAATGGATGGATTCAAGCAGAACAATCCGGACAAATGCGCTAAATGTATATATGAACCGGCCTGTTCCAGTTCTCTTTTTTCAGAAGGAGAGTGAGCAAATGATCAGCAGACCGGATTTCGAGAAAAAGCAGATTGTATTCGTATTTACCAATCAGGGTGAAAAGCTCTCTTTTTCCAATGATAATCTTGTCTTGGAAGACAATTCGGGTAAAATCAAATTTCAGTGTACCTGCTATAGGCTGTTCCTTGTCCTGATTATCGGTGGGATAAGCATAACCAGCGGTCTGATCCAACGAAGCAGAAAGTTTGGTTTTTCAATTGTTCTCATGACACAGAATCTAAAACCATATCAGACAATAGGTAATAGTCTTGAAGGTAATGTTGTTCTGAGAAAAGTGCAATATAGCTACAGCTCTTTGGATATTGCAAAGCATATATCAAAAAACAAGATTCAAAACCAGAGAAGACTGATTATGGCCATTAGAGATAAAAATGATTATCAGGTTGAAGCCGTTGGATTTCTTGATGAACTGGCCAATCAAACAGAAAAAGCTGAGAATTTACGCCAACTGATGGGTATCGAAGGCAGTGCCTCAAGAATCTTTTTCCCAAATTACTATAATACTATTGTCTGGAGACGTCGCGAGCCACGCACAAAAGCTGATATTGCAAATACTTTACTCGATATCGGATATAGTTTGCTGTTCTCATTTGTTGATGCGCTGCTCAACTGTTTCGGCTTTGACACCTACAAGGGCGTGATGCATACAGAGTTCTATATGCGCAAATCTCTAACCTGCGATATCATTGAACCCTTCCGCTGCCTTATCGAGAAGGAAATCAGGAAAGCGTTTAATCTGAAGCGTGTAAGAGAGGAAGATTTTATAATCATTGATGATCGATATACGATAAAATGGGAGAAAAATGCTGAGTATGTTTCATGGCTGGCAGCACCGATAATTGAAAGAAAGTCGGAGATTCATTTCTACATCCAATCATACTATCGGGCATTTATGAAACAAAAACCGGCAAGTGAATTCCCTGAGTTCATAATATGAAGGAGTTTTAACTTGATACTGATAAGCTACGACATTTCAAACGACAAAAAGAGAACGCTGTTTTCAAAATATCTCTCTCGATTTGGACACAGACTTCAGTATTCCGTATTTGAAATAGAAAACAGTGAACGCATATTGAATAACATCATCGCTGATCTGAATAACAGGTTCTTAAAAATGTTTGATGAGACAGACAGTGTTTATGTTATAAAGCTTGATCCGAAAAGCGATATCCAACGATTTGGTTATGCCAAACATGAGGAGTCTGACATGATAATCGTAACATGATGCAAACCCCGGTCTTAATTCAAAAATACGTTGTTATGTAAAAGAATATGACAACAAATCAGAACAGTTTTCTGTGAAACATTAACAGTTTTCATTAGAATTATTAGTATATAATAACGGCACAAGCCTTTAAATACTGCTTTAAATTTCTACTATTGTAGATTCTGCCCTTCTGCCGTTCAGCTTTGACTTTAAATACTGCTTTAAATTTCTACTATTGTAGATGTTAATGCTTTATCACGTGCGGCTATCTTTAAATACTGCTTTAAATTTCTACTATTGTAGATCCAATACCTCCGCTTGATAGCTCTACACCTTTAAATACTGCTTTAAATTTCTACTATTGTAGATACGTAACGGGCAACATAGGCACACGTCTTTAAATACTGCTTTAAATTTCTACTATTGTAGATTTTAAGTGTGCGATTATCCACTTGAGTCTTTAAATACTGCTTTAAATTTCTACTATTGTAGATATCCTAATCCGTGGCAGAGCGGATCCTTTAAATACTGCTTTAAATTTCTACTATTGTAGATACTGCCATCGCGTTCCTCCCTCATATCTTTAAATACTGCTTTAAATTTCTACTATTGTAGATCTTTTACAGACAAGGGCAAAAGTCTACTTTAAATACTGCTTTAAATTTCTACTATTGTAGATTACTGATTAACAGCGCAGCATATCAGCCTTTAAATACTGCTTTAAATTTCTACTATTGTAGATTAATCGTGTACTCGGTTCCCAAAATGCTTTAAATACTGCTTTAAATTTCTACTATTGTAGATCTTCATCAAGGCTCGGCGGAACAAACCTTTAAATACTGCTTTAAATTTCTACTATTGTAGATATTACAACCTTGTTGTGGCGTGGTTCTCTTTAAATACTGCTTTAAATTTCTACTATTGTAGATATTATATGGGCGCGACTGACATTCCTTGGGGTTTAACTATCACACTGGATAACAATAAAGACCGTGTAATCTTTTGAAAACTCTAGCTTTTTTTGTCTCATGTTATTTGTCCTTAAATTTGTCCTTACGGGAGCTCATTCTCTTGCAAGATGTTTTCCCGAGAGCGAGAATATATAGGCAATATGGGCACTTGCAGACGGTGGCAAACACATCTTTGTAAATTCGAAGCCTTCTTCCCCTGCCAAAGGGAAAACCGTGTGATCTCAATGGTCACACGGTTTTTTATGCCTGTTTTAGGTGCTTTACCCTTACCAAGTACCGGGTTATTCTGTTTGCTCCTTATATGCCATGCCCCAGCTTTCCATGGATTTGATGATCGGACGCATGGATTCGCCCAGTTCCGTCAGCGCATATTCCACGCGGGGCGGGACCTCCGGGTAAACGGTACGGCTGACGATGCCGTCGGCCTCCATGGAGCGCAGAGCCTCCGTCAGCGCTTTCTGGCTGATGCCGTCGATGCTCTTCTGCAGCTCGTTGAAGCGCCAGGGGCGGGTGAGCAGATTGCGCATAATGAGCAGTTTCCATTTGCTGCCGATCATCAGCACGGTCGTGGCTACCGGGCATTCAGGCAGGATATCTTCTTTGGATCTCATGGAAAGCCTCCAATAGTTTCAAATTGAATGTTACAGTCGGATTGTACTGTAATATGCGTATATGTGCAAGAGGATTTTTGCCGCTGCGGACAGTTACAAAAAGGTGCGTACTTGTGAAGATCGTTTCCCTCCGATATACTACAATCAGCAAAACCCCAAGGAGGCAAAATACCATGAATTTCAACCGTTCTGCCAAAAAGAAAATGAGCTTCGAGCGCTTTTTGAGCTATGAATACGCAGGCGACTATATCAACCAGACTACGCCCTTCGCCGAGCAGATCGAACAGGCCGCGCAGGCGGTTCGGGAGGCGGACTATGTTCTGCTCGGCGAAGGTGCGGGCATGAGCACCGCAGCGGGCGCCGAGTACGGCGGCAGGTTCTTTGAGGAGAATTTCGCCGAGTTTCAGAAGATCTACGGCAAGGGCCCGTATATGCAGGACATGTATTCCGCGGGCTTCTATCCCTTCCCTGATCAGGAGAGCAAATGGGGACTGTGGTCCCACCTGGCTTTGCTGGCGGGCGCTGATCTGGACGTGACGCCGCTGCACAAGATCCTATTGGACGCGCTGAAGGGGAAAAAGAACTTTCTGCTGAGCACCAACGCCGACCACCAGTTTGAAAAGGCCGGACTCCCGGTCGAACAGATCTTCGCCACCCAGGGCAGCTACAAACGCATCCAGTGCGCACGGGGCTGCCATCCGAAGACCTATGACGCAGTGGAGCTGTTCCGGCAGATGGAGCGGGAGCGCGTCAACGGAAAGATCCCCACGAAGCTGGTACCGAAGTGCCCGGTCTGCGGCGGACCGATGGCCATGAACCTGCGTGTGGACGACCACTTTGTGCAGGATGAGGACTGGCACGCGGCTGAGGATCGTTTCAGCCGCTTCCTCTCCGAATGTGTGGACGGCAAGACCGTGCTGCTGGAGCTTGGCGTGGGCTTCAATACGCCTACCATTATCCGCTTCCCCTTTGAGAAGCTGACGCGAGAGCACAGGAACATCACCCTTGTCCGTCTCAGCCGCAGCAAGGCCATGGTGCCCGCTAGCCTCGGCGAGCACGCCATCGGCATCAATGCCGACATGGCGAAAAGCATCACGGATCTGGCGGAAAAACTGAACCATACGGAGGCGGGCGAGCCATGATCATTCAGACCGGTATGCGCACGGACATCCCGGCCTTCTACAGCAGGTGGTTTCTGAACCGACTGAATGAGGGCTGTGTCCTGGTGCGCAATCCCTACGATCCCCAGTCTGTCACCCGTTACCGGCTGGATCCGAAAGTGGTGGATCTGATCGCCTTCTGCTCGAAGAACCCCGCCCCTATGCTGCCGCATATGGACGAGTTTAAGCCCTACGGTCAATACTGGTTCGTGACCATTACGCCCTATGGCCGGGATATTGAGCCGAACGTGCCTGACAAGGAAAAGGTCATGGAGGACTTCAAGCGCCTGTCAGATATCGTGGGTGTGAACTCCATGGGCTGGCGCTACGACCCCATCCTCATCACCGACCGTTATTCCGTGGAGCGGCATATCGCGGACTTTGAGCACATGGCGAAAACGCTCTCCGGCTATACGGAAAGCTGCGTGATCTCCTTCATTGACCTGTATCAGAAGGTCAAGCGTAACTTCCCGGAGGCGCGGGAGGTACGCAAGGAAGACCGCATTACCATCGGCAAGGCCTTCGCCGAGATCGGAAAGACCTACGGCATGACCATCCGGGCCTGTGCAGAAGGCACGGAACTGGCGCCCTACGGCGTTAACTGCGAGGGCTGCATGACGGTGAGCACCTTTGAGACGGCTCTGCACGCAAAGCTCAAGGTGCCGAAACGCAAAAACCAGCGCGGTGGGCAGTGCGTCTGCGTGCTGGGAACGGACATCGGTGCATACGATACCTGTGGGCATCTGTGCCGCTACTGCTACGCCAACACGGACGCCAATCAGGTGCGGCGCAATCTGTGCGCCCACGATCCCGCTTCACCTTTCCTGCTGGGCGGGCACCTGCCGGGGGATAAGATCCATGAAGCAAGACAGGAGAGCTGGCGTGTGGACCAGCTCAACATGGAATTGTGACATGCCATCGTTACAAAAAGGCGCGTACTTGTGCCATCTGCGCTTCCCTGTATGATGAATCCAGAAAGAGAAGTGATCAAAATGGAAGACCTGTTTACCTTTGAACTGGATTTGGGTTCCGGCACAGAGCGCCCAGCCGGGCAGCAGCGGATCAGCCCTGCTGGCAATCGGTATTGATCAACTCCTGATCTTGGTGGAACGAAAAAGCAGGAAAAGCGCATGATAAGACAGCATGAACCCCATCCGGCGATGTTCGGATGGGGTTCATGCTGTCTTGTGCTCTAATAAAGCAGCTTCTGATAGATCCGCAGATTCTCGTCTCCGTGGACGCAGAAAACCACCTTTTCGATGCTGCTGGTTCTCAGGGTTTCCCGGACTGTGGAGACGGCAATCCGCGCGGCCTCGTCCTTCGGGAAGCGGAACACGCCGGTGGAGATACAGCAGAACGCCACGCTTTTCAGCCTATTTTCCTCTGCCAGCTTTATGCAGGAGCGGTAGCAGGAGGCGAGCAGTTCCCGGTCGCGGTCGGTCAGCGGCCCGTCGATGATCGGGCCGACGGTGTGCAGCACATGCTTGGCCGGAAGATTGTATCCCTTGGTGAGCTTGGCCTGCCCGGTCGGCTCCTCGTGTCCCTGCGCGCGCATGATCGCAGCGCACTCCTCGCGCAGCTGGAGCCCCGCGGCGGAGTGGATCACGTTGTCGATGCAATTGTGGCCCGGCCGGAAACAGCCCAGCAGCGCGGAATTGGCGGCGTTCACGATGGCGTCCGCGTCCAGCCGCGTGATGTCGCCCTGCCAGAGGACGAGCCGTTCATCCCCGGGGACAGGCGGGAGCTCCGCCACATGGACGATGCCTTTTTTCTCCCGCTCACGGCTCAGCAGCTCGTCCTGCGCCTGCAGAAATCGCTCGGACAGCGTGCCGGGCTCACGGACGTTCATCAGACAGCGCAGAAAATAGCGCTGTTCCTCCGTGTCCCGCGGGATACGCCTTGCCTCCAGGCGGTACTGAGGCATCTCATCCAGCAGAATCTCATTCAGGAATAGTATTTGCTCTGCTTCTTTCATTTTTCGATCACATCCACGATTTCCCCGATGAACATGGTGTGGGGCGGCATACGGTTGTATATCCAGTCGGCTACCTCCTGCGGTACCTGTTCTTTTTCAAACTGGTGGGAGTAGAGCCTTTTGCAAACGAAGCTCAGCTCCGCCTGTTCGAAATCCACCCCGTGTTCCAGCGCAACAGGCGTCAGCCTGGTGAGCGCGACCTTGTCCCCGTCCCGGCCGGATTTGCTTCCGAGAATGCCCAGATCCTGCCGATATTCCTCGGGGAAGAAGCTGACAATGAAATACGCGTTCTCTTCAAGAAAGCTGTGTGTATAACGCGCCGGGGAAACATAGACCGTCAGGATCGGCTTGCCCTTGTGCGGCGGGCCCCAGATCGTGCCCATGCTGCCCCAGGCGATGGTCATAGTGTTGTAGTTGTCGATCCCTCCCGCCGTGACCACCGCCCAGCGGTCGTTGAACAGACGAAAGACGTCGTAGCTTTTATCTTTAAAATCCATCTGATCAGCCTCCCTTTTCAGCTGTATTATACCTGTGTTCCGTCTGCCCGTAAAGTACGCACAAAAAGGTAAGTGAGCCTTCGGACACCTTCCGGTTCAGTATGCAAATGATGAAAGCGTATTGGTTTACATAATTTAAAACCATTTGGTGCAACACAGACAAAAACGCACTACCCATCCCGGGTGGTGCGTTTTCATATGAATGGAATGAAACTCCGAGCTGGAAAGCTACGCGGATCCATGCTATAATTGCTTACCCGCTGTACTCAAAGAAGATGTATCGCGTGCTGTTTCCGCTATGACTGATCCGGACAGGCCGGAAGGGAAAGAACCATGAGAAATGAAACGATCCGTGAGCGCCTGGATGCTTATGTGTATAAGAAATACGGGATCGAAGCCGAGATCCTGCCGTTTTCCAGAGAGAATTATGCGGTTTACCGTCATGAGGATACCGGAAGATGGTTTGCTGTTTTCATCGTCAAGGAACGCAGCGCTTTCGACCTCGACGGAGAGGGCTTGCTTGAAGTCGTTTCCGTAAAGGTGAAAGACCCTATGCTTGCGGATTTTCTGATGCAGCAGCCCGGCTTTCTGCGGGGATACCCAAGCAGAAAATGGAACTGGGTCACCGTGGAACTGGACGGGACAGTGCCCTTCGAAGATGTCTGCCGGTGGGTAAATGAAAGCTACCGGGCTACAAAAACCAAATCGAAAAACATGAGAACACCTTTGGTGAAAAGAAAACCAGAGCAAAGAGAGGATGATTCGGATGAATAGCATTTACCGCAGAGTCAGCATCCGCCGCTTTCAAGACAGGCCGGTCGAAAAAGAGAAGATCGAAGCGATCCTTCGCTCGGCCATGCAGGCGCCTTCCGCCGCCAACCAGCAGCCATGGGAGTTCTATGTGGTCACAAACCGGGAGAAGATCGGCGAGCTGTCCAAGTGTCAACCCTACGCGCAGGCCGCCGGTCATGCGCCGGTCGTGATTGTGCCGGTGTATCGGAAAGACTGCGTTCTTCCGATGTATGCGCAGATCGATCTGGCAATTGCAATGGAGAACATGTGGCTGGAAACCGATGCGCAGGGACTCGGCGGCGTCTGGATGGGCATCGCACCGCTGGAGGAACGCATGGAGGCAGTGGAAAAGATATTGAATATCCCGGAGCATCTGCACGCTTATGCCCTGTTCCCGTGCGGATACCCCGCGGAGGAACGGAAGCAGCAGGACCGCTGGGATCGCAGCCGCATCCATTATGTGGAATGAAACAGGAGGAAAGAGAATGAGCACAGCACAGGATTTATACCGCAGGCAGGCAAAAACGCTGATTCCCCGGTTTGCCCGCCGCAATATGGAGGCCTTCTATTGCGATACGGCGCAGGAGGCAAAAGAACTGGTCCTGTCCATGATCCCGGAGGGTTCCACCGTCACAAGCGGCGGTTCCGCCACCCTGGAGCAGACGGGGATTTTTCAGGAGCTGCAGTCGGGAAAGTATACCTATCTGGCGCGCAGTCTTTCAGATGATCCCAAAGAAGTCCAGGCAGCCTATGCCCGGCAGGTCCAGGCGGATTACTTTCTCCTCAGCACGAACGCCTTCACGGCGGAGGGAGAGCTGGTCAACATCGACGGCAGCTCCAACCGGATGGCCATGCTGCTCCACGGGCCGCGGAATGTGATCGTGGTGGCGGGCATGAACAAGCTGGCCATGACACGGGAGGATGCGCTGCGCCGTGTCCACAATATGGCTGCGCCGCCGAACGCCGCGAGGCTGAACAAAAAAACGCCGTGTGCGATCACCGGCTTCTGCGGGGATTGCCTGAGCCCGGAAACGATCTGCTGCCAGGAAGTGATCACGCGCTATTCCAGAATTCCCGGACGGATCCGCATCGTTCTGGTCGGCGAGAACCTCGGGTTTTAACGGGAGGTTCCGTATGGTCCGAAAAACCATCGATGCACTGACATGTGCCGGCGAGATCACCGATGCTCTGAAAAAGGGCGTTTTCCTTACGACGAAAAACGGCAGCAAAGTCAACAGCATGGTCATTGGCTGGGGCCACGTGGGGAGAATATGGGAGCTTCCGGTATTCATCGCGTATGTCCGCGACAGCCGCTATACAAGACAGATGCTGGACGCCAATCCAGAATTTACCATAAATGTGCCTGTAAACGGCTGTGACAAGCGGGCTTTTGCCATTTGCGGCTCGAAGAGCGGCCGTGATACGGACAAAATCGCAGAGGCAGGGCTTACGCTGGTGGAGGCGGAAGCCATCTCCGTCCCGGCTGTAAAGGAGTTTCCGCTCACGCTGGAGTGCAAAGTCCTGTATCGGGAGGAAGAAGACGTCACCCGCCTGCCGGAGGATATCCGGAAGAAGTTCTATTCCGTCGAGACGGAGCCGCACATTGCCTATTACGGCAGGATCGTGGCGGCATACGTGCTTGAGGATTAAGCAGAAAGCCGCAGGCTGCAGGCACAGCAGCTGCATGGAGCGGGACGGAATAAGAAAAAAGAAGCCTCTTCTGTCATGAAAGACAGAGAGGCTTCTTCAATTCTTCGCGCGGTCTCCTCATGAAGAAAGCCTCTTCCGGAGAGTATCCGCCAGCTTCCGATACAGGGCACCAACAGCGAGAAGAAACAGCAGGATCGCCGCAATCCACCAGGCGGTCCCCATGAAGGGCAGCTCTTTTGTGAATCCAAAGGCTCCCGCGGGGCTGCCCCAGTTCAGGAAGAAATACGGATAGTGGACACCTCCGGCAAAGTCCCAGCCTGCCAGATAGCCGATCCCTGCATAGACGGCGTAGGCCAGAGGAGGGATCGTCACGAGAAATACACTGCGTTCAGGGATCCTGCCGCAGACTCCTGTCACAAAAAAATCCAGGATCGAAGCCAGCGGAACCACGACATGCGTCAGCGTGTTCTGCAGGTTCCAGGCATGGCCTCCCAGAGTCGGCGCCAGAACAAAAGCAAAAACGACCCCTGTCAGTGTGATGGAGACGGTGCCGACGAGCTTGAGTGTAAACCACCATGCGGGAACACCGCGGTTTCGCACCAGGAAACCCATTCCTGCAAGGCAAAGGGTCGCCAGAAGAATGTTGGACTGTATCGTGAAATACATGAAGACCTGCCCGCCGCCCATGAAACTGCCCCTGCCGGCGGCGTAGCTGAGCCAGGTGCCGATTACGGCCGAGAGGATCACAACGGTTTTAAGAACGAAAGAGAGTGTTTTCCGGCCTGCCGGCAGATTTACAGGAATTGTTTTTCCCATCGGAGAGATCCTGCCTCAAAGCAGGGCCAGCACCGTGTCTCCGTGGCGCTGTTCGTCGGCCTTCACGCTCTCCACCTCGGGAAACGCCGCCGCAACCGGTTCATATTTCCGGACCGCGTCATATTCTCTTTGGGCGATGATCGGATAAAGCTTCTTTTTCCCAATGATGCGGTAGAGGACAGGGATCACAATGGCCTTTGTGCTCTTCGGCTGGAGAACTTCGTTCGTCAGTGCCTTGAAGACCGAAGCGTGACGCCCCTCCTCTGCGGCCAGCTGACGGAAGGTCTCCGCATCCTTGGTATCCTTTACGACTTTTGCCAGGGCGTTGTACATCTTAACGGCATCCAGCTCGCCCTGCTGGGCGGCGAGAAGGACTTTTCTTTCTTCTGAGGTGATAGACATGCAAATTCCTCCTTGTCCGTATCTGCATTCCCGGTTCGGCGTTTCCGGGTAATTGACAATTTTAGAAATTAATTTCTTGCTTAATAATTAAAAAACACATAATTTACAGATTTTTCGGAACTATTTGCAGTATATATGGTAAAATGCTCATTGTAAAGAAATAATCCTTATCTTATGCGGATGCCACTGAAAAATGCAATCACAGATCCGGCCATGCGTCGGATGACAGGAGGTTATATTCAATGATTGTATACGGTTCAAAACAGTGTCCGGACACGATGGAGTGTCTGGCCTTCCTGCGCGAAAACAGCACACCCTACGAATTCCGGGATATTGCCGATCTGCCGGCACTGAAGGAGTTCCTGCATTATCGGGATACCGTTTCCCTGTTTGATTCTGTAAAGGCAGACGGAGGCGTCGGGATTCCCTTTCTTGTCCGGGATGATGGGCAGTTTACGTTTGAATGGACCCGGTAAAGCATTCAGCGGGTGACCCCTCATCCGGGTCGGCAACGGGAACCCGATGAGACATGGCTGTACGCTGCATGGGAAAAACAGGAGGCGGCTTGAAAAACCCCCTTCCGGAGAGTATAATCCTTGTGCGTTAAAACCCGGGAGGCAGAGAACCATATGAAAAAACAGATCAGGCAGCTTATCGCAGCAGGATGCCTTTTTGCAATACTATTCCTTACAGCTTGCGGCGCAGCTTCGCAGGACGAGAATCGTCCGGCAGTTCCGGATATGCCGGGGGAAACTGCGGCACAGGTCCAGACAGAGTCTTCTGCTCCGGCGGAAAAACCCTATGAGCAGATTGCGGAAACGGTCCCTGAGGAGACAGAGCCAACCGGTCTGCCCGACGAACCGGAACCGGCGCAGCAATCCGCGACCGGCAGCTTTACCGGTGTGGCGGGGACGGAGTTCATCGTTCCGGAGGGCTTTGTCCGGCTAGATGAAACGCCGAGTATCGGCTATCAATACACGTTCTGGCATCCGGATTATGAGATCCGGATCGTGGTCTATGAGATCACTCCGGGTTCCATTCCGGAAGGCGCGTACGAAACAGACCTCAGCATTGCCCAGAGGAATCCGGACGTAACGTATTTTAATAAAGGCGAAAACTGGTTCGTTCAGAGCGGATACAATAACAACGGAGAAGAAATCTTTTATTCCAAGGAGAGCATCACGGACAGGGGACTGAAGACGTTCTGGATCTCATACCCGACCGCTAAGCGGGAATTCGGCGATCCGATCACGGCGGAGTTTGAGAAAAACTTCCGCTTCTGACACGTGACTGAAATCCGGAGGGACACCGTTCGAAACGTTATGGAAAAAACAGGCACCGCCCGTTCGGGTGGTGCTTGTTCTGTAAACAGGATATGGTATAATGGATCAGGAAGGCGACAGAAAACGGACGGAGGAGGAAAGAACATGAGCGAGATCGGTTACTATGAGAAACCCGAAGTTTTCAAAGAGTATGAGAGCCTGCGGATCCTGATCCCGGTTTATCCGCTGCCCGAGGACGAAAAAGAAGGCAAAGGCGCCATGTACATCAATTCCGAGCATTACCTGCTGGCTGTCCTGAATTACTGCTACGGCATCATCCGGAACAATCTTTCGCTGTCCGCCGTGCTTCCGACGGATCCGGACGAGGACGCTCTGCTGGTCGGCTCAAACATCGAGCTGTACAAAAGGCTGCTGCTGGTATACCGGAATGCGCTGATCTATAACCATGCGCTGCCGAGGAAGCTGCCGGACATCCTCTTTGAGAAGAATTACCGCGCCAGCGGCGAGCTGGGTGTTCTGACCAGCCGGCAGATCGACCCGAACAGGGAACATGTGACCATAGCATGCCTGCGCACGAGGCCGGAAAGCAGTGGGAGAGACGGGATTGCGGAAGACTTCGACGAGTTCCGGGCCGCCTGGGCAAGCTATGAGCAGGGCAGGCCGTTCTTCAAGGGTTTCGAGGACTTTTATTCCTCCTATTGGAAAAAACAGCGCGTGATCGAGAAAGACAAGTGGGAAGAAGCCCGCAGGGAAGCAGACGGAAGCTACGGATACGAGGGCCCGTGGAGCTATTGAGCGGGCGGCGCTGAATTGTGCAAGGTATTGCTCACCTGCAGAGCAAATGATATAATCATTCCATTCTATTGAACAGGCGGTAAAAAAAGATGAAAAAGATAAGAAAAGTCCTGGTCCTGCTCCTGGCGGCATTTATGTTGCTGTCACTGGCGGCCTGCGGTGCATCTGACACACCGGCGGCCCCGGATGCGACGCCGACCCCTACAGCTCAGCCGGACACCCCTGTTCCCGCGGACGTGACGCCCGATCCGGCCGCACAGGCGATGGATGCCCAGCTCGTCCTGCTTTTTACGAACATGGGTCAGTGGAATCAGGATGGCTCCGGCCAGGCATGGCAGTACACCGTCACCGATCTTGACCATAACGGACGTCTCGAACTGATCGCCGCGAAGCATGATCCGAACGACCGCAGCACGGCCGTCCGGATCTGGGAGGTCGGAACAGACGGGAAAAGTCTTGCAGAATGCGCCGTAGAGGATGCGGACGGAAGCTTCCCGGATATCATCACCGGAAACACCGACACTTTCTATAACTCCCAGAATGACGAATGGGTGTATTTCTTTTATGACAACACCCTGTTCGGCGGAGGTGCGAAAACGGTGAAATGCTCCATTCAGCTGAAAGACGGGAAACTGAGCGACACCGAATATGCTTATGAGATTACCCTGTCAGATCTGAACGGACAGACACTGGTCGCCCATACGGATCTTAACGGTATCGAGATCTCTGCCGAAGCCTACAACGGCGCGGGAATGGACGGTTTTGCTGGAAGCATGCGCGGCAGCACGAATCTGGACTGGTTCGGCAGAGCGGAGGTTTCCGACGTCACCCGGCTCACGGGGAGCTACCGTGTGTTTACGGGAGAGGACAAGCCCTCGGATCCCCACGACACTCCCGTGCCCACACCGACGCCCGCTCCGTCTCCGGCACCCTCACCGGTCCCGACTCCGTTGCCCGTCTATCTGACCATCACCAAAAACCCCACGAACGAGTACCGGAAAGAGGGGGAGACGGCCTATTTCGTAGCAGGCGCCAACACCTACACGTCCCTGCGCTGGACTATGGTTTCACCCGACGGCGGCGAATACAACCTCCAGACTTTCGCCTGGATGTTCCCAAATGCCTCCATCTACGGTGACTACAGCACCACGCTCTCCATTGGCAATCTGACAACCGGCATGAGCGGCTGGGGAGCTTTCTGCACCTTCTACCTCAACGATCAGACCGCGCGCACCAGCACCGCTTACCTCAGCGTCCAGGCTGCGCCGCAGCCCACTCCCGTCCCGACGGGGCAGGTGAGCGGCACCGTGAGCGGCTACAGTTACGCCTCTGTCACCATCAACCTCTCGAGCGGCGGCTCCATCACCGTGAACCGAAGCATCTGCGATGAGGACGGCAATATCTACATGGGCGCTCCCTGTACCTGCTATTACAATGCCCCGAGCGGCACCCCGGTATACTACTATGTCTATATCAAGGGCCAGCAGCAGGTCGGTCCGATCTACGGAAGCATGTCCGGCATCATCACCGACCACACCAACGGCAACCTGACCATCACTCTTCAGAACGGCGACATTGTCATCGTAAGCACGGACATCATGGATCTGCTCAGCGGCGTGCTGAAGGACGGCTGCAGCTGCACCGTGTACTACCAGAACTATGCGAGGTCCGACTATATCTACAAGGTGGATGTCATCGGTGCAAACGAGGGCACCGGCTTCGGCTTCGGGGCAGTTAGTCCCTGACGGTCGTATCCCGGAGAGATGATCGGATCAAAATGATCAGTGACCGGTTAAAAACGGTAGAAAGAGGTAAGAAACATGCCTTTCAAGAAGTACTGTTATGACGGTTCCCGGCCTTTTAAGATCTCCAAAAGCTCCACAGATGAAACGGATCTGTGCACCGACCGCAGAGATGCGGAATCGAAGATGGCGGAGAACAATGCCCTGATAGACGAGCTGCAGGCAAAGCTGTATGCGGAAAAGAAGGAAGGCGTCATCTTCCTTTTCCAGGCGATGGATGCGGCCGGCAAGGACGGAACGATCCGCGCCGTGCTGTCCTGCCTTTCCCCGCACGGCGTGCATGAAGCCGCTTTCAAGGCTCCGAGTTCCGACGAGTTGGCGCATGACTTCCTGTGGCGTGTTGCCTCAAAGGTGCCTGCCAAGGGAGAGATCGCTATATTCAACCGTTCCCACTATGAGGATGTCCTCATCGGCAAAGTCAAGGAACTGTACCGCTCCCAGGACAACGCCCGCCGCATTGATCTTGATAAAGTCATCGAATACCGCTATGAGGACATCCGGAATTTTGAAGAGTATCTGTACCGGAACAATGTCCGCACCGTCAAGATCTTTTTGAACGTCTCGAAGGATGAACAGGCCAAACGCTTCCTGTCCCGCATCGAGGAGCCGGAGAAGAACTGGAAATTCAGCGGCGGCGACTATGAAGAGCGCGCCTACTGGGATGCCTATCAGGAAGCCTTTGAAAGCGCGATCAACGCCACGTCGACAGAGCACTCCCCGTGGTATGTCGTCCCGGCCGACCATAAGTGGTATATGCGCTATGTTGTTTCGGAGATCATCCTTGCGACCCTGAAGGACATGGATCCTCGCTATCCGGAGGTGACCGCTGACAGACTGGCCACATTCGCGAAGTATAAAGAGGAGCTGCTGAAGGAGATTCCGGAGGGCGGCGCTCCGAAGCCGGCAAAAAAGAAAGAGGATAAGAAAAAGAAAAAAGCGGCTGACAAAGCCTGACGCTGTGCAGCCGGCATGGGCCCCATGCCGGCTGTATTCTTTATGCGGACTGAGATGCATTTCCGATTATCCGCACAAAAAAGCGGACATCTTTTGCAGCGGATATGCTATAATCGGGATCAGAACACATCTTTGAAAGGAACGGGAGGCAGAGCGCGCATGAAGCCATATCTGACATGGATCCTTTTGTTCCTTGCTGCGGAAGCGGCATTGACACTCATCCAGTATGCGCTGCGGAAGCGGAAACTGAAACCGACCGGCCGGATCTGCGTCATCGTGCTCAAGGCGTTGCTTGCCATAGGCCTCGCCGGACTCGTCATGGGCGGCCCCGTGTTTCTTCGCCCGGTACAGATCCCGCTTGTCGCCGTCTATGCGGCGCTCCTTCCGGATGCAGCCGCGGATCTGATCGGCAGTCTCTGGTGCGCTGTCCGCCGCAGGGAGAGGTCTTTCGTCGGAATAAAGCTGCTCAGCCTTGCGCTCGGGATCGCCTTTTTCGTATACGGAACAGTGAATATGCAGATCGTAAGGCCGAACAGCAGCAGTTTCAGTTCGGAAAAACTGACGCAGGAGCACAGGCTGGTCTTCGTCTCGGATATGCACGTCGGCAGCGCGCAGAGCTTTGATACTACGCGCAGGATGATTGAAAGCATACGCGCCGAACAGCCGGACTTTGTGATCCTCGGAGGCGACATTACCGATGACTATACGTCCAAAGCGGAGATGGAGGAGACTTACCGTCTGTTCGGTTCGCTCGGGGTGCCCGTCTATTATATCGACGGCAACCATGAGGTCGTGCAGCATGCGGAATACATACGGGGCGGGCTGCCCTATACCCCGCAGGAACTGACAGACGCAATCGGGCGCAGCGGCGTTGTTGTTCTGCGTGACGCCTATGTGGAACTCGCGCCGGATCTGCTCCTTCTGGGCCGTGAGGATATGGCGGCGAAGGAAGCACGGAAAGCTGCGGACGAACTGCCGAATCCTTCCCCGGAGAAGTATCTGCTCATCGCGGACCATCAGCCGGGCGGCATACGGGAGAATGAGACACTTGGCGTCGATCTTCAGATCTCCGGTCATACCCACGCGGGGCAGCTTTTCCCGCTGCGGTGGCTCGAAGCGCCGTTCATGCGCGTCGTGGGTGAGTATCGCGATGACTCCGGGGCGGTGCTGCTCGTGAGCGCGGGAGCCTGCGGCTGGCGGGCACCATTCCGAACCGATGCCGGGTGCCGCTTTGAAGTCATCATGCTTCTGCCTTCGGAGCAGGATCCACGGTAGGGCAGAACCGACTGCGGACAGAGAGGAGAACAGAAACATGAATACACTGATCAGAAATGCAAAGAACTATGACGGGAGCGGAAGCGATCCCTTCACCGGTGACATCCTCCTTGCGGACGACAGGATCAGAGAGGTCGGCGAGCGTATTGAGGCTGAGGCCGACCGCGTCATCGATCTGCAGGGAAAGTCCGTTGCGCCCGGCTTTATCGACGGGCACTCCCATAACGACTGGTTTGCCATAAAGAACGATCCGCTTCCCTTTTTCGAGCCCTTCATCCGGCAGGGGATCACGACATTTGTCGCAGGCAACTGCGGCGTATCCGCCATCGGTTTTGAAAAGGACTGCCGCTATGTGGACAAGCTGGGCGGCGGGCTGTTTGATTTCACAGACACCACGGGAAAGTATGGCACGATCGATGAACTCTTTGCCGCTGTTGACGGGAATATGCCGTGCAACCTGCTGGAGCTGGCAGGACACTGTTCCGCCAGAGCCGCGGCCGGCGGAAACGAAAACCGCAGGCTGACGGCTGAAGAAGAGAAGACCATGCTGGCCATTCTGGAGAAAGCCCTTCAGCAGGGAGCGGCCGGCCTTTCCCTCGGCCTGATGTATGAACCCGGCCTGTATGCCGACATAGAGGAGCTCAAAAAAGTGGCGGCGCTGTGCGTGAAATACAACAAGCCGCTCACCGTGCATCCCCGTGCCGAGTCCAAGGTCTCCATGGCATATCCGCAGCTCTTCGGACGGTCCCATCTGTTGCGCGCTTTTGATGAGTTGGTGGAGATCGCTAAAGGGACACCGCTGAAACTGCAGTACTCCCACGCCATTTTCGTGGGGCGCAGCTCGTTCAAAGACAAGGACGAGCTCCTCAGGCTTATGGAGGAGCTTCGCGCCTCAGGGACGGATGTGATGTTCGATATCTACAATGAGTGCCTCGGGGTCTCGGTCATCACGGTGATCCTTCCGGGCTGGTATCAGGGCATGAGCCGGGAAGAGCGGAAAAAGCCGCTGAACAGGCTCAAGCTGGCTGTGCTTGTGAAAGCGAGCAGCCTGCTCCTCGGCTTCGGCTTCAAGGATATCGTGATCGCATTCATCGGGCCCGGATATGAGCAATACGAGGGAAAGAGCGTCCATCAGATCGCCCGCGAGGAGGGCATCAGCGACCTGGAGGCCTATCTGAAACTCTGTGAGCTAAGCAATTTCCACGGACGCGTCAATATGGGGCCCTATTCCACGCAGGAAATAATCCGGGAGTTTGAACACAACGAGCACTGCCTCTATATGACGGACGCCTGGGTGGAGCCCAATGGAGTGCAGAATCCCGCACTTTATGACTGTTATCCCAAATTCCTGCGCGATTCGCTCCTCGGCAGCGGAGACACCATGCCCAATACCATCCGGCGCATGACCGGTGCGATCGCCGACCGCTTTATGATCCCGGAGCGCGGCTATCTGAAAGAGGGATTTTACGCGGATCTGACTGTTTTTGATGAAGACGCTCTTCGAAACGGGACACCGGATCAGGAGAAGCCGTTCGGCATTGAAAAGGTGTTCGTCAACGGGAAGCCCGTTCTGGACGGGGACAGTCTCGACAAAGAGGCACTGAAGACTTCCGGCCGGGCGATCCTGGTCTTCTGAAAAAGGAAGCATTCTGTACGGTCATCACAGAGAGCAGGACAAGTCCGCCATATTCTCGAAGAAAAGGATCTTTGTATGAGGAAAGCATTCCGCTATGCTCTGAAGAAGAGCATCCCCATCCTAATAAGCTTCATCCCCGTTGGGATCGCCTACGGCATCCTTATGCGGACGAGCGGGCTCAACTGGGTCTGGACCGGTGCATGCAGCCTGTTCATCTTCGCAGGCTCACTGCAGTTTCTGGCGGTGAGCTTCTTTGCGGGCGGCGTCTCGCTCGTCACCGTGACGGTAATGGCGCTGCTGCTCAACAGCCGGCACATCTTCTACGGCATCCCCTTTATCGAACAGTGGAAGAAATACGGCCCGTGGAAGCTCTTCCTCATTTATGCTTTCCCTGATGAAGCCTTTTCGCTCCACTGCGCCAATACCTTCGATGACGGCAGCGAGGAGGACAAAAAGTGGAGCTATGTTTTCGAGGCGCTCCTGATCCTCGTCTACTGGGTGGTGCTCTCCGTCCTCGGCGCGCTGATTGGTTCCCTAATCAGGTTCAACACCGCCGGCATCGACTTCGCGCTGACGGCGCTCTTTATCGTGATCCTGATCGAGCAGCTCAAAGCCGCTGAGGGCAGCCGCCTTCCGGCGATCATCGCCGCGGTCTCATCCGTCGTGTGCCTGCCGATCTTCGGGCCGGATGGCTTTATCCTGCCCTCTCTGCTTATCACCGTTGCGCTGCTTTTTGTGTTCCGCGGCAGAATAGCAAAAGGAGGGGAGCAGGCATGAACAAACTCTATGTGATCGCGGTGATCGCCATCTGCGCGGCCGTGACCCTCTTCGAGAGAGCCGTTCCCTTTCTCATCTTCCGCGGCGGTCGCGTCCCGGAGCCGGTGCGCTATCTCGGGGGCGTGCTGCCGATGGCGATCATCTCCACCCTCATTTTCTACTGCCTGCGGGGCATCAGCTTCAGCAGCGCCGCGGCATGGGCTCCGCAGATCATCTCGGTCGCGCTGACCGCCGGCCTGCATCTGTGGAAAAGGAGCACCATGCTCTCTATTGCCGGAGGCACCTTGTGCTGCATGGTCCTTACGCAGTTCGTTTTTGCGGCAGCTTGAAGCGGAGAGATATACCCGGCATTGAAAACCATTGTGTCAGGAGGAGCAGAAGACCAGATGAAGATCGAAAAGATCCGGACCGAAAGGATGACTATGGAATACTTCGCCTTCGGAAAAGGCGAAAAAACACTTGTCATACTGCCGGGACTCAGCATCCAGAGCGTGACGGGAGCGGCAGACGCCATCGCCGAAGCCTACCGCTCTCTTGCGGATATGTATACGATCTATGTTTTTGACAGACGTTCAGATATCCCGTCGCATTATTCCGTGCACGAAATGGCGCGGGATACGGCCGAGGCATTTCAGGCTCTCGGATTGAAGAAGGTCTGCCTGTTCGGCGCTTCGCAGGGCGGCATGATGGCGCTTGTGATCGCCATCGAGCATCCGGAACTCGTCGGCAAGCTGGTGCTGGGCTCGAGTTCGGCACATGTGAAAGACGAGCAGTATGCGGTCCTGGAGGACTGGGTCCGCCTGGCAAAAGCCAGAGACAGGACAGGACTGTATCTTGCGTTCGGCAGGGAGATCTATCCGCCGGAGGTGTTCGAACAGTACCGGGAGACGCTGACAGCGGCGGCAGAGACCGTGACCGATGAGGATCTCAGGCGTTTCATCATCCTTGCTGAGGGAACAAAAGGTTTCAACGTGGCGGATAAACTTGACAGGATAGAATGTCCCGTGCTGGCGATCGGCGTATTTGAAGACAGCGTGCTGAATTCGGATGCCACGATGGAGATAGCCGAGAAGCTGGATATCCGCCCGGATTTCAGACTTTATATGTATGTCGGTTTCGGACATGCCGCCTTTGACACCGCCCCGGATTACCGGGAGCGGATCCTGCGCTTTCTGGAGGGCTGACCGGTTTCTTCCGGGAGGATCTTGAACGGAAGTAAAGTATCCGGAACGTATGAATACGGATGGATCATGGTAAGCTGGTTTTTAGAATAGTTGTTTTGCATTGAGGGGGAAATATGGAAAAGAAATACTGGAATAAAGGCGCATTCATGACGGATCTGAACGAGATGATCGTCGCTGATGAGCGGGAACTCGACCGGATCGAAGATCCGGAAATACGAGAGTCAATCCGCAGGCAGCTGGAAGTGAAACTGCCGGTACATCCGGATAAAGTCCTTCTCAAGATCGAATGCGTGGGCGTTTGCGGGTCTGATGTTCATTATTATCATGATGGCCAGTGCGGCACTTTCTTTCTGGACAAAAAACGTGACATCCCCTACATGCTGGGACATGAGGCGGCAGGAGTCGTCGTTGAGGTCGGCTCAAACGTAAAACACCTGAAAGTGGGCGACAGGGTATGCTGTGAGCCGGGAAAGGCCTGCGGGAAATGTGAAATGTGCAGAGCGGGCAAGTATAATCTGTGCAAAGATGTTATCTTTTGGGCGACGCCGCCTGTGCAGGGCTGCTATATGCGATATGTGGAGTTCTATGCGGATCTCTGCTTCCCGATTCCCGATTCAATGAGCATCGAAGCCGGGGCCATGATCGAACCATTTGCCACGGCGATGTTTGCCGTTGAGACAGCGGGCGTCGAAAAAGGAGATACGGTCTTCATTATGGGAAGCGGATGCATCGGCCTTATGACCCTTCTTGCCTGCAAACATAAAGGGGCAGAAAAGGTGATCCTCTGCGATCTGGAGGATATCCGGCTCGAAAAAGCAATGGAACTCGGAGCAACGGCGGTAATAAACAACGGGAAATGCACGGAAGAGGAGTTCTATGCAGAGCTGAGAAGACTTACGGACGGCGGCCCGCGCGTCGTGATCGAAGCCATCGGAAACGCCGTAACCATCCGGCAGGCAGGGGAACTCGCGAGAAGGGGCGGAGTGATGGTGCTGCTCGGTATGCCGCCGGAGGATGTCATCCTGTTCAACATCAATGCCGTGATGGATAACGAGGTGCAGATACGGCCGATCTTCCGCTACCGGTACATTTTCCCGGAGTGCATAGAAGCCGCGGCTTCAGACTGTCCGATCGAGAGAGTCATCTCCGATCTGTATGATCTGGATGACATCCGGACTGCTTTCGAGGACTCCGTCTCGAGAAAGAACGAAGTCGTCAAGGCCGCGATCCGCATAGACTGACCGGATCCTGACGAGTTCACAAAATATGCGATAATTGTTAACATGTTTTTAGCACTCTCAACTTGACAGTGCTAAAAATGGTGCTATACTATGAGCCGAACAAAGGAAAAGAGATCGAATGGATGACCTCCATCCCCTTGCTCAGGTAACAGAAATAAAAGATTGCAAAAGGAGGCATGACTTATGTTACCGAGTATTTTTGGAGAGAGTTTGTTTGATGACTGGATGGGCTTTCCGTTCAGAAGCTTTGAGTCCGACGTGGACCGCAAGCTGTACGGCAAACATGCGGCGCGAGTAATGAAGACGGATCTCAAGGAACATGATGACGGCTATGAGCTCAAAGTGGACCTTCCCGGCTTCAAGAAGGATCAGATAGACCTGCAGCTGCAGAACGGATATCTGACGATCAGTGCGGCCAAGGGTCTTGAAGAGGACGACAAGGACAAGAAGGGCAGGATCGTTCATCAGGAGCGTTACACCGGTTCCATGACCAGGAGCTTCTATATCGGGGAGAACATCAGCGAGGAAGATGTCAAGGCGAAGTTTGAAGACGGTGTCCTGACGCTCGATTTCCCGAAAGAGAAGCCGATGGCCCTTCCTGAGAGAAAGACGATACAGATCAAAGGATAAGTTCCACAAAAAAACACCCCGGGCAACCGGGGCGTTTTTGCTATCAGCGGATGGAGAAAGAACATGGGGTTTAAAAACTTCGATGAGCGCCATAGGGATAACGTACTGTGGCAGCTGGTAAAATTTAATCTGGTCAGCCTGAGTGTCACCGTGCTGCAGCTGCTGCTGGCAAACCTGCTGCCGTTTGTCTTTGACGGTGTAACAGCGCCGCTGCCGCCGTTTCTCCGGCCTGTCTTCGATCCTGCGGTGCTTTTTGAAGGACCCTCGCGCTATGTCGTGGACGGTGTTGTTACATGGGGCTATGTGCTGCCGTTTTTCCTGTCCAATTTTCTGGCCAATCTATACGGGTATTTCATGAATATGAAAACAACTTTCCGTGGGAGCGGAACAAAAGCAGGGCTTGCGGCGTATCTCGTGATTATGACCGCATTGATCCTCTTTTCCACCTGGCTGCAAGGCTATATCACCGCAAAGCTTTCTGTGACATCCATTGACTCTCTCGCCCGTACGATAGCGGCAATGGCGGCGGGACTTGTGCAGCTGGCGGTGCTTTTCCCCCTGGAAAAATACGTGTTGTTCAAAAGGGACGTGGAAAAACAGGAACACAACGGATAGAGGCTGTTTCATTACATCTGCTTCGCGCGGCAACAGCACGTTGCTTTTCGTTTGGACCATTATCTGCTATTATAAGGTCAAGACTTGTCAGGAGGATAAACATGGAGACAAAAGATATACTGAAAGAACTGAGAGAGAATAACCATCTGACCCAGGACCAGCTTGCGGAGCGTGTCATGGTTACAAGGCAGGCGGTGAGCCGCTGGGAGACAGGGGAGACGCAGCCGAACACAGATACACTGAAGCTTCTGTCAAAAGAATTCAATATCTCCATCAACACGCTGCTGGGCTCTCCGAGACAGCTTATCTGCCAGTGCTGCGGCATGCCTCTGAGTGAGGACAGCATGATAAGCCGCGAGCCGGACGGCAGCTTTAATGAAGACTACTGCAAATGGTGCTATGCGGATGGGGACTTTGCATATAAGTCAAAAGACGCTCTGCTGGATTTTCTTATCGCCCATATGCCGGATCCGGATAACACCCCTGAAGAACAGCGACGTATCCTGTATGACGGATATCTGTCACAGCTGAAGCGCTGGAAATGAATATCACATAAGCACCGGCCTGTCGGTGCTTTTTTGTTCTCTTCTTTATGATGACAGGTTGATAATCGCCGCTGTTTTTTGTACAATTACTAAAAAGGCCTGTTGATCGTTCGATTAAAAAAGAAAGGGTGTGCTGCAGATGAAATTCGTTCTTATTCCCGTCTGTGCGGTGCTCGCCGCGGTCTTTCTCCGGCAGGAGAGCCGGAAAAAGTTTGTCTCCGCCGTTATCCTGAAAGGCCTTGCATCTTTGAGTTTCGTGATCCTCGGCTTGTTGTGCAGTCCCGATACACATACGGCAAAGCTTATCGTTATCGGGCTGATCCTGGGCTGCATCGCGGATGTGCTGCTCAACCTGAGATGGGTTTTCAAAGAGAAGGGCCAGATGATCTTTCTCGTGGGCATCCTCGTTTTCCTAAGCGGACATATTCTGTATCTCGCAGCTGTCCTGCCTTTGTGCTCGAACTGGATAGTCTGCTTTGTAATCGGCATTATCCTGACGGCACTTCTTATGATGTGGATCTTCAAACGGATCACCGCAAAGAAAGCATTCAAGATTTTCGGCGTGTTTTATATCGGAGCCATCATGCTGCTCAACTGCATTGCCATCGGGAACCTGATCACTTCGCCGTCCGCCTTTACCGCGTTGTTCGCTGCGGGAGCGGTATTCTTCCTCGTGAGCGACATCGTCCTGATTCTGAACACCTTCGGGTCACAGACAAAGCAGAGCCTGCGCGTAACGAATATCAGCCTTTATTATATAGGCCAGCTGCTCATCGCCTGCAGCCTTCTGTTCCTTAAATAGGCGGAAACCGGGAACGGAAACCATACAATTATGGAGGATACAGTATGAAAACAGAAGCGATCGATAAAACAGAACACTGCGGATTTTACGGAGCGGAGGCTGTACCGGAGGAGATTCGCGCATTATACAGAGATCTGATGCACGTATGGTGCATCGAGACCTGCTCACCGCGTCTGCGCCCGCAGTGGTCAGCGGAGAATAAGACGCTCGGTCAGTGCACGATAACGTCCTTCCTTGTTCAGGATCTGTTCGGAGGAAAGGTATACGGGATCCCGCTTCCTGAGGGCGGCTTCCACTGCTTCAACAAGGTCGGAGAATGCACGTTTGACATCACGAGCGAGCAGTTCGGGGATGCAGATCTTAATTACACGGAAGACTATGAGCAGCTGAGGGAGATCCAGTTTGCCGATGCCGGCAAGAGGGAGAGATATGAGCTGCTGAAAAAATTGCTTCAGGACTATCGGGAGAAGAAATAAATAATCTAAAAAGGGGGATCCTGGCATGTTCGTATTCTGGGGCGACGGTTCACAGGAAGCGAAAGGTCTTGTGGACAGCATAATCGTGCGCAGCACGGAAAATTTCAACTGGACGTTCATCTTTATCCTTGCGGTCGTTTTCTATATCTACTGGTCGGAGATCAACAAGAAGAACACCGAGGTCGTTTGCGCGGGCCTGGCTCTGTACGGTGTGCATTGGCTCTATGAGATCTGCAATGCGATCATCGGCCATGTATTCGGTTATCCGCTTTGGTCCGTTTCAAACGCGTCCACCACTTTCATCCTGCTTATAGGAGTCTGCTGGGAGCTTTCGATGATGTTCTCCATTGCGGGCATGATCTCCTTCAAGATGCTCCCGCAAGACAGAAGCAAACGCTACTTTGCCAAAGACGGAAAGGGCGGAATAAGCTGCAAACTCGTCGGAGCGATAGAGATGGCGCTGCTGTTCGCGCTGTTTGAGTCCTTCCTCGCCGGCACAAGCAACCACTCCTTCATCTGGGTCTATAAATGGTGGGGCGTGCTGCCTGTGTTCATCACGACATACATCCCGTTCTTCCTTGCGAGCAACTATGTGCCCGACATGGAGCCGAAGAAGAGAAGGACTTTCCTCATCACGATTTGGGGACTTGTGGCACTGCTTCTGATCATACTCATCCCGCTGGGGATAATCTGAAGAAGGCGAAACCGTGAAAATGTTGGAAAAAGCATATTACCGTTCCTTTCAGGCTGTGTTCAACATCGGAGCGCGCTGTGCAATGGTCATCCGCAGAGTCATAAAGGAAGCCTGAAGAATGCAATAAAAAAGGGCGCCCCTTTGAAGGGGGCGCCCTTTTTTGCTCGGAAAGACCGCAGGAGGACAGCTTCAGCTTCCTGCATTATTTACTGTTTTATGATGCGCGGCTGGGGTCAGGTTTCTTCGAAGTCAGCAAAAAACAATGCTCTTATTCATCTGTGGTAGATCCGTTTATATTCAGAAGACTCATTTCCGTCCGAATCATTCAAAAAGAGCAAGGGTTCTATCTTCAACCCCGGCCGCCCGCCGCGTCTGGCTTCAATCAGGACGAGGGACGGGGGCTTTGAAGCATCGGGGCAGACAAGTCGGAGCCTTTTCGGTTCGAGACCCTTTTCACTCATCTTCCGCATCGCCTCTGCAAGCCGCTCCGGCTTGTGAACCAGAAAGAAACTTCCTCCGGTCCTGCAGAGGAAGGCAGCAGCGGCGCAGATATCCTCCAGACTGCAGCTGAGTTCGGTCCTTGCTGCGGCCCGTTCCCCGCGGGGAGATACAAGTCCGGCATCCGCAGGATAATAGGGCGGGTTGGCAACAGCGAAATCAAAGCAGCCGCTTTTGAAAAGCGTTCTGTGATCCCGGATATCTCCGCAAAGGATCTGCGACCTTCCGGAAAAACCGTTTACAGCCATGTTCTCTGCGGCAAGGGAAGCAGCACGGTCAAGGATCTCGAGACCGGTCATGCTGATGTGTCCGTGTTTTGCAAGCAGGAGGAGCATGATCGCCCCGGAGGCACAGCCAAGATCGATGCCTTTTGCGGAGCCGGAGATCTTCACGAAATCCGCGAGCAGCACGCAGTCTGTGTTCAATTTGAAATGCTCTACCTGAGCAAACAGAGGGCCGTCATCCCAAAGTTTGTTGAATTCCGCCATCAAAGCCTCCGAACATTCGTGAAAAAAGTAAATAAGGGGCGAGATACTCGCCCCTTATTTACTGACAGGTGATTATTACTCCTCAACAATTGCCTCGGCAGGGCACTGGGCAGCGCAGGAACCGCACTGCAGGCACTTGTCCTGATCGATCTCGTAATGGAGATCGCCCATCTCGATAGCTTCGGCAGGGCACTGTGCTGCGCAGGAACCGCAGGACAGGCATTCATCCGTGATAACAAAAGCCATTCTAAATACCTCCTGTGTAGTTTTTCTCATTGGCAAACTCATTGTAACATATATTTTATGAAAATCAACTGCTAAAGGAAAAAATTAAAAAGCGCAGGAAAGCGTGTAATTACGTATATCTGCGGGGAATATCCGCGGATCCATCCCAGTGTCATTCCAGATAGTGGACGGTGCAGTTGGGAAGGGCGTTGCACAACTCAAGGATCTGGTTTTCACTGAGCTTTGTACCAACGATATGGAGTTCCTTAAGTGTTGTGAGATTCTTCAGCGGGTTTATCGAAGCGATATCGTTATAGGACAGATTCAGTTCCTCAATGCCGGTAAGATAGCCTATGGCGTTTATGTCATTGATGTTGTTGCGTCTCAAGTCGAGCTTCCGGATTCTGCCTGCGTTGGGAACCATCTCGAGCACATAGAGGTTTGAGATACTGTTGTCGCTGAGGTCGACTTTTTCAGGATTGTTGAAGCCTTTGATCCAGGTGATGTCCGTGAGGCCGAGTCCCGAAAGATCGATTTCCGTATCGGTGCTGAGAAAACGGTTTCCTGCGATATCGATGATATAGGCAAGCTCGTCATGTATGATACTGCAATTCTTAAGATGCCCGTCAAGCGCATCGACTGCATTGCCGGTGAGACCGGGATTGTTGTTCAGAATTATCAGCTTGAGGCTGTAGGAAGAATAGAGCTGCGCGAGCAGTTCATCGTTTGCTCCCGTACCGGAAATGTCAAGTGTTTCCAGATAATTCAGTTTTTCGATCCCGCTGAGGGATGTGAGCGGGTTGTCGGCAAGATAGAGTTCGGTGAGATTTGTGAGGCCGGACAAAGCCGTGATCCCCGAAATGGCATTGCCTTCAAGATAGAGAAAACGCAGGGAAGTAAGTCCCATGAGCGGGTATATGTTGCTTATGCTGTTGTCCGAGAGCACGAGGGTCTCAAGATCCGGAATGTCCAGAAGCGGGGAGAGATCGGATATATTGTTTCCGCTCAGGTTGAGGAATCGCAGAGCGGTGCATTCGGAGAGAGCGGAAATGTCGCTGATGCCCATGTTTGAAAGATCCAGCTGTTCAGAATCGACGCGGAAAGTTTTTCCACCGAGACTGATTTCCTCGGAACCCGATGCGGCTGTCTCAGTATGCAGTGCGCAGTCCGGAAGGGCCAGAGAAAGGGATTCCTGCTGGTTCGCGTCGATATTGATGCCTTTGATGGAGAGCATGGAAAGCTCGGAGAGAGAAAGCAAAGGGGAGAAATCGCTGACCGGGTTGCCGTCAAGGTAGAGGACCCGGAGAGAGGACAGGGACGAGAGGGCGGAGATATCGGAGATCCTGTTGCCGCTGAGGTTCAGGGAAGTCAGCCCTCCGAGGACGGAAAGCGGGGAAATATCCGTGACGGAATTATTCGCTAGGGAAAGGTTGGTGAGTGAGTACAGTCCGGTTATCGCTGAAACATCCGCATCCGTGAGGCCGGCACCGTCTAGCGCGAGAGCGGTTGTGGTGACCGGGTAGGATCTGCCGGCGATGGTCACGCTCTCCGGAGCTTCGCTTGCGAGCCGCTCGGCCTCGATGCTCTGGATCCTCGCGGAAACAGCGGCATCCCGCGTATCCATGGTTCTGAGCACTTCGAGCGCTTTCGCGTAGTTTCCTTCTGCGTGGTAGCAGTCTGCCATCCGGCTTTTAACTTCCTCGGTGTCATCTGCCTTGGCCGCTTTCCGGTAATAGGTCAGAGCGTTGCTGTAATCCCCGGAACTGTAATACTCCTCCGCAAGACTGAAATAGTTTGTGTATTCCCTGGAGTCGGCAGAGGCCCTGATCAAAACGGCGACGACTACGAGAAGGATGACCATTGCGGCAATAGCCGCAACGATAAGGGAGGAACGGATCGGCTTGTGTATGCGGTGTTTTGCCGTACTTTCGTTTCTGCTGCTATCTCTTGAAAAGAACGTACTTACTTTTGCGGCAGCCAGCCAGGCGGCTCTTTTAACCATAGAGACGGTATCCGCTATACGGAATCCCTTGGAAGTGGAGTGCTTCCCCCTGACGGAGTAGTATTTACCGTTGTAACTCTTTTTCGCTTTTTCTTGCGGAGCGGCAGAGCTGACGTGCGCATGATCCGGTCCCTGACCGGTTTTGCTGCTGCCGTCAACAGGCTTATCCAGTTGCTGCTCGTCGCTCATCCGCTCACCTCCTGACCCTCAAAGCATAGATTAACAGGATGTCAACTTTTAAATTATATATCAAACCGCCCTGTAAGGCAAGGTTTTGAGCACCAGGCCGTCTGCCTGATCAGATCTCAAAATCTATTGCCGCTCTTCCCGAGCTTCCCGCATGGCAGTGCGTACCGAATGCCTTGTGCGCCGGATGCCGCTTGTACTCTGCAAGCGCATCCAGATCCTCGAGGTCGCAGATAAGGATGATGTCATAATTATCGGCTTTCTGTCCTTCACAGCCGGTCCCGCAGCGGAATGACTTCAGCACGGAGATACTTTTGCCCATCTCTGCCGCGAGTCCCCGCGCGATTTCTAGGTTCTCGGCTTTTGTTCTTCCCTGCGCTTCCGGCAGGAATTTGTATGTAACGATATGTCTGAGCATGCTGCATATCTCCTTTGTTTATTCAAAAAAGGAGCGGAAGCACAGGCTTCCGCTCCTTATGAATTTGTTTTACTCTTCAGGGCTGAAATCTTCCTTGCCCACTCCGCAGAGCTCGCAGGCAAAATCATCGGGAAGATCTTCCCACTTCACGCCGGTCTCTTCCTCGTCATAGACCCAGCCGCACACATTGCAGACGTATTTCATAATCAATTCTCCTTTTATTACTTGAAGTATCTCTCGAAAAGGCTCTTGTTATTATGAGTTCATTGCAAAGCTAATGATCATAAACAAAATATTGACACCAAGACCGATGAAGAAAAACAACTTTACCTTGTTTGCGTTCGCCCATGCCGCTATGCTGTCGCCCGCGTTAATCGCAATCCTCATTCTTTTGTAGGGACCGAGTGCCAGGAGACCCCAAATTACACCAAAAATGAAACCAAAAACGAGCATTGTCGTATGACCGCCTACACTTGGCATTGGTTTCTCATAATCCATAACCGTACGCTCCTCCTCTATAATGATATGTGATGTGATTTTTGCTGATTACTTGAAGTATCTCTCGAGCAGACCCTTGAATGCCTTGCCGTGGCGGGCTTCGTCGCGGGCCATCTCATGGACGGTATCGTGGATCGCGTCAAGGTTGTATTTCTTGGCGAGCTTGGCAAGATCGGTCTTGCCGGCGGTGGCACCGTTTTCGGCATCGACGCGCATCTCAAGGTTTCTCTTGGTGCTGTCGGTAACGACCTCACCGAGGAGCTCGGCAAACTTGGCGGCATGCTCCGCCTCTTCGAGGCCGGACTTCTCCCAGTAAGCGCCTATTTCCGGATATCCTTCGCGGTAGGCAACTCTGGCCATTGCCAGATACATGCCGACTTCGCTGCATTCGCCTTCAAAGTTTGATCTGAGACCGGCAATGATCTCTTCTTTTACCTCTTCAGGAACATCTGCACCGAATACCTTGCCAACACCGACAACATGCTCAGCGGCCCAGGTCAGTTCTGCAGCCTGCAGGGTGAATCTTTCGCCGGGGACTTTGCAGACAGGGCATTTCTCAGGGGGTGTGTCTCCCTCATGGACATAGCCGCATACCGGGCATACCCATTTTTTCATAAATGATACCTCCGTTTAATATTATTAATAGTAGTTTATTATTCCGCTCTCTTTCGGGCGGTTCTTGCACTTGAGCAACATATTAATCTTACCATATGAATCAGGACCTGTAAAGGATGGAACATATGGCACTTTTGCTCAAAAACGGGTGTGGTTTTTGATGGTTATGCTGTTTTCAAATCGTGCCCAACTCGTCCAGATCGAGCTCAAAGGCGGGAATGAAGCGCTCCATGAAGTACCGGACCTCAGGCAGAGGATTCTCGTCCAGAATGGCCTTTGTGCTCTTCTCGGCGGACAGGAATTCGTTGTTGCCGGCTTTCCGCTCTTCAATGCATTTTATGTATGCCGAGAGCTTGTCCGCAGCCTTGACAATATCGTGGAGCCGTTCCTCGGTCTCGCCGCCGATCAGCGGCTCATAGGCGGGACGCAGCTCGTCCGGCAGGGTGGAGAGCAGCTTTTCGCAGGCGATCTTTTCCACCTGTTTGTATGCGCCCATGATGTCACGGCTGTGGTATTTGATGGGAGTAGGCAGATCGCCGGTGAGGATCTCGGAGCTGTCGTGAAAAAGAGCGACCGCGGCGCACTCGTTCGGGTCGCATTCGACGCCGAACACGTCTCTGCGTATAGTACCCAGAGCGTGCGCGATCACGGCGACCATATGGCTGTGTTCCTGGATGTTTTCCGGAAGGGAATTCCTCATAAGGCTCCATCTTCCTATGTAGCGCATGCGCGAGATATAGGCAAAGAAGTTATCGCTCATATGCCGCCTCCGACTGTTTGATGCACCGGTATTCTATCATGTTGCAGGGATTATTTCAATAAAAGCCCGTGCATGCCGAAAAACCTTGCATTTTGGATAGTCGGGTGATAAAATCACTTTTCGTGTGAAAATGAGAAAGAATCGGAGAAAAGCTTGATGGATAAGCTCAGAAACATAGCCATTATCGCCCATGTCGACCACGGGAAGACCACGCTGGTCGATGAGATGCTCAAGCAGTCGGGCGTTTACAGAGAGAATCAGGAGATCGTGGAACGCGTCATGGATTCCAATGACCTGGAGCGTGAGCGCGGGATCACGATCATGGCAAAGAACACTGCCGTATGGTACGGTGATACGAAGATAAACATAGTAGACACACCGGGCCACGCCGATTTCGGCGGCGAGGTGGAGCGTGTATTGAAAATGGTCAACGGCGTGCTCCTGCTGGTGGATGCTGCGGAGGGGCCCATGCCCCAGACAAGATTTGTTTTGTCACGTGCGCTGGAACTTGGCCACAGAGTGATTGTGGTTGTAAATAAGATCGACAGGCCGGATCAGCGCATCCATGAGGTGATTGACGAGGTGCTCGAGCTCCTCATCGACCTCAATGCCACGGACGAGCAGCTTGATTCCCCCATGCTCTTCTGCTCGGGCAGGAACGGGACCGCCAGCTATTCCCCGGATGTCGTCGGGACGGATCTCAAGCCGCTTTTCGAGACCATCCTCGAGTATATACCGGAACCGGAGATGGACGAGACGGCACCGTTCCAGATGCTCGTCAGTAGTATTGATTATAACGAATACGTCGGCAGGATCGCCATCGGACGCATCGAGCGCGGTATCATCCGGCAGAACCAGGAGATCGAGGTCTGCAACTACCATCGGCCGGATGACGCGCCGCTGAAGGCGAAGGCAGTCTCGCTCTATCAGTTCGAAGGCCTCAACCGGGTTCCCGTGACAGAGGCCGGGGCAGGGAATATCATCGCCATGAGCGGAATCGGCGAGGTCACCATAGGTGACACCATCTGCGCAAGAGGCTTTGCCGAGCCGATCGAATTCGTGAAAATCGGCGCGCCGACACTGGAGATGACCTTCTCCGTCAATGACAGTCCTTTTGCCGGCAAGGAAGGTAAATTCGTGACCTCCCGTCAGATCCGCGACAGATTGACGAGAGAGACCATGAAAGACGTTTCTCTGCGCGTAACGGATGTGGAAAACAGCACCGACAGTTTTAACGTCGCCGGACGCGGTGAGATGAGTCTCTCAATTCTGATCGAGACCATGCGCCGAGAGGGATACGAATTTCAGGTGTCGCCTCCGCGTGTGCTGTACCGCGAGATCGACGGGAAGCTCTGCGAACCGGTGGAGCGGGTCGTGGTGGACGTGCCGCAGGAGTATATGGGCTCCGTCATGGAAAAGCTCGGGGCAAGAAAAGGGGAGTTCCTGCAGATGACGCCGGTCGGCAACCGGATGAAGCTTGAGTTTCTGGTCCCCTCCAGAGGACTGTTCGGGTACCGGAACGAGTTCCTGACCGATACGAAAGGCGAGGGGATCCTCGCCTCCGTGTTCGAAAACTATCAGCCGTATAAAGGAGATATCGCCCGCCGCACAACGGGATCGCTCATCGCCCATGAGACAGGTGAGGCGGTTGCCTACGGGATCTGGAACGCGCAGGAGCGCGGCGCCATGTTTATCACTCCGGGCACGAAAGTGTACGGCGGGATGATCGTGGGTGTTACGCAGAAGAGCGATGACGTTCCCGTAAACGTATGCCGCACCAAGCATCTGACAAACACCAGGGCTTCCGGATCGGACGAGGCTCTGCGTCTCATACCGCCGAAGCAGCTGAGCCTTGAGCAATGTCTGGAATTTCTCGCGGACGATGAACTGCTGGAAGTTACGCCGAAGAATCTGCGTCTTCGCAAGAGCATCCTTGACCATTCTCTGCGTATGAAAACCCTTATGAGAAACAGGTAAAATATTTGTTGACAGCACAGCATGCTGATGATAGAATACTCAAGCACGCCCGCGTTCCCAGCCTCGGGGAAAGCCGCTGATGCGGTTGCCTTTCCGCCCGATGCCGCGGCGCAGGGTATAGTATGATAAAGAAAGGAAAAAACAAATGATCACCAAAGAAAAAAAGACCGAAGTCATTACCGGCAATGCCACCCATGCGAATGACACCGGATCCCCCGAAGTTCAGGTAGCCATCTGGACGGAGCGTATCCGTGAACTCACCGAGCACCTCAAGCAGCACCCCAACGACGACCACAGCCGTCTCGGCATGTACCAGCTCGTCGGTAAACGCCGCCGCATGCTCGACTATCTCGCGAAGAAAGACATTGAGCGCTATCGTGCGCTGATCGCAAAACTCGGCATCCGCAAGTAATCGCGGAGACCATTCTGAGGCTTATGAAGGTTTTAGGGAGAGACAAGTGAATACTGTCTCTCCCTGTTTTTTACCGTAAAAAAGAGCCGTGCGGTATGTTAGTATTTGAAAAAGCGCCCTCCGGGAGGACTTTTTTTCAAGTGCTAAGATGCCGCGGCTCCGAGAATATAAAGGAGTAAATATGATCATCACAAAAAAGGAATTCCCGAATTACAGAAAGTACGAGATGGATTTTGAAGGCCGTCCTCTTTCCATGGAAGTCGGCAAGCTGGCCGAGCTCTGCAATGCAGCAGTTCTCGTGAAATATGGTGAGACTACCGTTCTCGTGACCTGCACCGCTTCCGCAAGACCGAAAGACGGCGTGGATTACTTCCCGCTTGCAGTCGATTTTAATGAAAAGCTGTACGCCGTCGGCCGCATTCCCGGCAGCTTCAACCGCCGTGAGGGCAGACCGAGCCTCAACGCCGTGCTCGCCTCCCGCCTGATAGACCGCCCCATGCGCCCCCTGTTCCCGACGGACCTTCGCAATGACGTCGTAATCGCCTGCGAAGTGCTCTCTGTGGACCGCGACTGCTCTCCGGAGATCACCGCCATGATCGGTGCCTCTGCAGCCGTCTCCATTTCCGACGTCCCCTTCAACGGTCCCATAGCCGGCATCGTTCTCGGCTGGGACGGAGAGAAGTATCTCTTCAACCCCACCAAGGCGGAGCGTGAGACCAACCGTATGACCACCACCGTTGCGGCCACCCACAAGAAGATCGTTATGATCGAGTCTGAGGCCGATCAGGTCCCTGATGAAGTGATGTATGAGGGCATCGTGCAGGCCCATGAGCACCTGCAGCCCGTCCTTGACCTCATCGACCGGATGGTCGAGGAGATCGGCAAGCCCAAGTTCAGCTATGATCATGCCGCATTTGACGATGAGCTCTTCGAGAAGCTCGTTGCAAACGAGTTCGAGGGCATGGAATACTGCATGGACACGGACGACAAGAACGTCCGCGAAGCCCGCGTGAACGAATGGGTCACCGCCATGCAGGAGAAGTATGAGGCCGATCATCCCGAGATCATGACCTACATGGATGAGATCCTCTACAAGCTCCAGAAAAAGGTTGTGAAAAAGTGGCTGCTCGCCGGCAAGCGCGTTGACGGCAGAGCCATGAATGAGATCCGTCCTCTCGGCGCGGAAGTCGGCGTGCTCCCGGTGGTGCACGGCTCCGGCCTCTTCACCCGCGGACAGACCCAGGTCCTCTCCATCGCGACCCTCGCCACCATGAGGGACGCCCAGATGCTCGATACCATCTGGGAAGAGGAAGAAAAGCGCTTCATGCACCACTATAACATGCCTTCCTATTCAACGGGCGAGGCGCGTGCCGCCCGCAGCGTCGGCCGCCGTGAATACGGCCACGGCGCTCTCGTTGAAAAGGCTCTCGACTGTGTCATTCCCGCTGTAGAGGACTTCCCGTATTCCATCCGTGTAGTGTCCGAGGTCCTCTCCTCCAACGGTTCCACCTCCCAGGGCTCCATCTGCGGAACCACGCTTGCTCTCATGGATGCGGGCGTTCCCATCAAGGCTCCTGTCGCCGGCATTTCCTGCGGCCTGATCCAGGACGGCGATGATTTCACTACCTTCATCGACATCCAGGGTGTTGAGGACTTCCACGGCGAGATGGATTTCAAGGTTGCCGGAACAAAGCAGGGCATCACCGCCATCCAGATGGATCTCAAGAACGACGGTCTCAAGCACGAGATCGTCAAGGAAGCCTTTGCAATCACAAAGGAAGCCCGTTTCCAGATTCTTGACGAGATCATGCTCAAGGCCATAGCCGAGCCGCGCCATGAGCTTGCGAAGACTGCTCCGAAGATGATCCAGATGAAGATCAATCCGGACAAGATCCGCGAAGTCATCGGCTCCGGCGGTAAGGTCATCCAGAAGATCACGGCGGACACCGGCTGCAAGATCGATATCGACGATGACGGCAATATCTACATTGCCTCCCAGGATATCGAGGCCTGCCGCGCTGCGCGCAGCACCATCGAAGACATCGTCTTCGAGCCCGAGACCGGTGCGATCTACAAGGGCAAGGTCGTCCGCATCATCTCCAACCTCGGCGCTTTCATCGAGATCAAGCCGGGCAAGGACGCCATGTGCCACATCAAGGACCTCGAGTACAAGCGCACCGAGAAGGTCGAAGATGTTCTTAACATAGGTGATGAGACCTATATCAAATTCCTCGGCGTCGATGAGAAGGGCCGTTGGAACGTTTCCCGCAAGGAAGCGATGAAAGAACTCGGCCTCGACAAAAAACAGTAATTCAGATAAACGGCAGACGGACGCGGCAGGTATACGCCGCGGCCGTTGCATATAAGAGGATGCCCAACGCGCCCGGTTGGCCAAAAAAGTGCGGATGCAGTCTGTTATACGGGAATTTCCGCTGGATAATGCTGGAAAGAATAGTATAATAGCGACAGAAACGATGCCGCAGGAACAGCATCCGGCGGAGGGCGAAGGAGAAGAGGAGGAACGCAATGAAGACCAGAGCGGTAAGGATCCACGGCAGAATGGATCTCAGGCTGGAGGAGTTTGAGCTGCCTGAGATGAAAGAGGACGAAATCCTTGCGAGGGTCGTTTCGGACAGTCTCTGCATGTCCAGCTACAAAGCGGCAAAGCAGGGGGCGGCGCACAAGCGCGTGCCGGAGGACGTCGCGGAGAACCCCACCGTCGTCGGCCACGAATTCTGCGGAGAGATCCTGGCTGTGGGAAACAGATGGGCAGGCCGCTTCCGGGCCGGAGAGCGTTTTGTACTTCAACCCTCCCACGGATACAAAGGGAGTCACGCTTCTCCGGGCTATTCCTACCCCTGTGCCGGCGGGGACGCGACCTTTATCCTCATCCCGCCCGAAATCATGAAGATGAACTGCCTGATCCCCTACCGGGGGGACAGCTTTTACACCGGCTCCATGGCGGAGCCGTACAGCTGTGTCATCGGCACAATGCACGCTATGTACCACACGACCTACGGCTCCTATGTGCACAGTATGGGTATCCGGGAGGGTGGCCGGATGGTCCTGCTTGCCGGCAACGGCCCCATGGGTCAGGCTGCGGCGGACTATCTGATCCACTGCGACAGAAGGCCATCCCTGCTTGTGGTGACGAGCCGCAGGCAGAAGCGGCTGGACAGACTGGCGGAACTGCTTCCGGCGGAACTAGCTGCGGCGCAGGGGGTGGACCTGCGCTACTTCAACACCGCTTCCTGCGAAGATGCGTACAAGGGGCTGATGGAGCTTTCAGGCGGGGCCGGATATGACGACGTTATTGTATTCGCCCATGCGGCAGACCTGGTGGAGCTTGGGGACGCGCTGCTGTGTGACGATGGCTGTCTGAACTTTTTCGCAGGGCCGGATGACCGGAGTTTTAAGGCCAGATTCAATTTCTATGACGCGCATTACGGCAGAACTCATATAGTGGGCACCTCCGGCGGAAATGCGAACGATATGCGGGAGGCCTGCGCAATGATGGAGGAGGGACGGCTGAATCCCGCGATGCTGATCTCTTATGTGGGAGGCCTGAATGCTGTGCCGGAAGCGACACTGAATCTGCCGGATCTGAAAAGCGGCAAGAAGCTGATCTATACCGGCGTGGATATGCCGCTCACGGAGATAGCTGATTTTGAAAGGCTGGGAGCGACGGATCCGTTTTTTGCGCAACTCCATGCGCTTTGCGCAGCGCATAAGGGCCTGTGGAACCGCGAGGCGGAAGAGTATCTGCTCAAAACAAAGAGCAGATGAACCCGCGGCCCTCTGCCGGTATATCGGTTGAAAACAGCGCCGGCTCATGAGCCGGCGCTGTTTCTTATATCGTGTATGTTCGGGGCCGGCGCCCATCCTTCAAGGGGAAGGCGCTGCATGGCACCGAATATTTTTGACTTCATATCCGGATAATCCGCTGCCATGCCGTGAAGAAGCTGTTTGATCTCCCAGCGCTTGCTGGTCCTGTCCTGCGGGCATGGATTCTCGACGACGGGGAGCTTCAGAGCCTGCGCGACGTTTGCAATCTTCTGCTCACCCGCATAGATCAGCGGCCGGATCTGGGTCACCTCCGTACGGTCGAGGAAGGTGACCGGACGAAAACAGCTGATCCGCCCTTCAAAGAGCAGAGACATCATGAAGGTCTCCACGGCATCGTCAAAATGGTGGCCGAGCGCGAGCTTGCGGATGCCCCTTTCAGTGATGGCCCCGTTGATGGCCCCCCGGCGCATCTTCGCGCACAGGGAGCAGGGATTGTCCTCATTCCGGACATCAAAGACCACCTCTTTGATATCGGTCTTCACTCTTGTATACGGAATGTCAAGAGTGGAGCACAACTCTGCGACAGGTGTGAAGTCCATCCCTTCAAAGCCGAGCTCAACAGTGATCGCCTCCAGCTCAAACTGCTTCGGATAAAACCGCTTCAGATGGTTCAGGGCCAGAAGAAGCAGAAGGCTGTCCTTTCCGCCTGAGACTCCTACGGCGATCCTGTCGCCTTCGCTGATCATGTTGTAGTCATCTACCGCACGGCGGACGGTGCCGGTAAATTCGTTGAGTATTCTGTCCATAAAAACCTCAATTATTAAAAATGAAATTGAGAATGAAAGAGTATTTAAGAGAATTTGGAAGGAATACGGAGTATATATGTTCAAAATTAAATTTAATGTTGACAGGGTTTGAACACTGTGTTATAAAAATAAAGCGCGTTTGAGGAAAGCCGTGTTTTCCGACCAAACTCTGCCATGAACATGGAAAAGTCTATTCCCAAACGGTTTGAATGTCAAATCATTTATTTATCATAACTGGAGGACAAAGAATGTCTACAACTCTGCTTACCAAGGAAGCCGTTGTCCGCAAATGGTATATCCTTGATGCGGCGGGAAAGCCCATGGGCGAGACCGCTGTTAAAGCTGCCGATCTGCTTCGCGGCAAGCTCAAGACCGATTACACCCCCAACGTTGACTGCGGTGACTATGTCATTATCATCAACGCGAAAGATGCGGTCCTGACCGGAAAGAAACTCGAGCAGAAATACTACCGCACCCACTCCGGGTATCCCGGCGGTCTGAAAGAGACCCAGTACAAGACTCTCATGGCGAAGAAGCCCGAGCTTGCGATGCGTCTTGCAGTCCGCGGAATGCTCCAGAAGAACACCATCGCCCAGTGGCAGCTCAAGCGCCTGAGAATCTTCGCAGGCCCCGAGCATACCCATGCGGCGCAGAAGCCCGAAGTATGGGATCGCTGAAGAAGGAGGAAATGAAGAATGGCAACTTATAAGACCAAACGCCCCTATCTCTACGGAACCGGCCGCAGAAAGTCCTCCGTAGCGCGTGTCCACCTCATCCCCAACGGGACCGGTGCCATCACCATCAACGGCCGTGACATCGACGATTACTTCGGCCTCGACACCCTCAAGCTCATCGTCCGCCAGCCCCTGGTGGCCACCAACACCCTCGGCAAGGTCGACATCGAAGCCACCGTCTCCGGCGGCGGCGTCTCTGGCCAGGCCGGCGCAGTCCGCCACGGTATTGCTCGTGCACTCCTTCTGGTAGACGACAGCTTCCGCGCCATACTCAAGGAAGCCGGTCTCCTGACCCGTGACCCGAGAATGAAAGAGCGCAAAAAGTACGGTCTCAAGGCTGCACGTCGCGCACCTCAGTTCAGCAAGCGCTGATCGAGATTTCAAAATGCAAAAAACCCTGGAAATTCAACGTTTCCAGGTTTTTTCATTTGCAAATCTTTTGGATTTGTTTTGTATATTACTGAAAAGGATATGACCAGACAAAAGTGGACTCAAAAAGACAGGATGATTCCATGCGGGAATGGTATGATCAGAGCATCAAGGCAAGGAGGGTATGAACTGTGGAGTGGCTGACGTGTATCCGGCGTGCGATTGATTACATGGAGCATCACCTTACCGACGACATCAGTGTGCAGGAAGTAGCCGATCAGGTGTATCTATCTCCCTTTTTTCTCCAGAAAGGCTTTTCAGTCATGACCGGGATGGGTATTAGTGAATACATCCGGAACCGCAGATTGTATCTGGCAGCGTGTGAGCTTCAGAATACGGATGATAAGGTGATCGACCTCGCACTGCGGTACGGCTACGAAACGCCAGAGAGCTTTACAAAAGCATTTACCCGTTTTCACGGAGCGACGCCGTCTCAGGTCCGCGCCGGGGCTGCCATCACACCCTTTCTTCCCTTGACAATCAAACTATCGGTTCAGGGAGGTTACCAGATGGATTACAAAATTGCACCCATGTTCCCTTTCAAGGTGATCGGCTTTCAAAAGGTATTTGACATGGAGACCTCATATGAGAAAATACCAGAGTACTGGGACGAGATCTGTGAGAAGTATGCGAAAAACGTTTACGCAGGAAATGCTCCGGCGAATCCTTACGAGCAGGCGCTGGTCGATAACTGCATCGGCGAGTACGGCGTCTGCATTGACGATATCGGCGGAGGGAAGTTCCGTTATCTGATCGCTGGAAAGTATACGGGTGGAGAGGTGCCGGAGGGCATGGTCGTCTATGAATTCCCGAGGAGCGAGTGGGCGGTCTTCAACTGCATCGGTCCGAATCCGGAGACGCTCCAGCGGGTCAACACGCAGATTTTCCGAGAATGGCTGCCCGGCAATCCGGAATACGAACTGTGCGGGAATGCAACGGTAGAGTGGTACGACTGTGTGAACGGCGAGATGACCGATCCGGATTATCACAGTGCCATCTGGGTCCCGGTCAGAAAGCGTCAGCAAGGGTGAGGCTGACTGTTTACAAGTGCAAACGGAGGCAGGCATCGGATCATTCCGGGCCAGCCTCTGATGTTTTACGCGAATGCCAGACGTTTGAAAGCGGAGCGTTTTCTCCAATGAAGAGAAAACAGCGTGGGCAGTAGTTAATGAGTGAGGGAACTAAGGATGAAAAATGCCGAAAACCAAGTAAATATATGGGCTTCATGTGAATAGTAAGGCGACTATGGCCTCAAAGCCGCCCGTCGCGTTCCGCAGTTTTCCAAGCGCTGATATGAGGATTATCGGATATCAAAAAGTGATACTCAAAAAAGTGCCGCTTTTTTGATATTCAAGTGTAAATTCGTTGAACTTTTTACCTCGTCGATGTATTGTTTATGTTGATGTATCAGACTTTTGACAGAGCATGAGCCTGCGTGACGGGCGGATGTCACGGCAGTTCAGAAACAGGAGTGTTTCAGATGCATTTTGTGGATGCGAAAAGCCTGCTGACCGGGGGCGGCGGGCATTACGGAATGAATATCTACCGCGGCTGTACACACGGCTGCATCTACTGCGACAGCAGAAGCCGCTGCTACCGCTTCACCCATCCCTTCGAAGACGTGGAAGTGAAGCGCAACGCCCCGGAACTGCTGGAGGCGGCTCTGCGGTCCAAACGGAAAAGATGCATGATCGGCACGGGCGCCATGTCCGATCCGTACATGCACTGCGAGGAGGAGCTGCGGCTTACGAGAAGGTGCCTGGAGATCCTCCTGCGCTACGGCTTCGGCGCGGCGGTCCAGACAAAGTCCGACCGCATTCTCCGGGATCTGGACCTGCTGGAGGAGATCAACCGCTCCGCCAAATGCGTGGTCCAGATGACGCTGACCACCTATGACGACGAGCTCTGCGGCATCCTGGAGCCGAATGTGTGCAATACCAGGCGCCGGATCGAGGTCCTGCAGATCCTGCGGGAAAGAGGCATCCCCACGGTGGTGTGGCTGACGCCCGTGCTCCCCTTTCTCAACGATACGGCGGAGAACATCGCCGCGATCCTGGACGGATGCGTCCGGGCGGGCGTCCGGGGCGTTCTGGATTTCGGCATGGGGCTGACGCTCCGGGAAGGGGACCGGGAATACTATTACGCGGCGCTGGACAGGCATTTCCCCGGTCTGAAGGAGCGCTACATCCGAAGATACGGCAGCGCGTATGAGCTGCCCAGCCCCCGTGCGGGGGAACTGACGGCGCTGTTCCGGAGGATCTGCCGGGACAACGGCATCCTCTCCGCCCCGGAGGACATTTTCGCCTTCCTGTACCGGATGGAGGAAAAGGACCCGCAGATGAGCCTGTTCGATGCATAGAAGCGTTTTCCCGGAATAAAAAAAGAACCGCTGCGCGGCAGCGGTTCTTTTTTGTTTGGGCGGTATCCTGTCCGGCAGGCTTACCGGAGGCTCAGATCTGTGGAGATGCAGGTGACCTTCATGTTCTCATAGCTCAGTGTATCTCCGAAGCAGCTCATGGCGATCCTGTCGAAGGCAAACGTGTTGCCGAAAATGCTGGAGCCGTAAGCGTCCAGCGGCGCATCCGCGATCAGCCTGCAGAATTCATCCGGAAGAAGATCGGTATCGTTCGCCCAGGACAGGAATGTTTCGCGGTCCTGGATCACGGCAGACACGCCGTAAGAATAGACATTCAGCGGAAAGTTCAGCCTGTCCGCCAGGGATTCCCAGTCTTTTCCGGCAATGTCCTTCTGCACGTCCCTCGCGAACTGCAGCATCGGGCTTCCCTCTTCAAACGGGACGGGGTCTGCGCCGGCAAAGGGGTTTGCGGGGAACAGATCCGGGGAAGCGTTCCCGGAGCCAGACTCCTCGAAGCCGTAGGGGAGTAGCGCCCCATCCGGACCGACGTCGTAGTAGCTGTCAAGGCCGGTGATGGGATTGCCGTTCCAGTACTTGTCGCCGCAGTTGTAGAAGGTGACCGCGGGGCTCGGGACATCGTGGATGTCGCACTGACGGAAGCTGATGCCGTCCGTGTCGTGCATCTGCACGGCGCCGAAGGAGCACTCGTAGATCTCGCACTTATCCACCGTGATGCTGTTGCATCTGGCGGTTTCGATGCCCAGGATGCCGCAGCCGTAGAGGCGGCAGCTCTCCAGCCGCAGATCGCCGCAGCCCTCGAAGTACAGCACGCCACCGGCGCATTCGCCGGGCTCCTTCGTGTGTCCCGCCGTGAAGCCCCGCAGCTCGATGTTGCTGCAGGAGCGGAAGGAGAGCACATTGGCGTAGCGGGGGATCGCGGCGAGCACGGTGGCCTTCGGATCAGCCGATTCCGCCGCGACCGTCAGGCCGCTGACGTTCCGGATCACCAGCTGCGGGCCGTCGTAGCGCTGCTCCCAGAAGAAGTACTCGCTCTCCGAGGAACCGTAGCCGGCCGCGGTGCTCAGGTCGTAGCTTCCCTCCGCCAGGAGGATGGTGCGGTCGGGACCGATGGCGGCAAGGAACTCGTCGACGCTGCCGACGCTGATCTGTCCGCCGGCCGGGACCTCCGTGGTTGCCGTGACGGGGACGGCGGACCAGACGGAATCCGGATCGATCTTTCTGTATTTCATCAGCGCAAAGGCTTCCTCCGGAAGCTCGCGTCCCTCCGCATCCTTCGCCGGGACGCTGTCGTCTCCGCCCCAGACCCCGTTGCCGGACCAGGCGGCGGCGGTGTTGTCGCTGAAGGAGCAGCCGTCCACCGTGGCGCTGTACTGGTAGCAGGCGAAGCCGGCGGAGCTTATATCGTTGTTCCGGACCGTGTTGGAGAGGAAGCGGGCGTTTTTGTTGGCAAAGGAATACAGCAGCATCTGGGTGCGGTTGTTGTAGATGCGCGAATCACAGACCGCGAATCCGTCGGAATCGGAGGCGTAGAACAGGCAGAAGGCACCCTGGCTGCCCGCCTTGGTGCCGCAGCTGTACACGTCGCAGTCCTCCACGCGGACGTTCCGGCTAGAATAGGATTCCACCGCGCCGCTGCTGCATTCATAGATCTCGGATGAGCGGATCCGGATGTTCTCGGAGCTGCCCGCCGTCACGCCCACGGTGCCGCAGCCGTAGAGGCCGCAGTTGTCCACCGAGGCGTCCGTGCAGGAGTCGAAGTACAGCACGCCGCCGGCACAGAAGCCGGGCTCCGTGGTATGGCCGGCGGTCAGGCCGCTGACCCGAACATTCCGGCAGTTGGCGAAGCGGAGCACATTGGCGTATCTGGGCACCGCGGCGATCACCGTTTTGCCCATGCCCGCACCGCGGATCGTCAGGTTGTCCGCATAGTGGATCTCCAGCTCTCCGCCCCCATCATAGATGTCGTTCCAGCTGTAGTATTTTCCCGCTGAAGCGGCATAGTCCTTGGCGGTGCTGAGGTCATAGGTCCCCTCGGCCATCTCGATGATGGTATTCGGGGCGATGGCGGCGAGAAACTCGTCCACGGTGGAAACTTTCACGACCGCGGCGTTCGGGTCGTCCGCGGGTTCCTTGGCGCCGCTCTGAGGACCGGCCACCGCGCCGCAGCCGGCCATCAGCACCAGCGCCAGCACCGCGGCCAGGATCCGGGTCTTGCTTTTTTTGTAGTTCATGATCTGCTCCAATCGTTGTCTGAGATTATTCTTTTCGGTGGAAAAGGTGGTGGCCACGACTCCCGCCGGGAGAGCGGAAGCTGCCGCCATGTTCAGAAGGGTGTTTCCGTAGCTCTGCTTTTCCTCCCGGTCCATGGAGCGCAGCAGCATCTCGTCGCAGCTGAGCTCGCAGGCACGGCCGATCTCCTTCCGGATTAGGTACGTGAGGGGATTGAACCAGTGCAGGGAAAGCACCAGCACGGAAAACCACTTGTACAGGGTGTCTTTTCGTTTGAAATGCATCAGCTCGTGCATCAGGATGTTCTTCAGCTCCTCATCGCTGTACCGCCTGTCGGGCAGGACGATCTTCGGCGAAAAGAGCCCGAACATCATCGGCGTCTTTACCGCCCCGCTCCTGTACAGGGCGGGCTTTCTTCCCGGAAACCCCGCATAGACGAGAACGGTGAAGACATCGGGCGCGTCCAGCTCACGGCGGAGCCTGCCCGTAAAACGCAGATAGGACGCGAGGCACAGGGAAAAGCTGATCAGGGCTCCGGCCGCCCAGAGGCCCGCCCAAAGCCGGCCGGAACGCAGGACGGCGCGGAAAGCGCCGCCGGAAGAAGCCGGGCCCGCCGCCCCGTCGGAGACGGGCGCCGTTGCCGCAGCCGCCGGAGAGGAATCCCCGGTCCGGTTTCCGAACACGTCCACGCGGACGGCCGGAACGGCGGAGACCGCAGGCACTGCCTCCTGCGCGCCGCTATCCGCCCAGATCTCCGAAACAGCCGCCTGCGCAGGCGCAGGGGCCGGAGACCGCGTCAGCGGCACGGCGCCGGGAAGGGGCAGGAGAAAGCGCAGCAGAACGATCAGCCACGCGTAATAATACACGGCCGCCGGGATCTTTCTCCCGAGCAGCTTTCCCAGCAGCAGAAGAAGCAGGGCGAGGGCGCTTCCGCCGAGGGTGAGAACGAGCAGTGTCCGCATGGCCTATTCCTCCAGCCGGAACATTTCCCGCAGCTCCTCGATATCCGCCGCCGAAAGGCTTTCCGAGCGCACCAGCGACGCCACCAGATCCACCGCGCTGCCGCTGTACAACCGCTCGATGAGATCGCGGGTGGCCCAGCCGTTGTACTCCCGCTCGGAGATCAGCGGGGAATAATAGTATACGTTCCGCTTCTCCTGCCGGATCACGCCCTTGGCCGCGAGCCTTGCCACCAGGGTCTTAACGGTGGTCGCCTCCCAGCCGCGGCTTTTCTGCAGCGCCTCGCGGATCTCCGTGACGGACAGCGGCCCGCCGCTGCGCCACAGCAGTTTCATGACCTCCAGCTCCGAATCGGAGATCCGGCCGGCCAGCGTATTTTCCATGGGATACACCTCCCCGTGTTTATGGATTACACGTGTAGTCTTGCGGATACACCGTAGCACATGAGACTACAAATGTCAACTGTATTTTCGGGAAAAATTTTTCCGCCGGCCGTGCAGGCGGCGGAAAAGGGGTCATTCCCGGGGCAGCTCGACGAAGGTGACGTCGTGATGCATGGCGGGCAGAAGAAGCTCCAGCACATCCGCCATGCCGAGCTTCAGCGTGGAGCTGTTCCGGCAGGGATGGCAGCCGATGTATTCCAGGTTCATCAGGTCGGAATCGACAAGGAGCTTTACCCGGCCTTCGGCGTCGTTCATCAGTCCCAGCACGCTCAGAGAACCGGGCGCGGTGCCCAGCAGCTGCTCCATCTGATCCCCGGAGGCAAACGAAAGGCGCGCCGAGCGGATCTGTTTCGAAAGGTCTTTGGTCCGGAAGGGCTTGTCGCCGGGCATCATGAGAAGATAGAAGGCGGTGTTCTGCCGGTTCGTGAGGAGAAGGTTCTTGCAGATGGGACAGCCCAGGACCTGTTCGATCTCGCGGCACAGCTCGATGGTGTCCGCGCAGTCGTGATCGGCCCGCAGATAGGACACGCCGAGCAGATCCAGCAGATCGTAGCATTTCATTTCAACGGCCTCACGGTCCTCTTCCGGCCGGCCGATGTGCAGAACGGGGTCGATGGTCATGGGGATTTCTCCTTTCGGATGTTCATGCGCCCTACCCTACCACAAAGGTTTGAATAGACCGTGAACAAATCGGAAACTGCGGATGAACGGAGGGGCCGGAACGGAAAAAAGCCGCTCCGCGGCGGCGGGACGCATCGCCGGGAGCGAGAGAGGAAAGACAAATTCCTGTAGGTGTTTTCGCGTAAATATGGTATGATAGCAGCGGGAGCGGAAAGGGGGGACGGCCCCTTCCGCCCCGGACCCGGAAGGAGGAAGAGCGCCATGGCGAAAAAAGTGATCGCGGCAGGGCACTGCTGTCTGGACATCACGCCGGTTTTCCCGCACGGACGCAGATGCGGAGCGGTTTCGGAGATCCTCGTCCCTGGCAAGCTGATCCAGATGGATCCGGCTTCCGTCAGTTCGGGAGGCTGCGTGTCCAACACAGGGCTCGCCTTGAAGCTACTGGGAAACGATGTGACCCTGATGGGAAAAGTCGGCGACGATGATTTCGGAGCCATGCTTGCACAGATCTACGCACGTTACGGCGCGGAGGGCCTACTCGTCGATCCGGACAGCGCCACATCCTACTCCGTCGTTCTTGCCGTTCCGGGGATCGACCGGATGTTCCTGCACTGCCCGGGGGCCAACAATTCCTTCTCTAATGCGGATATTCCGGACGGTCCGCTTGAGGACGCCGTTCTCTTCCACTTCGGCTATCCCACGCTCATGAAGAAGATGTATGAGGAAAACGGGAAGGAAATGGCGGCCATCTTCAAGCGCGTCAAGTCCAAAGGTATCGCTACCAGCCTGGACCTCACCTCCGTTGACCCCAACTCAGAGGCAGGACAGCTCGACTGGGTCACCATACTGAAAAATGTTCTTCCTTATGTGGATTTTTTCGTGCCCAGCTTTGAAGAGATCTGCTTCATGCTCGACAGACCGCTTTATGAAAGGCTTCTCTCCGAACGTGCAGACATGACGGCCGGTATGGTTTTTGACCATGAAGTAAAGCCTCTCGCAGATAAGCTCATAGCCATGGGCTGCAAAACGGTCCTCATCAAGTGCGGCATAAGCGGCATGTATTACCGCACGGCTTCCCGCAATGTTATGGCGGGAACAGGCGAGCGCATCGGACTGGATCTGGATGCATGGTCGGAAAAGGAGGGTGTCCAGCCCTGCTTCAAAGCGGACATCGTCCGTTCCGGAACAGGAGCAGGTGACACAAGCATAGCGGCATTCCTTACAGCTGCTCTTGACGGTGAAAAAATTGAAGACTGCGTTGCAATCGCGGCTGCAGAAGGCGCCTGCTGCGTGACTTCCTACGACGCTCTCGGCGGCCTGAAGAGCATCGAAGAGATCAAGGCAAGGATCGCGGCCGGCTGGGAGACCATGTGAAAGGGAATATGCCCGATAACCGATTATAAGAATGATTAATACAGGAGAAAAATGCGAAAATGCTTGTATCAATGCATGAAATGCTGAATGACGCCAAAAAAAGGCGGTATGCTGTCGGATTCTTCAATGCTGTCAATGTCGAACAGGCAAGATCTGTCATTCATACTGCCGAGGAGTTGAGATCTCCGGTTATTGTCGGTACCGCGGAAGTCCTTCTTCCTGCTACTCCACTAAACGGAGTGGCGGAATACCTGATCCCTATGGCTCAGAAAGCCACGGTTCCTGTCTGTGTCCATTTCGATCACGGACTCAGCTTCGAGCGCTGCATTCAGGCCATCCGGCTCGGATTCACCTCGATCATGTACGACTGCTCGATGGAAACATATGACGGAAACATCGAAAAGGTTGCCGAAATGGTCCGGATCTGCCACAGCATCGGAGTCACCGTCGAAGGAGAACTCGGCCATGTGGGAGATAACGAGGGAAGCGGAAAGCTGAAAAACCCATCGGATTATTTCACGGATCCGGTCACCGCAGAGGTTTTTGTCAAACGAACGGGAGTGGATGCTCTTGCCGTTGCGGTCGGTAATGCCCATGGCGAATACAAACTCCCACCGAAACTCGATTTCGAAAGGATTACCGCCATATCGGAACATACGGGAATACCGCTTGTTCTTCACGGGGGCAGCGGACTATCCGATTATGATTTCCATGAGGCTATAAAGCGCGGTGTGTGCAAGGTGAATATTTTCACGGATATCGACAGGGCAGGCAAGGAAGGAATCAAGAAAGGCCTGGAGGCCGGAGCTGCTTCTCTCAGCGCGCTCATACCCTATATGCTGGATGCAATGAGTGAAGTTGTGAGGAACAAAATTGAATTGTTCGGATCGGTAAACAAAGCTTGAAATATTGAGTGCTGTAGTGCATAATTAACATGTACATTTATCGGAAATAATAAGGGTTATCCCTATTATCAAATATTATAATTGGAGGAAAGAAAGAAATGAGCAGACCGGTAACGATATTCACGGGACAGTGGGCGGACCTGGGATTTGAAGAACAGTGCAAGCTTCTGTCCGGCATCGGATATGACGGACTGGAGATCGCGACCTGGGCGGACTTTGATGTACGCAAGGCGGCGACGGATCCGGCATATGTGGAGGAGAAGAAGGCAATGCTCGCCAAGTACGGCCTGAAGACCTGGGCGCTTGGCTGCCACCTGACGGGCCAGTGCGTAGGCGACCTGTGGGATGAGAGACTTGACGGATTTGCTCCGAGCGCCCTTGCCGGCAAGCCGGAGGAGATCCGGGCATGGGCCATTGAGGAGATGAAGTATACCGCGAGAGCGGCGAAGGCCATGGGCGTAGGCGTTGTGACCGGCTTCATGGGCAGCCCGATCTGGAAGTTCTGGTACAGCTTTCCGCAGACGAGCGAGGAGATGGTCGAGGCAGGCTTCGACCAGATCGTCGAGCTGTGGACCCCGATCTTCGACGTGTTCGATGAGTGCGGTGTGAAGTTTGCGCTTGAAGTGCATCCGACGGAGATCGCATTCGATTATTATTCCGCAAAGAAGCTTCTTGAGAAGTTCAACTACAGGAAGACGCTGGGCTTCAACTTTGACCCGAGCCATCTGGTATGGCAGGGCATGAAGCCGGAGCTGTTCCTGAGAGACTTTGCGGACAGGATCTACCATGTGCACATGAAGGACGTGAAGATGAATCTTGACGGCCGCACGGGCATCATCGGCTCACACATCACCTTCGGCGACACGCGCAGGGGCTGGAACTTTGTGTCGATGGGCCACGGCAATGTGGACTTCGATGCGATCACGCGCGAGCTGAACCAGATGGGCTACAGCGGACCTCTGAGCGTTGAATGGGAAGACAGCGGCATGGAGAGAGTCCACGGTGCGACCGAGTCACTCGAAGTTGTCCGCAGGATGAATTTTGAAAAATCCAACGTTGCTTTCGACGCCGCCCTCGCTAACGACTAAAAAACTGATCGACTTAAGCCTTTGGCCTTTTCAGGCCACAGGCTTAAGTCATATTGGACACATCATAATTCTATAAAAACGTATTAACGGAGGAAAAACAAATGGCAAGAGTTCTTAAATACGCAATGGTCGGAGGCGGCCCCGGCTCTTTTATCGGCGGAGCGCACCGCCGTGCAATAGCGATCGAAGGCAAGGCACAGCTTGTCTGCGGCGCTTTCTCCAGGGATGCTGCCAAATCCGCGCAGATGGCCGATGAACTCCATCTCGATCCCGCACGCTGCTACCCCACCTACAAAGAGATGCTCGCTGCCGAAGCCGGCAACATCGACTTTGTCGTGATCGTTACCCCGAACTTCTCCCACTATGAGATCGCGAAGGCCTGTCTCGAAGCCGGCGTGAACGTCTCCTGCGACAAGCCCGTCACCATCTCCTATGCGCAGGCTGCCGAGCTCAGAGAGCTTGCAAAAGAGAAGGACGTCCTCTTTATGGTCACTTATACCTACACCGGACATGTCACCGCCAAGTACATGCGTGATATCATCAAACGCGGTGACATAGGCGAGGTCAGAATGGTCATGGCCGAGTATCCGCAGGGCTGGCTCGCATTCGAAAACGATAACGGCGGCAAGCAGGGCGAATGGCGTACCGACCCGAAGCGCTCCGGCGGCGTCAACTGCCTGGGCGACCTGGGCACCCATGTGGAAAACTTCATCGCCATGGCCACCGGCCTGAAGATCAAAAAGGTCCTTGCCAAGCTCGACATCGTTGTTCCCGGCCGTGTCCTTGACGACAATGACAGCGTTATGGTGCAGTACGATAACGGCGCATCCGGCTTCTACTGGACTTCCCAGATTGCCATCGGCTATGACAATGCCCTCCGCATAAGGATCTACGGCAGCAAGGGAACTATCGAGTGGTTCCAGGAGACTCCTGACAAAATCACCATCATCGATGCTGACAACACTATCCGTGAAGTACACCGCGGCTACAAGCAGATCACCCCGACCGCAGCCAAGTATGGACGTCTTCCCTCCGGTCACACCGAGGGCTGGCTCGAAGCAATGGGCAACCTCTACACCAGCTTTGCCGAGTGCATTCTTGCCAGAGAGAACGGTACCTTCACTCCCGATATGATCGATTATCAGACCGTCGCTGCCGGCGCTGAAGGGCTTGCCTTTGTTGAGGCCTGCCTCAAGAGCACGAACAACGGCAATATCTGGGTCGATGTCGAAGAGTAATACCTGCATCATCAAATAACGGAGGATAATCTATGGATTTTACCGCATTCAACAAATATATGGTTTGCGATGACGATATCGAGGTCAACCGGGCGGACGACGTGGTGCTGGGATACGAGTTCAAGTGCAAGTACCCCACCTACCGGGGCGCCTACATCTGCAACGTGCTCACGCTGAGGGTCTTCATCGACGGTGTGGAGGTCCCCCAGGAGAACATCCGCTTCGGCGTCAACGGCAAGTTCTTCCTTATGAGTGAAATGAAAGACATGTATAAGGAGTACTGGTTCACCGGAAGCAAGGCCATACTCAGAGTAGTTGATGAAAACGGCATTTCTCCGGGCAGCCACAAGGTGAAGATGCTGATGAGCCACAAGATCCCCTATACGGGCTATTTCGGAAGCTATCTCGTGGTGGACAGCGACTGTGAGAAGACGCTGTCGGTGAAGGAATGAAGGAGGAAGAAAAAATGGCAAACGATCTGAAATACGGTGTAAGTCTTTACTGCTTCTCGAATTCCTTCCACACCAGACAGCTGGATCTGGAGGGCTGCATAAAGCGGGCCAAGGAGATCGGCTACAACGGCGCCACGATGGTGGCTGCCCAGTCCTGCGAGGAATACCCCTTCCCCTCGGACAAATGGCTCTTCAAGCTCCGCGACACCATGGGGAAATACGATGTGGAGCCGGTCTGCTGGGAAGGCTACATCGACATCGGCATGCGCAACGACCGCGACCTGAGCCCCGAGGAGATCCGGGAGTTCACCCGCAACGACCTCATCTACGCCCACAAGGCGGGCTTCCATATGATGAAGAGCCAGCACTCCATCACCCCGGAGATCTTCGAGAGCATGCGTCCGCTCTGCGAGAAGCTGGATGTGAAGCTGTGCATCGAGATGCACCACCCCCACCATCCGCTGGTGCCGGTGTGGGCGAAGTATTTCGAGGCCATGGAGCGCAGCGACGGCTGGCTGGGCATCTGCCCGGACATGAGCATTTTCCAGCACTATCCCCACGGCCTGCACATCCGTCAGGCACTTGAAGCTGGAGCCAGGCCTGAGAAAGTGGAGGAGATCCTTCAGCTCATGCGTGACGGTAAGCCGGAGGAAGAGGTCGACAAACTCGATCTCAACGATCTGGAGCGTCAGTATGCCGGAGAGTTCTACCACAAGAACTGCCCTGCCGGCAAGCTCGAGCAGCTGGAGGGACTGTTGAAGTATACCCATATGATCCACGGCAAGTTCTATTATCTTGCCGATGATCAGAACGATCCCTGCATTCCCTATGACAAGATCATGCCGATCATCAAGAAATCCGGCTACGACGGGTACCTCATTGCCGAGTATGAAGGCCATCACTTCACCATCGATGAGGACGATTCCGTCCAGCTCCACCGTTACTGGAGCATGGTCAAGAGGATGTACGACAACGCCTGATCCGTCCCGTTTACCGCATTTTTCACCCGCGTCCCTTCCCGGGGACGCGGGTGTTTTCCGTTAAAAAAACCGTCCCGGGAGAAAAACACTTGATTGACTAATCTACCCGCTTGTGATACTCTGTGTTTACATAATTTTTCCCCGGAGGTTATTCCATGGCACTTGAACCGAACGAGAATCTGACCGGAATGGACCGCAAAGCCCTGTGCGAGTTTGCATCCGCGCTCTGCGCTGCAGTGGATGCGGATGTCGGTCAGATGGCATTCCGCGGCGGAATATACGAAGGAAACGTGGGGGTAGACGAAGACGGAAAGATCCTCATCGGCCCTGCCTACGACGGGGAGCCTTCTGCAGAGGAGTTGCTCTATTCAGCGCCGGAGTTTTACTGGCACGGCCGCAAGACTCCCGCCTGCGATGTATATTCCATCGGTCTGCTGCTGTACCGGCTCTCCGAAGGTCATCTTCCCTTCGAGAGCGAGGACTGCGATGAGAAGAGGGCACACAGACTCCGCCTGCAGGGTTCGGCCTTCAACCGGCCGCTCAACGCGGGCAGAAGGATGGGGGATATCATCCTGAAGGCCCTCAGCTACGAGCCCTCGGAGCGCTACCGCAATCCGGGCGAGATGAAGATCATGCTGGACAACTGCCTGAAGAACCTCTTTCTGAATGACGAACCCTGCGCCGAGGCGCTCTTCAAAAAGAGCGACGACGATCTGAGCGAGGTCGAGCGCATGATGGTGAACATCATCGAGACGCACAGCGACTTTGAGGAGAACGCGGAGGCGGACACGGTGGACGAGACGGCCGCGGTGGTGGGACCGATCTTCGATGGAACCGAAGAAGCGGTAAAAGCGGGAGCGGATCCGGCCGAGGCTGCGGAAGAAGCTCCTGCCCCGGAGAGTGAAGAAGAACCGGATCCGGCGTTGCAAGACGTTCAGGAGGAGAAAGAAGTGTTCATGGGGGAGGAAGTGCCGGATCATTTCGATGACGGAGACTCCGATGAGGAGTATATACCGGAAGAGACGGAGTATTATGATTCTGCCGATCCCGGAGAGTCAGCACAGGATGATACGGTTGTTCGTCTTTCTGAGGTGGAGGTGGATCCGGAGTACGAACCTGTAAATGTCAGCAGGAATGACGAGGATGATTTTCCCGACATAATAGTCACCAATACGGGCGAGACCGTTTCTCTTTCACAGAAGGAATTGGAGGCAGAAGTACGCAGAAGAAAGAGAAGACCATTGATATTCATTATCATCCTCAGTGTTCTTCTTCTTGCTGCAGCTTTGCTGTTCAATAAGATCATGGGCCCGCCGAAGGACATTCCGGAACCGGAACAGACAGAAGACACTCCCGCTCCCGTGGTGATCGTATCCGCTCCTGTTGATACGCCCGAGCCCACTCCCGAGCTGCCGGTGGAGATGGTTTCGGAATACAAATTCTTTGCCGAGAACGTCAGCTGGACCGAAGCAAAAGCCCGCTGTGAGGAGGAAGGCGGACATCTTGTGGTCATCAACAATGCCGATGAATTCCAAAAGGTAATTGATCTTGCCAGTGAGATGGGGATCACGGTGATATGGATAGGGCTCCATCGCGAGAACGACGAACTGGCTTGGGAAAAGACGGATGACTCTGATCCTGAGCGTTATTTCAACTGGGACAGGGGCGAACCATCCGAAATGGACGGTAATACACCGGAAGACTATGTGTTTATATGGAACTGGACCGGCAGAGGCTGGGTCTATAACGACTGCATAAACGACCCGGCCGGACAGTTTCCGGATGCCTACCGGAATAAGGTTGGTTTCGTCTGCGAGATCGAAAAGCCGAAAGAGTGACTTCACGAAATAAGCGATGAATAATGATTCGGAGGCATCCCGGGATGCCTCCGTTAATTTTTTGTAAATCATGCACAGCAAAAGGCTGCAGTTCTTATTTGATATATCCAAATCTGAAAAAGTATGTTATACTACCCTATTATAATACCGGGGTTATGCCCCGTAATCGGAACATGATACCTGACTATGAAAAAAATAATCTGTTTTTTGCTTATATTCTGTCTCATCGTCCCGCTTTGTGCCTGCGGTAATACCCAAAGCTACGGGGTCAAGGCGGTTGTCACGCTTGTGGAGCAGGAATACGCCCTTGCATTCCGAAGCGGTGATATCACGATCTTCTATGTTTCGGCAGCAATACAGGTGCTCAACGCGCAGGGCAAGATTGATGAACTGAACCGCAAGTGGTTCGGGACCTCGGTCGTCAGTTTCCCCAGAGATGCTGAAGCGCTGAACAAAACGGGCATGCCTGAACCGCGCAGCTTTGTTGTGGGCATCGATCTTGATTCCTTCCCATTTGCCTATAAGGATACAAACGGAGCGTACTGGGGATTTGATATCGAGCTTGCCACGGCTGTTTGTGATCTCCTTGGCTGGGATCTGTCTCTCCAGCCGATCGAAAACGAGAACACCTATGTGGAGCTTTCTTCCGGAAACATCGACTGTGCCTGGGGCGGGATAGCCATCGATCAGAAAATGGTCGACGAAGGCAAATACGAGCCCCTCGGACCCTATGCGGAAAACAACATCATAATCGCCGCAAGGTCGGGATCCGGCATAGCGAGCAGGCTCCAGCTGCGCGGGAAACGTATGGCGATGAGTATAAATGACGAGTCCCTTGCGGCGCTTGATTCCGTTCCCAGAATCAAGAACAGCCTCGGGCAGATAATCCGCCTGACAGGCGGATCCGTAGAGTGTTTCCAGTATCTCTACGATAACAAGTGCGACCTCGTTCTTACGGACAGCACGGCCGCCATTTATTATAAGAACAGATAAGCCGGAACGGAGAACATGCCATGTGGATCGCAGATAAATGGCAGGATTACGAACTGATCGACTGCTCCTCGGGAGAGAAACTCGAGCGATGGGGCGGTGTCGTCCTTGTCCGTCCGGATCCCCAGGCCATTTGGAACACGCCGCGCAGAAACACCCTCTGGAACAGATATGACGCCAGATATATCCGGAGTAAGAGCGGCGGAGGCAGCTGGAACAAGGGGACTCTTCCGGAAAGCTGGAGCATCCGCTATGGAGAACTCTGCTTTCAAATAAAACCGATGAACTTCAAGCATACGGGCCTGTTCCCGGAACAGGCCGTCAACTGGGACTGGGCGATGGAAAAGATTGCAAAGGCAGGAAGGCATGTGAACGTCCTCAACCTTTTTGCCTACACCGGAGCCGCGACGATTGCGTGCGCGAAAGCCGGGGCTTCCGTATGCCATGTGGATGCAGCGAAGGGAATGGTGGCATGGGGAAAAGAGAACGCCACCGCTTCCGGACTTGCCGACGCGTCTATCCGCTGGATCGTCGATGACTGTGCGAAATTCGTCGAACGCGAGATCCGGCGGGGCAGAAAGTATGACGCGATTATAATGGATCCTCCGTCATACGGCCGCGGACCGGGCGGCGAGATATGGAAACTGGAAAAAGACCTCTGGCAATTCGTTACCCTGTGTATGGGTGTGCTTTCGGATGATCCGCTTTTCGTGCTGATTAATTCCTATACCACAGGTCTGTCACCTTCTGTGCTGACATATCTGGCACAAAGCATTTTTGCTGCAAAGTACGGAGGCAGATCCGAAAGCGGCGAGCTTGGTCTTCCAGTTTCGGAGAGCGGCCTTGTCCTGCCTTGCGGTGCTTCCTGCAGATGGGAAGCATAAATACGGTTTTATCCCGCTGAAAGGTTAATTAAAGTGAGTGAGATAATCAGATTCGAGGCTGTGCATTTTACATATCCGGGCGATGAACTCGAAAGCCTGTGCGGAGTTTCTCTGAGCATAGAAGAAGGCAGTTTCGTCGCGGTGGTCGGTCATAACGGTTCTGGAAAATCCACGCTGGCAAAGCATATGAACGCCATTCTGATTCCGGACGAGGGCAAAGTCACCGTCTGCGGAACGGATACTTCCGATCAGGACAAGTTGATAGATATTCGCCGGAATGTGGGTATGGTTTTTCAGAATCCGGACAATCAGATCGTTGCGAATGTAGTGGAAGACGACGTTGCGTTCGCTCCGGAGAACCTCGGTGTGGAGCCGGCAGAAATAAGGCGCAGAGTCGATGAGGCGCTCACTCTTGTCGGCATGTATGAATACAGACAGCATGCTCCGCATCTGCTCTCCGGGGGTCAGAAGCAGCGAATCGCGATTGCCGGGATCATTGCCATGAAACCGAGGGTGATCGTTCTGGATGAGCCTACCGCAATGCTTGATCCCATAGGCAGGAGAGAGGTCCTCTCCACGGTAAAGGAACTGTGCAGAGAACACGGGATGACGGTTGTGCTTATAACACACCATATGGATGAGTGCATAGATGCTGACCGGATGGTCATTATGGCGGACGGCTACATCGTTGCGGAAGGGACGCCCGCGCAGCTTTTTGCCGATCCCGAGCTGATGGAACGGCAGGGGCTGGATGTCCCGGAAACCGTGAAGCTTATGTATGCGCTGAACAGAGAAGGCTGGGACCTTCCGCTTGGCGCGCTCGGTGTGGAAGAGTGCGCAGAAGAAATCAGAAAGGCTGTCGAAAAGTAACAGATGTCGGAATTACGCTGCGAGCAGCTGCGCCATGTTTACAGCGCGGGTACTCCGTTTGAAAAAGTAGCTGTCGATTGCATTGACCTGACGCTGCCGCAAGGGCAGCTTGTCGGGCTGATCGGGCATACAGGTTCAGGAAAATCAACGCTGATCCAGCATCTGAATGCCCTTCTTAGACCTACGTCAGGCAGAGTGCTCTATGACGGCAGAGATATCAACGAGAACAAGTTCACACGCAGAGATATCCGGCATGAGGTCGGACTTGTTTTCCAATATCCGGAGTATCAGCTTTTTGAGGAAACTGTTTATAAAGACATTGCTTTCGGGCCGGGGAATATGGGCCTGGACAAAAATGAGATAGATGAAAGAGTGACAGAAGCAGCCAGGTTCACGGGTATTGACAGGGAGCTTTTCGAACGTTCACCGCTCGAACTCTCAGGCGGGCAAAAACGCAGGATCGCCATCGCCGGTGTAATAGCTATGCGACCTGCCGTTCTTATACTTGACGAGCCGACCGCCGGACTTGATCCCGCAGGCAGCAGACAGCTTCTGGAAAATATCTGTTCCTACAGGGAAGAGACCGGGTCTACGGTTATCCTCGTCAGCCACAATATGGATGATGTTGCAAGAATTGCTGACAGGATAATCGTCATCTCCGGGGGAAATGTCTTCATGGACGGAACTCCCGCGGAGGTTTTTGCGGATCCGGAAAAACTGGTTTCACAGGGGCTTGACGTCCCAAAAGCGACCGCAATCGCGATGAAACTGCGCGAGTGCGGAGTCCTGCCTGAAGGCTCCATCTGTACGCACGAACAGCTTCTGGCTGCCTTATCCTCTCTAAGGGAGGTGCCGGCATGCTGAAAGATATCACGCTGGGACAGTATTTTCCCGGAGATACCATCGTACACCGTCTCGATCCCAGAACAAAACTCATCTGTGTGATCCTGTTTATTGTCGCGCTCTTCCTCGCGGTGAACTGGACGGGATATGCCATCGTGGTTACGGCAACGGTTGTGTTCATGATCCTCTCGAAGATATCGCCCAAACGGATCTTTTCGGGGCTCAAGCCCATGCTTTTTATCATCGTTTTGACTGGTGCGCTGAATATCTTCTATACAAAGGGCACACCGGTAGTTGAGGGCTGGATGATTACATGGGAGGGCATTGAGAGGGCCGTGCAGATGATCCTGAGGATCACTCTGCTCATATCGGGCACTTTTCTGCTGACATACACTACCAGCCCCATAGCGATTACGGACGGGCTTGAGATGCTCCTCAAACCGCTGAAGCTCATCCGCTTCCCGGTCCATGAGATGACGCTCATGATGAGCATGGCCCTTCGTTTCATCCCTACTCTCATAGAGGAAACGGACAAGATCATGTCTGCCCAGCGTGCCAGAGGTGCGGATTTTGAGACCGGAGGTCTGATCAAAAGGGCAAAGGCACTTCTGCCGATCCTCGTGCCCCTTTTCGTTTCGTCTTTCAGACGGGCCGATGAACTCGCGGTCGCCATGGAGAGCCGCTGTTACCACGGAGGAGAGGGACGGACCCGGATGAAACAGCTGATATTTGCAGGAAGGGACTATGTCACGCTTGCGCTGTTTGTCCTGTTCCTTGCAGGCATGATCATTCTGAAAAGAACCGCCGCATGAAAAATATAGCCATACGTCTCCGCTATGACGGTACTGCCTATCACGGCTGGCAGCTGCAGAAAGAAGATATCTCGGTGGCATCTGTCCTTGAGGATGCCATCGGAAAAGTCTGCGGGCATCCGGCGAGAGTCACGGGCTGCGGCAGGACCGACGCCGGTGTGCATGCTCTGCGATACTGTGCAAACTTCAGGACCGACTGTTCCATTCCTGCGGAGCGTATTCCGTTTGCGCTGAATGCAAGACTGCCGGGTGACATTGCCGTTACAGACGCAATCGAAGCAGATGAGGACTTCAATTCCATACTCTCATGCAGGAAAAAGGAATATATATATAAAATCCTGAACAGCGAAATACGCGACCCCTTCCTTGAGAGCAGAGTCTGCTTCTATCCGCAGCATCTGGATATGGAGCAGATGAAAAAGGCTGCGGAGGCTTTTATCGGCACGCACGATTTCAAAGCCGTCAGGAGTGAGGGAACGCAGACGAAGACAACAGTCAGGACTGTTTTTTCGTGTACGGCCGAAAAGACCGGTGATATCATAACCGTGGCGATTTGTGCAGACGGATTCCTGTATAATATGTGCCGCGCGATCGTTGGGACCATGGTGTATGCGTCATACGGAAAGCTTCGGCCAGAAGATATCCCTGCGCTCCTCGAAACGGGAGACAGGCGGCTCACAGGTCCGACGATGCCTCCGCAGGGCCTTTATCTCAACAGAGTCTGGTATGACGGACCTGTCGGAGAAATGATGGAGAAAGACTGAGAGAATCAAACCGAAAAGGATTATTTAAACAGATGAAGCTTGTCATTGATATCGTCCTGCTTGTAATAATCGCCCTTTGTACCTGGAAAGGATATAAAAAGGGCCTTATAGGGAATATTATCAGCCTGTTCATAATCATGATCGCGCTTCTGGGGGGCACGATTCTTTCAAAGGCATATTCAGGTGAAGTGATCCCGGTCCTTCGTCCTTTCATAGGAGGATATGTGGATTCACAGAATACCCGCGACAAGATAATCGAGAACATGGGTTACAAGACCGGAGACTATTCTCTTGAGGATATTCTGGCGCGGGACTCTTCCCTGCGATACGATTATGCGTATGAGAGCATGCTCGATATCGGTTTTTATGAAAAAACCAGTGAAACGCTTGCAGAGGACGCCGTTGCTTTTTCGGAAGAAAACGCACTTTCCATGCCGGATGCGGTCGTGGAAGTGATCTGTGACACGATGACCTATGTCGCCGGACTGACGCTGGCGTTTCTCATGATTCTTATCCTGCTGGTGGCCATAGGAAATCTGTTCAATCTCTCGCTCAGACTGCCAAACATGGAGATGGTGGATGAGATCGGAGGCTCTGTTCTCGGTTTTATAAAGGGATTTCTGTATTGTGTGCTGCTCTGCTGGTTTCTGAGCTTTCTCGGAGCTGTGCTCGGGCGGAACACGCTGTACAATACCACTCTTGCCAGATTCTTCCTCTCATTCAAATTCATCACCAACGGACTTCTTTAATTACTCGGAGGAAAAATGCAGTTTACCACATGTTCCCGCTGCGGAAAGAATCCCGCGGTGGTATTCATAACCAAATACGAAAACAACCAGACGAAAAACGAAGGCCTCTGTCTCAAATGCGCGCGTGAGCTCCATATTAAGCCTGTTGATGATGTACTGGAGAAGATGGGCATCTCCGATGATGAACTGGACGGCCTTTCCGGTGATATGATGACCGCGCTTTCCGGAGTGGAAGATCTTCTGGAATCCGGAGAGGACGGGGATCAGAACACGGATGATGACGGAAAGACGGCTACATTTCCATTTTTCGGAAAGCTTTTCAACGGCCTCAAAGAAGGCCTGACCGGCCAGCAGAGCGGAAAGCCGGCGGAAGGGATACCGGCTTCTCCCGCGCCGAATACCGGGGAGAACAGACAGCACCGGACTGCGGCGCAGGATACCCGCCGACCTCAGAAGAGAAAGTTCCTCGATACCTACTGCATAGACCTCACCGCTCGCGCCCGCGAGGGTAAACTCGACAATATGATCGGGAGAGAAGAGGAACTGGAGAGAGTCATCCAGATCCTCAACCGCCGGCAGAAAAACAATCCCTGCCTTATAGGGGAACCGGGAGTCGGCAAGACGGCTATTGCAGAGGGCCTTGCTCAGCGTATCGCTGAGGGGGATGTACCTTATAAACTCAGAGACAAGGAAGTGCATCTTCTCGACCTCACTGCGCTCGTTGCGGGGACGCAGTTCAGAGGGCAGTTTGAAAGCCGTATGAAAGGGCTCATCGAGGAGATCCGCAGGCAGGGGAATATCATCCTTGTCATCGATGAGGTCCACAACATCGTCGGTGCAGGTGACGCAGAGGGCAGCATGAACGCGGCCAACATCCTCAAACCCGCTCTTTCGCGGGGCGAGATACAGGTCATCGGTGCCACCACATTCACCGAATACAGGAAGCATATCGAAAAGGACAGCGCCCTTGAGAGGCGTTTTCAGCCCGTTACGGTTGCCGAGCCATCTATAGAAGACAGTATAGCTATCATCAGAGGGATCGCGCATTATTATGAGGACTGCCACGGCGTGGAAATCTCCGATGAGATGTGCCGCCAGGCTGTGCTGCTCAGCGAGCGCTATATAACAGACCGGTTTCTTCCGGATAAGGCCATAGACCTGATAGATGAAGCCTGCTCGGATGTGAATCTGAAAGATCCGGATATCAATCGGCGGATGTTGGCGGAAAAGGATCTGGAGAATCTCCGTTTTGAAAGAGAAGCGCTCATGAATGCCGAGGTGCCGAAGGATACGGAAAACCCCGATCAGTTTCTCGAAAAGCGATATGCAAGGATCGCGGAACTGCGCAGCCGGGAACTGCAGCGTGAGCAGGAGATTCAGGAACTCGAGGCCAAAGGCAGGCCGCAGCTGAAGATCGATAATCTTGCGCGTATTATTGAGCTATGGACCAAGATCCCTGCCAGTACGATAAAAGAAGGAGAACTGCAGCGGCTTGCAGGACTTGAAGACCGCCTCAAACAGCATATCGTCGGCCAGGATGAAGCCGTAAAAGCGGTTTGCGCCGCCATCAGGCGAGGCAGAGTCGGACTCAAGGTAAAGAGGAAACCGGTCAGCTTCATTTTTGTGGGGGGTACCGGAGTCGGAAAGACCGAGCTCGTGAAACAGCTTGCCGCAGACATGTTCGACACGCCCGAATCTCTGATAAGACTGGATATGTCCGAATTCATGGAAAAATTCTCCGTCTCGCGCATCATAGGCTCTCCTCCGGGCTATGTGGGGTATGACGAGGCGGGGCAGCTTACGGAGAAGATCCGCAGAAAACCGTACAGTGTCGTTCTTTTCGATGAAATAGAAAAAGCCCACCCTGACGTCATGAACATCCTGCTGCAGATTCTTGACGATGGCAGGATAACCGATGCGCAGGGAAGGACCGTAAACTTTGAGAACACTATAATCGTGATGACGACGAATGCCGGAAGCGGAACTCGCAGCGGCAGTGTCGGTTTCGGAGGCACCGTCAGCGACATGGGCCGCGAGCGGGCAATGAAAGCGCTGGCTGAGTTCCTCAGACCTGAATTCCTAAACCGCGTGGATGAAGTGATATGCTTCAACCAGCTCAGTGAGGATGATTTCCGCGGCATCGCGCGGATAATGCTGGGAGAGGTCGGAGCGGTACTTTCCGAACGCGGCATCTCATTCAGATGGGATGACAGTCTGGTAGAGATGCTTGTTAAAGAGGCTTATTCCATAACGTACGGCGCGCGGGAACTCAGACGGATCATACAGAAGAAAATTGAAGATCCGCTTGCGGAGGAGATGGTAAAACCCCGCGAAAGCAGCATCAGATCAATTTCGATCTCTGCTCCCGGAGATGAGCTTACCATTACGATAGATCCTGAAACTGCATGAAAAAGCTCAAGCCGCTCATCGTCACATTTGCTGTCCTCTCGCTGCTGTTTATCTGGATGAACTCGTTTTTCTCTCCCGGAGCATCCTCAAAGGCGAGCGTTCTTTTTACAAGGATACTTACCCCCATTCTCGAACTTCTCGTGGGCAGAGGGAATGTGACCGAGCACCTTGTCAGGAAGCTTGCTCATTTTGCGGAATTCGCCTTTTACGGGCTTTGGCTTGCACTGTGGATGAAAGCCGACGAAAAAAAAGCTGTAAACGCGCTTCTGGCAGGATTTATCACCGCTTTTCTCGATGAGACCATCCAGATGTTCACCGGCAGGGGCCCTTCAATAAAGGATGTGTGGATAGATGTGGCCGGCATTGCTGCCGGTATAGGTTTTATTCACCTGATCCTCGTTTTAACAGGGTATCGCTCAGAAAAAACAAAGACCCGGAGCAAGAGCGCTGATCCGTAATAAAAAGAAAAGGTCCTGTTATAAAAAAGAAAACACAGCGATACCGCAAGGCATCGCTGTGTTTTGTTATTAAACATTAAAGAGGAGAAACTTATTCAAAAGAAATAGGAGGTTCATCGTTTGATCCGGAAGCGGGTGCCGGAGAATCGGCAGGATAGGAATCGAATTTGTATCCGCAGCTGGTGCAGAATTTGCCTTCCATGGTGTTCCTGCTTCCGCACTGCGGGCAGAATTTGAATTGACCTGCGGGAGGTACGGGAGCGACAGGAACAGGGGCGACTTTCACGGGAGGATCGTTCATGGAATCATCAAATTGAGGACCTTCCCCGGCGGCACGCTGAATCTCAACGTAGAAAGCGGACTGAATAAGTCCGGCAAACAGGAAACCGAAAAGAAGTATGATACAATAGAGCAGGAATGCAGCGATACCGAAAATAAAGCCAACATAGGGAATGACAGCGGCAAGCACAACAAGAACGAGGAATGCGGCCCAGACGATGAGCATCCAGAGAAGATCCGCCCAGAACATCTTGGCTTTGAAGCCCATGGTGCGCTGTTTGGAGACTTTGTATGCCTCCGTAGCGGGCACATCCGGTTCCATTACAAGAATGTAGGGTGTGAGGCGGTACTCATAGGCACGGATTATCGCAAACACGATGCCGGCGAACGGAATCAGGGACCATAGGAAGACCCACAGATACATGTAACCCATTCCGCAGAGTACTCTCTTTATCGTCTTCCAGTCCTTGAAGCAGTCGAACAGCTGGACAGTGTGGATTTCTTCACCGAGATATCCACGCAGGAACACAATTACCAGGGCAGCGTCGAAGAGAAGACTGATGGCTAAGCCGATTCCGGGAACATACAAAAACAAAGCGTTTGCAAGGAAGACCAGCAGTACACAAAGCAGAGAAAGTCCCCATAGCTTCCATGGTCTGCGTTTGAGCACGGTAAAGGCTCTTCCATAAATTTTCTTTATCATTTTGTGACCTCCGATCATATTTTCCTGTTAAAATTATAGCACAGCAGGATAGATTCTACAATAAGTGTATGTTAATTATTTGTTATCTATACAGATGAATCGCGGATAGCCGGAACATAGGCTGCATTGTGAAGATTGTTGAAAAAACCGGTCTTACATGTTATATTCAGCCTAATATGACAGAAAAGGAGAAAAACGATGCAGATCACGTACAGACCGCGGGGCACATGCTCGCAGCTCATGGAAATTGAGACGGAAGGAAATATCGTGACAAGCCTTAAAGTGACCGGAGGATGCAACGGGAATCTCAAAGGCATCGCGAGCCTTGTCGAGGGCATGGAGATCGAGGAGGTCATTTCCCGCCTTGAAGGCATCCGCTGCGGTTCAAAATCCACCTCCTGTCCGGATCAGATTGCGCAGGCGCTCAAAAAAGCAAGGGAATGATTATTCATGCTTGAACAGATCATACAGGATGGTTTCAACGAATACGGTCTGCCCGTTTCAGAGGATATCATAGGGAAATACAGAAAATACTGCGATTTTCTTCTTGAGACGAATAAGGTCATGAACCTCACATCCATCGATGGTGAGGATGACACGGCAAGGCTTCATTTTCTTGACTGTGCTGCCCTTCTTCAATATGCCGGTCTCGCCGGAAAAAGCCTCGTTGATATAGGAACGGGAGCGGGATTTCCTGGCCTTGTGCTCAAGATAGCCTGTCCGGATATCCGCCTTACCCTGATCGATAGTCTTGATAAGCGCATTGGCTTTCTGAAAAGAACGTGTGAGATGCTGGGATTGGATGATGTGGCGTGTATCCACGCAAGAGCCGAGGAGATCCCGCCCGGCTTTCGCGAAAGCTTTGATGCGGCCTCGTCAAGAGCCGTAGCGAGACTGAACGTTCTTGCCGAGCTTTGTCTGCCCTATGTCAGGGAGGGCGGAGTATTCATAGCCATGAAAGGCCCGGAGATTGAGGAAGAACTGGAAGAGGCGAAACCAGCCATAAAAAAGCTGGGAGGCAAAACCGAGTCGGTGAACAAGTATACTGTCAGCGGAACGGATATAACACATTCAGCGATCGTGATCCGGAAGACATCCTCCACGCCTCCCGGATTCCCGAGGAAATGGGCACAGATAAAGAAAAAACCGCTTTAAAAAGCCACGGACTCATGTGAGCCCGTGGCTTTTCAGGATATGTGCGTTATTCCTCATCCTTATCATCAGACGCATTGTCATCGGAAAAGTCTGCGGAAGACTTTTCCGATGCCTTTTCATCCGGATCGACTGCAGTATCCTGTCCGTCTGCCGGATTTTCGGCTGTGTCTTCTTCACCGTTCACACCGGGTTCAAGATAAGGAGGCTCGAGTTTCAGAGTGCCGTTTTTCACTCTTCTCCCGTTATAGATCAGCATGGCTCCGGCAAATACCACCAGCAGAGCGGAAAGAAGCTGAGAAACGCGTATTCCCGTTCCGCCTATATAGAGCGAATCTGTGCGGAGACCTTCTATCAGGGTCCTGCCGATCCCGTAAACAAACAGGTATATCAGCATGATCTGCCCGTTGTATTTTCTTTTTCCTTTCTTAATGAAGATACAAAGGAAAATGAAAAGAGCAAGATTCCAAAGGCTCTCATAGAGAAATGTGGGATGAACGTAAATCGTGCTTCCATCCGGAGAGGTGAGGCCCATGCGGCAGAACACTGTGGTCTCCGTTCCGAAGGCCTCCCGGTTGAAGAAGTTTCCCCAACGGCCTATGATCTGTCCGATGATCACGCCGCAGATCACAAGATCGAGCATCGCTGCCACGCGCATTTTCTTGTGACGGCACAGGAAGAAGATCACCAATATCCCTGCGATTATCCCTCCGTATATGGCAAGTCCGCCCTCCCAGATCGCGATTATCTTTGAGGGATTGGCCATATAATAATCAAGGGAGAAAAGGACGTAATATAACCGGGCGCCGATTATTCCCAGAGGGATCGCCCATAGAATAACGTCGTAAAGGTCGTTTTCAAGAATGTCAAACCTTTTGCAGTTTTTCGTAAGCCAGATGATAGCCAGAAGAAAAGCAAGGGCAACGACCACACCGTATATGTATATGGTCCTTCCGAACAGGGTGAAGGATGACGGCGGGTTGATGGACCAGTTGCCCAGGAAAGGAAAGCTTATAAGGCTGTCGCGCTGTATGGTTTCCAATATGTCTGTCATTATTTGATCATCGCCTTTCAGGATCGCTTGGGATCATGGATGTATAACGCTCATGGCGAGTCTTTCCGGTGAAAAATGCTCCGCAATGAATGATGCACACTCTTCCGAGCGGATCCCCTCAAGGATCTCAGGCCCGTCAAAGGGGCAGAAGCCGCAGAAGTGGCCCTCTGCGAGACCTATGCACACGGCCTCGAAATCTTCGAATGCCCGGAGAGCATTGCCGATGGAGGCTTTCTTTATCCTTTCAAAAAGGACACTGTCGATACCGTGTGCCTTTACAGATTCGATCTCTTTGGAGATTTTTTCGAGCACGGCATCCGGATCGGTACTTTCTCCACCCAGACTCATGGTGGCGGTATTGCAGATGTAATCCACATCCCAGGAGAAGCTCCTGTTGATGAGACCGGAACTGTAGAGCCTGTTGTAAAAAGCGGACGAGGGCCCGAAAACACAGAGCATGGCAAGTTTCGCGGTCAGCTGCTGGCGGGAAGGATCTCCCTCGGGCGGTATGATCTTTGAACCTATTATAAACTGCGGCGCGGAGACCTTCGCAGCCTCACAAATGTATCGTTCATACGGCATGACGCCATCGCTCTCGCCGTATTCAGCTTTCGGGACACCGGATGCTACCCAATCAGAAAGGGATTCTCCGGCAATCTTTACCACATCTTCTGCTTTGACGTTGCCTTCGACGCACAGGATCATATTCCCGGGACAGTAAAACGCGCGGTGACAGTCGTAAAGGGTCTGGGCGGTAATACCGGAAATGCTTTCTGCAGTACCTGCGACATCTTCTTTTACAGGATGGTTCCTGTACAGAAGCTTCATGAAGTTATAGTAAATGGTGCGGTTTGGATTGTCCTGCCCCATCAGGATCTCCTGGGTGATGATCGGCTTTTCCTTTTCCACCGTTTCTTCGGTGAAGAAGGGCGTGGTCACAAAACGGAGAAGCGTGCGCAGGTTCTTCTCAAACTGATCTGTGCAATAGAAGTAATAGCAGGTCATGGCCGACGAGGTGAACGCGTTGGGATCGGCACCTGTCGCCGACATTTCCGTAAACACATCCGTCCCATCCGGCATGTCGAACATTTTGTGCTCAAGGAAATGAGCAATACCGGCAGGGGTTTCAATATTCAGGTCTTCCATGCGGAACGTCATGTCCGCGCCTCCGTACTTTACCGCGAAAGCGGCAAAGTACGTACGGTATTCCGGCTTTTCGATTACCCTTATCTCCAACCCGTTCGGGAGAACAGTGGATTTATATGTCTCACCGATCTTCGGATATGCAAAACTGTTTATATTCAAGATTATTCCTCCGAACCAGGGTCTTCTGACAGACCGGCGCTTTCCGTATCCGCGTCATCCGCTTCGTCATCCGAAGGGGCAAGCAGATATATCATGTCGCATTCTGTGGACTTTGCTGCTTCGACGACATCACTCACTGTTACTTCTTTCAGAAGTTCTGCGCTTTCTTCCGGGGAGAAATCCGTTCCCTCAATGGCGCGGACAAGGTAGAAAGAATCGAGGGCATTCTGACTGTCAGAAATAGCAAGTGTGTCGGCAACGCAAACCGCTTTGGCGGCTTCGAGTTCCTCCTTGGTCACGTCTCCGTTCCTGATGGAATCAAGCTGAGCAAGGATCTCGTTTCTGGCGATTTCAAAGTTTTCAGCTGAAATGCCTGAACTGACGAACATAAGCCCCTTACGCATATCCAGGCCTGATGAGACATCATAGCACAGGCCCATTTTTTCTCGGAGATTCATAAACAGCTTCGAAGTGACGCCGCCTCCGAAAACGGCGTTGAAAACAGACACACGCGACCTGTTCTCCAGATCCATGCTTTCTCCGAGCCGCCAGCCCAGGACGAGGCGCGCCTGGGAAAGCGCCATTTCCTCACGGCAGAAGCGTGGTTCAGCTTCAACGGCATTGAGGCGTATATCCGTTCCGATGTCATAGTCAATTGCGGTTCTGGGCATGGCAGATAAGCATTCCCGCAGAACAGATACGGTTCTTTTTTCACTCTCTCTGCCGCAATAGAAGATCTCCACGGGACTGCTCTCAAGCAGAAGGCGATACTGTTTGGTCAGCTTTTTATAGTGGATACCGTCAACATCCTCCGCCTTACCGCATCTGCCGGCAGAGTAGTCTTCATAGCAGCACATCTCCTCCCGGCAGCGCATCAGGGCATATCCGCGCTTGTTGTTTATCATGCTCAAAAGAAGCTGGGAAAGCTTTTCCTTTTCGCTTTCGACATACTGCGGAAGGAACAGACCTCCCTTGGTGGCGGGATGGAGCAGGATATCTGCAAGAAGAGAGACCACGCTGCTGAACTCATCCGCTCCCGGAGGAAGGAAACTTTCCTCGGGAAAACTTGCTGAAAAACCTATGCACTGGATCTCACCGAGCTGCCTGACGAGCGGGACGATAACAGCGCCATAGAGTTCCTCCATGCGTGCATTCAGCTTTTCCATATCCGGATAACGCAAGGTGCCCCTGTACAGAACACTGGGGATCAGCGCGTTGAGCGAAGCTGTTTCCCGCTTGAGCTGTGTGAGAAGATTGAAGCTCATGTACGAAGTTTTGAACTTTCCGGAGTAGAGATAATTCAGCCAGATCCCCGGCATGATTTCACGTCTTACAAGTCCCATCGTAGAGCACCCCCGAAAGAATTAAGGCATACGGCGCATTTCTTATAGCAATAAAAATATTATATCATGACAGATGATAAAAAAACAGTGAATTATTCAGACTTGAGAAACTGACAAGAAAAAACACTTGACAGAACAGCCCGACGGTTGTATACTCCGACAAGTGATTTGCCTTGACGGGAGGGGTGCTCTATGGAAAAAAGCAGGCTCAGACAGACGATGCTGCTTGATCTTTACGGCGATCTCCTGACCGATAAGCAAAGAGAATGCTACGATCTGCATTATAATGAGGATCTTTCTCTTTCGGAGATAGCGGAGCAGCTTTCCATATCCAGACAGGGCGTATGGGACAATATCCGCCGTGCCGAACTCTCGCTCACGGAATACGAAGAAAAAACACACCTGCTGGAGCGTTTCGATTCCGTTAGGGAAAAGATCGCAGACATAAAGAGAGAATGCGAAAAACTCGGACCTTTGGCCGAAAAGATAACATCCATGCTTGCCGGCCTTGAGACGGAACTGTGAGGTAAAAGATGGCATTTGAGAGTCTTACCGAAAAACTGAATGCTGCTTTCAAAAAGCTCAGAGGCAAAGGACGTCTGACAGCTTCGGATATAAAGGAAGCCATGCGCGAGGTCCGCATGGCGCTACTCGAGGCGGATGTCAGCTATAAGGTCGTAAAGGATTTCACCAAAACGGTTACGGAACGCGCGAGCGGAGCGGAGGTCCTGGAGGCTCTCAGTCCTGCCCAGATGGTGATAAAGATCGTCAATGAAGAGCTCTGCGCTCTCATGGGCAGTGCAAACGAAAAGATCAATATCTCCTCCAAATCACCGAGCATAGTCATGCTCGTGGGACTGCAGGGCGCAGGAAAGACCACAAACGGTGCGAAGCTTGCTGCTTATATGAGGAAGCAGAGCAAACGTCCGCTTCTCGTGGCATGTGATATCTATCGCCCTGCCGCCATAAAACAGCTCGAGACTGTAGGAGCTCAGCTTGATATCCCGGTTTTCCAGATGGGGCAGACCGATCCCGTGGAAATCGCCAGAGCCTCCGTCGAATATGCGAAGAAACACGGCAACGATCTGATATTCCTCGATACGGCGGGCCGTCTCCATATAGACGAAGAACTCATGAATGAGCTGAAAAATATAAAAGCCGCGGTCGAACCGGCGGAAATTCTCCTCGTTGTGGATGCCATGACCGGACAGGATGCGGTCAATGCAGCGACAGCCTTTGATGAGGCTCTCGGCATAACGGGTGTCATGCTCTCCAAACTTGACGGAGATGCCAGAGGCGGCGCAGCACTGAGCGTCAGAGCGGCGACCGGAAAGCCGATCAAATTCATCGGCACCGGTGAAAAGCTCGACATGATCGAGCCTTTCCATCCGGACAGGATGGCTTCCAGGATTCTCGGCATGGGCGACGTGCTCACGCTTATTGAGAAAGCCGAACAGAGTTTCGACGAGAAAAAGGCGCTTGAAGCTGCGGAAAGACTTAGAGCGAACAGATTCACACTTTCCGATTATCTGGATCAGATGGGTCAGCTCAAAAACATGGGCGACCTTGAGAGCATCGTCGGGATGATCCCCGGTATGGACGCCAAGGCGCTCAAAGGCGCGAAGATCGACGATAAGGCGATGGCGAGGCAGGAGGCCATCATTCTTTCCATGACTCCCGCTGAGAGAGAGAATCCGGCCCTGCTCAATTCAAGCAGAAAAAAACGCATTGCTGCCGGGAGCGGTACTGCCGTCGTGGATGTGAACAGACTGCTCAAACAATATGAATCGATGCAGCAGATGATGAAGCAGTTCAGCGGCAAGAACATGAAAAAGCTGCAGAAAAAAATGGGCCGTTTCGGCGGAATGGGCGGCGGTTTTCCGGGCATGTCCGGGTTCGGCGGCTTCGGCATTTAAATCGTTTACCTGCGCAAAGCAAGCGCTTGTAATAATATCCCCTGCAAAATAAACATGGAGGTGAAAAGGAATGGTCAAAATCAGACTTCGCAGAATGGGTGCAAAGAAGGCCCCTTATTATCGTGTGGTCGTTGCTGATTCTCACAGCCCCCGTGACGGACGCTTCATTGAAGAGCTCGGCACGTATGATCCCATGGCTGACGGCGACAAGATAAAAGTCGATCTGGAACGCGTTAAGTACTGGATCTCCAACGGCGCACAGCCGACAGACACAGTTCGCGGCCTCATTAAAAAGCTTGAGGGCTGATAAGGAGTTTCTACCGGCATGAAAGAACTATTGACCTACATTGTGCAGAGCCTTGTCGATCATCCCGACGAGGTTTCTGTGACCGAGCGCAAAGGCGACGGCGAGACGATCTTTGAAGTTCGTGTTGCCGACGGAGATATGGGCAAGGTCATTGGCCGGCAGGGAAGGATCGTCAAACAGATCCGTATACTTATGCGGGCCGTTGCCCAGAGAAAGGGCAAAAGCGTATCAGTCGAAATACTCGACTGAAGGGATAAAGGGCGTGCTGCAAAGTGCCGCAGCAGTGCCGGGCAGACAGCTGCGGATCGTTCACAGAACTGACTTGGCATCGGCATTTTGCGGCGCGCCTTTTATTTGATTTATCTTAAAAACGAGGTGTTTCCATGCCCAGAGAGCGGTATATCGAAGCCGGAAGGATCACAAACACCCACGGAGTTTCCGGTGAAGTGAAGATAGAGGTATGGCTCGACAGCCCCGAATTCCTTAAACGCTGCGGGAGAGTATTTGTCGAGGAAAAGGAATACAGATTCCGCACTGCCAAGCTCCAGAACAGGTTCCTCATCGCGGGACTGGACGGAGTTGACAGTGTTCCATCCGCTGCGGTGCTTAAGGGGAAACACGTTTATATAGACAGAAACGATGCTCCGCTGAAAAAAGGGGAGTATTTCCTGCAGGATATAATCGGCATCAGGGTAACAGACAGAAGCGGAAACTATATCGGTACCCTCGCAGAGATCTTTGAAGCACCGGCTTCGAATGTGTATGTCGTCCGCGGGGAGCGCGAACATCTTATACCGGCTGTTCCCGCATTCATAGTATCGACCGATGTCGATGATGGCATCATGATTGTCGATCTGATAGAAGGAATGTGAATATATGCGCATTGATATAATGACGCTTTTCCCCGACACAGTGGATGCGGTCCTCCATGAGAGCATCCTCGGGCGCGCGGCAAAAAAAGGCCTTATAGAGATAAACTGTGTGCAGATCAGGGACTTCACCGATAACAGGCAGAAACAGGTGGACGACTACCCGTACGGAGGCGGCTGGGGCTGCGTGATGATGGCGCAGCCGCTGAAAGCGTGCCTTGAAAGTATTCTGCCTGACGGCAAAGGATCGCGCACGAGGGTGATCTATATGTCACCGCAGGGGAGGACCTTTGATCAGGAAACCGCCAGACGTCTTAAAAACGATTATGACAGGCTCGTTCTTATCTGCGGGCACTATGAGGGCATCGACGAGAGATTCATAGAAGAGTGTGTCGATGAGGAGATCTCCATAGGAGACTATGTCCTGACCGGAGGGGAAATAGCCGCGATGGCTGTAACGGACGCCGTGTGCCGCCTCGTGCCGGGGGTTCTCTCGGATGAGCAGTGTTATACGGGCGAGAGCCATTGGGAAGGCTTGCTCGAATATCCGCAGTACACGAGACCGGAAGTCTGGGAAAACCGGGAAGTTCCCGAAGTGCTGCTGAATGGCGATCATGAAAAGATACGGAAGTGGAGAAGAAAAAAACAGCTGGAGAGGACGATGTCAAAACGTCCCGACCTGTTTTCCCGGTTTGATCCCGTATCAGAAGAAGACCTGTTCCTTCTCAAGGAAATAGATAAAGACAGCAGGCGCGTGAAACTGACGCTGCCACTCTCATACAGACCGGCGAGTGCTGAAGATATTCCCGATATCCTTGAGATAGTTGCGTATGCCCGTAAAGAGCTGAAAAAACATCGGGTGGATCAGTGGCAGGGGCCATATCCGGATGTGGGAATATTTGAAAAGGACATCGATAGGGGAGAATGCTTCATCATCAGCCATGGAGAAGAAACAGCCGGCTTTTTCACCCTTTCCGTTAAAGAGGAAGAAGATTATTCCAGTATTACAGACGGGAAATGGAGCAGCGATGAGCCATACTGTGTCCTTCACAGGTCAGCGGTGGCCGCAAAATACAGGGGAAGCGGTGTCTCGGCTTTTTTGATGAAGTGTGTTGAACAGCAGTGCGCTTCATTCGGCAGGAAAAATATCCGGACGGATACACACAGAAAAAACAAACCTATGCAGAATCTGCTGCGGGCATCCGGTTTCTCATTCAGAGGCAACCTGACGGTAAGCAGCGAAGAAGGGCACGATCCTTCACGGCAGGCATTTGATAAACTCTTGAAACAGCAGGGGGAGAAAACATGAAGAAACCTATTCTGTGGACCGTGGCATGCACGCTTGCGATAATTGCCACAATTGTCGGCGGCTGGACTGCGACCTCCATTGGCTGGATCCTCATAGCACTTGCCGTGCTTTGCGCGGGACTCCAGTGGCTTGCCTACCTTAAGCATAAATAATGAAGGATCTGACAGATATCCGTGAAATAAAAGCGCTTCTTGAAAGACACGGCTTCCGTTTCTCAAAATCCATGGGCCAGAATTTTCTCATTCAACCCTGGGTGCCTGAGAAGATCGCGGAATGCGCAGGGATCGACAGACTGACCGGCGTTCTGGAAATAGGGCCGGGTATCGGATGCCTGACAAAGAAGCTCTCGGACAGAGCCGGAAAGGTAGTCTCCGTCGAGCTGGACAGATCCCTTGCACCCATTCTTGAGGAAACGCTCTCAGACTGCGGAAACGTGGAGATCCTGTTTGCAGATGTTTTGAAGCTGGATCTTCGCTCCATTGCAGAGGAGCATCTGGAAGGCCTCAGGCCTGTCGTGTGCGCGAATCTTCCGTATAATATCACAAGCCCGGTCATTGCTGCCATGCTCAAAGCAGAGTGCTTTGACAGCATGACGCTGATGGTGCAGAAAGAGGTAGCAAAGCGGATCTGTGCAAAAGCCGGAGAATCCGACTACGGCGCATTCAGCATTTTCGTCCAGTGGCACTCCGAACCTTCCCTTTTGTTTGACGTTTCTCCGGACTGCTTCATCCCGCAGCCTAAGATCACATCCTCCGTCATCAGGCTTGATACATTGTCAGCACCGGGATACAAGGTCTGCGACGAGGAACTCATGTTCCGCCTTGTTAAAGCTGCGTTCGGGCAGAGAAGAAAAACGCTGGTGAATGCGCTCGATTCCTCGTTCCGCGAATTGACAAAGCAGGAGATCACGGAATGTGTGACATCCTGCGGACTTGATGAAAGAGTGAGAGGAGAAGAACTCTCCATCGGGGATTATTGTTTAATATCTGACGAATTTTCACGCAGGATCCGTCTTTTCAAACAGTAATACTGATGATATAATATATAGTCACGTGGCAGCGTATGTATCCGGATATGATTATCCGTTTATGTAATTGATAAATATTAGAGCTGATAAGAAAAGGAGATCACATGAGCAAAAAGTACGTATACCTGTTTTCCGAAGGCAATGCGGGAATGCGCGAGCTCCTTGGCGGCAAGGGTGCCAACCTGGCCGAGATGACAAGGATCGGACTTCCTGTTCCCCAGGGCTTCACCATCACCACCGAGGCCTGCACCAGATATTATGAGGACGGCCGCCGCATCGATGACGAGATCATGGCCGAAGTCATGCGTTTTGTCGGCAGGATGGAGATCATCAACGACAAGAGATTCGGCGACCATGAAAAGCCCCTTCTTGTTTCCGTCCGTTCCGGCGCACGTGCCTCTATGCCCGGCATGATGGACACCATCCTGAACCTCGGTCTGAACGAGGACGTGGTAGCCGCCATGATCGCCGGCAACCCTGACCCCAAGTTTGAAAGATTCGTATACGATTCCTACCGCCGCTTTATCCAGATGTTCTCCGACGTGGTCATGGGCGTGGGCAAGAAGTATTTCGAGCAGCTCATTGACAAGATGAAGGCCGAAAAGGGCGTCACCTACGATGTGGAGCTCACCGCCGCCGACCTCAAGGAACTGGCCGAGCAGTTCAAGGCCGAATACAAGGCCCAGCTCGGCGAAGATTTCCCCTCCGACCCGATCGTACAGCTCAAAGAGGCCATCAAGGCCGTTTTCCGCTCCTGGGACAACCCCAGAGCCAATGTCTACCGCCGCGATAACGACATCCCCTATTCCTGGGGCACCGCCGTTTCCGTCATGCCCATGGTGTTCGGCAACCTGAACGAGAACTCCGGCACCGGCGTCGCCTTCACCCGTGACCCTGCCACCGGCGAGAAGAAGCTGATGGGCGAGTTCCTGACCAACGCCCAGGGCGAGGACGTGGTGGCCGGCGTGCGCACGCCGATGCCCATCTCCCAGATGGAAGAGAAGTTCCCGGATGCCTTCAAACAGTTCGTCAACGTCTGCGACATCCTCGAGCATCACTACCACGACATGCAGGACATGGAGTTCACCGTGGAGAACGGCAAGCTCTACATGCTCCAGTGCCGCAACGGCAAGCGCACCGCCCAGGCGGCTCTCAAGATCGCCTGCGACCTGGTGGACGAGGGCATGATCGATGAGAAGCAGGCCGTCCTGATGATCGATCCCCGCAACCTGGACACCCTGCTGCACCCGCAGTTCGACACCGCTGCCCTGAAGAAGGCCGTGCCTCTGGGCAAGGGCCTGGGCGCCTCCCCCGGAGCCGCCTGTGGCAAGGTGGTCTTTACCGCTGAAGACGCGAAGGAATGGGCCGCCCGCAAGGAGAAGGTCGTTCTGGTCCGTCTGGAGACCAGCCCCGAGGACATCGAGGGCATGAAGGCCGCCCAGGGCATCCTGACCGTTCGCGGCGGCATGACCAGCCATGCGGCAGTCGTGGCCCGCGGTATGGGCTCCTGCTGCGTCTCCGGCTGCGGCGACATCAAGATGGATGAGGACAACAAGAAGTTCGAGCTCGGCGGAAAGACCTTCCACGAGGGCGACTTCATCTCCATCGACGGCTCCACCGGCAACATCTACGATGGCCTCATCCCCACCGTCGAGGCCACCATCGCCGGCGAGTTCGGCCGCATCATGAAGTGGGCCGACGAGTACCGCCGCCTGAACGTCCGCACCAACGCCGACACCCCCAAGGACGCCCGCAAGGCCCGTGAGCTGGGCGCGGAAGGCATCGGCCTCACCCGCACCGAGCACATGTTCTTCAATTCCGACCGTATCGCCGCCTTCCGTGAGATGATCTGCTCCGACACCGTGGAAGAGCGCGAAGCGGCTCTTGCCAAGATCGAGCCCATGCAGCAGGCGGACTTCGAGGGCATCTACGAGGCCATGGAAGGCGATCCCGTCACCATCCGCTTCCTGGATCCCCCGCTCCACGAGTTCGTTCCCACCGAGGAAGCGGACATCGAAGAGCTGGCCAAGGCCCAGGGCAAATCCGTCGAGGCCATCAAAGCCATCATCTCCTCACTCCATGAGTTCAACCCGATGATGGGCCACCGCGGCTGCCGTCTGGCCGTCACCTACCCCGAGATCGCCGTGATGCAGACCCGTGCCGTCATCAAGGCCGCCCTCGCCGTGCAGAAGCGCCATCCCAAGTGGAACATGGTCCCCGAGATCATGATCCCGCTGGTGGGTGAGAAGAAAGAGCTCAAGTACGTCAAGGACGTGGTCGTGAAGACCGCCGACGAGATCATCGCCGCCTCCGGCGTCGACATGAAGTACCTGGTCGGCACTATGATCGAGATCCCCAGAGCCGCCCTCACCGCGGACGACATCGCGCAGGAGGCCGAGTTCTTCTCCTTCGGCACCAACGACCTGACCCAGATGACCTTCGGCTTCAGCCGCGACGACGCCGGCAAGTTTCTCTCCGCCTACTACGACAAGAAGATCTACGAGAACGATCCCTTCGCCAAGGTCGACCAGATCGGCGTGGGCAAGCTCGTGGAAATGGCCTGCAAGCTCGGCCGCTCCACCCGCCCGGACCTCCATCTCGGCGTGTGCGGCGAGCACGGCGGCGACCCGTCCTCCGTGGAGTTCTTCCACAAGGTCGGCCTGGACTATGTCTCCTGCAGCCCCTTCCGCGTTCCCATCGCGAGACTGGCGGCGGCACAGGCGGCCATCAAGGACGAAAAGTAAAGCCTGATACAAGAAAAAACAGCTGTCTTCCCAAACGGAAGACAGCTATTTTTTATTTGCATCCTCTGAAGCCTTCCCTCGAGGGTAGCGAAGCGTCGCCGCGGTAGTGAATGATATGCCGGTGGCATGTCAGAGCCGCGGCGTGACCGAGCCGCAGCGAGACAGGTGTCGCGGCGTACGCCGTGACGGATGAGGTGGAAATCAAAGGTGTATCCCCGCTCCGCTCAGGGGGCAGTGATACGGTTCTTCGCCCGCTCCAGCCAGCTGCCCCGGCGGTAATAGAGGAACAGGGCAATGCCCGTGATGACCCAGGAGGTGACGTAGGACAGAGAGAGCACCAGCACCGTGTGGAAGGCCGCGAACACCGTCACGATCCAGATAATGCGGAACAGGCAGATCCCCAGCCCGATGATGATCACCGGCCGCACCGCGTCCCCGGCGCCCCGCAGCACCGCGGAGAGCACCTCGATCAGCGTCCAGGTGAAATAATAGGGCACGAAGTAGCCCATCATGGTGTAGGTGGTGGAGATCACGTCCGCGTCGGTGGTCAGGATGTGCAGCAGGGGCTTTCCCAGCAGCATCAAAAGGCCGCTGAGGAACACCGTGATGCCCACCGACAGGAGCATGCCCTGCCGGATGCACTGCTTCACCCGCTCATAGTTCCCGGCGCCGATGTTCTGCCCAACGAAGCTGGTGATGGCGGCACCCAGCGCGTTGCTCACGGCCCAGTACAGCCCGTCCACCTTGGAGGTCATGGCCCAGGAGGCCACCACCAGGGTGCCCAGGGAATTGACGCCCACCTGGATCACCATGTTGGACACGCTGAACATGGAGGCCTGCAGCCCGGCGGGCACACCGATCTGCAGCATGCCGCCGATGTACTGCCTCCGCAGGCCCAGGTCCGAGAGGGTAAGGCCGTATTCTCCCCCGGGACGGAAGAGCTTCGCGCTCAGCAGCGCCATGTTCAGCACCTGGGAGACCACCGTGGCCACGGCCACGCCGGCGATGCCCCAGCGGAAGAACACCACAAAGGCGAAGTCCAGCAGGATGTTGCACACGCAGCCGGCCACCATGAACAGAAAGGGGCTCACGGAATCGCCGACGGAGCGCAGCATGTTCGATTCCATGTTCAGCACCAGGATGAAGGGGACCCCCAGAAAATAGATCCGCAGATAGCGCACCGAGTCGGCCAGCGTGTCGGCCGGGGTGCGCAGGAGGCGGAGGATGGCGGGGGAGGCAAGCAAACCGAAGACCGTCAGCGCCATTCCCATCACCAAACACATGGTCACGGCCGTGCCCGAGGCCTTTTTGATGTCCTCGTAGCGGCCGGCACCGAAGATCTGCGCGATGAGCACGGAGGAGCCGGTGGTCAGCGCCACGAAGAAGCCGATCAGCAGATTGATCACCTGCGCGGCGCTGCCGCCCACGGCGGCCAGGGCGGCGGTGCCCACGAAGCGGCCCACCACCATGCCGTCCACGGCGTTGTACAGCTGCTGGATGCAGGTGCCGGCGGCAATGGGCAGGAAGAAGATCAGCAGCTTCTTCCAGACCTCGCCGGTGGTAAGATCCCGTCTTTCAGCCAATGTGCTCATCGCTGCGTTCAAACCATTTCACGGCGAATTCGCTCACGGCGGGCGCCAGGGCCTTGATCTCCCAGCCCGTGGAGTTCACCGAAAGATCGAAGGCGCCGGCGTCCCCCCAGGCAAGGCCGGTCAGCAGCTCCCGCATGCGGGAGCGGTCCCGGTCGATGCGCCGGATGTTCTTCTCGATCTCCTTCTCGCTGAGGCGGTCCGCCTCTTCCTTCTTCTGCTCGAAGCGCATGCAGCGGTCGATGCGGCTCTGCATGTCCGCGCAGACGAAGATGCGGAAGGGGCTGTGTCCGCTGAGGATGATGTCCGCGTCCCGGCCCACGATGATGCAGTCGTTCCCCGCCGCGGCGATGCTCTCGATGATCTCCCGCTGGCGGATCAGAAGGGCGGTGCGGATGTCGCTGCTGAAGCCGCTGCTGAACACGGCGGAGGAGAAGCTGCTGCGGAAGGTCATGGGGATGGTGTTCCAGCCGTGGTTGGACAGCACGCTTTTCACATAGTCCGGGTCCAGCCCCTGGTCGTCCGCCAGCTTCTGGATGATCTCCTTGTCGTAGTAGTCCCAGCCGAGGATGTCGGAGATCCGTTTCCCCAGCTCGCGGCCGCCGCTGCCGAACTGGCGGCTGATGGTGATGAGTCGCATAGACGCCTCCCGATGCTCGTTTTTTGCTCGATTATAATGCCGCCGCCCGCCGAATGCAACCGCTTTCTTCCGGAGAAGATCCCGGTGAACTTGCGCCGGGGGCGCGCTTATGATACAGTATTAAAAACAAAGTGTTTCTGCTGAAAACAGGAGAATAAGCAATGATCAGAAAAACAGAAAATGATTCCGGCTTGAGCTTTTTCTTGGGAAACGCGAGCCTCAGTTGTGTCTTGAAGATCCATTACGGAAAACTGCAGCTGATCCATATGGGGGCGCCTGTTCTGCCTGAAGATGCAGATGCCATGTGTTGCAGCACGCTTTTCGGCTGGGGGAACGATGTGCTGTATTCGCAGGAGGATAACGGCTCCAGCCTCGACACGATGCCTCTTGCCTGGAGTGAAACCGGAACCGGTGACTACAGAGAGAGTCCGGTGGAGATCCTTGTGGAAGGAGAATCGCTTTCCGGCGATTTTATCTATTCATACACTGAGACGACAGCCGATACCGCGGCTGACCCGTCTGTCATGCCGCATGCTTCGGGGGAGCATGAGACGCTGAAGATCGTAATGCGTTCAGGCAATGACCTCCTCGACGGGCTCAGGCTGGAGCTGTTCTTTTCCCTTTTTGACACGGTCCTTGTAAGACGGACGGTCCTGATCAACGATTCGGACAGATCCGTCTGTGTAACAAAGCTTATGAGTTCGTGTGCTGATCTTAAGGGCAATTTTGTGATGTCGACTTTCGACGGAGGCTGGATCAGAGAGACGCACCGACACGATGTGCCCGTCTCATTCTCCAGGGTAGTCAACGAGAGCACGAACGGCTTTTCCTCCAACAGGCATAATCCGGGCTTTCTTCTTGCAGCATGTGATGCCAATGAAGACAGCGGAGAGGTCTTCGGATTCAACCTTGTCTGGTCGGGCAACCACTATTCTTCCGCACAGCGCTCCGCCGTGGGCTTCACAAGAGTGCTGCAGGGCATCAGTCCGGAGGGACTGTGTGCCGAAGTACCGCAGGGACAGCGCTTTGAAACTCCGGATGCGGTGATCGCCTGGTCTGACCGGGGCTATAACGGCCTGTCAGAATGCATGCATGATTTCATAAACAGCTGTGTCGTTCCTAAATACTGGAGACGCAGAGAAAGGCCCGTGCTGTATAACAGCTGGGAGGGCTGCATGTTCAGCTTTACCGAGTCAAAACTGATCTCTCTGGCAAGAAAGGCAAAAAAACTCGGATGCGAACTCTTCGTTCTTGATGACGGTTGGTTCGGGGCCAGAAACGACGATCACGCCGGACTCGGAGATTACAGTGTGAACCGGAAGAAACTCCCCGGAGGACTTGAAGGACTGTCCCGCAGGATCCATGCCGAAGGCATGCAGTTCGGTCTTTGGTTCGAGCCGGAGGCGGTCAATCCCGATTCGGACTGCTACAGGGCGCATCCCGACTGGGTGCTTGCCTCAGCCGGTTCAAAGGAACTGTATGGAAGAAACGAGCTGCTTCTCGACCTGACAAAGCCTGAGGTCCGGGATTATATCGTGGATTCCGTCTCCTCGATCCTCGACAGGACGGATATCCAGTACGTGAAATGGGACATGAACAGAAACTCACCCGTTTCCGGGAAAAAGGCATACGATTATATTCTGGGACTGTATGATGTCCTTGAGAGGATATTCAGACCGAGACCCCAGATCCTTCTTGAAGGCTGCGCATCGGGAGGAAACAGGTTCGATCTCGGCATGCTGTGCTTTGCTCCGCAGATCTGGGCTTCAGACGATACGGATCCGATCGAGCGGCTGGATATCCAGAAGGGTCTTTCCTATCTCTACCCGCAAAGTACCATGGGGGCACATATCTCCGCCGCCCCTCATTCCATGACCTTGCGGAACACGCCGCTGTCAACGAGGGCGAACGCCGCTTTCTTCGGCGCTTTCGGACTGGAATTCGATCTTGACACGATGCAGCCGGTTGATGCTGCGGAACTCAAAGAAACCATCAGTTATTATATCGCCCGCAGAAAAACCTTCCAGTTCGGAAAATTCAGAAGGAACCGCGCCGAAAACGGAGCGGTATGCTGGCAGGTATCCGACGATGAACGGATCCTGTGCGGACTCTTCCACAGACTGATTCCGGCAGGACCGGAAATCGAATGGCTGTATGCCGACATTCCGGACAGCGACGGGGTCTTCCGTGTAGAGAGCAGACCGCAGCTGCTGCGCGTGAGGCAGTTCGGCGGACTGCTGAAGCATATTCTGCCGATCGAACTAGACCCGGAGGGGAGAGTCCTCCGAACGGCAGACCGGCACTACAGGATGTACGACGGGAAGACGGAGGCGATGTGCTCCGGCAGAGCGCTGCGGTCCGGCATTCCATTGGGAAAGCGGTTTTCAGGAACAGGGTACGATAAAGAGATGCGTGTTCAGGGAGATTTCGGATCGAATCTCTTTGAGATAATAAAACAGAACTGAAAAAGACAGCCCGGGAATCAGAGTTCCCGGGCTGTCTTTTTATTTGATGCAGAAATCAGAGTATCCTTATTGATCCGAGGATGGCAGCCACATCGGGATCGTCGGGCAGATCCCGGTAATCGATGTCGCTGTTCTTGTCCTTAATGATGGTGACGAGGATATAGCTGTATTCCGAGGCGGGGAAGACGAAGCATACATTGTCGCCGTTGAAATAGCGGAAGCCTTCGTTTTCGCCGAAGCGGACGGGGGCGAAGCCCGTCTTCTTTTCCTTCAGTTCATCTTCCAGTGCGGCGAAGCTCTCGCTTCCCGCCAGATCCGCGTACTCGATCTGAATGCTGAAATCCTCCCCGTAGATGGCGGCGGCGTGGGACACACTGGTGAACGTGAGGAAGTCCTCCTCCAGCTGTGCGCAGGAGAAGCGGTCGCCGTCAAAGGTAAAGGCGAGGTTCACGGTCTTTGCATCCTTGAATCCCGAAACGAAGCTGTAGCTTCCGGTCTTCGGATTCAGGATCTCTTTCTTTTCCGTGCCTTTATTCTCCGGAACATCAGCGGTGTCCTCATTGTCCTTCTTTACGAGGATATAGGTTCCGACAGCAAGCGATGCGATCGCGGGGACAAGAAGTATCCATTTTCTCATAGTATTTTCTCCAATCTGTTTCAGAGTATTTTTTCTGCGGTTATTCTATCAGAGAGAGAAGTCACGTTCAAGCTTTGTTTATGAGACAAGATGTCCGTCCGGATCGAAAACAAAACTTCCCTCATCCGTGACCATCACACAGTCTTTCATAATACTGCCGTCAGCGGTCCGGTACATCTCGCCTCCCTCATCCGCGATCCAGCCCTCGGCTGAGACCCCGTTTTCGCAGTAGGGCGGTTTCAGAGAGTTTATGATCTCATTATCCTGAAAATGCCACCACTCGGAGACGATGTTATGAAGGCCGTTGGATTCCATCAGTCTGAGAATGCCGGAAGCCGCCGGATTGTTGCTGTATATCGTACTGTAAGAGCTCAGGTCGTGCATGTTGGTCTGCGCGGTGATCGCTTCACCGCTTACGGCGTCCTCAAAGGTCATATCGATAGCCACGCCTCTGTTATGCTGTGACCAGCCGGGAGCAAGGAACGCGCCGATATCCCAGCCGTCGCGCTCGATCAGATCTCTGTATTTCAGATAGGATCTCGGAGGCTCGTCTTCTTCCGGCTGGGGGATGGGAGGCAAACTCACGCTGACTCCCGAATATGTGGCTGAGGGCAGCATCACATCAAGGATGGAGACTGCCGTGTTATAAATATGATTTGTAGCGCATCTGGGCCTGTATGAATCGTATATCCGTATGCGGTATCCGGACGCAAGCGCCTGGTTTGCGGCGGAAATGAGCTTAGGGGTGCAGGGATACAGGAACGGGACCAGAAAGCTCCCGTCAGAAAGGCGGACGTTTTCATATCCGGTTATCACCTTGCCCGTCAGTCCCGGGATCTCGTATTCATGGATCGCATAAAGCGATGAGTAGCTGTTCGTTATATCGTATGCGCATAGATCGCCTATGTATTCGGGAAGGTTGATCATGCAGTATGTGCTGTCGATATATCCGTACACCCCATCTGACAGTCTGATCCGGAACAAAGAGTTATCCGCATCTTCCGCCAGCACGCAGTACATGGCGGATGCCGGGGCGGTACCGATCACCGTTTCCATCGACGTATCACTGTATACTTCCAGATCCTTGACCGGCCAGATCGTGCAGTACAGAGAAGAAATCTCCGCTTCAGATGCCGGCTCAGGCGTGGTGTGCGGCTGAGGTTCCGGTTCCGGCTCGGGAGATGGCTCGGGTGTCTGTTCCGGTTCCGGGGACGGCTCCGCTGCGTTCTGCGGCACAGGTGTCTGTCCGGGTCCTCCTGCGGCTGAATAGCGCACGAACAGGACAGCGGCTGCGGAAAACGCCAGCACCGCTATCAGGATCAGTATTACAGGAATGAGAAAGCGTTTTTTCTTCAAAACAGGACCTCTGAAACATCAGGTAGATTAAAACAGACAGGAGAAGTTATAAACAGGACGGGGATTCCGGGCCGTGTCATTTCCCGTCCGGGAAACTGGTGAAAGCATCGCTTTCCATATCCTGCAGGCCGTGCTTTTCCTTCGCTTCTGCGATCGCACGGATCATAAATGCCATGTTCCGCGCAAGATTGCGCATGGTCTGGAGTCCCTCCAGGTCTTTTTTGACATCTTCGGCGGAAAAACCATGCACCTGGTTCCAGTATGTACTTGAGGCAACCGGCATCCCGCTTATGGTGAAATACTTATTGAGCACATCGAAGCTTGCGGTGTTTCCGCCTCTGCGGCAGCTTACCACGGCAGCTCCGACTTTCATGTGCTTTGAAATGTTTCCGGAACTGTAGAAAAGTCTGTCCAGAAAGGCTATGACCGTCCCGTTGGGGGAGCCGTAATAAACCGGGCTGCCCACTACCAAACCGTCCGCATCGGCAAGTTTCTGCGCGACCTCATTTACCAAGTCATCGAACACACATTTCCCGAGTTCATCGCATTTCCCGCATGCGATGCAGCCTCGGATCTGTTTCGCGCCCACCTGGATCAGTTCCGTTTCAATGCCTTCGGCAGCAAAGACGCCGATCATTTCGGCGAGTGCGGTTGCGGTGCAGCCATTAACATGAGGACTGCCGTTGAGTAAAAGTACTTTTGCCATCGGTATCTGCTCCTTTCATTTTTCAGTTCTGCTGTAGCGTGCGTGTTTTTCAGCATTATAATTCAAAAAAGCATAAAAGTATATATGTTTGAGACAAGGCTCTTGAAAACACGGGTTTTCAAGAGCCTTGTTCAGCATATTAATAAATGTTCATTTCCAGCTGATCCGGACTGCCGTATACATGGCAGCATATTCTGTGATCACGATCCTGCCTCCTCAGTCTTCCGGCCCAGTTTTCTGTAGGCCAGTTCAAGCAGACCAAAGTTCATCAGTGCGAAGAAAAGAAGATATAGCGGCATGATGCCGATCCCTGCTGCCTGCTGCAGATGACCGAAGACCATCGGCATAAACGTGCTTCCGATATATGCGGAAGCCATCTGCAGACCGATGACTGCTGCGCTGCAGCGTGCTCCGAAGTTGACCGGGGCCATGTGCTGGATCGCAGGGTAGACCGGACCCATGCCCGTGCCGATCACCACAAAGCCAAGCGCTGCAGCGACATAGCTTTTTGCGGGGAAAAAGACCAGCAGGATGCCAAGCAGCTCCACGGAAATGCCGGCACGGATGAGGAGACGGTCACCCAGCTTGTTGGAGATAAATCCGGAGATAAGCCTGCCGAGCATCAAACCGCCGAAGATCAACGACCCGAAGGCAGCAATCGTTTCATCACTCAACCCCGGTCTGGTCCCGGCAAAGTAGCTGGGTGTCCAGAGAAAGCAAGTGGCTTCTCCGGCACAATAGGAGAAGAATGCGATCAGAGTCAGCAGGACCCCGGGAACTTTGAGAGTTTCCCGGATCCCTGCGCTGTCCTGCGTATCCGTTTTGTCTTTTACCTCGTTCTGCTTCCATAGAGGAAGAGAGAGGATCACGATCAGTAGAATACCTGCTTGAATGAAAGCGGTCCAGCGGTAGCCCTCATTCCACCTTGCCAGTTTCAGGGCAAGCGCCATAATGGTCGGACTGATGACCGCGCCCACACCATAAAAGCAGTGCAGAAAATTCATGACAGAAGAAGAATAATGGTTTGCCACATAGTGATTGACCGATGCGTCTATCGACCCCGCACCGAGACCATATGGGATTGTGAACAGGAAGAGCATCCCATACTGCCTGCAGACCGAAAAGCCAAGGAGACCGAGGACCGTCAGAAAGATGGAAACGATTACGATCCATTTCGTATGGAAGCGTCGGATCATCCACGGACTGAGCAGCGCGGAGAGGATCGTCATGAAAGAAATCGTCATGGAAACATATCCTGCATAAGATGACGGAACACCAAAGGCTGCCTGCATGCTCGGCCAACCGGATCCGAGAAGAGAGTCCGGAAGACCGAGGCTGATGAATATGAGATAAATGACGGCAATAAGCAGAGAAGGCATATGTTCTTCCTCTTCTGGACTATTTGGACCAATATACCACAGATCGTTTTGAAATGAAATGTCGGTCTTTTTCCTGCGGGGCTTTCAATTCTGATCCGGGTCCCCTTGAAAAAGAAAACAGCAGCCACCCCAAAAAGGGGAAACTGCTGCTTTGGTGCTCCAGCGGGGACTCGAACCGCAACAGAATAAAGAGATATCAAGGCTTTGGCTGATTTTTGACAACAGTTTTGACAACATAGTCATTCAGCTTCTTGCGAACCGTTTTCTTGTGATCTTCTTCGAGGTGGGTGTAGATGTCCTGCGTCATGGCGACCGTGCTGTGGCCGAGGAGGTGCTGTGCGTCCTTCACATCGATGCCGGCGCTGTGCAGCATGCTTGCGTAACTGTGGCGTAACTGGTGTGCGGTTGCAGAGATCCCGTGCGAGGTCTGATACTCTTTTAGACCCGCCTCAAGTTCCGTCTTTGTGGGCAGTCCTTTCGGAAAGAAGACGAAAGCCTCCGGATCCCTGCTCTTCGGCAGAATCTCCAGCACGTTGTCGAGCAGTTCCACGGTGCGGATGCCTGACGCTGACTTCGGTGCCTTCAGTTCCGGCCTGCGGGTCTCGGCATAGGCCACAGCCTGGACAATGTGGGCGACCTTCCGCTTTCGGTCGATGTGCTTCTGCTGCAGCGCCGCAGCTTCTCCTCTCCGGACACCGGTGTACAGCATGAAGTAGGACATGCGGGCGAAGTTGTTCTCGGTCTTGGATGCCTCTATCTTTTTGATGTCATCTTTGCTTGCCGCCTGTCTCGGCTTCCGGGCCTCGCCCTTGATCACCGGGAGGCCGTAGCACGGATTCCTGTCTATGTACCCCGCGATGAACGCCTCGTCGAATATCATGCTGAGAACTGAACGGTAATTGTTGATGACCTTCTGGCTATATCCCTGCACCGCAAACCTCTGCAGAAACGTAATGATGTCCTGCGGCGTGATGTCCGAGATTTCCAGCTCGCCGAACTCCTCTGCGATGTGGTCCTTCTGCGCCCGGTAGCCGCACCGTGTATTAGGGGATAGAGTCGGCTCCTTCTTTTCCCACCAGGCATCAACGACAGATCTCAGCGTGTGCACCTTCGGTCTGATGAATTCCTCATACTTCCGGTTTACTTCTTTGTCAGATCTGCCATAGAAGTATTTGCGCTCGCCGTTGATGGTCTCGGTCCGGACGATCCTGCCGTCAGCTCGCAGGGTATAATTTGTGTTTATGGTTTTTGTTTTGTTTGAGTTTTTCTTTTTGGCTTCTTTTTTCATTTTCATTTTAATCGTTTGCATTTCATAGGAGAATCCGCTTGTGTGGTTTGGTCGTGTTGCAGTTTGTTGACAAACGTTTTGGTGAAAGTTATATTGATATACAGATGAATGATGGGTGATGATAATGCTATGCTGACTCAACTGGAAGCTGACAATCTGCTTGAAATGCTGAAGATGATTCAAAATGCTAATGAGCCGTTTCCTTTCCCGGCTCCAGGCAATTCAGAAGTCTTGTCTCTCCTCTCTGAAGATGGAAAGAAAGAATTTATTGTTGATATCAATCGAAAGGGTTATATAAACATAGCAGAGAAATGCACCTATCAGGGCAGATACCAGAAGGATAATGTTTTATTGCGACTTGATATTTGCGGGGCAGAACATACAAATCCTGACGGAACAGTAGTCTCTGGCACACACTTGCATGTATATAGGGAAGGTAGCGGAGACAGATGGGCGTATGAACTTCCAGAAGAAATCATGCACCCAGATGATTTGATACAAACAACGATTGATTTCTTGAAATACTTTAAAACGGTAAACGCAGATTCATTGGAGATCCAAACGGTGATTTGAATGGACAAGAACAGCTTTATTGAGTGCTATATTTCATGGCTGAAAAGCAACATGAAGGAACAGCTCCTTGAAACAGAGCTTGGTAAGTATACTCAGATATCCACGCCGTTTCTCGACAGGCACAATGATCATATACAGATTTATATAAGGCAGCAGGAAGATGGCAGTCTGTTCATGACGGACGCAGGATATACTATCAGCGACCTTGAGATGTGTGGTTGCGATATTCTTTCGTCAAATAAGCGGCGCAGCGTTCTGATGAACATACTAAATGGGTTTGGGATCCAGACTAAAGATGGAGAAATATGCACTGTCGCAAACTATGCCAGCTTTGCACAGAAAAAACACTCGCTGATTCAGGCAATGCTATCTGTCAATGATATGTTTTTCCTGTCACGCTCACAGGTAACTAATGTCTTTTATGAGGACGTTCAGGCTTTCTTCGACCAGAACGCAATCCCCTATATACCAAACGCACAGTTCTCCGGGGCGAGCGGTCTGGCGCACACATTTGATTTTGCTATCCCGGCAATAGCAACAAAACAAAAGCCTGAACGCTTCGTCAAGACAATAAACGACGTCACCGGCGACAAAATCAACTCCACCCTGTTTTCATGGGGCGATATCAAAGACTCCAGAAAGCAAGGCGCTCAACTGTATGTTTTTATGAACGACAGTGAGCGAAAGATCCGGCCAGACTATATCACAGCGCTTGAAGTATACGGTGCGCACCCTGTCAGCTGGTCCTCCAGAGAAAAATGCCTGAATGATTTTGTGGCCTAAACCAGACAAATCCACACCCCCATCCGGGGGGCTTTTTTTATTCTCTGTCCTCGATCTCGGCAATGTCCTTGTCGCTGTCGAAGTCTTCGAAGGCGATGTGCTCGAACTCGTGCCAGTAGGTATCCAGCTGTTTGTCGAGCGGGTCGTTGATATTCAGATACATAGAGTAAGTCCCGTCATCGTTGGGGATGACAGCGCCGCTGACCGCCTCGAGTTTGACGAGGCGCACGAAGAAATCGCATTCATCCATCGGAAGCCGAAGATTGACCCACATATGAAATCACCTCCTGTTGCTTTCTGTTGGTATCACTAAGCATACAGGAGGCAGTGTACGATATTTCGGACAGTTTAATCCGTCTTGAAGCCCTCGAGCATTGCCACGACGCCTTCCAGCTGTTCCTTCGTCATGTGCTTGCTCGTCTTGAACAGCATCTTCATCTCGGGACGGGTGCGGAGTTCTTCGAGGTATTCGAGGAGTTCGGCATCTTCGTCCTTGCTTGCGTCTGGGGGTGACGGGTCATCATCCATACACATCAGATAAGACGGCCTCACATTTAATGCAATGGCTAACTTTTCAATTGTTTCACGCTTTAGGTTAACTACCAGACCGTTTTCATACTTGTGAATGGCAGAAAACTTTACACCAACTTTATCTGCAAGCTCGGTCTGCGTCATGCCGAGCTTTAAGCGACACTGTTTTATCCGTTCACCTGTTGTTGACAAACTCGTCACCTTCTTTACTTTAATGGTGTTTTCAGTATATACGAATATTTTTGTCTTTTCAAGAAAATTTTTTATTGACAAGACAAAATCACGGTGCTATATTTGATTTGTCCCAAAAAGACAAAACGGGAGGAGGTGAAAAAATGGACAGCGCACTTCTGAAATCCTACATAGTGAAGAACCATGATACACAGGCAATGTTAGCGAAAGCCCTTGGTATATCAGCGTCTAATCTCAATGAGAAGATTAATGGAAAGACGGCATCGTTCCGACAAAACGAAATCGGCGTCATAAAATCCAGATATAATCTTACCGCAGAAGAGATTGACGCTATTTTTTTTAATTTGAAATTGTCTTAAAAAGACAACAGTAATCCCCACGCCAACAGAGGAGCAAGGACAAGAACGGAGAGGAGGAGAGAGTGCTGTACAACATCGCACTCGTTCTGGCGGTCGTGTCGGTCATTCTAAATATTGCAGGAATGATAATACGTCGTCGGTAGGCTCTGGAGCGGTAAGGCTCGTTCTGATGACCCCGCGATTGGTGTTTATCACAAGGCTGATTTTTGTTCCCGCCGAAATGCCTTGCCCGAAAAACTGAAAGGTGCATGCCGAAAAGCCGAGCGGGGCAAGGTGTACTGGGAGAGTGGTCGTTGCTTCACCCGTTTTGCCGCGCAGTTCTGGATGCAGGTAGGTGTGGAAATGCATCCGCTTTACACCGAGATCATAAACATTCTTATCGAAACAGATCTGAAGCCGTGTTATGGAGATCGGCTGGCGGGAATTGTTAATGAAAACCATTTTCAAAAACACCGAGTCGATAAGGGCAACCGTGCAGGGAATGTAAACGGAAATGTTTTTTCGATTTGCCTTCAAGTCGCGGAAAAAATTCCAGAGAGAGAGCAGAAGCCCGGCAAACGCTATAGCAAGAGTGATTTGTTCACGAATCAGATGAATCACATCCTTTCAACTCAATGATACCACAGAAAGGCAACTTTAACCAATAAACGGAGGAAACTAATGACAAAAAGCGAACTGCTCAAGGTCATTCGGGCGCACTGCCTCGACTGCTGCTGCGGAAGCTTCGAGGAGGTCAAGGAGTGCGGATGCCCCACCTGCGATCTGTACCCGTACAGATTCGGAAGCGACCCGAACAGAAGGGTACTTACACCCGAACAGCTTGAGAGACTCAAAAACGCCCGTGCCGTGGCAGAGAAAAAACGGCAGGAATCGAAAGATAAGGAGAGGGATTGACATGCCGCGTGAGGTGGAAGGGTACAGGCCCGAACTGGAACAGATACTCACATACTTCCCCGGCAGGAGAGTCCTGTCGATGAAGGAGGTCATGGAGTACACGGGCAAGTCAAGGCACTGGCTCCTGAACAGGGGCATACGGTGCGAGATCAGCGCGGTGCAGCTGGCACTGCTGCTGACGAAACTGAATCAGTAAGGAGGAAATATGGAGAACAACAGCCTGTTGGATGTCTGCGTGTGTATTTCACGCATTCTGACCTACTTCTACACGAAGGGTGTCATCAGCATCAACGGAGACCCGTGGACGAACACCGGCAAGATCCATCTCGACGAGGAAGTCTTCAAGGAGATCTTCCCGGATGCCGTCCCGGACGAGGACGGATTCGCCTTTGCCGAGTATGACGGCGTCAAGGTCGTGTCCATCATCAAGGAGGCCATCAAACGATGAAGAAGCTTGCCATAACCGGAGCCGTGTTCGCGTTCCTCTGCCGCTCCGAGGTGGTGACGATGATCATCCTCGCCATCATGGCGATCGTGCTGGCCGTCGTCCTGCTGGATGCCTGGTTCAAGTCGGAGCCGAAGTCCATGGACGGCAGCTTCTCTGCTGATTGGGGGACGAAGAAAAAGAAATGAGCTTCTATGACGAATACAGGAAGCGCTTCGAGACTCCCGCTGACAGACTGTATTGCCCGAGTTGTCTTTCGTCTGATGACAACTGGGAGAGCGTCTTCTACAACACAAAGCTTCGGTCGATAGTCGGATGCGATGCGTGCGTGTGGCATGATCCGGAAGAAGAAGGCGACTGCCCCGTCTGCGGAGCCAAGGCAACAGGCCTCTTCCGTGACAAGACCACAAAGGAGATCGTCGGCTGTGACAACTGCATCAGTTTTTATAACTACGCAGATTGCGATGAATATTTGAAGGAGGAAATGCTGTGAGAGATTTCAGACTGCTGCGCCCGGACGAGATCGAGTGCCGGGTGGCGAGAGTCACCGAGAAGAGCGTGCAGCTCCTGCTGTACAAGACGGCCAGGACGGACGCCGCCCTTCTCGACGAGACCGTCGGATCCATGTTCTGGTGCAACGACTACAAGGTCATCGACGGCAAGATGTACTGCGGCATCGGCATCAAGGACAGGGAGACCTGCCTGTGGGTGTGGAAGTGGAACTGCGGTACCGAGTCCAACATGGAGGCCGAAAAGGGCGAGGCAAGCGATGCCTTCAAGCGCGCCGGCTTTGTGTGGGGCATCGGAGCAGAACTGTATTCCTCCCCGCAGATCTATGTGCCGGTTTCCAAATGCAATGTCAAGAGCGGCAAGTGCTACGACGTCTTCGAGGTCACTTCCATCGGCTACGACAGCGCCCAGAACATCAACGCCCTCGTGATCAGCATCGACGGGGAACCTGTCTGGAACATGGGCACCGCCAAGAAAGTCCAGAAGGTCGACACAAGGAAGGCCGTGGACGAGATGATCGCCAACGAGGAGAAGAAGAAGGCCATCCCCAAGGAGGAAGACCCCATCCTCAAGGAAGAACCTCTCGTCCTGCTGACAGGCGAGAAGAAATACTTCTGCAGCAAGTGCAAGGCAGACATCAGCGAGAAGGTCGCCAAGTATTCCTACGATAAGTTCGGCAAGTATCTCTGCTACAAGTGCCAGAGATGAACGTTAAGTCGGTCAAATACGAATACGGCTGGCTTCTCCTCCGGACGGAAGACCCCGATATGCACTTCCTCGAATCCTTCAAACCGGGGAAGTACGACATCGTGAAGCACCGGGAGAAACGCTCCACCAGGGCAAACGCCTACATGTGGGCGCTGTGCCGCGAGATAGGCGACAAGCTCGAGCTGACTGCGGATCAGGTCTACACGGATGCGGTCATGCAGGGGAACGTCTACAAGGAGTTCGACCTCCCCGAAGACCAGGCGAAGACCCTCGAGCATCTCTGGAGGAGCCAGGGCACGGCATGGCCCACCGTGCGGGTGGACGACACAGACCCGGAGCACATCATCGTCCGCGCCTACTACGGCAGCTCCACCTATAACGTGCGGCAGATGCAGAGACTGATAGACCGTCTGCTGCAGGATGCGGCCTCGGTGGGGATTCCCACCCCGGAGGACGATTACATCCGTAAGTTAATGGAGGACTATGAACAGCACCGATAGAAACGGATACGCGCCGTCCATCATCCCCGGCCACGGCGAGTGGTGCTGCTGGGCGTGCAAAAAGAACGGCATGTCGGCGGGAGGCCTCAACCGGCACGAGGTCTTCCACGAGGACATGGGAGGGAGGCTGAGAGAAAAGAGCAAAGAGTACGGTCTGTGGGTGCATCTGTGCCACGGCACCTGCCATCAGGGACCGAAGGGGGTCCACGCGAATGCGGAGCTGGATCTCCGGCTCCGGCAGGAGGCACAGCGGTGCGCCATGAAAGAATACGGATGGTCCGCGGAGGAGTTCGCGGAGCTGTTCGGCAAAAACTACATATAGAAGGGAAGCGATAACTATTCCTAACAGGATCCTTAAGGAGTCCATCCACGAAAGCGCGGACATCAACGCCATGACCGACTTCCAGTTCCGGCTGTGGGCATACCTTCTCACCTATGTGGATGACTTCGGAAGAGGAGACGCGAGACCGGAGATAATCAAGGGCAGATGCTTTCCGCTCCGGACAAGGGTGACTTTGACTGACATCGATAACGCTCTGCGTGCTTTGGCGGGTATAGGCTGCGTTCAGCTCTACGAAGTAGATGCCAAACCCTACCTGTACTTCCCGAAATGGGAGCTTCATCAGCAGATCAGAAACAAAAAGTCCCGATATCCCGCTCCGGACGATTTGAAATCAATTGATATCAATTGCAATCAATTGCCTGCAATTGTCCCCGTAATCCAATCCGAATCCAATACGAATCCGAATACGAATCCGAATCCGAATCCGAATACAAATCCGAAAGGCGCTGACGCTTTTGCGGAGTTCGCGGAGGGTGACGGTGTGCTGCTGGAGGCATTGAGGAACTTCGAGCAGATGCGGAAGAGCATCAAGTCCCCGCTTACGGACAGGGCAAAGGCTCTGCTGCTGACCAAGCTGCAGACCTTTCCGTATCAGCAGTGGGCGGAGATCCTCAACCAGTCGATCCTGAACAACTGGAAGAGCATTTACCCGCTCGACAGCCCGAAGAAGAAGGGGACATACACGCTGAGCAACGGAACGGAAACGAGCAACCAGTTCCTTGCCATGCTGGAGGAGGAAACGCATGGACAGAAATGAAGTGCTTAGGACGCTTTCCTGCCTCAAGGCAGCGTTTCCGAACGCCTACAAGGGCATGTCGAAGGCGGACTCGGAAGCCATGGTAAACCTCTGGTGCCGTCTGTTCGCTGACGACAGCTATGCCTCTGTAGCCAAAGCCGTGGACAGCCTCATCGTCACGAGAGAGGGCGGCTGGACGCCGGCGATCGGGGAGATCAAGTCCGAGATGGCAAAGCTGACGGTCACAGATCTGCCGTCCGAGGAGGAAGCCTGGCAGATGGTCCGAAAGGCGGTAAGGAATTCCTACTACCATTCGCAGCGGGAATACGACCGGCTCCCTCCCCAGGTACAGAGGGCCGTCGGATCTCCGCTCAACCTCAAAGAGTGGTCATGCTTCTCCGACGAGTCCATGGAGCGTCTTGCATACGCTTTCAAAAAATCCTACCGCGAGACGAAGGACGAGGAGATCCGTGCCTTCAAGCTTCCGGAGAGCGTGCGGTCCGTCGCTGCGGGCGTGCGGATAGGCATAGGTGACGGCTCATGAGCGACCTGCCGAGATGCTGGAACTGCAGATTTGCAGAAGAGGCCTACAAGTACAAGCCGGCCGATGAGTATGAAGCGGCGAAGGACTTTGTTCTGTGCCGGTTGTCCGGGTGCTATATGTACCGCTTCGACTACTGCACGAACCATCCCAACATCCAGTTGGAGATAGAGAGGCTGAAGAATGCAAACAAAGGCTAAGCGGATAAAGGAGTTGGAGGAACAGCTCGATGCTGCAAAGTTCGTCATCGAGGTCCTGCAGAAACGCAACGATAAGTTGAAGGAGGAAAATGACAGACTCAAAGATAACCGGCCTTCGTGAGCGGGTGTGGAGCTACGGGAACCTTCACGGACTCCGCATGGGGCTGAACACGGCAACGCTCTATCTTGAGTGGGCGAAAGAAAAGCCCGAGGCGATACCCGAACTGTTGCAGATCCTGCAAGAGATCACCGCAAACACGGAAGAACAGTATGACGTGGTCAAGGCGGATGCCAAGCAGTATCTGAAAGAACACTTTGGAGAGGAGGAAGACGATGAACAGCAGGGACAAGGGGAAGCGCTTTGAGCTTCTGATCAGCCACAAGCTTCAGGACTACGGATTTCCCGCAAGACGCACCGCGCAGTACTGCGGAAACAGCGGCGACGCTTCGGATGTGGTGGGTCTGCCCGGCATCCATATCGAGTGCAAGGCGCAGGAGCAGATGCGACTGTACGAATGGATGGAGCAGGCGGTCCGGGATGCGTCTGCGGCAGGACCCGTTTTTCCTCTTCCGGTGGTTATACACAAAAGAAATAAAATGGACATCCTCGTGACCATGAGATTGGACGACTGGATGACCTTGTACAAATCTTCGATTGTGAGCAAAGGAGAATAATTGATGGAAAAGCTTTTTAACCCCACCTATCAGAGATGGGAGGTCATACCCGATAATCCGAGGGTCATAAACGGTGAGGAGCAGGCGGTGTTCGTTTCTCCGGATGAGGAGGCCTGCGACGCGTTCATGATGAGGCTCGACAAGGCCGCACAGTGCCAGACGATACTCCGCCTCATTGAGCAGAACGGATATGTCGACCGCCGCATGGCTGCGAGGAGAGGCGTCATGGAGCTGGCGGCGCGGATCTGCGAGATGCAGGCGGACGGAATCGTCTTCAAGAAGACATGGGTGAAACGGTATGACCACGCCGGCAAGTATGTCGGCAAGCACATGGAGTACGCCCTGTAATGATAGATCCGTCCAAACCCCACAGGTGCCCTTGGTGCGGGAAGACGTTCTACACCGGGAGCGTCGCCGACTGGGGGTACAAGCTGAGGGACCACAGCAAAGCGGGGAGTCCGACCGTCTTTTTCTGCTCCTACAGCTGCATCAGCAAATGGAGAAAGGAGCATGAGAAATGAAGAGTCCATGTGTGCAGGACTGCCCCGACAGATCTATGCGCTGCCGGAGCAGCTGCGGCAAGTACAGGGAATACCGTGAATGGCAGGAAGCCAGACGGGAGGAGGACCGGAAGACCTTCATCGTCAGGGACTATCAGATCAACTCGGTATTCCGCATAAAGAAAGTGAGGCGGTTATCGTGAAGACAGCGCACTGTGTGTTCGACAACACCGTCCATGTGCACTGTGAGGTCATCAGCATCCGGACGGGAACGCTCGCCTACAAGGAGTATGACGGGCCGAGAGAGATCGTCTGCCAGATGCCTTTTGAATGCAGCAAGTGCGGGTGGAATCCCGAGGTCGAAAAGAAAAGAAAGGAGAAGCTATGGAAGCGTGGTATGCAGAAGTAGCCGAGCTGTCTGCCAGGGCGAATGCCTGGTGCAACTTCGCAATCGTGTGCGGATGGATAGGCTTCGGCCTGTCGCTGATCTGCGCGGTGTGGCTGGTGCTGAAGGTAAGGAAGGAGAACAAAGATGTATGAGCAGCTGTCCATCTTCGACCTTGTTCCGGCGGAAGCGGTCAAGATGGGCGACTGGGTGACGGAGCACGGCCCTGTGATCCCGCACATCATGCGGCAGTCGTTCATCGGCCGGCTTGTGGTGTTGGACAAATCAACGGTAAGCCATGAGTGGTTTGAGGTCGGCAGGCTGGTGGATTACATCGAATGCCGCGGCCACATGCGGAGCGTGGTCCAGATCGGGAAGAACCACATGAACTATATCGACCACTATGAGCAGCCGTCAATCTACCACGGAGAGATCTATGAGCTGTCGCCGAAGCATGGAACAGGAGGAAAGAGGATGTATGACGAACTTGTGAAGCGGCTGAGAGATTGCCGAAATATGGCGGTTTTCAGCGAGTTTTGGTGGGACATAACAACAGAAGCCGCCAATGCTATTGAGGAACTGACCGCTTATGTTCGACAGATTGAGGAACTGCGTAAAGACGGCTACTATTTGCAAAAAGTCAAAATGAGTGCTTACGGACAGGCTACCAAGACTATGCCACTACCTACACCGCCGAAGGAGGAAACATGATGCAAGACGTTATATGGTGCGAGGACTGCAATTACTTCGAGAACGCTGATATGGGCGGAGAGGGAGAATGCTCCGTGTACAAAAAAGGCACATGGTATGGTTGTGACGCTACCGATTGCCCATATTTCAAGCCGAAGGAGGAATGAGCATGAGCTATCTGTTGTTCCTTGCAATCGGTTATTCTCTTATTCTGGCTGGTGCAAAAGCTGGCGTGATGGTTGATGACACAACATGGCTGTGCCTTGCAATTCTGACGGCTGGCGAAGTGATTTCATTGAGGTGTAAGAAATGAGCATCTTAATTAAGGGCATGGATATGCCGACAAGCTGTGACGATTGCCCGTGCGTTGATGCCGAATTTAATGAATGCGCCGCAAAAGAGCATTTATCTTTACCGAAAGATGAATATGGAGCTTACATCGGTGACGTCCCGTGTTGGTGTCCGCTTATCGAAGGCCCGCCACCTGGGAAGCTGAATGAAGCAAACCTTGTGTTAATTAAGCGAGGAAAAAACCCGTTCGTCCTTTATCAGTGCTCCCATTGTAAACATAGTGGTTGGTTTGGAGCGAATATTCCAAAATATTGCGTGAATTGTGGTGCTAAATTTCGAGAGCAGGAGGCATAGTGCAATGACAAAAAAAGAATTGCTTGCAATCACCAAAAGAAAATGGGATGAAACTTTAAACGGCGTTAGCGGCGTATATGTAATTCCGAGCAGGAGAAAACATGACAGCGGGTATGCTTGTATGGACTTTGTTGCAGAGTTTTCAGATGATAGACCAATGGTACGGTTTGGCGGCGGTTGTGATGATGTGTCTTTTATAGGACAAGATTTCAGAATGGACTGTATGTATCCGCATCGGATAATTCATATTTGGAGATCCGGCACGTTTAGTATTACGCTTGATTTGTCAAGTATTGATTTTATAGCGGAGGAGGGCGAAGAATGAGCATACTGATTAAGGGCATGGCAATGCCGAAGAACTGTATTTTTTGTGAATTATACGAAGCCGATTGGCATTGGTGCAGAGCGGCAAAAAAAGAATACTACGAGACAATCGAAAACAAAGCACATCCAGATTGGTGCCCACTCATCGAACTCCCACCGCATGGGGATTTAATCGAAAGGGACAAGCTTGTTTTTGAGGACGATTACTACGGATGGCGTGACAAGCAGGTTGTCAAAGCCGCTCCCACCATCATCGAAGCGGAGGGTGAGTGATGAGCAGATTGTATCCGTGCGTCTACTGCACAGAGGACGGCTATTGCAAGAAGTTTTCTGATGAAGAAGTGAAATCATGGTGTGTTCAAGGGCCTTGTGAAGACGAAAAGCCGTCTAATGCCGACCGCATCAGAGCGATGACGGATGAGGAGTTAGCGGAGTTTCTCGATAGATGGGAACTCAAGGACATTGACTATAGCAAGACATTTTGTAATTTGTGCAAAGGTCAGTATGATTGTCACAATGATTGCTTAATGGAATGGCTGAAGAAAGAGGTGGACGATGGATAACCGCAGAGCATACCATCTATCTGATGGTTTGCATATGACTGTCTATGCACATCCAAAAGCCTGTATCTTCTGTGACCATTGCACCGACATCTTCTACGATTGGCATGGGATATATGCTTTGGTCTGCGACATTGAAAAGGATGTCAATGTCGGAAGCGCAGGAGAGTGCGAAGACTTTGTAGAGGAGGAAGACGATGATAGTTGACGAAAACGGGATGTGTACTCTTGACGAAGAAGACATGAGTTATCATACAAATCCAAAAGCTGACTACAAATACTATCCCGATGGCGACAGAGTCATGTATGACCCCGACTTCTGCGATGGCTATTGCTGTCCCGTAGATTGCTACCATTGTGTTGTAGCACAGAAGATTTTAGAGCATGAAGACGAATCCGAAGAAGATACCACGGACGCAGGCTGATGTAAAGAAAGCCTTTGAGAACGGAGTCAAGCATGGCTCTGATGTAACATCAATAATATTCCTAACAGTATTACTAGACCACTTCGGCTTCGACCAACAGCGGATAATCAAGTGCTACCATCATGTGATGAAGTTGGCGGAGGAGATAGCCGACAGGGATGTGAGCATAGCGAATCTGACGAGAGTGCTGTTGGAAGAGTACGAGATAAGGGTATAAAAAAAGACCTACCATATACCATATGAGGTAGGTCTTTTTGCATATCTAAACATATAATCGGAGCAAGATATTTGCATTAAGCAAGAAATAATGCAAATAACTCACAAGTTAATGCAAGTATTAATATGAGTTATTGCAAATTTCTCTTGACTTATCGATAATGTTTATCTTATACTGTACGAAAGCACATGGAAAGGAGGCCTTTATTATGCGAATGACAAAAGAAAAAAAGAGAAATCTTCAGTTATATATACTTGAGAAGATCAAGCAGAAAAAGCCCGGATTAGCCAAGGCTGTCGCTGAAGAATTCAGTGTCGATCAGGGCACGGTGTACCGGCACATAAGCAGATTGGTGCATGAGGGGATCATTACTCGTACCAAACGGGATGAATATGAGCTTATTAAAACGGAATACATATATTCGCTCAGCAGAAAAGCAGGAGATCTTGATACTGATACGCTTGCATATGATCGTTGCCTTCTACCTCACATAAAAGATTATCCGGTAAATGTCCGAGACATTTGGGCTTATTCTTTCAGCGAGATGATTAACAATGTAATGGACCACTCCATGGCAGAACACGTGAATGTGATTGTAACTCAGGATTATCTTGATACTCAGACTATTCTCGTCGACGATGGAGTAGGCATATTCGAAAAGATAAGAGATCACTTTAATTTCCCGTCTTTAGACGATGCTATTCAGGAGCTGTTCAAGGGAAAGCTGACAACAGACGAGCAAAATCATTCCGGAGAAGGTATTTTTTTCACATCTAAGCTGATGGATGTCTTCTACATAATCTCTGACGGAAAGGTGTTTACAAGCAACAGATATGATGCGAGTATGACCTATGATTTGCCGGAAGTGACCAAAGGAACAGGTATTCTGATGCGACTGTCGAACTTTTCGATGAAATACTCGCAAGAGATCTTCGATTTATACTCGGATCCGGACGGTGGATTTACTAAGACCCACATACCGCTGAAGAACATGTTTGACTCTGCTCCTGTATCTCGTTCACAGGCAAAGAGAGTATGCAACAGACTTAACAGTTTTCAGGAAGTTGAGTTTGATTTTGACGGCATATCGTGGATTGGGCAAGGCTTTGCACATCAGGTATTTGTTGTTTTCCAGAACGAGCACCCGGATGTAAAGCTGATACCTGTTAATATGAACGAAGATGTAGAAAAAATGTATAAGCATGTCACTTCATAAGGCAAAAGACCTACCAAACGGTAGGTCTTTTGCCTTATTTGAGGGATCCTTTGTATGTGGCGAAGTCTTTCGTGTTCTTGCCGGTGTATCCCATGGAGTCCCAGACAAGAGCTATCAGAACTTCCTCTTCCGGATGCTCTTTGTAGAAGGCGATGAGTTCTTTCTGCTCAATAGATCTGTTCGGCGGCGTTCCGTCAGCCCCTGGCTGGTCTATCCGCCCGAGGAAGTCCATAGACTCTTCCAGGCTGTGGCCGTCATCGATCAGTGCGGAGAACGGATTGGAATAGTTCTTGCTCGTGTTGTCTATGATCAGCGATACGGCGGCTTCATCCGACAGACCACTGTCTACCGCACCGAGGACGGCATCCACAACAGCACTGTTGCCTGCGGAGTCCCACGGCTCCTTGTCTTTCTTTTCTTCCGTGATGGAATCGGTCAGCGCATCAAACTCTTCTCTTGAGAAGTTAGAGTTTGCCACGGTCCGGAAGCCTTCAGCCCATTCGGAATACGGAGTCTTAGCATTGGGATAGTAGACGTTATAGACATTTTCGGCCTCCTCGTCAGACATGCCGGAGTCGAACAGATACTGCGCTGTTTCTTCCTGTCCAGGAGAGCCGTTGCCGTCCATGTCCCTGTTCTTGTCGATGTCAAAGTATTCTCCCCACGACAGGTTGCCAGCATTCATGACAGCTTTGGCTCTTTCATATCCGCTGTCTGTTACAGGCTCCTCGCCTCTTGCATCAAGGACTGCGTTCTTGGCGTCAACTCTTGCATAGCCGTACAGCTTTTTGATGGTCTCTGCCTTAGTCTTGTCATCGAGATCCTCATAGCCGGGACTGTTGATGAAGTCGGTCACCAGCTCCAGAGCCTTCTGCCCGCCGGTGGTGGCGTAGACATCATACTCTTCCGGAGACAGTCTCACGCCGTTGATCTCCGTGGATCTCGCAGGCGATGACGGGAAGACGGTGCCTTCTATCTCGTTGCCAACCGCTTCGTGCAGCCGTTTCAGTTCATCGTCTACTTCGGTAGATCTGTTCTCGTTGATGTAGGCGGGGGAGAAGAAGCTCTCCGCGATCCTTCCGGCAGCAGGGCCGTTGTCCTGCCTGCGTCCCCATGCATCGATGTAGTCCGCCTGATTGTAGTCGATGCCGGGAGTCTTTGCGGACATCTTCCCGATTATCTTCTGAAGGTTCTGCGGGATGGGACTGTTCGGATCTGTATAAGTGGTCTGCCTGTACTGCTCGGAGGCCTGCTCGGCCTGCCCGGCGAGGGAGTTCGTAAGGCCCTGTCCGGCATAGCTGAGGAACGAGTTCAGCAGGAGAGAGGGGATTGCTTCCACGTTTCCGTTGGTGGAGGCCACCTTGCCGAGGGTATCGTTCAGGCCGCTGAGGAAGGACATGTTCAGAGCAATGTCCGTTGTGGAACCAAGCAAAGACAAAAAGTCATCCGCCTGCACGCCGTCGTCAAAATACTTCGCCGCCTCAACACCGACAAAGAATGCCGCCGACTCGGGCTGCAGCCAGTCAAGGCTGACTGTTGTCCCGTCCGGAAGCACGAGGGAGTAATCACCGAGGCCCTGCACGTTCCGCTCATAGTTTGCGAGCTTCTCGTCATCTTCCTTGCCTCTCGCAAGTCCGTTCTTCGCCAGGATGTAACCGAGAGCCGCAAGCCCCGTGCCGGAGATCGTCTTCGCAAGAGTGTTCATGAACGAGTTTACATCCGTCGTTCCCTTTGCCAGCCTGGCCGCATCAACGAATGTGTTGATGAGACCGAGCGGGGAATACTCTTCCATCCTCACGCCGACATTGGCGGGAGTCTGACGGAACGGCATGATGCCCTGCGAGATCTTCTTCCCGAGCGGACTCCAGTTCCTGTCGAAGTTGGAGAAGGCTTCCGAGACTGCGTTCTTGTCGTGGAAGGTGGCCTCCTGCGCTTCCTTGATGGCATACTCGCGCATCGTCTGAAGCTGTTCGGCAGGGACATCCGCGAGGGACTTGTAGCCCTGCGCCTTGGCATAGTCCGCAAGCACCTGTGCATAGGTGACCTTCTGGAAGATAACGTCTCCCTGTTCCATCGCCCAGCTCGTTGCCTTGCGGTAGCCTTCGAGGACTTTCATCGGTACATCCGCTGCAGCGCGTCCGAACTGCCCCAATTTTGTATCGGCTTCACCTTTCCAGTTCCACTTGAAGACGGTCTTCTTCTCGCGGATAGCCTGGTTGCCTTGGGCGACATCGGAATACTTCCCTTCGCCGTAGGCCGCCTTCTGGTCTTCCGCAAACATCTTCCACGCTTCCTTGAACAGAGCGCCGTCCGTTGTCAGCGTGTTTGTCCTCGTGACAGCATTGCCTTTGCCGAGCATATTGCTGACCGCATTCACCGCCGCCTGCTCAACCGCAAGGACTCTGTTCTTTCCTCTTGCCGCAAGGAGCATGCCCGTGTTGCCGAGAACGTTTCGGATCTGCGTCTTAAAGTTGCCGAGCATGTTCGTGTATCGGAGAGCGGTGAACATGTCGCGAAGGTTAGATGGAGAGGACTGTGCGATTGCCGTGATGGCATCGTCCAGGACGGCGTTCCTTGCCTCGTCCGTCTCTGCCGCACGGTACCTGTCAACGAGATCCTGAACGGATTCCTGATCAATGGCTGCCTTGTTCTCACCGATCATCTTGTCGAGCGTCTTGGCGAAGGCATCAGCCTTGGCGGTAGCAGAGGAGTTCCGAAGAATAACGTTCGCCTGGTTGAGCTGTCCGGCATAGGTAAGCTCCGCACCGAGGTCTGACGAGATCCTGTTCGCTCTTTCTATCTGTCCGCTCTTTGCCAGCTCGTCACAGACCAGCTTGTGCAGCGGCACCATCTCAAGCGAGAGCTTCTTCCCGTTCCTTGCGTCCGCAAGAGCCTGTTCCAGCGTGGCAGCCGAGCCTTCGACTCCCTGCGTCTCGAAGATATCCAGCGCCTTGCCGAGCGTTTTCTCGTTCTTTACGACCTTGTAGATGTCAGGGTTCTTTTCCTTGAAATCACGGAGCTGCTGATCACGGGCTTCGTCGGTGCGGATGTTGCGCGACTCGCCACGTTCACGGGTTTCTCCGCTGTCAACATCGCTGTCTGCCGAAGTCCCTCCGGGAGCAGAGGGCCCTGAAGGAGGATTGTTGTCTGAATTGTTGTTGCTTTTTACGGGAGACTGTGATACACTATCACCAGAAGGTGGCGGAAGGCCCGTTTCGGACGTAAAGTCTGGGGTGTAAGGCCCCCCTTCGGGGTTGGCATCAGACACTTGCGCACCTGGCGTTCCAGAGCGATGGCTCTGGGCGCCTTTTTTTTCGTTGGGGACTATATATGCCGATACAACTTGCAGTGTTTTTGAGCTAGAGTTTGGAATTGCCTCAACTAAATAGTATGTCCCGTCAAGCTTCTTGCTATAAATAACTCTTGGCGCAGCTTTGTTGTTGCTATCATTATATACACTGTCCTTAGCCGGATTGCCATTTTTATCAAGAGCAAGCTCAATGGTGTCATGGTTCCGAATAATATATTCCATTCTCGCGACATCTTCATCATGTCGCATGCTTTTGTTTGTGGACCCTTTTCCCCCGTGTTCGGCATCAATATGATTTAACCAAACTTCACCATTAAGATTGTGCTCAAATCCACGGGTGTCCACGCCGGTCAGTTGCTGTATGCTTTCTGCTTCGCTGTTGGAAACTGGCCCCAGTTTGTAGTTATAATCATGAGGAGTGCCGCCGTTCAAAAGGTTACGCACTTTGCCAAACCACTCTATGAGCTTGGTGTCTACAGCTTTTACAAAACGGTCGATTTCTTGTTGGACTTCTGGGGTGTGATTTGCCGGATCCGTATCTATCGATGTAGTGATTGGATTGATACCCGCGGCTTTGAGAGCCTCAACAGCCGCAGCCGCACTATCACGGATAATACGAGTTTGATTCGCTGATTTGCCGGTTAACTTTACCCCTGTAGCTTCTTCAAAGGCAGCTCGTAGCACAGGATTATCCCGGATCTCAGTTGCTCCTTTGTCGCTTATTTTCCCTGTAGCGGGGTTCAGTCTAAACTGCAGCATATCAAGTAACTTTTCTGCAGCAAGGATATTGCTTATAGTCGTTACAGATTTGTTTTGTATAGAAGCTAAAAGAGCATCGATTACCGCATCTGCATTGTCCTTGACGATGTTCCGCTGTTCAGATTTAGTTCCTTCAATAACAACATCGGCTATGCTCTCAAACTCTGCTTTCAACGCAGGGTCATTCATTATTGTTTCGGCAACTTTGTTTGTAACGCCGTTGCTGATGGTATCAAGCAAAGCCTGTTGTGCAGGATTGATAGTATGTGCTTCAACCGTAGGTGATTCAGCAGGGGATTCTGAAAGGGCGTCCACAACTTCTGTGGCAGGGGCGCTCGTAACAGGATTCCCGTTTGCGTCAAGACCAAGCCGCTCCCTTGCACGGCTTTCGGTGAGGTTGACCTCATCTGCGGTCCTTGCTCCTGTGAGGACATCCCATGCACCGGACATCTGGTTCTCTACGGAACCGACTCCCGCCTCACTCTGACGGAGCTGATAGTTTGCCGCGGCGTTTCCGCCTGTTGCGACATTCGTACCGCCGCCGAGAATACCTATCGTAGCACCGATGATAAAGCTGTACAGGACATCAGCAGGGTCAAGCTGTGAATACAGTTCCCTTGTGGTCTCGTCTTTGTAGATGCTCTCGGCAAGAGGGGCAAGCAGATCGGAGATGACTTCTTCGCTACCTTCTCCGACACCGCCGGCAACAATGCGGAGAAACGAGCGTCCGACATCGTTGTCTGTAAGTTTGCCTATCAGCTTCTCGGTTATATCGTCAGCAGCACCGGCACCGTAGATCTTCGCAACACCGTCGAACATCTTTTCGGTTGCGACTTCAATACCTGCCTTGGTAAGACCGTATGCTACCTGCTTGTCAAGCGATGCGCCAGCCCGTCTTGCTTCCTGTGTGGACGAGCCGAAGACCCTTACAAACATGGACGCAAGAGAAGCTCCGCCTGTGACAGCACCGACACCCGCATCGAATCCCATCTCAATGACATTCTCACCGATGTCGACTAATGCGCTTCCTACTGTGCCAAGCTCACTCTTTGCTGCTTCAAGGTTTATCCTCGCATTGTCGCTGATGCTGTCAGCAGTATCCCACATTTTAGTGGTTATCTCGTCTACGTTGCCTTTTTTCGCTTCTATTAGTGCTTTTTCGTCTGCTGTTCCTGCGGCAACTCGAACCTGCTCTCCGAGAGTAAGGTCAGGTTGTCCTGATGCGAGAATCGTAGCACCCGCATTGATAATGCTGCTGCCGATGTTTCGGCCTGCGCCCTCAATAACATTACCCACACGTTCGCGGGGAGTATAGCTCTGCCATCCGTTACCTGCCATCAAGTCATTCTCTTGAAGCAGGTTCTTCAGTTCAGCATGCCTTGCGGCATCGGCAGGGTCTACGTCTTCCGATGAAGCCACAGATGCAATCTTGTCATCAAGTCTTCTGTACTCGGCAAGGAGTTCCGCTCTGCCTTCCCATTCAACGAGAGGCTTCTTCTCTATTCCGAGGGCGTTCATCAGTTTTGCCTGGCGGTCGTTCAGCAATTCGAGAGCGTAGGCAAGCCTCTCTTTTTCCTGTGGGTCAGTGGCGGAAATGTATTGGTTCGTAATCTGCTCGATAGCACTGGTGACTGCGTTATAAGGACGGCGGAGAGAATCAACGCCTGCTTTTTCACCGCCAACGATGCTGTCACGAACCTCGTCAAGCTGGAGAAGCATAGCGTCCTGATCAGCTATAAGCTGTTCCTTTTTGACGGGATCCAGCTCTTTGTCGATTTCATCCTGCTTCGCATTTATGTCGATTTCAAGCTGGCGTATCTGTGCGATTTTGCTGACCGTGTCCGCCCCAGAGGACATATCATCTACAGGCAGACCGAGTCCACGGAGATAATTGTCGGTAAGGGTGTCGTAGTTATCCTCAAGCCAGCCGTTCTCCAATTCAAGCATCTGCCGGTCTATCTCGGCGATGCCTCTTTTGGCGAGCGGATGGTTCGGGTCTTCTGAATTGAGGATGGCATTTTTCTGCTCTTGAAGCTTCTGAAGTTTGTCCAGAGTTGTGTTGCTATCTTGCTTCGGAGCATTGTCCACGGGTGCGGGAGCCTGGACAGGAGTCTGAACAGGATTCTGTGCAAGCTCTATCTGCTTATCCAGTTCTGCCAATCCACGCTGTGCCAGCGGGTCGTTTGCTCCATTGCCGTTGAGGATGACATCCTTCTGCCTCTGAAGCTTTGCAATAGCGGGGTCAGACGAATACGGATTAAATCTCTCCGCCTGTTCAAGCTGTTTGTTCTTGAGGTTCAGCTTGTTGACAGGATTCGCAAGGATGTCTGCGACGGTTGTCTGTGTAGGGGTTGTAAAGTCTATAGAACCTTGCCCCGAACGGATTGCGTTTGCGATTGCAGTTTTCTGCTCATCGGTATAACCGCCTGTACCCCCACCACTTGAACTGGTAGGGGTACTTGAACCTACGTTACCTGAACGTATTGAGTTTGCAATGGCAGTCTTTTGTTCGTCAGTATATCCCATTGCGTCCTCCTATTTTATCCGTGAGAATGGTGGAGATAATCGTTAAAGTCTGTATAAACCTCTTTGAGTTTCTTTGTCTGTCCGTCAACAACAGTAGTTCCGTTCCCGCCGTTCCACTCTCTGCTTCTTAACTCATACCAAGACGGGTACGGGTTTCCACCTGTTCCCCCACCTCCGTATCCTCTCGGATACTTGCCCGTGATGGCCTTGTACTGATCGGGGTCTATCATGCCGGACTGATACGCAAGGTCGGGATTCTGTACCGCCCACTGTGTCCGAAGCAGACCCGCCTGATCATCCGTAAGACCGAGCATGTTCTGATAGCCGGAGAAGTCGCCGGATGCGGCGAGCAAGGCTGCAGCGTTGCCCATGTCTTCCTGCTGGATCTTGTAGGCATTGGAGAGCTGATTGACTTTGTTGTTTGCCTCATCCACCAGTGCGGCCGCTCTGGCAAGGTCGTTGTCCGCGATGGCCTGCTGGACGGCAAGACGGTACTGCGATTCGATGTTGGAGATCTGTCTGTCCTGTTCGACCTGTGCAGCTGCCTGCTGTCCGCGAAGATTGCCAAAGTCCCTGTTGTACTCAGAGCCGAGAGCAAGAGCCATCTGACTGCCCGTGCCGACGTTGAGTCCGTTCATCTGTGCCTGTAGGTTCTGATTTGCCCTGTTCCGCTCGTACTGAACAGCAAGGTCATTGGCGGCTCGGTTGTAGTTCTCGTCTATCTTCTGCTTCTGTGCGGTAGCGTCCGAGAGGTTCTGGGTGTAGGCAGACTCAAGCCCCGTCAGCTGTGACTGACGGTTGGCGTCGTACATCGCATTGATGTCAGCTGTATTGTCCGCCACGAACGACTGATACCGCTCGTTAAGCGGAGATGTGTTAGCCGGAGCCTGCGGGGTGTTCAGTTCTTCAAGATTGTCAGCCATGCTGTGCCTCCTTCAGAAGAGCAATTGCTTCCAAGAGTAGTTCCATTGCTTTTGCTATGTTGTCCTGCGTTGGTTCGGGGATAGGGTCTGAACCGTGAAATTCGTCATAGATCTTCTGCCCTGCCCGTGCTCGTTCCGTGATGTTCAGCACGGCAGGGCGTTCATATTCTCTACACACAAGGCCTGCCGCATCTGCAATCGTGGTGACTTGGAACAGCCTTCTCCACATGGCGGTGTATTCCATCTGCATCTCGGCAAGCATAAAGGCAAGCTGTGCTTCTTCGTCCTCTACGCCCTTTCCCTGTGAACGGCAGGAGTTGAGCAGATTCTCTTTCCGTGAATAGTAAGTCCATTGGGCAAGACCGAATCCGACAGCGTCATACACGAAGTTGTTCGTTCCTGCGTTCGCCTGCCTTGCATACTCTTTCGATGCGGAGCGGTCTGCGGAGAAGTCGCCCTGCTTACGGCAAGACTCGCAATTTGACTCGCACTCAAGGTTGCCCATGATACCAGCGATAGCTTCGTCCGACAACGACGTCTTCGTTTTTAGATAATTCCAAATAGTTGCTTTACTCATTAATACACCCGTCCTTATATGCCGCAGTAAACACTATCAAATGTATGATGCGTAGTAATGACAGACCCGAATCCAACATAATACTCGCCTGTTAACGAGGCTACATTTACGGAAAGATTGTAGTCTGTTTTTGTTCCAGTACCAACTTGTGTGTTCGCAACAGATTGCGCAATATAATATCCGCTTCCTATCTGACTGAAGATGTATATTCCAACACCGCCGCTGTCAGATGATCTTGAATATTCAATTTTGCCATGTGCCGTCACATAATTATAGTCTGTCAAATCAACCTTTGCGTTATGATAAGTAACGCCGCAGTGGTATCCTGTTTGGTCAATTTTAAGTGCGCTGTCGGTAAAAGTCAGATTTGGTTTGTTTGCGTTGAATCCACTAATCGCGGCCCACGCAACAGCAGTCCACCCACCTGTATCTCCAGCTTGGTAAAGGACACCTCTCAAATCAACATAGTAACTTTCCCCAGCGGTTATTGCTACTGTCTTTGTTACACCGCCGCAAGACACAACGCAGGAAGTTGCTCCGTCTGAAACAAGAAACAGCTCTCTATCGACAGACAAAGCTATTGAGCCGTCCGTGTTAGTGCAGGTCGGAACACTACCAGCGTTATGCCAGACAATGATATAAGCATAGGCAGATATCTTCCCGCTACCTGCGCCAACCATGTTGAAAACCATGCTCATATCTTCACCTTTAAGATGTTGACAATAATGTCAGTCGTCGGCTCTTCGCTGCAATGGAACGTCATGTAGCCGTCCGTTGATACATTTTCTGCATAAATAATAGCCTCTGTGTAATCGGTGTAGCTCGTACTGGCCGGCGCCACTATATAAGCAAATCCGCTTGCGACGAACTCGGCGTTGCTTATCGTCTGTTCGTTGCTGCTCCACGACGCGGCCGAAAGTGTTGCGGTAAGAGATAAGATGTAGTAATCCCCCCATGAATCGACAGCAAACCACTGCCCACTGTTTTCATCTTTTATCTTCAGAACACTCATGTTATCCCCTTTATCCCAAAGATATACAGCGGCACGCCATAGTTGTTGTTCACCGCATTATTATATAGACAAGTGGAAAATGTGACCCCAGCGTCTGTTGGAGACGCCATCCGAACCCCGTTTCTGTTGTTGGAATAACTGATAACAAGAATTCCAGATGTCAACCCTTTTATGCAAAGCATAGCTCCGTATCCAGTTTCGCCAACATCACCGAAGTGCCTATAGATAACCTCAACGGCAGAATAATTACTTAAATCAATCTGCAATGTCTGCGCCGCAAAGCTCGATGTAGGGTCAGGGTTCGTCCACAGGAGTTTCATGCTCAACGGCAAAATCCATTCCACGTCGTAGTCAGTGCCTGAAGCCTTCGCCAGAACATCTCCTGTGTTTCCTGAATCGGGAATGGTTGGAACGACAACGTCCCCTGTTTGACCATTAACAGAATTAACTGCTGTAACCGCGCCGGTCTGCCCGTTAACGCTGGTAACGACAGATGTACCCTGCTCATCGGTATCAAGCCAAATGTTCACTTTGTTATCCGTTGGTTCGTCTGGGCCAACGTGGATTTTTGCGCCACCACCGTCTTCGTCTTCGTCTTTGCTGTTTTTGCTGTTTTGAAGCAGATACTTCAGGGTGAGATCGTCGGATTCGTTTCCTTTAAGTAACGCCATATTAGTACACCAGCTCCCAGCTTACGCCGTTGTCGTAGTATGCTTGAATCATATCCCAACTTACGCCATTATCGTAGAACATAACCGCCTGTATCCAACTAACTCCGTCGTCAAGGTGGCAACCTACACGCTGTGACGTTGCAGACAAAGACGGATTTGTTGCGGCTATCGTCATAGTTCCATCCGTAGCAGGGTCTCGGTCTTTGATTATATAGCCGTCATTCGCTGTCATGGAGTATGCACAAGTATCACCAAACGGCTTGTTTACGGTTACGTTTACGTTGCTAAATGCGTCGCCATCAAACGTGATGGTAACACCTTCCTCTGCGCTTATATTGACAGGATACTCGTTCGTTGACCAGACGGCATACAGTGTGGTATCTTCCGTTACCTCGATATTGCTTCCGGCTGAATAGTTTGTACCTGTACCATCTGCTTTCGTGTTCCACTTGGAAAACGTATAACCAGAACGTGTCGGCTGAGTTGCAGACAATGGACTCGTGGCGGTCTTGCAAACAATCTGCGGGTCAGGGGCGTCTTCGCCGCCGTTTGCATCATAGGTTATTGTGGCGAGAGGGGAAACTGTCAGATTGATTGTGCCGCTCGCAGTGTTGGACGCACCTGAGTGATACTTCAAAGAACCATACTCGTTCATGCCGCAAGTGACAGTTCCGCTCCATGTGAATGTCGTATACTCAGTCACATCCGCAGTGAACGTGCCTTGTCCTATGGTAGTGTCGCCAGACTTAACGGTCTTTTTACCGCTCATAGTGCCATTGCCGCCATTCCCCCAGACGGACTGTATCGCTTTCATCTGAATGGTAGCGTCGTCATAAGCGGTTATCCATATGGAAAATGCGACGCGCGCCCAAGAAGAGGAACTTCCAGATATGTTGTCAACGCACTTTGTTTCTTCCGCTACCCAGTCAGTGCCATTCCACCAGAGTTTAGCCGTTGCCATATTAGCTCACCTTTACAAATGCTATGCGCCCTACATTTCCGGGGAGCGGAAGGTCATCGATGCTCGCATAGATGTTTGCCGATGCGTACAGCTTGAAGCCGTCTTTATAGTCGTCGTGCGGATGAACATGGTCTGTTCTGGCATAAGTCAATTTCTCGCCAAGGTCAGCAGAACCGTTCATCTCAATCTCTGTAACATCGTCCGATACATTTATCGGATGGACATGGTCGCCACGAGCAAAGTCATCTGATTGACCCGTTGAGCCTTCGCCGTGTTCAGAACCGTCGCCATCTCTACGCGGAAGAACGGAAGACGGCCCAGCTCCACCGCCGCCACTGCTACCACCGCCAGAGGAGTCCATCCACTTGAAGTGGTAGTCTTGGTCGCTTGCCTTTGCGAGAACCTGATTTTCTGTGCCGCCACGCGGCACGACTCTATCGTCGATGCCTATTGTTACATTTACTTTGCTCATGGCTTATCCTCCACTTTAAGTTTGCCGTCATCTACTATGCAGTAGTAAAACTGAGTGCCTTTATACCAGTCCATAGTGTACAGATAGCTCCCGACTTCGAGCTGTTCTGACTCGGCCTCAGTAAACGAAAGGTCTATCGTGTTGTTGGCGATGTCGGTGAACGTCTTGGTAAACAGAGCCTCTCCATTCTTCTCGGTCTTTATCGTCATCAGCACTGAATCGGCTGTGTCGATGATCGCTCCGATAGTAACCTTGTACGGAATGGATATGCCGAAATCACCCTCGGTCATTGATATCTCTGTGCTGTTTTTCTTAGTCTTCCACATATTCTCCTCACTTAGCCTGACTGGTGACTCTCACCTTTATCTCGGTATCGACGACAGTCACTCTGTTCTTTGAATCGTTCGACCTGAATATAAGCTTATAGAATACGAACTTCTTGACCTTTATCTTCAGTCTGGTTATCTTCGGCAGTTCGGTATCGTATTCTGGCTCAACATCAACATCGGTGTTTTCTTCTGACCTGTCAGTCTTGACTGTGACATTGACAGCATTGCGCTCCTCAGACTTGACAGACACCCAGAGCTGAGAAGAGTACTTCCGCATATTGGGAGCGCCGAAGTCCATTGAGCCGCTTTCCCAATAGCAGTCTATTGCGCTTCCTCTGTCGCTCGTTGCGTCTTCGTCAAGAAGAAGCACCTTTCCTGCCTTTGTACCGATATACAGCTTGCCATCTACGGCAATCATCATTCTTGCATCAATGCCAGTGTAGTAGTACCAAGCATCAACGAAGTAATTATGAACAAGGCAATTGCCGTCGTCGTCGATAATGTAGTACTCGGTGTTAAGGTTATCGTCGTAGCAGTGGCACTTGCTGAAGTCCATCTTCTGCAAGGTGTCGTAAATCCTGTCGCTGATTCGTTTGGCCTGCCGTTCGTCCACGGAGAGATTAGCCGCATAGGACGAACCGCTTCTCCATTCATACAGGTTGCCCTGGCACAAACTTCTCGGAGCATTGAGGACAAGCTGTATCTGACCGACAGCCTGGTTTCCTGCGTTCTTATTCACAGGCGTGGTGTAGAAAGCAGGAGTCATCAATCCGTCAGCAAGAGTTACGATACCGTAGTCGATGTTGAACGTCTCCGTCGGCTTGAAAGCAAGAAGTCTTGAGTAGTGGCGGATCATTCCGGTTATTGGCGTGTTCGCATCACCAACGGTTACTTCATAGAGATCGGGGAAGTAGTCCGCTCTCGGCTGACCATAGTAGTCTATGCCAGAATAGAACGTCCTGTTACTGCCATCACCGTAAATAAACACACGGCTGTCCTGCGTTCCTGCATACATCTCGGCATAACGCATGACTCTGACTGTGTCCGCGAAGTTTACAAAAACACTGTATGCTATCTCATATGCGTATATTCCAGCAAGCGGCGGCTCAACAAACGTCACCGTTCCGTTCTCAAGGTCGTATTTGTAATCGACGACAGGGGTGAGCTTGTTGTCCGTGTCGGGGTATGTTTTTTCGTTTTGCTTGTATGTGGGACACACCCAGTCTATGCGTACCAGATTCTTCTCTGGCAACTGGTATGTAAGCGAATCCTCAGCCGTCGTTATCCAGACTCTTCGTGCGCCGTTCAGTTTGTTTACTTCTTCAAGAAGCGTACCGCCGCCAGTACCCTGTATACCTATGGCAACGAGCGGTCTGTAGCCGCGTTTGCCATCGGCAATGTTGACCATCGACCATTGTGTTTCCTCGTGTTCTTTGCCGTAGGAAACAGTTATCTTGTCTCCGTCTTGGAGCGTTCCGGTTACAGAAAGACCATACTCGGCTATATCAACTACAATGGCGAACTCGCCTGTTCCAAGTACCCAGTTGTCATCTGTATATCTGAAGATGTAAACACCTGAAATGTCTATTTTCGCTTTCCATAAATCAGCGTCAACAGAGGCGGTTATTAAACACGCTTGCTCATCATCTCTGCCTGTAAAAGCAGATAGTGACTGAGGAATAAAGACATCTTTTGAAGACACTTCGCAGTATTCATAGCCAGTCATGACATAGACTTTCTCATCAAAACCGAACATGAATACATCGTTCGTCGTCGTTATCGTGCCAAGGTCGATAGGTCTTAAAAGCCATTTGTCGTTCTGAATCATCTTCAGATGGCTATCGCAAGCTACAAGGGTAAGCTCGTGCCTTGTACACCAGCCATGCCACATACCTTTAATTGGCGCATCGCCGATGTCATACTTGAAAGTAGTGCCGAACCGCTTCATCAGATTGCCAGAGTTGGTTATCTTGAAGTTCTGGCACCTTACAGCTTCGCCTGTCTTCAGCTTGTTATCCCCATCGGTGTTCTCGTTCAGACCGAGGAACTTCTTCAGAGAGATTACTTTTTCTGCTGTTGCAGCTGAAATGCTTGCCATCAGCTACCACCCCACACCGTGAAACGATTGTAGTAATTGCTTCCACCATAGACATCCTCGATGTCTACACTTCCGCCTGCGGGTCTGCCGATGCCCTGCCGAAGTGCGGCAAGCAGTTCGTTGTAGCGCTGGTTGAAGTATCCCGCAGCAGTGGGGTTCTCATCGAGGAGAAGGTGTGTCGCCAAGCCATAGGGCATGACGGTCTGCGCTATATAGTCATCGAGACCGATCTCGTCATCAAGGTCGGTCATGATCGGGCAGATGGGTCTGCCTTTGCCTGTGGTGTCGAACGTGTCGGAATACGGGTACAGTTCGCCACGCAGTACGTTGATTATGGATAGTGCTTTTGATTCGTATTCGGATGTATCCGCGTCGTTGTTCGCGTCTATAAGGACCAGCGCCGCTTCGTAGATTTCGGTTCCAGTTGTCATGTTTCACATCCTTATTTGTAGAGCTTCTTCATATCGTCGAAGTAGCCCAGAAGCTTTAAGTATTCGTCAAAGGTGACGGCAGGGACGGCAACGAGCTGGAAGTCGCTGATGTGCTTCAGGCACTGCACCGTCAGATGCTCGTGCATCACGGCACCGTCCAGCACATAAGGCCTCAAGGCCCGCCTGTAGAACTCGCGGAGCTTCTCCCGGTTCAGAGCGTCCTCGCCCGGAACAAGGGAGTACGCATCCCCGTACTGCCAGTACAAGGTCGCAAGACACTCAATGGCAAAGTCGCGGATGATGGCCTTGTTGATGCCGCGCTTCCGCAGCTCCTCGCACGCATAGGCGAGGTTCTCGATGAAGTCCCGCCATCCGTAACCGCCTCTGTATCCGTCCTTGTCAGTTCTGACTGTGGAGTCCTTGCGGTTGTTCCATGAGTAGATTATCTGAGGGATATACACGATGCGGTCAGTCAGATGCGCCGCAAGCTGATTGAATCCGGAATCCTCGTTGTAACGGGTCTCGTTGAATCGGATGAGATGCCGCTCAAGGAAACTCCGCCGATACATCTTGCCGTGCATCCATGTGAAGTTCTTGTCGTGCATGATGGAGCCGTTCGCGGTTTCCTCGGCAAACTGTCCCATCACAAGGTCGTTGCCTTCCATGGCGCGGAGCAGATACCGTATCGCATGGGGCGTAACGAAGGCATCGTCCGCATCGATGAATACGATGTAGTCGCCGTCCGTCTCGTCCATGCCCGTCTGCCTCGCAAGCCCGCATCCCTGATTGACCGGTTTTTCAATGAGCTGGCAGGGAATGAATGCATTCCAGTAGTCCGCTATCCTCTGATACTCCACTCCGTCCGTGGACGCGTCGTCCACTATGGTCAAAGTAAAAGAATCCGAAGGATCGAGCGTCTGCATCGCCACCGAGGCGATGGCCTTGTTGATGGTGGCTATCGAATTGTAGGAGGGCATGATGATGTCGATTGTTGCCATTCCGTTTCCTTTCTTTAAGGGAACGGGGCAGGCTGTGAGACCTGCCCCTTATTGAGAAAATCAGCTGCGCTTTACGACCACGGGGTTGGAGTGGACAACCGTGCAGGCGCTGTTGTAGGCGATGGCGGTGATCACATCACCGGAGTTGCCGACAACGCCCGTGGCGTTGGCCGTCAGACGGGTGCCGCTCACACGGGGATCGGAGCCGTCGAGGGTGTAGTACACAACAGTGCCGCCGAGAGCGGTGATGTTGCCGTTGGCAGCGATGGTCGGAGCAGCGCAGTGTCTGCCTGCGCCGGAGTCGCAGATCGCGATGACGCCCTTGGCTTTCGCATCGAGAACAAACGCATCGAAGAGTGCGCGCATCTCAACGAGGTTGCCGTTGATTCCGGGAGGATCCACATGGATCTTGTAGTCCTGCAGTTTGACAGGAGCAAGGACGGCGCTCTTCGCAACGCAGAGAGCAACGATGCCTGCGGGGAAGTAGGTCTCGGGAACACGGACGATCCTCCATCCGTCAAGAGTGCCGATCTCGTTCTTGACGAGGGCGCTCTGGGCGAGCTTGTCGGTGTACACGAACGCGCTGTTCTGCTTGAGGAGCTTGAAGAAGCCGTAGGAGCAGACGCAGAAACGCTCATCCTCGGGAACGGCTGCTTCGTCGGCCTTCTCGGTCGCATCCTGCAGGAGGTTCAGTGCGTTGGCTGCGGAGATCGCAGCAGTGGCGGCCACAGCGTAACCGGCACCGGCAGTCCATTTGCCGAATGCATAAACATCAACCATGGGGTTGAGGCGCTGCTTGATCTGACGGGTCACGGACTCGTTGGCGCCCTTGATGTTGAGCTGCTCTTTGGCATTGCCCTTGTCAATGGTCCAGGTAGCGCCCTTGTCCTGGGTCATCTGCATGGTCTGGATGGAGTCGCCCAGCTCGCCCGGAGTACCGTAGCGGTTGGAGCCGGAGCGGGTGTAGTTGCCGAAGGGAACGGTGTCAACGCTGTAGACCTTGATGGCCTCGGTGCCGTCCCAGTTGTATGCCTTGGAGGCGATGCCTCCGGCGAAGGATTCCTGAACAAAAAGCTCAGCTACTTTGTCGACAAATTTTGTCGCAAGATTAACTGCCATTTTTATTTACCTCACATTAGTTATTTGCGTTCGTGAGGCTCTTCTCGCCGATCAGCCCCAACCGGCGAACAGATCGTCTTCTTTGACGGGATTGCCGTTGGAGCGGCGTGAGCCTGTGGAACGCTTCGGTTTCTGCTCAAGTTCCGCGATACGCGCCTTGAGCTTCTTGTTTTCGTAGCGTGCGTAGATATCGGTCAGCTCCTTCTTGGAGCCGTCTCCGAACTCTTTCCAGACTTCATGCGGGATGTCCTCGCTCTTCACTTCGGGATACGCTTCGATGAAACGCTTGAAGTTCGCTTCGCGTACTGCCCTCAGATCCACAACGGGTTCTTCCGCTTTCTCCACGGCCGGTTCCGCAGGTTCCGTGATCTTTGCTTCCGCCTTCTTCAGAGCCTTCATGTCGGATTCCACACGGTACTTTGCCTGGTCGAAGGTGATGTCTCTGCCCTTCTTCTGCTCGTCCTGTACGACAAGCCTCGCCTTCGTGGCGATCATCAGGTCTTCGACGCTCTGCCCTGCAAGCTCGGCAAGCTCCTTGAGGAAATCCTCGTGTTCCTTGAGAGCGGCCTTCTCGGCCTTCAGCTGGTCCCGCTCCGTGCGGATGCGGTCGTAGTCAAGTCCTTTCTGAGCCAGAGTGATGACTTCGTCGCGGTTGACCTCTTTGACTTCATCAAGATGTTTCAGCGTGAACAGCTGGTCGGCTTTCTTGCTTACTTCTTCCGGTTCTTTCTCAAGTTCTTCCGGCGCTTCGTCATCGGAAGCATCTTCCGCTTCCTCTGCTTCTGACTGGTCTGTCTCTTCAGATTCCGTTTCGGTCTCTTCTTCGGTTTCTTCCGGTTCTGCCTCTTCCACTACGGAGCCGTCGCCCCATCCGTCGAAAAGAATGTCATCGGAGATCTCTTCAGTCGAGACTGCTTCATTTGTTAATTCGTCCATATTTACCTTTCCGCCACTGGTCTGTGGCTCCTTTATTTAACAGATTGGTGTATCTGTTGTTTACTTCTTACTGTTGTACTGCGCTGTGCTTATACAGAGGATCGCACCGAGGAACGTGCAGATCACCGTGATCGTCGCCGGGATCTCCGCCGCATAGGGGAGAGACCATATCTGACTCAGTCCCGCGTACAGCGCACCGATGGCGGGCAAAACTATGATCGTCAAATATTTGAGGATGTCATACAACTTATTGCTGAGTGGATTCATTTCAATTCTCCTTTACAAAAAGTCATGGTTGATCATGTGGTTTTCATAGACAGACTTGATGTGCTTGATGGCAATCTGTCCCTTGCCGTTCTTGTAGTCATCCTTGTGCTTCTCACAGAAAGCCTCATAGGCTTCTATGTCCTCAAGAATGTCATCAAAGTGGTTCTCGCTGAAATTGGTACCTCTGCATAGATCATCGTTAAACCGCAGTATTCGTACCCGCATCTGCTTCGCGTTGACCAGTTCCTCTTCCGAGATGTGGTTGTTCAGCTTCACTTCCACATCATCGATACGGGAAACCGTCTTCTTCCTGTTGCTGATCGCGGTGGTTATGGTGGTCAGTATCGTTCCGAGCAAAGTGACCGCCGCCGTGATCAGTGCTACAACTACCGCATCACTCACCTCACATCAGCCCCCTCGTTTATCTTGCGCTGCAGAGCGGAATAGCCTCCTCCCGAAGGAAGCGCCTCGGCATCGGGTGCCATCGCAATGGGGTCGTTCCCTTGAGGCGCTTGGGCCTGCATGGCCATCTGCTGTTGCTGCGCGTTCTTTATATCCTGTATCAGACCTCTGCGGTCCGGGATATACCCGTCGGGGATCCTCTCCAGGTACTGGATGATGTCGATCGCCTTCGCCTGGATGAACAGGTTGTCCAGCGTGTTGATGGATGCGATCTCGCTGTAGTACGAGGAAGCGCCCACATCCAGCTTGAGAGTCATCGGATGGTCTTTCAGTGTGGAGAAATCGAAGTATTCCGTGATGGTGTCCGGCATGTCCATTCCGGCAAACTCAAACACGGAACCCATCTTCTCCGAGGTCTCGGTGTCCACAAGACGCTTCCCGTAGTACACCGACATGAATTCAAGATAGATCCTGTACAGATCTTCTATGCATTTATAAAGGTTCTGCTTTGTCAGCTCGATCGGCGTCGCTGCAGCTCTCTGTAATGCGATGATCGCCGAAGTGTTGTCCGGTCTTGTATCGCCCAGTGCGACCGATGTGGCGCCGAGGGATTTCTCCGTCTGCTCGATGGCAAGCTGGATGTACTGCGCGACCTGCGGGGATATGGTGGGTGGGTCTATGGCCTTGATAGCCGTGGACGGGTCACCGTTCGTCTTGATGAATCCGCCGACCCTGTTGTCGAGGGAATTGATCCTTGTGCCGTCTATCGCATACTTCGGGTATGCGGTCTTCATCATAGACAGCATCGACATGGCCCACGCACGGTTGACGAAGATCTGGTTGTTCAGGATGCCGGTTACCATGGCCTGTCCGTGGTAGCAGTTCTTCACGTAGTCCCAGTTCAGCCAGACAAGGGGATAAAGACTGATCTCCATGTCCCACGCTTCCGTGACTTCCGCCGTGTTCGTGCATTCGTATGCCCAGATCGTGCCGGTCTTGTCATCCTTCCACAGGATCAGCAGGAGAGTGGTCATATCGTCCGTGATCTTCGCGGAGTCCATGGCATGGGCAAACTCGTCGTCCGGAACGATGGATTCCCAGTCAGCTGACCCGTTCTCCTTGGCTCTTATCTGCACCTCACGGGTGGGGAGCTGCGAGCGGATGATGATGTACGGCTGGCGCTGGACTTCTTTCTCCGTGGGGTTCCCGAAATACACGTCGGTATTGTCGAGAACTTCCGTGCGGATCTCGCCCTTGGCATCCTGTCCCGTCTCCGCGGTATCGTCCCAGTAGGCGTACATACATCCGTCTCCGTCGACGGCAGCGTTACGCACGAATTCTCTTGCAAGGTTCGTCAGCTCGTTCCGTTCGGTCAGCGCTTCGAATTCCTCATTGACCACGTTGACCGCGGGGATCAGTTCGTTCGTGTTCGCGGTATGGGCGAGGGCCGTGGCGTTCACCTTCAGGTTGTCTGTGGTGATGGTGGCCACATCGAACATCACGACGCGCTTGATGAAGTTGAAGGTCGGTGTCGGAAGGCCGTTTGCATCCACGTTCTCCCACTGTCTGCCGAGATAGAAGTTCTCGTTGCAGCGCACCGTCTCTTCCAGATCTATCTGGTTGTTGTAACGGAGGCCTCTTTCATAGAACCCCCATACACATTCCTTGGTCGGTCTGTCTTCGCCTTTGAATAGCCCGAGCTTCATTTCTTCTCTCCCTTTGCTACTTCAAGCGAGTAGTTCATGATATTCGATATGCCTTCGTTCCAGCGCCGGATCTCTTTCTCCTGCTCGTCGATGATGTCCTGCTTCTCCTGCAGCTTCTCCGTCAGCTCGGAGATCTTCTTCTCCTGCTCGGAGATCTTCCCGTCCTGCTCGCGGATCCTGTCATCAAGAGCGAACATCTCGTCCTTCAGAACCTTGACGATATGCTCAAGGTTTCCGACCTTGCTTCCAATTTCTGCAATTTTTTTATTACTTGAAAGCATTTTCGCCTCCGACTCCGATAACGTTCACCGTTATCCTGGCATCCACATCGGCCTCGATCTTTTCCTTGAAGCCGCCGTTCTGGACCTGCTTCAGACTGTTCATGCAGCCGTTTGCCGCACGCGGTTCCTTCACCATCCGTCTTTCAAGCCAGTCCTCACGGACGAGCTGCGCGTCCTCGAACACCTTCCGGTAAGCGTGACGCTCTTCGTCCGACAGCTCCGGATCAGGCTCCTCCGTGTTCATGTAACGGTAGTAGGTGCGCTTGGAGATGTTCAGATACCTGAGCATGCCCGCAAACGACGGAAGCTCGTCCTTCGCAAGCATCTCGCTGATGTAGGCCTCGACCTGGCGCTTCATGCCGTCCGGGGTCTCAAATCTTCTTTTTGCTCCGGCCAATTCTTATACCCCCATATAACTCGGGCTGATCACTCCGCCCGTCATATACTCGTCGTAACTCATAAGACCGTCATCGTCTTCTTCAAAATGCGTCTCGACCTGCGCCGCCATCATCCTCGATACGCACAGATACCTGAGGGCATCGATGGAATGCGTGACATCGTGAGGCACCTTCGCGCAGTCGTTCGGATTGTCATCGTCAGCTTGTATCGATTCCAGATCTGAAAAGACCTTCGTCTCCACTGTGCCCATGAACATGAGCATCGGCAGCCTGTCTTTCCCCGTGACCTGCTTGACATACGGGTCATGCACCTCGCTGACGGAGAACATCTCCTTCATCAGCATGTGGCCCTGCACACGGTTGTTGTCCGATTTGATAATGGGAAGTCCGTTCTGTGCGAAGACCTCGGACATCGACCGTCCCGTCTCCCTCTGCCGGTTCCACATATCGGGAGGCGCATACGTGGCCTTTATCCGTTCACCCATCGGTGTATGTTCAATGGCCTGTTTGCACGCCTCGGAAACGATCAGATCCTTATGTTCGTAGTGGCGATACACCCAGATCCGTCCGTCTTCGTCTATCGCACACCAGAAGATGGAGAACATATCAAGACCGTAGTCAAACGCACGATAGCGTTCCCAGTGCTTCGGTATGCCGAACGGCTTCACCACGTGGACCAGCCTGGAAAACTCCTTGAAGTAGTTCCCGCCGATCGCGTTCCAGTCGCCGTAGCGGTACGCCCGCATAACGTCTTCCGGCATGTTCGCCAGATTCCGCAGGTAAAGAGGAGACGATTCCAACAAATATTTGTTGTCTTCTACTGTCGCAAAGATAAAGGTATAGTCCGCAGGGTTCTCGTTCTCCTCCGGGTTCACGGAGTCCGTCTTGTACTGCTTGTCTATAAATAACCTTTTGACCCACTGATGGCCTACGCCGCCGGGGTTGCAGGTCAGATACATTCGCTTTGGAAAATCATTAACGCCACGAAGGCAGCCGCCAAGAAAGTTAAAGGCTCGTTCGGTAAACTGAGTAGCTTCGTCAATGAAGATCCAGTCATACTCCATACCGTTATAGTGACGCTCACTTTCCTCGCCTTCCCAGTTGCCGAATTGAATCGTGCTTCCGTTCGTAAACGAAAGCCGGTGGTTCTGATTGTTGTACTTGGCTATCCCTAACGGAATTACCTCATTGCAGATAGGCTGTATGTGGTTCTCATCCACCTCGCGGAACGTGGACCTCATAATGAGGATCTTGATGCCCGGATTGAATATCGCCCCGCCTATTGCCTTCGTCCTAACGGCCCAGGTCTTCCCGCCGCCTTTAGCGCCTCCGTAGGCCGTGAACATCGTTCTCGATTCAAAGAACTGCTTCTGCTTCGGATTGGCCTTGCCGGGGTTCCATGTCCGGCTCTTGTTAACTGCGGCGATATGGCATCACCTCTTTTCTATACTGAGAATTAAGGGGGTATTTTTTTAGTATTCCGCAAAAGTTGCCCCCTTAACTGAAAAATTCACGCATTTTTTTCAGTGAAAACTATTTCAGTAAAGGCAAAACTTTTCAGTTCCTTTTTAAAAATTTAGGGAACAAATTCAAAACCCTGCCCCCGCTTTTTTCCCCTACAGTACCGCCTGCATCTTGTGCTGCCGTCCGTCAAGGATGATTAGAGGCGTCTCCAAGGAGTTCGGCTTGAACGCAAAGAACTCGCCGTATCCGCCGTACTCGATGGAACTTGAGGTGTTCACGAATAGACGGTCCACCTTCTGCACGGTGCAGTGTCTGGTATCGACCCTGTGATAAGAGTTCCTTACAATCGCAGGGACGTGGGTGTGCGAATGCAGATATACGTCGCAGTCAACGATGTTCGCCAACTGTACCAAACGGTTTATCTTTCCGCCTTCCAAACGCCCGCCTGCGCCGGAGCCGTGGATGCAGAAAATACTGTATAAAACAGGAAGGTGCCTGTAATGGCTCCCCTGGTCTCCCACCTGCACAAACAATACAGCCGATGCGGGAGAGTACCTGTCACCGATCCCAAGCTGGGCGCACATCAGCTCCGTTATATCAATGGAGTCCTGACGCGCTATCCTTACCTCGTGGTTCCCTTGCGTCACCAGCAATATCTTGTCCTTGATAGGCTCAAACAGCTTCACGCACTGCTTCAGCTGCTCCATCGGCGTCAAGGTCTCAAGATACGTATCCGATACCGACGACTTGATCGCTGTGTTCATCAGATCGCCGTTCAAAATACAAAAGCAGTTGTCCGTGTTCTGTATGTAACTCAACCACTCCTGTATCTTCTTCCCGTCCGAGTGGATGTCCCCTAAATGCAAGTCAGCTAACGGCAGTATCTGCGCCTGCTCATAGTTCCCCAGAGAATGCTTGATTACCTTCACGCAGTCCCTTCCTTCTTTTAATCGGCGGTTATAAAGTTCCGCCAGGAACAAAACTTCCCCGCCTTTTTCAAGTTTCTGCATGAGCGACTTCCACGCTGAACCTTTCTTTCACCGTCGATGCCTACCTATCAGCACAGGTCCCGTGACGGCAGGAGGAGCCTTATGACTATCCCACAGAGGGGCACTCTTTGTTCACTTTGCATAAATCACCTTGTATTTCCCCTATAGGACCAACACAGCATGTTGCACAAATGGACCATGAACTTTGTGAGACCATATTCTGCGAGTTGATATAAATATATAGGTATAGGAGGGAGCCGCCTGTTTTTCCGCCGGGGGTGCATAGATGGATCGCCGGAGCGGGGAGGGGTCTCGCCCAGACAGGCCTTACGTGTCCGCGAGCGGGGGATTATTGCCCTCCGAGCGCCCTGTGTGTACATGTGCGGAGGCTAATTGCCCTCATTAAATACCCGCAATCCGTTGCGTACCAATGCTTACAAGGTTTTCATGCTCTGACAAAAAATCTCGCATAATAAATATTGAACGAGATTTTGGCGTTTATTTCGTATCATGAGCAGAGCACGGGTGTCAATGATATTTTGTTGCATCGGCAACGCTTTTCATGCGCGAGGCTGAGCCTGTCGGTTTTATATATGTTTTGATGGAGGGATAAATAGAAAATCCCCTATCTGAAAGAGATCAGATAAGGGAATAAGATTGTCTGTAGATATAGGGTTTACTATGGTTTGAGAGTATAGGGTAATATGATAGAGTGTAAATAGAAGAGTTTGTTTTTGCCTGCCGTGACAGATGCTTTTTGCCCTGGCTGAGAGGATGAAATATGGTATCTTTAATATAGATGCTTTTGGATGGCGTTAGGATATAGGTATTTATCAGAAGATATTTTTATGCCTTTGTATCCGGTTTTAATTTCGTCATTTTATATCGTTTTGATGCAATTGACGCCTTGGATGATGCAATTGAAATCTCAGTCGGTCGCAGATCATTGTTTTTATCGTGCTTTTTGCCATCGAAAAATTTTTTTCAAAAAGGGGGTTGACATACTCGATTGAGTATGCTATCATTAAGCCATCCTAAAGGAAAGGAGGGGCGCCGATGGGGCGACATGAGGCAAAGAAAAACGGCGACAAGCAACCGCCGACCCAGACGATCCTACTTGTCACCGTGATTCTTGAGCTGATACACGTAATACTTTCTCTCATCAAAGATATTACGAGTTAAGGCCGGGGCGGGTTCGCCCGCCCTGCCTCTAATATAGCAAACCAGTTCGGCAAAGTCAATGTCACCTATTAAAATAGTTTTGTATGCTGTCTGCATTGCTCTTTGTATACTCGCCATTGTGCTGCTGATCAGAAAATGAAAAGCAGAAAGACAGAGACCAGCACGGAGGTCAAGCGCCGTTACAATGACAAGGTTTATAGCAAGATTCAGTGCGAACTGCCGAAAGAAACTGTAGCTGCCTTCAAAGCTAAATGCAGAGAAATGAATGTTTCTCAGGCAAGTGTAATTTTAGAGGCAATTGAAATCTTCTTGAAAGATTGATCGTCGGGATCCGTTCCCGGCGATTTTTATTACTGTCCAATAAAACGGACACAAAAGTTGACAACATTTTTGACAACATTTGTTGTCAATGGTGGGTCATGGTGGGTTAAATAGGAACACGGCAAATAATGAAAAAAGCCCTGTAATATCAACGTTTTCATTGATATTACAAGGCTCACGGCTTTATGCCGTTTTGGTGCTCCAGCGGGGACTCGAACCCCGGACACCCTGCTTAAAAGGCAGGTGCTCTACCGCCTGAGCTACTGGGGCATAACTGGCTGGGATGGCGGGACTCGAACCCACTATATCGGAGTCAAAGTCCGGTGTGTTACCATTACACTACATCCCAATGATATTCGCCGGAAAAGAGAGAAACAGAAAAAAGTGGGGTGGGATATGGGGCTCGAACCCACGACACCCGGAACCACAATCCGGTGCTCTACCAACTGAGCTAATCCCACCAAATATGCATTTTCATTCGTCTGTATGCCAGGAGAGATTCACGGCACGGATCCTCCCGGCATACATCTGGCACGCCAAAAGGGATTCGAACCCCTGACCTACTGCTTAGAAGGCAGTTGCTCTATCCTGCTGAGCTATTGGCGCATATCTGCCTCTTTTTTGAAGCGTGGAGCAGGTGATGGGAATCGAACCCACGTATCCAGCTTGGAAGGCTGGTGTTCTACCATTGAACTACACCTGCACGTCCTGCTTCCGGTTCGCAACCGCTTATCGGTTAGCCAAAAGATAATAGCACAGGAATATCTCGTATGTCAATGATTTTTCTGAAATAATCGGGAAAAAGAAACAGTGCCGGTCTGTGCGTCAAATGTCCCGGCACTGTTTCTTTCATTCGCTCAGGTCACTTTGGCTCTTCATCATCGAAAAGGCCTTCAAAGTAATCCGTTTTATCCGGTTCCACACTGCTGCGGTGTTCCGGTTTTGGCACTTCGGGAGAGTTATCTTCGGAAGCGGACTCTTCACCGGAAGGTCCGGAAAGATCGGCTTCTTCCTCCGGGACCGTTTCTTCCGTTTCGGTCTTCTTTGCCGAACGTGCCATGATGAAATAGATGACGGCACCGGCAAGCGCCGCAAGTGCGATCACTGCGGCCAGTATGATGATAATTACAGGAGGACCGCTTTCTTCATGGGTCTCCGCCGGAGGAGGCGTAACGCGGATGAGCGGTGTTCCGCTCTGATCGGGGGTCGGAGTCACTGTGGGAGAGGGAGAGGGCACTGCTGATTCATCGGCCTCAACCCGAACACTGAAAGTTGCGGAAAAGCTGCCGTATGTCACGGTGACCTGCTGGTTTTCGTTGGCTTCGGTAAAAGTGGCAGGGCTGTAAGTATATCCCGAACTGATCACCCTGGAATCCTTATTGGTTATCACAGTGATGGTCATGCCCCTGACATCAAGCCTGTCTCCCACTTTATAGGTCAGCTTGTCCGGCAGGGTCTCAATCCGGATGCTCTGATCCTTTTTGCCGGGGGCGACGGTAACATTGAACGTTGTGGAGTTCCCGTCTTCAAGAATGACGGTGATCTGACGGGAACCTTCCGCGGTGACGATCTTGGGCGACCAGTTGAAACCGCTGTTCACAAGTGTTTCCTGACCTCTCTTCGTCACTTTCAGGACGAGTCCGGTGATGTCAATGCTGTCACCGACATCGTAGTTCATCTTGTTCGGCATGCTGACGATCTCGACCAGATCCTTGGACTTTTCGACTTCAACATTGAATGTGCAGGTCTTGCCCTTATAGCTGATGGTCACGGGCTGTTCTCCGGCCTCTTCAAAAACCAGCGGAAAGATACCGAGAACAGAGGGATCGGATATCACCTCAGTGGATCCGTCCGAATAGAGAGCCTCTATCTGGAGGCCAAGTGTATTGAGAGCGTCGCCCTCGGTGTATTTTGTGACCACCGGCATTGTGGCGACCGAGATAGACGAAATGCCGTTGACCAGAACACAGACAGGAGATGAGTAAACCCCGGTGCTGACGCCGTTGTTGGTGTTCGTCACATAGCAGTAATAGTAATGCTCTCCGGCCTCATTCGTCGGAACGGTATAGGAACTGCTCACAGCTCCGATGACGGCAAGTCCGCCGTCAGTCGACGCGATGGAATTCACATACCACTGATAGCTGAGGGTCCCGCCGTCAATTGCGGATGCGTTGACGGATACGGTAGCGGGTTCATTTACACCGCACACTATATCCGGAACGGAAATAACGGAGGGAATGGCGGGGTCTACTCGCAGCGAGCAATGAAGGAGCTGGGAGCTTTCATCTGCAAACAGAGTGACAAGAATGAACGAGTATTCTCCTGCATAGAGCGGTGTACCGCGCAGATAGTAATGCGAAATGCCGGTCTGCTGATCGAGCTCGGCAGCAAGATCAAGACCGGAAGGGAGACTGGTTTCGGGCACGCCGTTTCCGTCCGCATCATACAATGCGATGGCAATGGCTCCGTCAGCATCGCTTATAGGCTGGTTGAAGGCTGTTCCCGCAATGACCGTTCCGAAATTCGGCCATGTGTCCGCACTGGCGTATATGGTGAGTGATAAGGCTATGAAAACAGCAAGAACGATTGCAGTGAACCTTGTTTTCATTTTTTGTCCTTTCGATCGGAAAAACGATCAATAATGCCGAAAAGTCGTTCTTTCGGTATTATCTTATGACGAGAGCATACTACATTATACCGCTGTAATTGTCAACAAAGCGTTACGAATGCAGTGATTTCTGAAGATTGTTTAATCAGGTGGAATGTGATAAAATCAAAGTTAATAAATCTGACCGGGGAGTGAACGGATATGAACGGGAACAGCTGGTATAAGGAGATGGCGGTATATCATATCTGGTGCCGAAGCTTCTGCGACGGCAACGGGGACGGGATAGGCGACCTGTGGGGCGTCCTGTCAAAGCTGGATTATATCAAAAGCCTGAATGTGAACGCGATCTGGTTTTCGCCGATCTATCCCTCCCCAAATGCGGACTACGGATACGATATTTCGAACTATATGGATATCCATCCGGACTACGGAGACCTCGATCTTTTCAGGAAGGTTCTGGAAGAAGCCCATGAACGAGGAATGCGCGTCTTCATGGATCTTGTCGTGAATCATACCTCGGATGAGCATGCCTGGTTCAAAGAAAGCAGGAAGAGCAGGGACAATCCGTTCCACGATTATTATATCTGGCGGGAGGGAAAGCTCAAAGGCAAACTCCGCTGGAAACACAGGATCCCGCCCAACAACTGGATGAGCCTTTTTGAAGGAGAGGCCTGGGAATATGATGAAGGGCTCGACGAATACTATCTTCATCTGTTCGCAAAAAAACAGCCGGATCTGAATATGGCAAATCCGAAGGTCCGGGAGGAAGTCAAAAAGATCATGCGCTTCTGGCTGGATATGGGGGTGGACGGATTCAGGGAGGATGTGATCACATTCATCGGAAAGACGCCCGGACTGCCGAATTCCTATCCGAAACTCCCGGTCGCAAACGGGATAAAGCATTTTTCCAACCGTCCGGAAGCGCTTGAATATCTTCGTGAGTTCAAAAACGATGTGCTCGACAATTATGACTGCTTCATAGTGGGCGAAAGTCCGCTCACAGATGCGGATACCGCACTGAAATACCTCAGCGAGGGGCCTGACAGGGTCCTCGATGAAATGATCGCCTTCAATCATATGGAGGCGGACTGTTTCATGACGGATATGCTGCAGCGCCCCTTCGATCTGAAAAAAATGAAAAGGGCATTTTCCGAATGGCAGGAAAAGCTGTTCGGGAAAGCATGGAATGCGCTGTATATAGAAAACCATGACCATGCCAGGATAATAAGCCGCTACGGAAACGAGGACTATCGTGTGGAGAGCGGCAAGATGCTTGCGGCGATGTATATGCTCCAGAGAGGCACACCGTTCATCTATCAGGGGCAGGAGATCGGGATGCTGAATATAGACCTGCCGGATTTGGATTCCTATGAGGATGTTCAGACTGTCAACAATGCCAGGATCGCCATGAAATTCCTGCCAAAGAAAAAGGTGATGGAGCTTGTGAACCGGTCCAGCAGAGACAATGCACGCACGCCTGTGCAGTGGAGCAGTGAAAGAAACGCCGGTTTCTCCGATGGCCAGCCATGGTTTCCCGTTAACGAGAATTACAGGGAAATCAATGTTGCATCTCAGGACGGAGATCCCGACTCCCTGCTCAATTTCTACAGGAAACTCATCCGCTTCAAGCTGGATAATCCCGTTGCGCTTTACGGGGACTATAAGGAACTGTGTGCAGACAGCGACAGGCTCTATGCCTATCTGAGAGAATACGAGGGGAAAAAGCTGCTCGTGGTCTGCTCCTTCACTGCGGAAAGCGTCCGTTTCGAAGCGCCGGAGGATATTGATCTCAGCAAGGGAGAAGCGGTTTTCACAAATTATGAGTTCAATTACACCGTTGCAAACGGGTTTACCGCAAGACCATATGAAGTGAGAGTGTATCTTTTTGAATGAGTTAAGAGAAAAAGCATTCGCGAAACTGAATATCTCCTTGGATGTACTGTCCAGAAGAGAGGACGGGTACCATGATCTCGCGATGGTCATGCAGACGGTTTCCCTTTGTGACGAGATCCGGATCGTTCCGAATGACGGGGATACTGTCAGAGCTGTCACGAATATGGGCTTTATACCCGAGGATGAAAGAAATCTTGCCGTGAAGGCGGCGAAGATCTTCTTCTCCGAAGCGTCGGTACCCTTTCAGGGGATGGAAATAGAGATAACAAAAAACATCCCGGTAGGAGCGGGTCTCGCGGGCGGTTCGGCGGATGCTGGAGCAGTCCTCCGGGCGCTCAACAGAGCGTTCGGGGAACCCCTGGATCGCGAAGAGATGATCACCGCTGCGGAAAAAATCGGGTCGGATGTTGCATTCTGCACGGTCGGGGGAACAATGCTCGCCGAGGGCAGAGGAGAGCGCCTCACCGCACTGCCGCCCATGCCGGAGTGTGCCTATGTGATCGTGATGCCCGCATTTTCCGTTTCCACTCCCGAGCTGTTCAGAAAAATCGACGGGAAGAGGATCCGGTGCCATCCGGATACTTCCGGAATCGTTGCTGCTCTGGGGACAGGGGACCTGAGGGGAATCTGCAGAAGGATGTACAATGTGTTCGAAGACGTCGGAGACCGCAGAATGAGGACGATCGCCGAGATCAAGAGCAGGCTGCTGGACTGCGGCGCACTGGGAGCGGTGATGACCGGAACGGGCTCCGCGGTGTTCGGTGTGTTCGGCGACCGCAAAACTGCCGGAGAAACTGCGGAAGCACTAAAAAAAGAGTACAGGATGGCGGGGGCATTTGAAAACGTTCCCATACTGATCGGACAGGGCATGCAGAATGGATAAGCAACAAAAACGAAAGAGAAAACAGTATCTGAGTGATTTCAGACCGGCAGTTAACGGGGAATATGTCTATACGGGCGACCATTTCCGCCCCGACATGGAAGGGGAACGGTTTGCGGTTCTGAGGAGATCAATCCTTATCATGCTTTTCCTTTCAGTCGCTTTTGTTTTTACCGCAGGTCTGCTCCCCGCAGCGGGAAGCACCAACTGCTTTTATGTGATACTTCCGTTTCTTGCAGTTATCATATGCTGTTTCATAAAAACGCTTAAAACAGTCCGGCTTTTTGCCTCCGGGCTGACTGTTAGAGAATATGTATATGAAAAGACCGTACCAGCCATTCCGAGGTGGGTGCTGGCAGAAGGGATCTCTGCAGCGGCAACACTGGCTGCGGAAGCAGTGTATCTGATAGTGAACGGTTTTGACGGACGTGAAACATATACTGCTGCGTTCATCTGCCTGATCGCTGCGCTGATTGCAGCAGATCTAATAATGCTGAAATTTTTCCGAGAGATCACCTGGTGTAAAAAAAGTACGAAATGAAAAGAGAAAACTTAGAACATTACAATGAATTGTTGACAGAAGAACGAATAGGAGATAAACTTATATAGTTATTTTTTCAGTTCTAACGTTCCTTTTCCGTATCAGATATATGGATGGATAATACTGTTTGGATCCGGGGATAACCCGCTTTCCATATATAATAATCTATTTCAGGAGGAAAAGATGAAAAAATTCTTGGCAATGCTTCTTGCACTTGCAATGGTATTTGCTCTGGCCGCCTGCGGAGAGACCGCTCCCGCTCCCGCTCAGACGGATACCGCTCCGACGGACACGACCGGTACCCCGGCCGATGCCACTCCGGCTGCAAACGACACCCCGCTGGTTGTGGGCTACAGCCCGTTCAACAGCAAGTTCTCCCCCTTCTTCTCTGAGACCGCCTACGACCAGGATGTCCAGCAGATGACCCAGCTGCCTCTGCTCACTTCCGACCGTACCGGCGCCATCATCCAGAAGGGCATCGAGGGCGAGACCATCGAGTTCAACGGCACCCCGTACACCTACTACGGACCGGCTGACCTCACCATCACCGAAAACGAGGACGGAACCGTTTATTACGATTTCACCCTCCGTCAGGACCTCGTGTTCTCCGACGGCGAACCCGTGACGATCGATGACGTTATCTTCTCGATGTATGTCCTCTCCGACCCGACCTATGACGGCTCCAGCACCTTGTACGCTCAGCCGATCCTCGGCATGGCAGAGTACCGCAGCGGTATGGACAGCCGCGGCAACGTGATCTTTGCCGCCGGCCCCGACGGTTATGAAGAGAATGATCTCTTCACCGAAGAGCAGTACAACGCATTCTGGGAGTACTACAACGGCCAGGCAGGTGTTGACCTCGCTCAGGAGATCGTTGATTACTGCCTTGCAAACTATGCTGCTTACGGTGCTGAGGACGTTTCCACGTCCGCTGCCCTGTGGGGATACGAGATTCCGGCCGACGCCACTGCCGCCGATTTCTGGGATGCGATCCTTGAGGCCTTTGACGGTGACGCCGATGCAGCAGAGTCCGTTGAGTCCGCCGGCGGCAGCCGCCTCGGCTTCACCATAGCCGGAATCGGTGCCGAGATGCAGGCCGGTGTCACCACCGGTGAGTCCGCCTCCAAGATCGAAGGCATCCAGAAGATCGACGACTACAACCTGCGCGTTGTGCTGACCAAGGTCGATGCTACCGCGATCTATCAGTTCTCCCTCAACATCGCCCCGATGCACTACTACGGCGATGCTTCTCTCTATGATTACGACAACGATATGTTCGGCTTCAACAAGGGTGATCTGAGCGGTGTGCGCTCCAAGACCACCAAGCCCATGGGCGCCGGCCCCTACAAGTTCATTGATTTCAAGGACGGCCGCGTATACTTCGAGGCCAACGAGTCCTACTTCAAGGGCGCTCCCAAGATCAAGAACATGCAGTTCCTGGAAGTCGCAGCTGATCAGGACAAGCTCAACGGTATCACCACCGGCACCGTTGACATCGGCGATCCTTCCTTCACCAATGAAAACATTTCCGCCATCATGGCGACCAACTCCAACGGCGAGCTGACCGGTGATATCATCACCACCAACACGGTCGACAACCTCGGCTACGGCTACATCGGCCAGAACGCCTATAACATGTGCATCGACAACGATCCCGCTTCCGATGCATCCAAGGCTCTTCGCAAGGCTTTCGGCACCATCTTCTCCGTCTATCGCGAAGTCGCTATCGACTCCTACTACGGCGACCGCGCCTCCGTCATCAACTACCCGATCTCCAACACCTCCTGGGCCGCCCCGCGTCCCGCTGACGACGGCTACAAAGTGGCCTTCTCCGTCGATGTGGACGGCAACGACATCTACACTGCCGGCATGACCGCGGAAGAGAAATACGAGGCTGCCCTCCAGGCCGCTCTCGGCTGGTTCGAGAAGGCCGGCTACACCGTGGAGGACGGCAAGCTGACCGCCGCTCCCAAGGGAGCCAAGCTGGAGTACACCTTCTGGATCCCGGCTGACGGCATCGGCGATCACCCCGCTTTCATGATCGTCAATGAGGCCAAGAACGCGCTTGCCACCATCGGCATCAACCTGATCATCAAGGACCTCTCCAACAGCTCCGAGCTGTGGGACAACCTGGATGCCAAGCAGGTCGATATGTGGGCTGCCGCATGGGGCGCCACCGTCGATCCCGATATGTACCAGATCTACTTCTCCGACATTGCCAATGGTCCTTCCAACAATGCTCCTAAAGTGAACCCGCTCGGCGGACCTGACCAGGGCGGTTCCAACTATGAGTACTGCATCGCGGATGCCGAGCTGGACGAGCTGATCCTTGCCGCCCGTGCCTCCACCGACCAGGCTTACCGCAAGGCAATGTACAAGGCCTGCCTCGACATCATCATCGACTGGGCCACCGAGATCCCGACCTATCAGCGCCAGAACGCCGTTCTGTTCTCCACGGAGCGCGTTAATATGGCGACCATGACCCCCGACATCACCACCTTCTACGGTTGGGCAAGCGAGATCGAGAACATCGAGCTCAACTGATCTCAGACTATAATACTCCGCCGGTTTTACCGGCAAATCATATCCCTGCGGCCCCTCGGGGCCGCAGGGATATCCAACCGCCGTATAACCAAGGGCAGTTCCGGGCATTCCCGACCGCCTTTGGTTATGCGGCAGTACGGATATTATCGGGGTGTACGCATAGGAATGATTCCGGATGCGGAGGGGAAAAGGATCCCTGAACCCTTAATGAACGGAGGTCATGCCCATGAGAAAATACATTATCAAGCGACTGTTCCTGTCGGTGATCATCTTCTTCTTCGTGATGCTGATCATCTATACGCTGATGCGCTGCCTTCCCACATCCTATATCGAAAATATAGCCAGATCCAAATCCCAGCAGCCCGGATCCAAGAGCTATGACGAATGGATGGCGCAGCTCACCGCCATGTACAATATGGACAAGGGCATCATCGGAGGCTATTTCTACTGGCTCGGGGACTTTTTCCGGGGCAACTTCGGAGACAGCTGGTATTATACGGTGCCTGTTATTGACAAATTCAACGATACCGTATGGCTGAGCTTCTGGATGGGCCTCATCACCATGTTCTTCGAACTGATCATCGCCATACCGCTTGGTATCATCGCAGCCACGAAGCAGTATACGAAGACCGACTACACCATCTCGGTCATCGCCATCGCCTTCATCTCGCTGCCGACCTTTTTCTTTATTGCTTTGCTGAAGTTGCTGTTCTGCGTCAAACTGGGCTGGTTCGATCTGTTCGGCCTGGTTGGCCGAAATCACATGCAGCTTTCGGCAGGCGCGCAGTTCCTGGATAAATGTCATCACCTTGTGCTGCCTATCGTCACGCTGGTGGTGATCTCCATCGGCGGACTGATGCGTTACACCCGCACGAATATGCTGGAGGTGCTGAACGCGGACTATATCCGGACCGCCCGGGCCAAGGGACTTGATGAGCGCAAGGTGATCTACAAGCATGCATTCCGGAATACGCTGATCCCTCTGGTCACCATTGTGGGCGGATCTCTGCCGGGACTGTTCTCGGGCGCATTGTTTACAGAGACGATGTTCTCCATCCCCGGCATCGGCTATACCTCCTATCACGCAATGGTGGCGGGAGACATCCCGTTCAGTATGTTCTATCTTGCATTCCTTGCGATACTGACTCTCGTGGGAAATCTGATTGCCGATATCCTGTACGCCGTGGTCGATCCGCGCGTACGGCTGGCATGAAAAGGGGGGGAACGAAGATGAGCGAAGATCTAGAGAAGAAAAGCATTTCCGTTGCCTCGGATGAAGAACAGTATTCTCTGAACGATGACAGGCGCGTTAAAGTTCTCTCTCCCGGCGCCATGGTGGCAAAGCGTTTCTTCCGCAACCGCATCGCGGTCGTGGGACTTGTTATCCTGACCTTCATGTTCCTGTTTTCCTTTGTGGGCGGGCTGATCACCCCCTATAAGGAGGACCAGCAGTTTTACCGCTACGACATCCAGAACAAGGAATACGCCGGAGCGGTCAAGAACGCGGAGCTGCGCTACGCCACGGCTCCGGACCAGAACTTCAGCGCGGTGATCCAGGCCCAGGTGGTGCTGGCCACCCAGCAGAAGAAGGACGCCTTCACCTATAAGGACGTGGAGTACAAGGTGATTGAGGAAGGAAAAGACTTCTATCGCATCACGCTTGCGGACGGGACCGACATCGGCCTCGCCTACAAGGACATCGTCACGCCCAGCGTGGAAGGGATGAAGTTCAGCTTTGATTTTACCCTCAATGCCCTCAAGGCATACACAAATGAAGAACACTCCTTTACGGCAGACGGGAAAAGTTACGTGATCGATGACGAGGGCGGTGTTTCCTCCGCAGAAGGAGAAGAGCTCGCCTTTATCAGCCGTTATGTCATTCAGACCATCGTTCCCGGCACCTTCCTGTCCCGCGCTTTTCAGGAGGAGTTGGTCGCCGAGCTTGAGGCGGGGGCGGAAAAATTCGTCTTTACCGACACCGACGGCGAAGAGCACGAGTACCTGATCGAATACAAGGCGGACGTGAAAAACTGGAAGATCCGTCAGGCTACGGAAACCAGAGTATATGACACCTATGCCGCGCCCAGCCGCGAGCACTGGCTCGGCACGGACCGCAACGGCATGGATATGCTGACAAGGCTGATGTACGGCGGCCGTGTCTCGCTGATCATCGGATTCATCGTTGAAGCGATCAGCACGCTCCTGGGCATCATCATGGGCGGCCTTGCCGGATATTTCGGCAAATGGGTGGACAACCTCATTATGCGTATCGTAGATATCTTCTACTGCATCCCTTCCATGCCGATCATCATCATCCTGGGCGCTGCGATGGATGCCATGAGTGTTGAGCCGCGGCTTCGCATGGTATACCTGATGCTGATCCTCGGCTTCCTGGGCTGGCCCGGCATGGCGCGTCTCATACGCGGCCAGATTCTGTCCCTGCGCGAGCAGGAGTTCATGACGGCCACCGAGGCGGGCGGCATCCGGGTATCCCGCCGCATCTTCAAGCACCTGGTTCCGAACGTGATCCCCCAGATCATCGTCTCCGTCACCATGGGCATCGGCGGAACGATCATCACAGAAGCTTCCTTGAGCTTCCTGGGCCTTGGTGTCAAGTTCCCCTTTGCTTCCTGGGGCAATATCATCAACGACGTGAACAATACCTTCGTTCTCCAGCATTTCTGGTTCATCTGGATCCCGGCGGGTGTGCTGCTGCTGACCACCGTCCTTGCCTTCAACCTGGTGGGCGACGGCCTGCGTGACGCCTTCGACCCGAAGATGAAGCGCTGAAAGGGAGGTGTGCGAGCATGGCTAAGAAAACAAATGACGGATACCTTTCCGCTAAGGAAGCAAGACGTATTTCAAAAGAAAACCGCAAGGTGACCAATGCCTATGAAAAGGCGAGGAAACGCAAGAACGTTCCCGAGAGCGAATATCTCACGCAGATGCGCGACTGGAACAACTCGGTGGAGTTCGACGACCTGCATACCTATTTCTTTACCGACGCAGGCACCGTGAAAGCCGTGGACGGAGTGAGCTACGACGTGCCCATCGGCAAGACCGTGGGCGTGGTCGGAGAATCCGGCTGCGGCAAGTCGGTCACCAGCCTTTCGCTGATGCAGCTGCTCCAGCGCCCGCAGGGACAGGTGGTGAGCGGTGAGATACGCCTGAACATGGGAGACGGCAAGGCCTACGATGTCACCAAGGCCCCGAACGAGGTCCTGCAGAAGCTCCGCGGCAACTATGTCTCGATGATCTTCCAGGAGCCTATGACCGCTCTGAATCCGGTGTTTCGCATCGGTGACCAGATCAATGAGGTCATAGAGCTCCATGACGGAGAAGGAAAGACCGAGGAGGAGATCAAGTCCCGCACTATCGAGCTTCTGGAGATGGTCGGTATTGCCAACTCCGAGGGCGTGTATAAGATGTTTCCGCATGAGCTTTCCGGCGGCATGCGGCAGCGTGTAGTCATTGCGATGGCACTTGCCTGCAATCCCCGCATCATTATCGCGGACGAACCTACCACAGCACTGGATGTAACGATCCAGGCCCAGATCCTCGACCTGCTCCGCAACCTGAAGGACAAGATAAATTCCTCCATCATGTTCATTACCCATGATCTCGGCGTTATAGCCGAGATGGCGGATTACGTGGTGGTCATGTATGCGGGCAGAATCGTGGAAAAGGGAACTGCGGACGATATCTTCCATCATCCCGCACATCCGTACACGATCGGCCTGATGGCATCAAAGCCCGTAGTCGGCAAAAAGATCGACAAGCTGTATTCCATACCGGGGAAAGTGCCGAATCCGATCAACATGCCGGATTACTGCTACTTTAAGGACCGCTGTGAAAAACAGTGCGCCCGCTGCTCCGGCGAGTATCCCGGAACGATCAAGCTCAGTGATACCCATGAGGTCAGCTGCTATCTATATTATGACGGGAAGGAGGATGCATGATGGCGAACGCGAAGGAAAAATCCTCCCTTGTGATTACAAACGAATATACTCCGGTAGAATATGACCCGCAGTACATCCTTATGGTCAATGCGCTGAAAAAGTATTTCCCCATCAAGGACGGTCTGATCGCCCACACCGTGGGATACGTCAAGGCTGTGGACGGTGTCACATTCAATCTGAAACGCGGGACCACCATGGGCCTCGTGGGCGAATCCGGCTGCGGCAAGACTACCTGCGGACGCACCATCCTGCGGCTGTCCGGGGAAAAGACCGGCGGGCAGGTGCTCTTCAACGGGCAGGAGGTATATGACCTGACGGCCAAGGAGATGCGCGCGCTGCGCCCGAAAATGCAGATTATCTTCCAGGATCCCTTCTCCAGCCTTTCCCCGCGTATTCCGGTAGGCGAGATCATCGGCGAGGCGGTCCGTGAGCACAACCTGGTGCCGGCAAAAGAGTTTGACGATTATATCGACGACATCATGGACAAATGCGGTCTGCAGCCCTTCCACAAGGATCGTTATCCGCACGAGTTCTCCGGCGGCCAGAGGCAGAGGATCTGCATCGCCCGCGCCCTGGCGCTCAATCCGGAGTTCGTGGTCTGCGACGAGCCCGTTTCGGCGCTGGATGTTTCGATCCAGGCGCAGATCATCAATCTGCTGAAAGAGCTGCAGGAGCAGTTCAAGCTGACCTATCTCTTCATATCCCACGACTTGAGCGTCGTGGAGCATATCTCCGATTCCGTGGGCGTTATGTATCTGGGCGACCTGGTGGAGTACGGAAGCACGGATGATATCTTCTCAAATCCGCTCCATCCCTATACGGAAGCGCTTTTCTCCGCCATTCCCATCCCCGATCCGGATGCCAAGATGAAGAGGATCGTCCTGGAGGGGAGCATCCCGAGCCCGGCCAATCCGCCCTCCGGATGCAAGTTTCACACCCGCTGTGCCCGCTGCACGGAGCGCTGCAAGGTCGAGACGCCCTGCCAGCATGAGGTGGAGCCGGGGCACTATGTGGTATGCCACCTGTATGACAAAGAATGAGCAGAGAGAACAAAGACGCTTTTGAGGATGACGGCAGGACCATTGCCGACATGAGCGGTGTTTCGCGCAGAAACCCCTTCGGGTTTGTCCCGAGAGAAAACGATCCCGCGCGGTCCGCACGTGCAGACAGCGTTCCGAGTGCAGATGAAAGCGCTTTTACCCGCAAAGAGCGGGTCTGGGCGATTCTGGGGGCCTTGAAGGCCGTGCTGCTGATCGGGCTCTGCTTTGCCGTGGGGTTGGCGCTGGTGATCCTGCTGTTCTATCTTTAATATGTCCTTATGCCGAACCGTATCCGGTGAGGGCATAAGGATTGAGGATATCTGTTATGAAAAAAATCTCCGCGACGAAGAAATACCTGGTTACGGCGGCGATTGGGCTTGTTATAGCTGCTATTATGCTGCTTATAAAAAAAGTGTTTTCAGCTGCGACAGCAAAAGAAGTGTTCCGCATCCTCGCAGACTCGTTTACAATTCCCGGAGGTCTTCTTCTTGCAACGGGCCTCGGCATTTGGATCTTGAATCAGGGAGGATTCGACGGCCTGATCTATATGACGAGAGTGTTGTTCCGGACAAAGACCCAGACTAAGGAAGGCAGTATTTCGGAGAAAGAGGATGGAAGAGTAGAACCATATACCGAGTTTATTATCAGAAGGCATGAAGAGCAGCAGATAACTGGCTATTCGTTCCTTTTCGTCTGCGCGGCAGCATTTTTCGTGTTGGCAGGCGTATTTATCATCCTTTTCTATAATGTGTGATGGAGCATTTTCCTTGATATGCTTGATGTTATCTCTGGCACTTTTTTCAGATGCTGTATTTCTTTAAGTAAAAACCACCGTTCACCCGGCATGGGGAACGGTGGTTTTTGGTAGATCTGATTTCATACAAAGATGAAAATGCTGTTACACGATCGGACCTGATTTTTCAGCAATATAGCTTTCGACCGATTTCAGGTCTATGTCAAGAGAAATGGACAGTTCGCTGTATAAAATATCCTTTGCCCGCTTTATGGTCGCTTCAGCACGACTGCTTCTTGTTTTCTTCTCATCAAGGCGAAGAGTAAGCCCTTTGATTACCGAAACCAGATCTTCAAGTTCATGTGTTTTGAAAAGATCCCTGTAAAAAGAATCAACATGATTGAATCGGTTGTCGCTGCAAATAGCAGGCTCAATTTCGGGGATTCCGGCAACAAAGGCCTCGGCTTCGTCCCTGCTCATGACCGGTCTCATATAAGCATTGGAATCGACCGGTGTAAACAGTCTTCCGCTCCCCACAAGAGGGGTAAGATGATAAAACAGCCTGTCCGGTACAGATCCGTTCATCTCAAGAGGGGCAATCTTCTCTACGGTGCATACTCCATTTTCACCGTAAATGATCTTCTCGCCGACACAAAACATTAAACTACTCCGCTTCTTATACGATACTGCCTCCGTAACTGCCCTACATAAATATCTTAACTGAAAAATCAAGTGATTTCAAGCATTTTTTGCATTTATGACCTTCTGATGATATAATACAAAATATGAAAATATATCTCTTCGGACATGATTATAAATATGCTGTGGAACAGATGCTGCTGACCGTTTTCCCGGAAGAAAGGCCTGAGTATCCGGGAGGGGAACCGGAAGGAAACAGAATGGAGGTCAGCCTTTTCCGGAACGGAGGCATCACAGAAGCAACATGTCTTTTGATAAACGGGGAGAATTGCCGGGAGGGAAAGGATTCCGCCTTCATTGCCGAAGATGCAGGTGATCTCCTTTCAAACAGGACAGAGCAGCGGCTGCTGAAGAATGCGATCTACAGAGCTGCGCTTAATTCGGGAGTTCCGAGACCGGTATGGGGAGCTCTTACCGGAGTCCGTCCCGGGAAAGTCCTTTCCCGGATCCTGGGTGAGGAGCAGAACAGCCGGGATGCTTTGGCAAGGTTTGAAAAAGAATATGATGTTTCTCCGGAACGGGCTGCATTGTGCATGGACACGGCAGGTTACACCATGCGGGCAAGAGCGGAACTGAAAGAAAAGGATGCCTGTCTCTATGTCGGAATCCCGTTCTGCCCGACACGCTGTTCATACTGCAGCTTTGTCAGTCAGTCCGTAGAAAAAAGCACGGATTTGATTGCGCCATTTGTCGAGGCACTCAAAAAGGAGATCCGGGCGACAGCTCAGGCGGCTGCAACAGCTGGATTGAGGCCTGTATCGGTTTATTACGGGGGAGGGACTCCGACAACACTGACTCCGAAGCAGCTGGATGAACTGTTTTCGGAAATGGAACACCGATTTGAGCTTTCGTCCGTTCGGGAATTCACTGTAGAGGCGGGGCGTCCGGAAACCATTACCCCTGAAAAGCTTGCTGTCATGCGGAAGCATGGAGTCACGCGCATCAGCGTCAACCCGCAGACGATGTCAGACGCCGTTTTGCATGTGATAGGCCGGAAGCATACTGCTGGAGATATCCTTTCTGCCGTGGAAATGGTAAGAGCTTCGGGCGGTTTTCAGATAAATATGGATCTGATCGCCGGACTTCCTTCCGATACACCGGAAAACTTCGAAAAGTCTCTGCGCAAGGTTTCGGGACTGGACCCGGAGAATATCACGGTCCATACGCTTTCTCTGAAAAAAGGCTCCAGGATAACGCTTGAAGAAACGGAGATCCCTGCAGGAGAAGAAGTCGGCAGGATGCTGGCCTTTTCGTCGAAATATCTCCGGGAAAACGGATATGAGCCGTATTATCTGTACAGACAGAAATTCATGTCCGGAGGGTTCGAGAACACCGGCTGGACAAAAAAAGGCTTTGCCAACTTATATAATGTCTGTATAATGGAAGAGCTTTGCAGTATAATCGCAATGGGCGGCGGAGGATCGACGAAACTGATACGTCCGGGAGACGGAAGGAATATCCGTGTTATGAACCCGAAATATCCCAAAGAGTATATAGAGACAATCGATAAGATCTGTGCGGACAGGACAAAGATCATCGAATTCTTTTCAAAGGAGAACGACTATGGCATATCAGCTGAGAGACCTGAATTATAAAACGGTTGCCGATCCCGTCGGATTCATGAAGGAGGCGGATGAGGCGTATCTTGCGAAGGTGGAGAAGGCGGCGGATCTGATCCTGGAGAACAAGAGACGGAGCCTGATCGTCCTTCTTTCCGGCCCCTCGGGCTCGGGAAAGACCACCACGTCCATGAAGATCGCCGAGGCGTTGGAGCGCAGAGGCGTGCGGTCGCACTATGTGGCTATGGACGACTACTTCAACACCATCGAACCGGAGACGGTCCCCCGGACGCCGGAGGGAGATTACGACCTGGAAAGCCCTCTCTGCCTGGACATGGAACTGCTGAACAGGCATTTTGACCAGCTGGAGGCGGGAGAGCGGATCTTTGTCCCGAAATACGAGTTCTCCCGGCAGATGAGGATACAGGAGCCTTCCAAATCCATCAAGCTGAAGGAAAACGAGATCGTGATCTTCGAGGGCATCCACGCCCTCAACAGCATGGTCACGACCCGGCACCCAAACGCGTTCAAGCTGTATATCTCGGCGCGCAGCGACGTGGAGTTTGAGGGGAAGATCGTCTTCAAGAGGACCTGGTTCCGGCTGGTGCGCCGCACCGTGAGAGATTATCTCTTCCGCGGCACCGACCCTGCGGACACGATGTCGATGTGGGGAAATGTCCGGCGGGGCGAGATCAAGAACATCTCCCCCTTCAAGGATCTGGCGGATTTCCAGTTTGATTCCTCACTGCCCTATGAGCTGCCCGTGCTCAACCCCATCGCCACCAAGCTCTTCTCCGCGGTTCCTCAGGGGATCGAGCGCTTCGATGAGATCCGGCAGGTGCTCCCTTCCCTGCAGATGTTCGGCATCATCGACGAGTCCATGGTGGCGCCGGATTCGCTCATCCGCGAATTCATAGGCGGCGGCATATACGATTATTGAGACGGCAGACGCAAAGTACAGTTTTCCTGCCGCATACGAAAAAACCGGGATTTGACAGGATTCCGGTTTTTATCGTATACTGGCTGTCTGAACCGTTTATTACTACTTGGGTATAATTGGAGACGATCATGGAAGGCAGACATTCAAGTCCGAAGCATTCGGCCGCTTCCGCAAGGAGAGCGGCAGGCAGTTCCGCGGAGCAACCCGGCCGCGGACCGATCCCGGCGGACCCCGAACGCGTGAGCATGCGCCGCGAGGCACAGGTTCGGATCCGGGAAGAACAGGCGGCGGGAAGAACGGAAGAAGAATACCGCAGGAATACGAAAAAAGGAAAAAAGCGCACCTCTGTGCTGCGGATGATCCTTCTAGACATTCTTATGACGGGGCTGATCCTTGTGGTGTTTGCGTTTTTCCACCATGTCCTGCCGCGCCTCACGGCGAAGAACGCCGTGGTTCCGCCGATCTCCACGGTGAGCGTTCCCGCCCCCGTGTCGACTGCTCCGGATATGTCCCCGGAGATTCCTCCGGAGAATTCCCCGGAGCTGACAGACGACCCGGTGAAACCCTCTCCTGAGCCTGTTGTGGAGGACGGCCGCACCGAATGGCAGCGGAAATTTGCCGATAAGTTCACGGAGGAGGTCATCATTACCGACCACTCCTATTCAAGCCCGAACGTGTCGATCAGCATTGAGACCTTCAGCGGGGAATACAACGGCTTTCAGCAGACTTACTACGTGGCGGACATCTATGTGGCGAGCATGGAGAATTTCCAGACCTATTTCGCCAATGGACTGTACACCTATTACGGCGAGCAGGACGGGGTGACCATGGCGAAGAACGCCGGGGCGATCCTTTCCATGAACGGAGACTGGTGCAACAACCAGAAGTTCGGCATTCTGGTGCGCAACGGCGTCGTGTATCACGACGATCCCATGGCTTTCGACCTGTGTGTGCTCTACTACGACGGGACCGTGGAGACCTATTCTCCCGGCTCCTACGATCCGGCGGACATCATTGCTGCCGGAGCCTTTCAGACCTGGAAATTCGGCCCCATGCTCCTCGACTCCGAGGGCAAGCCCATGACGAGTTTCAACACTACAGGTGTGATCGAGAACGAGGCAGCACCGAGAAGCGGATTCGGTTACTTTGAACCGGGACACTACTGCTTTGTCGTGGCAGACGGAAGACAGAGCCATGCCCGTGGTTTGGTCCTGTCGGAATTTGCCCAGATCTTTGAGGAGCTCGGCTGTGTCCGCGCCTACAATATGGACGGCGGCGCCTCATCTGTGCTGACCTTTGAGGGAAAGCTGTACAACAAACCAAGCTCTTACCGCAAGCTCGGCGAGATTCTCCTCATCACGGAGACCGTCGGCACGGAAGGCTGAGGGAGGACGCACGATGAAGATCATGGAGTTTCTGAACCATCTGGCCATCTGCATGGCGCTGGCCATGGCGGTGATCACGATACTGAACGGCTATAACCCGGTGATGTCCTTTTTGACGAGCACCGTCAGCAGGGTGTTCATTTTCCTCTTCTGTGCTGTGGTGGTGGTGTCGTCCGTGGGCGCCATCGTCCGGAGAAGAAAATAAAGCTGTCCGTCAGCTGAGGAGAGAATAATGGTACTTCATTTTGAATACTGTCCCCAGTGTGGGAAGAAGCTCTCTCTGAGAGAATCAAAGGAAGACGGGATGGTGCCCTGGTGCGATTCCTGTAAGAAAACATGGTACGATTCCTTCCCCACTGCGGTCATTGTCCTGACGCATAATGAGTTCAACGAGGTTGTCATGACAAGACAGTCCCACCTTACTTACATGCATTGGATGTATAATTCCGGCTTCATCCTTCCGGGAGAAAACGCGGAGCATGCAGCGGTGAGAGAGATAAAGGAAGAACTCGGCATCGAGATCCGTAGC
>JAZMZR010000005.1:0-67981 GCA_045586065.1 Candidatus Limivicinus sp.
AGCAGCCGGCGTAAAGGATTACAACGCGAGCTACAGCGAGAACAACACCTACACCTATGTGCTCACCAATGCGGGCAGCTACGGCAGTGTAACCGCGAACGTCGGAACACTGAGCATCGATAAGAGAACAGTGACTCTGACATCCGAGACCGCCGAGAAGCCCTATGACGGCACAGCTCTGACGAAACCGGAAGTCACGGTCAGCGGAGACGGATTTGTTGAAGGCGAAGTAAGCGACATCAAGGCAACGGGAAATGTAACGACCGTCGCCGAGGGTGAAGTAACGAACACGATCACCTACAAGACAGGTTCGAGCTTCAAGGCCGACAACTACACAATCACCAAGAACGAAGGCACGCTGAAGATCACGGCCAGCACAAAGGCGCTTGTGATCACGAGCTCGACGAAGAGCTGGACATACGACGGCCAGACGCATACCGATAATGTGTACACCGTAACCTACGACGGCACAGAGGTCTCGGCGGACAGCACCGGCAAGAGGTTCACGCTCCCGACCGGAGACAGAGTCACGATCACGCCGACGGCGGAAGGCGTAAAGGATTACGACGCGAGCTACAGCGAGAACAACACCTACACCTATACGGTTGCCAACGCGACCAGTTACGGCAGTGTGACCGCAAATGTCGGAACCCTGAGCATCAACAAGAGACCGGTAACGCTGACATCTGAGACCGCCGAGAAGCCCTATGACGGCACAGCTCTCACGAAGCCCAATGTGACTGTCAGCGGTGACGGATTCGTATCCGGAGAGGTCAGCAACATCAAGGCAACGGGAAGCGTTACGACTGTTGCCGAGGGTGAAGTGACGAACACGATCACCTACACCGAAGGCGCGAAGTTCAAGGCCGACAACTACGATATCACCAAGGTCGAAGGCACGCTGAAGATCACGGCCAGCACAAAGGCGCTTGTGATCACGAGTTCGACGAAGAGCTGGACATACGACGGTCAGACGCATACCGATGAGGTGTACACCGTAACGTATGACGGCGCAAATGTGACAGCGAGCGGCGGCGGCAAGGTGTTCACGCTCCCGACCGGAGACAAGGTCACGATCACTGCCACAGCAGCCGGCGTGAAGGATTACAGCGCGAGCTACAACGAGAACAACACCTACGACTATGTGCTTGACAACGCGACCAGCTACGGCAGCGTGACCGCAAATGTCGGAACGCTGAGCATCAACAAGAGAGCGGTAACCCTGACCTCCCAGAGCGGCGATAAGCCTTATGACGGCACGCCTCTGACGAAGCCGAACGTCACAGTCGGCGGAGACAAATTTGTTGAAGGCGAAGTAACCGACATCAAGGCGACCGGAAGCGTTACGACCGTTGACGAGGGTGAAGTGCCGAACACGATCACCTACACCGAAGGCGCGAACTTCAAGGCAGACAACTACGATATCACGAAGGACGAAGGCACGCTGAAGATCACGCCCAGCACAAAGGCGCTTGTGATCACGAGCTCGACGAAGAGCTGGGTTTACGACGGTGAGACGCACACCGATGAAGTGTACATCGTAAAGTACGACGGCACCTCGGTGGATGCGGACAGCACGGGCAAGGTGTTCACACTGCCGACCGGAGACACGCTCACGATCACGCCGACGGCGGAAGGCGTAAAGGATTACGACGAGACCTACAGCGAGAACAACACATTCACCTATGCACTCGACAACGAGAGCAGCTACAGCAACGTGACCGCAAAATTCGGAACGCTGAGCATCGAAAAGCTGAAAGTCCTGGTAAAGATCGATGGTCATACCAAACAGGAGAACTATAACGGGACGGTGAAGACAGTCAGCGGCTATGATGTGAAGATCACGCTGCGCGACGGAAGCGACCTTCCGACTGGTGTGACGCTTCCCGAGAGCGACCTGTACAGGGTCACCGGCACGGACACCACTACCGGCAAGCCGATAACCGCAACCGTCGACACGGATAAGACCGCCGCATCTGTGAGCGGGACCGCTGTCGGTACTTACCCGATGGGTCTTAAGAAAGAGAATTTCGGCTATAGCGGAACCAACTTTGACGTGACCTTTGATGTCAAAGACGGAAAGCTCGTTATCAATCCGATCGGAACGATCATCGTCCGCATCACCGGTCTGACGGCCACAAGGACCTACAACACCGAGCTGCAGTCGATCGAGGGCTACAACGTCACGATCGAGAATGCTCCTGACGAACAGGCCATCCGTTCGCAGGTCAGTCTGAAGAACGGCCATAAGGCAAGGGCCGAAGGCACACATGCCGGCGAGTATCTGATGGAGCTCGGCGCCGCGGACTTCTACGGCATCACCTATCCCGGCTATGTGGTGAAGGTCGATGTAACGGGCGGCAAGCTCATCATCGAGCCTGCACCTGTCACCGTAACGGCACAGGATGCCACCAAGGAAGAGGGCGAGGACGATCCCAAATTCACCGCGGTCGTGACCGGCATGCAGGGCACGGATTCTCCGGACCTCATCGAGTACACGATCTCCCGTGAAGACGGAGACAATCCTGGATCCTATGACATCATTCCTTCCGGAGCGGAACTCCAGGTCAACGGTGACTACAAGGTCACCTATGTACCCGGAACACTCACCATCACGGCTCCCACAGTCGAGCCTCCGATCGAGATCGATGATCCCGAGCCGCCTCTCACAAAGGCACCGCCTGTATGGGCGCTGCTCAACCTGATCGCAGCCATCATCACTGTGATCACCGGCGCTTTGATGGGCATCAGCCTCATCAAGAAGCCGAACGAGGATGAGAGCGAAGAAGCGGCAGCAGTCCGGGCGGCAGCCGGAACCGAAGAAGAGGATAAGAAGCGCAAGAAGTCCAAGCTCCTGGGCATCATCCCGGCAGCGGCGGCAGTCATCACCTTCCTCCTCACCGAGGATATGAGCGCTAAGATGGTCCTCGTTGACAAGTGGACGATCCTCATGGCGATCTACCTTGTTGCAGGCGGCGCACTCGCGTACTTCACCCGCAACAAGAAGGACGAGAAAAAGGAAGAGGAGAAGACCGAAGGCTGATAACAGCTGACGGATCCGACTGATTCCGAAAACAGCATAAACCCCTACGGCGGCAGGATAAAACCTGCCGCCGTGTTTTATCTCTATTGATGAACATGTGCCGTTGCCGAGCTATAGAAACAAAAAGAAGCCGCAGACCGTATCAGGTCTGCGGCTGTAATTCAGTTATAAACCTCATCCGACCACACTTCGTTCGGCCACCTGTCTCGCTGCGGCTCGGAGTAAACACCTCATCCGGCCTCACTTCGTTCGGCCACCTTCCCCTCGAGGGGAAGGCTTTATAGATCAAGTTAAGGCTGGATCAGGCCCTCCAGCGTCTCATACAGGACTTCCGGCTGGACGGGCTTGAAAAGGTGCGCGTTGAGGCCCGCCTGCAGCGAACGCTGCACGTCCTCGTCGAAGGCGTTGGCCGTAAGAGCGATGATCGGGATGACCTTTGCATCCGGTCTGTCGAGAGCGCGGATGCGGCGCGTGGCCTCGAGACCGTCCATCTCCGGCATGCGCATATCCATGAGGATGGCGTCGTATGTGCCGGTTGGACTTGCTTCGAACATCTCCAGCGCGATGCGGCCGTTTTCCGCCAGGTCGACCTCCATCTCCCACATCTGCAGGACCATCGTCATGATCTCCGCGTTCACCTGCATGTCCTCGGCCAGAAGGATCCTGCGTCCTTTCAGGTCGGCTTTCACGGCGTTCTGCCCGATCAGCAGGTTCTTCCGCCAGAGGACGGACTTGAACTCCTCGATAACGGCCGCGGCGAACAGCGGCTTGGCAAGGAAACTGTCGACTCCGGCCTGCACCGCCTCTTCAAGGATATCGTCCCAGTTGTAGGCGGTGAGGATGACGATGGCGGACTCGTCTCCCGTGACCTCGCGGATGCGGCGCGTGGTCTCCACGCCGTCCATATCCGGCATCTTCCAGTCCACGAGGATCAGGTTATAGGGCGCCCACCGCGCGTGGTGGAGCTTGACCATCTCGACAGCCTCCGCGCCGGAGAGGCAGATATCGGAGCCGATGCCGGCCTTTTCGAGAACCAGCTGCGCGTGCTCGCAGGCTACGGAATCGTCGTCAATGATCAGAACGCTCATATCCTCCGGACGGACATTCAGCGGGCCCTGCTCGGCGCCCTCATGCGCCGCGTCGGAGAGCGTGACGGTCACGGTGAAGGTGGTGCCTTCGCCCTTGACGCTCTGCACCTGAATGTTTCCGTTCATCATCTCCACGATGCTCTTCGTGATCGCAAGGCCGAGACCGGAGCTTCCGTACTTGTTGGTGGCGGAGGAGTCCTCCTGGGCGAAGGTATCGAAGATATGGGGAAGGAACTCCTTGCTCATGCCGATTCCCGTGTCGGATATGGTGAACTCAAGCGTGGACCTGCCGTCGAACTGGGCCTTGCGCTCGACGATCATTTCCACCTTTCCGCCTGCCGGGGTGAACTTCACGGCGTTGCCGAGGATGTTGATCAGAACCTGACGCAGCTTCACGTTGTCGCCGATATAGTAATCGTCCACATGGCCGTTTATGTGGCACTGGTAATCCAGACCCTTGCCGCTGCACTGGGCCGAGAACATCGTATTGATGGCCTCGAGCAGCTTGGCGAAGGAGAATTCCTCGTTCCGAAGCACCAGCCTGCCGGATTCGATACGGGACATATCCAGGATCTCATTGATCAGATTGAGCAGATGCTCTGCCGAGGAGCCGATCTTTTCGAGATACTCCCGGGTCTTCGGCGGGATATCCGGGTCTTTGAGAGCAATGCTGTCCAGGCCTATGATGGCGTTCATCGGCGTGCGGATCTCATGGGACATATTGGAAAGGAAGGATGTCTTGGCGCGGTTTGCCTGTTCCGCCGTCTCCAGTGCGTCGCTGAGGGCCTGCTTCTGTTCGAGCGACTCGCGGGTCTCCTCATCCACGTCGACGAAGCAGGCGCCGACGGTATGGACCAGATGGTCCTCGCGCTCCTCCGGATGACGGACGCCGGCAAATTTGACGATCTCCCAGGACTCTTTGCCGTCCACGTTTATCATATAGCGGTAAGAGATCACCAGATGGTCCTTCAGACCCTCACGGACGTTGTCGGGCCGGATGAAGCGCAGGAATTCCTCACGGAAGGGCTCCGTCACATAGGTATTGCAGTAGGCCGTGACCGCCTCGAGATAGGGGAAGCGCTCGCCGGTCGCAAAGCCGTGCAGGTCGCTCCTTGCCTGATAGCAGATGCCGGCGTTGTTATCCAGTTCAATATAATACACGCTCCGGTAGTCGGAGGACAGGGCGTTGATCATCCGGTCCTTCTGCCGGCTCTGTTCCCTCTGGGCAAGCAGCTCGTCCTGCAGGGCAAGGCGCTGCTCCATCTCCTCCTGCTTCACGCGGTGTTCGGCATCCGCCTTTTCCTTATCCAGCAGGATCCGGGCATTTTTCCGGTTCTGGTACAGAAGATACAGAAATATGCCGATCAGGACGGCCACAGTCAGAAGAGACTGCAGGACGCTTATCGTGAGGATGCGGTTCGAGACGGAGCTTATGCTCTCGCTGATCACGCTCTCCCGGATCAGGTAGGTCAGGAGCCAGTCGGTCCCCTTGACCGGGACATACCTGATGGTCTCCTTGATGTCGTTGTATGTGAAGGAGGCCACGCCGCGGCGTCCCTCCGCGAAATCCTCCGCGACCTTCTCATAGGAATAGCCCCGGTCAAAGCGCACGCCGGAGAGGGCATCCAGCAGATTGCTCTCCGCCGCTGCTCCGCCGAGCACCTTGTCGCTCAGCGGGACGCCCTCCGCTGTATAAATGTTGCTGAAGGTCGCCTCCGAGCTCTGCTGATCCATGGACACGCTCGAGAGCATCTCATCCATGTCGATCGCCATGAAGACGACGCGCAGCGTCTTCCCCTGGAAGGGGAGGTCCACAGGCACCGCGATGATGACCTGGGGCTTCTCGCCGCCGAGACCGAACACGGAGATATCCGGCTCGGAGAGGGTCTTATAGTCGAAGGCGTATTCGTCTATGTTGTCCTCTGTTCCCATGGAGGTGTAGATCAGTCCCCCGGTATCGACGAAGGCGAACTTGTCCAGCTTGAAAAGCTGCTTCATCCGCTTCTGATAGGCCTCCAGATGCGCCTTGTCGCTCAGGTCCTCCTCGCTCATCAGATCGATGGCCGTGCGGATGACGTCGATCTTGTCCTGCAGGCTGTTTTCAACCACCTGCTCGCGGCGTCCGGCCAGCTCGTCCAGGTACAGCAGGCTGACGGTACGGACGGCGGTATCGGTTCCGTTCCGCGTGCTCGCTCCCATCCAGATCGTTCCGGCTATGAGGATGACCGCAAGGATGACGCCCCCGATGATGGTGATGATCCTTGTGCGGCTGTTTCTTGTATTATCCATATCCGTGCCTCCCGGTTTTCTCCGGCATGCCTTCTTATTTAAATACTAAGTTACAGTATAACACATGGAAGAACATGATTACAATCGCGGCCGGGAAATCCGGCGATCTTTTGCGGATCGGGCATGCCGGGTATTGACCGGGGGCGGCAAAGCCTTTATACTAAAATAGTTATAGTATAAAGTTTTTCCGGAAAGAGAGGCGAAACAGATGGATGAGCGCGGCGGAGCAAAGCCCCTTGACAGATATCTCTCCACGATCGACGTGTGGGCGATGGCATTCGGCTGTATGATCGGCTGGGGCGCTTTCGTCATGCCCGGAACGACCTTTCTTCCGATAGCGGGTCCCGCGGGAACGGTCCTTGCGCTTCTGATCGGGCTCGTCGTGATGCTTGTGATCGGATACAGCGTTTCCTATATCTGTTCGCCGAGCAGATGAACCGGAAGGGGCTGGTTTTCTCCGTGCATCACACGCAGGTGCAGCACCGCTTCGTCTGGTTTGACCGGTAAAACCTCAACCGCGTGCTGCTGAACCTGCTCTCCAACGCCTATAAGTTCACGCCCGAAGGCGGCGAAATTTCCGCCACCGTATTTGAAACGGGCGCCGAGGAAGGCTACGGTTCCTACGAGATCCGCATCCGGGACAGCGGCATCGGCATGTCGAGCGAGTTTGTGGAGAAGATGTTCAACGCCTTCGAGCGGGAGCGCAGTTCCACGGAGAGAGGCATAGAAGGCACAGGTCTCGGCCTTGCCATCACTAAGAGCATCGTGGATCTGATGGGCGGCACCATAGAGGTGCTCACGTCTCCGGGCAGCGGCACGCAGATCATCGTGCGGCTGAAGCTGCGCCTGGCCTCCGAAGAGGAACTGCGCAAAGGGGCGCAGACAGAGGAAGCGGCTGCGGACGGCGCGGCGGACTTCACCGGCAGGAAACTGCTGCTGGCGGAGGACAACATGGTCAACGCAGAGATCGCGAAGATGATCCTCGAGCAGATGGGCTTCACGGTGGACGTGGCGGAGAACGGACAGCTCGCCGTGGACATGCTCTCCGCTTCGGAAGCAGGGACCTATGACGCGGTGCTGATGGATATCCAGATGCCCGTAATGGACGGCTATGAGGCCGCACGGGCGATCCGTGCCCTTGACGACAAGGGGCTTTCAGAGATCCCGATCATCGCCATGACGGCCAACGCCTTTTCCGAGGACATACAGGCCGCTATGGACGCCGGGATGCAGGCGCACATAGCCAAACCCGTCGACATCAGCGTTCTGGAGAAAACACTGAAATCGAACCTGAAATAAAGGCGCATGACGCCACAGACATATAGCCCGGACGATCCGGTCCGGATAAAACACATGGGAGTGATGAGAAAATGGCAACGGGAACGCAGACTCTGTTCCGCCCCTCCGCGGAGAAACGGCGCATCCTGCTTGTAGAGGATGAGTTTATCAATCAGGAGATCCTTAAGGCCTATATCGGGGAAATCTACGAGATCCTGATCGCAGCGGACGGCGCGACCGCGCTGGAGACGCTTTTTGCCGAATACGAGACGATCAGCCTGATATTGCTGGACCTGAATCTTCCGGATATGCACGGACTGGAGATCCTGAGCCGGATAAAAGAGGACAGCCGCTCGGCGCATATTCCCGTGATCGTGATGACCGCGGACAGCGAGGCGGAGGTAGAGAGCCTCACGCTCGGGGCGATCGACTTCATTCCCAAGCCCTATCCGCAGCCCAAGGTCGTCCACGCGCGCATCCAGCGCACGATCGAGCTTTCCGAAGACAGGGACACCCTGCTCATGACCGAGCGCGATCAGCTGACGGGGCTTTACAACCGGGTGTTCTTCTACCGCTATGCGGTGCTGCTGGACGAGCATCACAAGGGCTTCCCGACGGATGCGATCGTGCTGGACATCAACCATTTCCACACCATCAACGAACGCTACGGCAAGCAGTACGGCGATGAGCTTCTGCGGCGCCTGGCGGCGTGGCTGCTGGAGACGGTGGAAAGAAAGGGCGGCATTGCCTGCCGCCGGAATGCGGACACCTTCATGGTATACTGCCCGCACCGGGAGGACTATGATGTTCTGCTGGAGGATCTTTCCGCCGAAATGGACCGCAGCGGGAAAGGCCACATCCGTCTCAGAATGGGCATCTACGCGGACGTCGACAAGGCGATGGACGTGGAACGCCGCTTCGACAGGGCCAAGCTGGCGGCGGACAACGTGAAGGGCAGCGCCTCCAATGCGATCGGGCAGTATGACCATGCCATGCATGAGGCGGAAATGCTCGCTGAGCAGCTGATCGAGGACTTTCCCGATGCGATCCGCGACAGACAGTTCGTGGTGTATTACCAGCCGAAGTTCGAAGTGCACGGAGAGGAACCCGCGCTCCACAGCGCGGAGGCGCTCGTCCGCTGGAAGCATCCGGAGATGGGCATGGTAAGCCCCGGAACCTTCATACCGCTGTTTGAAAAGAGCGGCCTGATCCATACGCTGGACCAGTATGTCTGGGCGGAGGCTGCGGCACAGATCCGCAGATGGAAAGAGAAATTCGGCGTCACGCTGCCGGTTTCGGTAAACGTGTCGCGCATCGATCTCTATGATCCGCAGCTGAAGGAAAGATTGAGCTCTATCATCGAAGAAAACGGACTGGCCTTCGGCGACCTGCTGCTCGAGATAACGGAATCCGCCTATACGGAAGACTCCCGCCAGCTCGTCGAGACGCTCAAGCAGCTGCGCGCGCTGGGCTTCCGCATCGAAATGGACGATTTCGGGTCGGGCTACTCCTCGCTGAGCATGCTCTCGACCCTTCCGATCGATATCCTTAAGCTGGATATCCAGTTCATCCGCGGTGCCTTCCGCGAGGGCAGGAAGGATATCCGCCTTCTGGAGGCGATGATCAAGCTGGCAGGAGCCTTCAAGTTCCCGGTGGTTGCCGAGGGCGTGGAGACCTCGGACCAGGTAGCCGTGCTCAGCGCATTGGGCTGTGACTACATCCAGGGCTATTATTTCTCGCGTCCGGTGCCCCCGGATGAATTCGAACGATTCTTCGACGGAAAGATCGTCTGAAGAAGGTTTCCGGTAAAGCCGGACAAACCTTCTGAACAGGTCGGCAGCTGCTGACATGCGGCGGCCCGGCCGGATTTCCAGGCATATATGACGAGGATGGGGGAGGTGAGATCCCTGCAAAGCAAAATACGGTTTGCCGCTCTTGTGCTTGCCTTTTGCCTGCTGCTGAGCGGCTGCGGAATGCCTGCCTCGGCGGACGGCGCCGGATCGAAGCTGCAGAGCGGAACCTCAGCTTCTGCAAAGGATTTCGTTCCCTATGCTGCGCCCCCCATGGCGACGGTCGAATTCCACGAAGACAAGGCCGTTGGGAAAAACGGCGTGAAGATCGACCTGTCCTCCGTGGTCGAGGGATATGCGGCGGTATCCGCGGTGTCCGACAAACGGCTCAAGCTCCAGGTCCTCTACGGTGACCTGACCTATACCTATAACATCGCTTCCGACGGCACGCCTTCCTTCTTCCCGCTCCAATGCGGCAACGGGCACTATGCCTTCCGGGTGATGGAGAATATTTCCGATAAAAAGTACGCGCAGGCCTATCGCACAGAGTGCGATGTGACACTGCTCGATGAGTTTCAGCCTTTCCTGCGGCCGAGCGACTACAGCTGGTATGACAAGGATTCCGCCTGCGTGAAAAAGGCCGCGGAACTTGCAGCATCCTGTTCGACCCCGATGGAAGTGGTGGCGGCTGTATACAAGTTTGTGACGAAGAATATCCGCTACGACGACGCGAAGGCAACAACCGTTACAACGATCTATATGCCCGATGTGGACGAGACGCTCGCTACGAAGAAGGGCATCTGTTTTGACTACGCCGCCCTGACCGCAGCTATGCTGCGCAGCCAGGGGATCCCGACAAAGATCGTCTTCGGCTATGTTGCGCCGGACGATCTGTATCACGCATGGAACATGTTCTATACCGAGGAGAGCGGCTGGGTGACGGTCAAGTTCGAGGTCAGCGCGAAGAGCTGGAACCGCGTGGATCTGACCTTTGCCGCCGGAGGAGCTTCCGCGGCGTTCGTGGGAGATGGAAGCAATTACACAGAAGTTTACTTCTACTGACAGGAGGAGCGATATGAGCAGGAAACAATTGGACGATCTCGGTGTCAGCGCCTTTTGCGAAAGCATGGGGATGATGGTGCAGTCCGGCATTATGACCGACGAAGCGATCTCTCTGCTGCAGAGCGAAAGCCGCGAGGGAGGGATCCTCGAGCAGGGACTGAGCGGGATGAAGACCATGACGGAGCAGGGCGCCACTCTGGCCGACGCCATGGAGAGTGCGGAGATCTTCCCGGACTTTGCCGTGAAGATGATCCGCGTAGGAGAGAGCTCCGGCCGTCTGGAAAACGTGCTGTTCCGCCTTTCGCGCTATTACGCAGGGCAGAAGACCCTCTCGGAAAAACTCCGCGGCGCGGTGACCTACCCGGCGGCCATGCTGGTGCTGATCATTGCGGTTCTGTCCGTGATGCTCGCGATCGTGCTCCCGGCCTTCCGGGGGGTCTACGACCGGCTGACGGGAAGCCTTGCGGCCTCGTCCTACGCGTATATCCGCTGGGCGGGCGTGTTCTGCACGGTGGCGCTCATCGTGATGGCGCTGCTGGCGCTGGCTCTGGTGGCGGGACTGCTGCTCTGGAAGAGCGGAAGACGCGCTCCCGTGCTTGCGGTTTTAGAGAAATTCCCGCGCATCCGTGCGATTCTGGAAACCAACGCGCTTTACCGCTTCACCTCCGCCCTGGGCACCTATCTTGCCAGCGGCGAGATGCAGGACGAGGCGGTGCAGGCGAGCATACCTCTGTGCGGCTCCGTAAAGCTCGAGGAGAAGCTCCGCAGCCTCTCGGCCCGCATGGAGGAAGGCCACAGTTTTGCACAGGCGGCCTATGACGAGGAGCTCTTCGAGCCGGTCTACGGCCGTATGCTGCTCGCCGGTGAGCGCAGCGGCGGACTCGAGGACGTGCTGGCGAGGCTGACGCAGCTGCTGGAGGAGGACGGGGCTCATCAGGTGGATCGCCTGGTGGAGATCGTTTCTCCGGCCCTTTCGGGCATTCTGATGGTGACAGTGGCGCTGACGCTGATCAGCGTGATGCTGCCGCTCATAGGCATGATGAATTCGATCGGCTGAGGAGGAAATATGTACTCGGACCGGAAGAAAAAGAAGACCGGCGTGCTCGTGACCGTGCTGGCGATCCTGCTTGTGCTGGTGATCGCTTTGGCTGCATTCGGTCATTCCGGGCGCGATGTCAGCGAGGAGGGGGCGGCCGCCATACGGGAGACCGTCCGCCGCAGTGCGCTGCAGTGCTACGCCGTGGAAGGCGTGTACCCGCCCGATCTTCAGTATCTGCAAGATAATTACGGCCTCCAGATCAACACGGAGGACTATGCGGTGGCCTATGACTGCTTTGCCTCGAACCTGCCGCCTGACGTCCGTGTGGTCGCCCGCGGGACCTGAAGGAGGGCAGGAGCATGAAGCATGGCGGGAAAAACCCGATACTGTTCCTGTCGCTGGGCGTAGCCGCGCTGTTCCTGCTCGGCTTTCTGCTGCTCGTGACCTTCGGGGCGAGGAGCTACCGCGATATTGTGGACAGCCAGTATAATAACATGGACGACCGCGCGCTCGGAGCCTATCTTGCCTCCAGCGTGAAGGCCAACGACAGCCGGGGCTCGCTGAGCGTGGAGAGCTCCGCATACGGGGACGTGCTCGTGGTAACGGACACAGAGTCGGGCTACGCGGTGCGTTACTATCTGTATGAAGGGCAGCTGGCCGAGGACCTTGCCCGCGTGGGCTCGGAGCTGTATCCCGAGGACGCGCAGATGATGGGCCCGACGAAGGTGTTCAAAGTGGAGCGCGGTGAGAACGGGCTGATCACCGTGACCACCGACGCCGGCCGCACGCTGCTGTATTCCCGCAGCGGAGAGGAGGCGGCGTCGTGAAGAGAAATGAACTGACGTCGTTTTATCTCGAGGCGCTGCTGCTGATCGTGGCTTTCGTAGCCACCATCCTCGTGCTGACGGGCGTGTTCGGTACGGCCCGCGCGCAGAGCGCGGAAGCGAGGGAGCTCACGCAGGCCGTGATGCTCGCCTCCAACGCGGCGGAGGCCGTGGCGGCGGCGGACAGCCTCGAACAGGCGGCAGCGATGCTCGACGAGGGCGGCAACGTCCGTATATCGGACGGAAAGATCGAGGCCTGCTACTTCTCCGACGGAAGTCCCTGCACGGACGGCAAAGGCGATCTGCTGCTGACGGTCACCCGGGAACCTTCCGCGGAGGACCCGGGGCTTGTTGAGAGCCGGATCACGGTAAGCGCCGCGGATGACGGAGAGGCTGTTTATACGCTGGAGACGGCGAGCTTTAAGAAGGAGGCGGCGGCATGAGCAAAACACCTGTACGCCTCGGACCGCTGGCCCTGCTGCTCACCGTGATCAGCATCTGCCTTGCGATCCTCGCGATATTGACGTTTACCACGGTCCGGGCCGACTGCCGGCTGGCGGAGAAATACGCTGCCACCGTGCAGGCCCGTTATGCCCTTGAAAAAGAAGGGCAGGAGCATCTGGCGGCCCTGAGCTCCGGGCGTGAACCCGCGCCGGAGCCCGATGAGGACGGCCTGCTCCGCATCGAGCTTGAAAAGGAAGGATACCTGCTCCATATCGCGCTGCTTCCCGACGGGGAGGACGGTTATGAGATCGTCTCCTGGCGGCAGGAGAAGCCCTGGGAGCAGGAGGAAATCATAGACAATCTCTGGGACGGAGTAATCATAAAGGAGGGATAAGCCTGTGAATATCCCGGAAATCCTGATGAAAGCGGTATCGGTCGGCGCGGCGGACGTGTTTCTCGTCGCCGGCCTTCCGGTGACTTTCAAATGCGACGGACGGCAGCAGCGCCTGGACAGCAATATGCTTATGCCCGATGAGATCTCGCCGCTGATCGATGAGATCTATGAGATCAGCAGGCGTGACCGGGTCAATTTCGAGCGCGGGGCAGACGACGATTTTTCCTTCGCCGTGCCTCATCTCGGACGCTTCCGCGTCAACGTCTTCCGTCAGCGCGGCTCACCCGCGGCGGTGATCCGTGTGATCCGCTTCGGTCTGCCGGATCCCGCAAAGCTCGGCATTCCCGAGAGTGTGCTCTCGCTGGCTGAGAACAAGAAGGGGCTCGTGCTCATCACGGGCTCTGCCGGCACCGGAAAATCCACGACGCTGGCCTGTATGATCGACCGAATCAACAGGAGCCGTGACTGCCACATCATCACTATGGAGGACCCGATCGAGTATATCCACCGGCATGACAAGGCGATCGTCACGCAGCGCGAGATCTCCATCGACACGCCGGGATACCTTGACGCGCTCCGCTCGGCGCTGCGCGAGAGCCCGGATGTCATCCTGCTGGGCGAGATGAGGGATTACGACACGATATCCGCCGCGATAACAGCAGCGGAAACAGGCGTGCTGATGCTGAGCACCCTGCACACGAGCTCTGCGGCGAACACGATAAACCGCATCCTGGACGTCTTCCCGGCAAACCAGCAGAAACAGGTGAAGATCCAGCTCGCGCAGATCCTCAAGGGCGTGGTGTGCCAGCAGCTGGTGCCTTCCGTTGACGGCGGGCAGATCCCGGTGTTCGAGATCATGAAGACCAACGTTGCCATCCAGAATATGATCCGCGAGGACAAGCTCCACCAGCTCGATTCGGCCATGCAGGCCGGCTCGGCCGAGGGGATGTGCACGATGGACGGCAGCCTGCTGAAGCTGTACAAAGAGGGCAGGATCACGAAGGATACCGCGCTGCTCAGCTGCGTCAGCTTTGAGGCGATGGCGAAACGCCTCGGAATGTGAGGGCCGACAGATGAGAATGACGGACATGAAGGACGATGTGCTGTATGTGCGGATGCTGGGCGGTTTCTCGGTCCAGATGAACGGCAGGCTGATCGCAGGCGGTTCCAAGGCGGACGGATCGCAGTTTGCCTATCTGCTGCAGATCCTTATCCACAACCGCGACAGGGGCGTGACCCGGGACCGCCTCGAGGAGCTGCTCTTCGAGGACCGCGACATGAGCAATGTCCACCACGCGCTCCAGAGCGTCATCTACAACGCGAAGAAAAAACTTGAGAAGGCCGGGCTTCCGAAGGTCAACTACATCGAGCAGAAAAAGGGTGTGTTCTTCTGGACCGATGAGATCCCCCTGGTCGAGGACGCGACGACATTCGAGGACCTGTACAGAAAAGCCGAAGAGACTGAGGACGAGGACGAGCGCATCGCGCTGTATATGGAAGCCTGCCACTGGTACAGCGGCGAGTTTCTGCCCATGCAGGCCGCCGTCATCTGGGCGGCTCATGAGGCGCGGCGCTACAGGGAGATGTTCTGCGACTGCGTGGAGAAGGCGGCCGGGCTGCTCCGCCTGAGGCAGGACTTCTTCCAGATGGAGGAGCTGGGCGTATATGCGGCAAAGGTCGACCCTCTGGCCGACTGGGAACCCGTGACCATGGAGGCGCTGGCCTCGATGGGGCGCTACGAAGAGGCACGCAAGCTCTACGAGGATACCGTGGACTACTACTTCAACGAGCAGGGACTGAGGCCTTCGAGAAAGCTGATGGAGCAGTTCGAGCGGCTGGGCGAGGAGATGATGCATCGTTACGCGGTGCTCGACCAGATCCAGGCCGATCTGTCCGGCCGGAACGACAACAGTCCCGGCGGCTACTTCTGCAGCTATCCGGTCTTCCAGGGCATCTACCGCATGATCGAACGCATGCTCGAGCGCGGCGGCCAGTCGGTGTATCTAATGCTGTGCACGGTGGTGGACGGAAAGGGCAACCCGATCCGTTCCGGCCCGATGCTGGAGGAGCTGAGCAAGCGCATGGGCGATGCGATCCGCCGCACGATCCGTCGGGGCGACGCGATGACGCAGTACGGCAGGGGCCAGTATCTGGCACTGCTGGTCAACACCACACGTGAAAACTGCTCTATCATCCAGAAACGTATCAACGACCACTTCATCATCGGCCGTCAGCGCTCCTCCATCCGCTACTATGTGAACAGCGTGTTCTTTGAGCCTGAGCTCCTGCAGCGGGATAAGGAGGCGAGGAAGCCGTGAACGGAAAAACGCAGTGGTACATCGGCGCGCCGAACGGCGTTGTCCTCTGTATCGACCGGATGACCCGCGGCGGACCGTGTGGGCGGCTGGCCCACAGCTACCGCATGGACGAGCAGGCATTTGTCAATGCCGATCAGATGGTATTCCTCATGGAGGGGCTCTATAACGCGCTCAATTTCCCGCGTCCGGGCTCCAACGAAAGAAACTTCGCTCCCGTGGAAAAGACGGGAGAGCACTATACGGAAGGGGACAGAATTATGAAAGATGAAGAACTCTTGAGCAGGCACGGTGACCTCGGCACCTTTATCGTCCGCGTGCAGCACAGGCAGAACAGCAGCTGGCAGGGGAGGATAACGTGGATGGAAAAGGATAAGACCATATCCTTCCGCTCCATCTGGGAGATGGTGAAGCTCATCGAGAACGCCGTCGATACCGTCAGCGTCAGTCCGGAAGAGGACGAGGGGGGCTACCAGAGCTGGTAAAGGCGGGCTCCGCGGTAAGTGGATCGAACCGGAAGAAACCGTAAACAGAGGTGAAATCATGAAAGAGAACGATACAGCGGAACGAAGCCGGGAAGAGGGGCCCGGCGGGATTCGTCTGGGGCGTTTCCATGCCATAGTCGGTGTGGCTTTTGCCGTGCTGGCGGTGCTGATGCTGATCTCCACCTGGCTGACCGGCAGAGGCTATAGCCGGCTCGAGGATGCGACCGAGCGCTATATTACCGCGCAGCAGGCAGCTGCGGATATGCAGGCGGCGTCCGACTATCTGACGGCGGAATCACGCGGATTCATCGCCACGGGCGAGGTGTCCCGTGCTGCGAATTTTTACGAGGAAGTGGAAGTCACGCGCAGACGTGACAACGCGCTTGAAAGCATAGGTACGATCCTGGAAAGTCCTGAGGCATACGCATATCTGAATACAGCCCTTGCCAACTCCAACGAACTCAAAAAGATCGAGGAATACGCCATGCGCCTCGCGGCGGAAAGCTACGGCTGCAAGGCGGAGGACCTTCCCGAAACACTCCGGACTGTGGAGCTCGAGGCGGCGGATCTGCAGCTTTCGGCTGAGGAACAGCGTGAAAAAGCCCTTATGATGGTCTTTGACGAGACATATCAGGCTGACAAGGACACGATCACGGAGAATGTTTCCAGGAGCATGGAGACACTTATCGAGGAGACACGCGGCGATCAGACGGAGAGCTCGGCGAGACTTATCCGCCAGATGCAGTTTGAAAATGTGCTGATCGTTGCGATGCTGATCCTGGCTCTGCTGCTCGTTCTGGCAACTGCGCGCCTGGTCACGAAACCGCTGATGAGCTTTATCGAGAATATCCGTCGGGACAATGCTCTGCCGGAGGAGGGTGCCAGTGAGCTGCGGTTCCTGGCCCGAACTTACAATCAGGTGCGTGAACAGAATCTGCAGCACCGTGAGCAGCTGAGCTATGACGCGATGCATGATGCTCTGACCGGTGTGTTCAACCGCAGCGTGTTCGAAAAGCTGCGCACGCGTTTTGAAGAGCGGGACAACGCCCTGCTCATCTTCGACCTTGACCGATTCAAGCAGATCAACGACACCTACGGCCATGACGCCGGCGACAAGGCGCTGCGCCGTGTGGCTGCGCTGCTACAGGAGAACTTCCGTGCGGAGGACTATATCTGCCGTATCGGCGGGGATGAGTTTGTCGTCATCATGGTGCACGTGAATTCCTCTCTGCGCGACCTTGTGGAGAGCAAGATCAGCCGGATCAATGAACTCCTGCAGACGCCGATTGACGGACTGCCGCCGATCACGCTCAGTGTCGGTGTGGCTTTCGGGGACCGCGAGAACCCGACTGAAGATGTCTTTAAGGATGCCGATACCGCCCTGTACCGTACCAAGAGCGTGAGACTCGGCGGGTGCGAGTTCTACTGATGCAAATTTTAGGGAAGTGAATTAATCCTGAAGGAGGATATGTGAACATGATCACGATCGAAAAGCTGCGCCAGTTTGGCGCGGATACCGCGCAGGGGCTCGGCCGCTGCATGAACAACGAGGCTTTCTATCTGCGCCTGGTGAATATGGGCCTGGATGACGCAGGCTTCGAAAAGCTCGAGAATGCGTTGAACAACGGCGACAGGAAGGCTGCATTCGAGGCGGCTCATGCGCTCAAGGGCGTGCTGGGCAATCTGTCGCTCACACCGCTGTATGACACAGTTTCGGAGATGACAGAGCTTCTTCGTGCCGATAAGGATGCCGACTATCCGGCACTCCTTGGTGAGGTGCTCAAAAAACGCGGCGAGCTGAAGGCGCTCCGGGACGAATGAGCCTGCAAGGATAAAGGGAGTTCTGCATTGCAAGGGTCACGCAGGTTTTATAATCTGAGACTCTCGCGGCTGTACATCGAGAGAATCTGAACGAAAAAAAAGACGGCTCCCGGAAGGGAGCCGTCTTTTAATGACGGGTGTTTATTATTCGAACGCGTGGCACCGTACCGTGCAGGAGATGCCGTAACATTCTATTGTAATCACGACACCGGTCTGCAGAACGCCTACCTGATGGATCTTGCATTCCGAACCGTCTGCGTTGGGGGTCAGCTCTATGATACCGGCCTGATCCACCGTCCATTTGTAAGTGGGGTTCTCGACAGTAAGCGGATAGGCCTGCGCACGGAGGGTGATGTCTCCGTCTTCGCCCTGGGAAAGATGCATGGTGAAGTCGGAATCGGTGAGGTCGTTCGTGTAGAAGTAGACCTTGACGTTTTCAACGGAAGGAGTCGGAGTGGGCGGGGGAGTCGGTGCACTTTCGATGAGCTCGGTACTTTCCGATGCTACCGGCAATGTAAGAGAAGTCCTCGGGTTCGCCGCGATATCCTGATTCGTGAGCCCCGTGGACACCATGACAACAACTGACAGGATCACAGCCGCGACAAGCACAAGACCGAACAGGAGCTGCCATTTGGAATTGGCAGTGGCTCTCGCATTCGCCTCCGTCCCCTGAACGGTGCTCGGCGTGGGCGAAGGGGTTCTGGTGCTCTGGCTGACCCTACGTGTCCCGCAATTCGGGCAGCGGCTGCGCAGAGCCGAGAAGCTCTCACCGCAGCGGCGGCACTTTACTTGGGGAAGTATAGCCATTTGTTTAAGACCTCCATATATATAAATGATCATTTTGAACAAAATATATCATCTATCTTTGTCAATTTACACCATATTGGGTGTTTTGTCAAGTTTGCGGCACTATATGTGCCCTTTTGCAGGATCCCGGACGCTATTTTTGTCTTGTTATTCATGCGTTCAGAGGATATAATTGTATAAAATATACAAATTGGTTTCAATATGCTTTATTGATGCAAACAAGAAGGGATTCCGATGGACGAAAGAGATACCATACGCAGGCTCGTGGAAGAGCTGAACGCTGCCTCCGAGGCTTATTACGGGGGCCGAGAGGAGATCATGAGCAACTTCGAGTGGGATGCGAAGTTCGATGAACTGCAGCGGCTCGAGGAGCTCACGGGCTATATTCTGCCCGAAAGCCCCACACGCAGGGTGAGTGATTCAGAGGAACAGAGCGGAGGCCAGAAGGAGCCGCACGAGTATCCCGCGCTCTCGCTTGCCAAGACCAAAAAGCTCGAGGATCTGCAGAAGTGGGCGGGGAGTCTGCCTGTGTGGCTCAGTTGGAAGCTCGACGGACTGACGCTTGTCCTCACATATGATAACGGCCTCCTTGCAAAGATCCTGACCCGCGGGAATGGAACTGTTGGCACGAACATCACTTATATGAAGGATGTGATCCGGGGGTTTCCGAAGAAGATCGATTATACGGGGCATCTTGTAGTCCGCGGCGAGGCGACGATCTCTTACACGGATTTTGAGGCCATTAATGACTCCATGGAAGATGAGGATGAGAAGTTCGCCAATCCCAGGAATCTCGCCTCCGGCACGCTCGCTCTTGATGCGAAGAATCTGGACAAGGTCGCCGAAAGAAGACTGTGCTTCAACGCTTTCACGCTTGTGTATATCGATGAGGACATTGTCTCTTGGGGCGACCGTATGGATCTGCTCGACAGCATGGGATTCACCACCGTGGAGAGGGAGCGGACCGACGCCGCCGGGCTGCCGGATGCCATAGAGCGATGGACAGAGAAAGTGGAGAGCGGGAAGATGGACATCCCGGTGGACGGCCTCGTCATCACCTATGACGATACGGATTATGCCGCAACGGGCAGCGTCACCGGTCACCATGCGACCCGTGCCGGCTATGCCTTCAAATGGCAGGACAGCTCCGCTGTTTCCATGCTCGACCACGTAGAGTGGTCCTGCGCCGCATCAACGATAACGCCTGTGGCCGTGTTCGAGCCTGTGAAACTCGAAGGCACCACGGTCTCCAGAGCCTCCCTGTGCAACATCAGCGAAATGGAGCGCCTCGGCATCGGCGAGAACGGAAAGACGAAGCTTCAGATCATAAAAGCCAATAAGATCATTCCCAAATGCGTCGCCGTGATCAGCCGAGAGGGGATTTTCACCATCCCGGACCGCTGCCCCGTCTGCGGAGCGGACACCGCCGTGGTCAAGAGCCGCAGCGGAACGAAGACGCTCAAATGCCTCAATCCTGCCTGTCCGGCAAAGAACCTGAAGAAATTCGCCCGTTTCGTCGGAAGGGACGGCATGGATATAGACGGGCTTTCCATTGAGACTCTGCGGGATTTCGTGAATGAGCGATTTCTGTCCGATTTTGCGGATATCTACAGGATCTCGGAGCATGTCGATCGAATCGAGAGCATGGACGGCTACGGGAAAAAGTCCGCCGAAAACCTGATGAAGGCGATCGAAAAGAGCCGATCCGTACATCCGGCAAAGCTGATCGTGGCGCTGTGCATCCCTCTCATCGGAGGAGACGCCGCCAAACGCATGATTGCGGCCTGTGGCTGGAAAGGCTTCCTTACAAGATTGGAGGATGGCACGGGCTTTGAAGATATAGACGGCATCGGCGGCGAGCGCTCCCGGGCGGTGGTGCAGTGGTATGCCGATCCGATGAACCGTGCGGTCTTTGAGAAGCTTCTAACAGAGCTCAATGTGGAGGATGTGGAGCCAAAAGCAGTCTCCGGAGGAAGCTGCGCCGGAAAGGTCTTCGTGATAACCGGCGATGTCGCAATTTTCCGAAACAGGGACGAGTTTAAGGCCTATGTGGAATCGCAGGGCGGAAAGGTCACAGGCAGCGTCTCCAAAAAGACGGACTATCTTGTGAACAACGACCCCGCCTCGGCCTCGTCCAAGAACGTCAAGGCAGCGCAGCTTGGGGTGCCGCTGATCTCGGAAGAGGAGTTCATCTCCCTGTTCGGCGGTCCCTGACGGAAAACAAAAAACAGACCCGCTTCTTTTGAAGCGGGTCTGAATTCTTCTCGGGTACTTATTTTCCGATCATAATGTGCAGGACTTCCACGTCTGTGGATGCCATTCCGACTCTGCCCATCCTGCCTATGTTGCGGATGGTCTGCTCGGCGTTGCTGCCCATAAGACCCTCGCCGGGAAGGAAGAACTCGTTGTTCTTTACCAGGTCATAGGCGAAGAAGGCATTGTCCACCGCGGCGCGGATCTTCGTGGCGCATGATGGCTTTGCCCCATCGCACACCATGCCGCCGAGCGTGCAGATGGAGTTTTCGATGATGCCGCCGATCGCTCTGCGGCTGGCTCCCTCCAGATAGGCTATTCCGCAGACAGAAGCGGTTGCCGCACTCGTGGCGCCGCAGTAGCAGGAGAGGTTGCCGATGAATTTCTTCTGGTGGATGGATATGAGGTTTGCCAGCGCAAGGGCCCGGAGGACTTTATCATGGTCCGGCCTTTGCCTCTTTTCATAAACGGCGATCGGCAAGGTGATGGTGATGCCCTGGTTTCCGCTGCCGGAGTTGATCACGGCGGGCAATGAGCATCCGCTCATCCTCGCATCGGAACCGGCGGCGGCTCTTGCGGCTGCCTCTATACGCAATGAATCACCTGTCCGCATGTAGATGCTGCCGGCGTTTACGCCCCAGTCACCTTTGAGTCCTTCGTCGGCAAGCGCCTGGTTGCATTCCAGCTGGCGCTCGAGAACGTCGCGGATGTCGTTGAGGTTGCAGGTGCTGGCAAACTCGAATATGCCGCAGAGGTCTATAAGGCTCTTGTCGCCGTAGGACTCGATCACCAGATCAGGCTGCTCGAAAATGACCTCTCCGTTTTTGACGATCCTTGAAATGTGGTCGTGGTTGGTCTTGAGGTCGACTTCCGCGCTTTCCGTCCCGGCTTTCAGGGAGCAGCGTATGAAGAGGTTTTCCTCGCCCTCTTCCAGACTCGTGAGAACGGGTCTGCTCTGAAGAAATTCCGTGGCGGCAGTCCGGTCCTCATCAGTCACGCCCTTGAGCACCTCAAGGTTACCTTCCGCGTTTCCACCGATGATACCGAGCACGGCGGCGGCTTCGATCCCTTTCATTCCGCCGGAATTCGGGACCGTTACGCCCTTGACGTTTTTGATGATATTGCCGCTGCAGCGGACCTCAACAGATTCGGGTATGGTGCCGAGCACTTCTCTGGCCTTTGCGGCACAGAGGGCGATCGCGATGGGTTCCGTGCAGCCGAGTGCGGGGATCAGTTCGTGGCGAAGTATGGTAACGTAGTTATCGTAGATCCGTTTGTCCATGAAGGCTCCTCCGCGTAGATATGCAGCTCAGGCCGCTCCCATGATGTTCTGGAGCTTTTTGAGAGCGGATTTATGAGCGCGTTTTATCACACTGTACGGGAGGTTCATCATTTCGGAGATCTCCGTCAGTGTGTTTCCTTCGTAATAATGCAGCACGATGATATCCCTGTCACGTTCGGGGATCTTCTTCAGCGCATCGGCCAGGCGGTCGAGCGTATCCGCGTTGATCATCTGATCCTCAAGACTGCCTTCGGCAGGAATGTCCTCGGTGAGTTCCGCACTCATCTTGTGCGTGCGGTAATAGTCAATGACTGTGTTGCGAGTGGTCGTATAAAGATATGACGAAATGCCGGGGCCGCGCTCCGGATCATAGTGCTCCATGGCCTTGCGGAAGACTTCGCTGCACAGATCCTCGGCGTCCTCGGGAACGCCGACATGGCCTATGATATAACCATAGACCTTGTCGTGATATTCTCTGTATATCGAGTCAAAGTAAGCCGAATCGATCATCGGCTTTTACCCGGCTCTTTTTTTCTTCAGGTCCGACTCCGCCGGCTGCCATGGCAAGACTTTCGTCCTTCAGGGCAACGACTTTGCCGGGGTATCTCTCCAGTGTTTCATTGATAACGCTCTGCAGGGCAGAACTTCGCTCGAAACGCTGGAAATCAAAAAGTGTCTTCAGACTTTTTTCCAGCATCCGATCTCCTCCTCGAGACGGAGTGCAAATCCGTAAGGGTCGGCAGGATCGCACTGTTCTGAGATCGCAGCAAAACGCTGCAGCGTCCGGTGGATCTCAGAGGCAAGGCTGTCAAGCCGCTCCTGTCTGTCTTCATCCCCGTCTATGTAGTTTTCAAGTCTGCCGCCGGTATACTTTTTACCGCGTATTCCGAGGAAAAGCTCCGCGTATTGCGGGTCGAACCGACCGAAAGCGGCGAACAACCCGGCAGCATCGGCAACCAGTTCATCCCAGACGGGTTCTTTCTTATCCGGAAAGAGCCTTCGGCAGATAAAATGTGTGCATTCATGGGTTTTCCGTATGATGTGCGAGAGCTTGAGCCATTCCGTATCCGGGAAACCCGCTTTTTCTGCGCTCACGGCGCTGTACGGACCGCTGGACAAAATGACCAGAGCATCCTTGAAGTTTTTCCTGTCGGAAGTAAAACGGTCAAATTCGGAGTCCCAGTCGGCGTCCGGACCGTTCTTCAAAAGGAATTCTTCCTTGTGTGCGCGGATCTTGGTCCAGTTGATCACACCGTCCAGAATGGCGGCTCCCTGTGTCGCTGGGATGTCTTTCGGGACGCAGCGGTGAGCCATGATCTGCAGGAAAAGCTCAAAATCCGCCCGCTCATGCAGCGTGATCACGGGAACAGGACCTGCGGGAGTGTTATCCTGCTGCAGACTGTCCTCCGCGCTGCATTTGAAATGGGAAAGGGAAGTGCTTTGAGGCATTGCTCCGCACTCGACGATCTTCTTGTATTCCTCGGCTCCTTCGGGCCCGGGAACAAGGAAGAGCTGCGGGTAGATCTCCGCAAGAGCGCGTATGACATCCGCACCGCGGATATCTTCCGATAGTGAACTTACAGTCATGGTTTGTTTTTACGATTGAACCATCCGCACCCTTGCGGGTGCAGATGGTTCGGAAAAGGCTGTGACTTTCCTCTATCAGGTGAGGAGCATGTGGTTGACGAGTGTCTGGATCTCCTGGGGATTGTAGCCGGCTGCAGCAAGGGCGTTCACACGAGCCTGGCCGTTGCCGTACTTGCCCGCGATAACATCGTTGGCGACCTTGACATGGCCTGCCAGGATGCTGTTAACGAGGCCCTGGACAACAATGGGATCGAGCCCGAGTGCGAGAAGATTGTTGATACGGGTCTGGCCGTTGCCATAGGTTCCTGCGATGCAGGCGTAAGCTGCTCTCAGGGAAGCGGTCATGCCGCCGGATACTGCGTCAAGATCAGCATCTGCTACTTTTTTGATTTCGTCGCTCATTTTAAAATCTCCTTTTCATTTTTTCTCTTCAGACCGGTCCCCTCATCACAGGGATCCGAACGAAGAAATATACTTTAATATGAGTCCGTAACACCGATAATTATAAATCGGTTTCGGTTCTCTGTCAATTAATACGAAGCATTTTTGAAAAGGGACGCGCAGGAATTAAAAAATTCTTAATCTTTTGCAGGATTTTTGTACTCACTTGTATTTGTCGCAGCTGTCTGATAAAATCGTGACAGCGGACAGAGTGAACTGCTATATTATTATACGAAGATGGTCAGCGGGAGGACGGATGGATATGGGTTTATTCAATAAGAAAGATAAAAAAACGGAGAAAGAACTGGAAAAGCTTCCTCTCAAGGAACTGGAGAGATCCATGCCCCTTGACGAAGAGGAAGAAGAGGAGGAGAAAACCGAAAAAGAAAAGGGCACTTCGAGAAAAGGCAAATTCTGATGAAACGCGAAAAAAGACAGCGACGGATGATCCGTAGCTGTCTTTTTTCGGTTCAGTTCTGCGACTCATCCGGTCTCCGCAAAAGACTTGGCGGATGTATCAAGACTGGGAAGCGTCTGGATGATTGAATTCGGAAGCCCTAGGATGTTCGCGACCTGGTTTACCGCTAATCTGTAATCCCGGGGATTTTGTTCGGCCGAGGGTGGTATATCAAAACTGTAGTTTCCGGTTATTGTCAAAGTATAACCGTACAGAGCTCGGAAAAGAAGCGCCTCCGCATTGTAGACCACCTGGCTTCTGCGCTGATGATAAACCGACGTGACGATCGTCATGGTTTCTATATCATTTTCAAACAGGAGCTGCAGAGTGTATTCCGCGTTTTGCTTGGTGTTTTCTGCACGTTCGTCAATATAGATCCGGGAGGCATCGATACCGTGTTCTTCAACGAGATATTTCTTCATCAGGCCGGCTTCGGTGTTCCTTTTAGGATTGCCGTCTCCGGTTGCTCCACCTGAACAGACGATGATCGAAGAGGGAAAGGAACGCGCAAATGCTGCGGCAGCATCGCAGCGTCCTTTCAGCTCATCCTGCATCTGCCCGTTTTTCAGTTTATAGCCGAGCACAACAATAGCATGTCGGCTGCTGTCCGATATCCCGGCAGAAGCCAGTTCCGGCGCTGTAGTTCCGCCCTCATAGATATAGAGCGGATAATCCTTGTTCAGATATACTTCCGACCAGTTGGAAACGATAAGTGCCGCTATGGCATGATCCTTGCGGCTAACCGCGTTGATCGCTTCCAGATCTTCTGTTATAGCCTGTTCGCGTTCGGGACGGGGATCTTCATAAACAGCAACGAGATCCGTAAGCAGCCGACCGAAGTTTGATGCATTCTTATCCGCTGCGCACAGAGGGTCTTCCCCATAAAACTCGATTTGTTCCGCTTCCTCTGTGACAGGCGCGGGAAGCTCATCGATCCCGGATGTATCAACCTCCATCACAGGATCCTTGACGCGAGTCTCAGCGTACGGTGCCTCAGGTACTTTCTCAGGCGGTTCGGATGGATCGATAGCCACGGAAGCATCGGAAAGCTCGTCAGATGGTCTGAACAGGCCCGAAACTGCAATTGGGAAAAACAACAGAACGAACACCAAAGCAATGAGTTTTTTTGCGGTCTTCATCTGAGAATACCGGGATTAGAATTCCTTCTCCCAGGCGGCGATTACGGCGTTCATGACTGCTGCACGGAAGGCGCTTTTTTCCAGACTGCGGACACCTTGAATGGTGCTGCCGCCGGGTGAGCATACCCGGTCCTTCAGAGCACCGGGGTGCTCGCCGCTTTCCAGCAGAAGCGCTGAGGTGCCTTTTAGCATGAGCGCGGCGTATTCGACAGCCTGTCGACGAGGAAGTCCACATGCCACCGCTCCATCCGCCAGAGCTTCTATGAACATGGCGGCATAGGCAGGGCCGCAGCCGGTTATGCCGGTAGCGGCATCCAAAAGCCGTTCCTCTATCTCAGAGACAGTGCCTGATGCCGCAAGCAGCCGTTTGAAGAATTCCTTTTCTTCGGGGCTCACTTCTTCCGTGGTGGTGAACAGCGTCACGCCGCTCCCGGCAGCGACCGGGATGTTGGGCATGATACGAATAACAGGCCTGTTTCCGAAGAGCTCTTTCAGGTAGGCGAGGTCCTTTCCGGCCACCATGGAAATGATGACGAAGCGGTCTTCCCTTGCCTTCAGCACGTCGAGTATGCCCGAAGACATCTCTTCGAGCATTTGCGGCTTTACAGCTATAAAGAGATAATCCGACTCCGAGGCGACGGTCCTGTTGTCCGAAACGTCTGCACCGATCTCTTCGGCGAGTCTCTGCGCCTTTGAAGTGGTTCTGTTTGAAAGCAGCAGCCTGTCTGCTGCTTTGCTTTTTACCGCGGCTCTTGCCAGTGCGGAACCCATATTTCCCGTGCCGATAAAACCGACCGTTTTCATCCGTTATTCTCTCCGTTCTTTTTTAGAAATGCTTAACAAAGCGCAGAATATTCTGGCCGGCTTTGTATTCATAGCGCACGTCATCCATGGTCTTCTTTACGAGCATTACACCAAGCCCGCCAATTTCTCTCTCTTCCGCAGAAAGAGTGGTGTCCGGATCATCAGCGGAGAGGGGATCGTACTGCTTCCCTCTGTCAATGAAAGTGACGGCTGCGCCGCGCGGGTCATCAAGCAGTTCAAAACGTACCGTGGCTTTTCCGACGCCGGTTGCATAGGCATAATGGGCGATATTGCTGAAGATCTCATCAATAGCCACATCGATCTGTGATCGCGCTTTGACCGGACATTCAGTCCCGGCAAGCTCGTCGTTTATAAACTGTGTGATCTTGTCGATGCTCTCCGTCACCGCTGCAACGGTCATCTCTTTGGCGGCAGGTGCGGCAGACGAATCATACCCTTCCGCTCCGCGGTACTGCATGCACAGCATGGTCAGATCGTCAAACTGCTCCGCATCACCGACAAAGGCATCAACGGAAACATCAATTGCATCGAGAAGAGACTTCGGATCTTTTGAGGAGGCGGAATTGAGCGTGGAAAGGATGCGGTCCTTTCCGAAGAGTTCTTCTCTGCTGTTCGTGGCCTCAGGAAGACCGTCGGTATAAAGGAAGAGCGTGGCACCCGGATCGAGCTGAAGCTCATATTCCTTGAACGTCAGACCGCTCATTCCACCTATGACAAAGCCGTGTTTATCCTTGATCATCTCAAAGCTCCCGTCCGGCTTCTTCAGGATCGGATACTCATGCCCGGCGTTAGCCGCAATGATCTTTCCGGTCTTGAGATCAAGGGTCCCGAGCCATACGGTAATGAACATATCCTCGCGGTTGTTGGAGGATATCTGTTCGTTGACGATCTCCAGCACCTTTCCGGGGGAATTGCCCTGCATGGCGAAGTTCTGGATAAGGATCTTGGATACCATCATGAACAAGGCGGCGGGAACACCCTTGCCGGAGACATCGGCCATGACCAGACCGAGGTGGTCCTCGTCCAGAAGGAAGAAGTCATAGAAGTCTCCGCCGACCTCTTTCGCGGGATCCATGCTGGCGTAAATGTCAAACTCCTTCCTTTCGGGGAATGCGGGGAAGATGTTCGGCAGCATTTCAGCCTGGATACGGTTGGCAAGCGTGAGCTCCGTGCCGATCCGCTCGTTCTCAGCGGTGACACGGGTAAGATCCTCCACATAGTTCCGGACCTGCAGTTCCATCTGATCAATCGACTCAGCCAGTTCCCATATCTCGTCCCTGTACCGTATGGTATCCGAGATCCGGCTTCCGGAAGCCGTGTTTTCAAAGGCAAAGCGGGAGGCTTCCTCTTTTATTCTTTGCAAAGGACCGATAAGAACGCTCTTGAGATACAGACTCTGTCCCACAATCACAATGAACGAGAGCACAAGCATGGACACGACAATCTTGTTGATGAAGGACCTCCGTACGGAAGTCAGATTGTCCATCTGCCTTTGGACACAGAGAATGGCTTTTGTCTGTCCGTCAGAGCCCTTCAGAGGGATCATTGCCGTGATATGAGAGCCTGTCTCTATGTATCCCTTGTCCCGCACCACGAGCGCTCGCTCAGCTTCACCTTCGTATAATTGCCTGTATTTTGTCCTGTAATCATCATTGGTCGTCTCACGGTAGTACAGGAAATCATAGTGGGTATAATCTGTATTATGGTTAATGCCGGAGAAGATGAAGGTAATATGGTTATAATCGGGAAGATCCGGCTCAATCACATAGATGAAAGTGACACCCAGAGTGTTGCAGATCGTGTCGAGAGTATCATAGATATTCTTATATTCTTCCGTAGTTCCTCCGCTGGCTTTATAGGCTTCCATCCTGTCGGCATCAACATAATAAGCGGCCGCGTCGGCTGTATGGAAGGCATCATCGGCAAACTGCTCCAACAGGGAATCCGTGAAGCTGTTATACCCGATAATACTGACGATCCCTGCAAAGAAAAGAAGCAGCAGCACCGAACCGAAAATACTCTTGACAGAAACGCTTCTTCTGATTTTTTTCATAACTGTGATACGGCGGAGATCACTCTATGGTGAGTATGTCTGAAAAGCCGGTTACTTCAAAAATCTCCATGATCGTTTCGTTTACATTTTTAATCGTCATGCTTCCCTTGCCGTTTATGGCCTTCTGCGCAGAAAGAAGAACACGCAGTCCGGCGGAAGAGATATAGTCGAGTTTTTCAAAATCAAAGGTAAGCTGGTCTAATCCGTCAAAAACGCTTTTCAGTGCGTCCTCCAGTTCGGGAGAAGTGTTTGTATCGAGACGGCCCTCGAGCGAAAAAACGGCGGCTCCGTTCTCTAAGGTTTTGTTTATTGTCATGATGCAGACCTCCTTTTTCGAATGTGATGCTTGAATACTATAGTCTATAATTATAGCATCAGAAAGCGGTGCTTACAAGAAGCAAGACGAAATTGAATGCTGAAAGCTGCAGACGCTTGTATTTAATGCGTCGGTTTGATAAAATCAAAACACTGATTGAATGAAAGGAACCGCACATATGAGTGATTACAAAAAAGACTTTTGCGGCCATCCGCTGAAAAAGGATGATCCGGAGGACAGATTCAGCGATTGCATGATATGCGGGAAACCTCTGGTATATACGGAAAAGGCGGAAAAGCACAGATGCGTGATCTGCGGAAAGGAATTCGATGCCAACTGTGCCTGTGAGGACGGACATTTCGTCTGTGACGCCTGCCATGAAGCCGGAGCGGTGGCATTTTTCCTTCCGGTTCTCCTCCAAAGCGACGAGAAAGATCCTATGCTGCTGCTTGAGCAGGTGATGGCGCTCCCGAAGGTGCATATGCACGGGCCGGAGCATCACATGATCGTACCGTGCGTGCTGCTTACCGCTTATAAAAACTGCGGCGGAGAAATAGACCTCGAAAAGGCGCTTGACGAAGCGGTGAAGCGCGGGAAGAATATTCCGGGCGGAGCGTGCGGATACTGGGGAGCCTGCGGAGCGGCTGTAAGCGCGGGGATCTATATGAGCATAGTGACGGGTTCCGGCCCTCTGAACGGAGAGGCCTGGCCGGTGCCGATGAAGCTTGTGGCAAAATGCCTGGAAGATATTGCCGCCTGCGGAGGACCTCGCTGCTGCAAGAGAACATGCAGGCTTGCCGTAAAACGCGCAGCGATATTTACAAAAGAAACGCTTGGCATAGAGATGCCCGTTTCGGATGTGAAGTGCAGGTTTTTTACAAAAAACCGGGAATGCATCCATCGCGAGTGTCCGTTTTTCCCATGATAACGGGGTGAAGAGTTTTGTTTTATGTTTATATAAGAATCGCATGTGAGAAGGAGGTGGCAGTATGATAGACAGATATGGCCGAAACATCACGTATCTGAGGCTTTCGGTCACGGAGCTGTGCAATCTGCGCTGCCGTTACTGCATGCCGGAGGAAGGTATCTGTAAGAAAGAGCATTCCTCCATGCTCACGCAGGAAGAGACGATCATGGCGGTGAGGGCTGCTGCTTCTATCGGAATACGAAAGGTTCGTGTGACCGGCGGGGAACCGCTCGTAAAACCGAATATCGTTTCGATTTGTGATGGCATTTCAGAAACAGAAGGCATAGAGGAACTGTGCCTGACAACGAACGGGATTCGCCTTCCGGAACTCGGCCGTGACCTGAAAAAAGCCGGAGTGGACAGACTGAATATCAGCCTTGATACGCTGGACGCTGAGAAATATCGATATATCACCAGAAACGGCGATCTGAAAGATGCAGTAAAAGGGATAAGAGCCGCGCTTGACTGCGGTTTTGAGAAGATCAAGATCAATGCGGTACTGATCGGCGGCTTCAATGATGATGAGATCCCGGAACTTGCCGGGCTGACAAAAAAGTACCCGGTTGATATGCGCTTCATTGAGATGATGCCCATGATGGACAGAGAACTGTTCGGCGAAGGAGCGTTTATTCCGTATTCGACTGTCCTTGAAAAGCTTCCGGAGCTTGAACCCGTTCCATCAGACGGAGGAGTCGCGAAGCTGTACCGTCTTCCGGGAGCATTCGGCAATATTGGCCTGATCAGCCCGATCAGCGCGCATTTCTGTGCCGAGTGCAACAGGCTGAGACTTACGGCAGACGGGAAGATACGCCCGTGTCTGCATAAGTGCGATGAGTATCCGATAAAGGGCCTTGACTATGAGGGAATGCGGGAGCAGTTCATTGCTGCGGTCAACGGAAAGCCGCAGTGGCACGGGGAACTGTCCTATACGGCCCGCAGCACCGCGGGCAGAAGCATGAACCGGATCGGCGGATGAATGAGGGACTTAAGATGAAGAATTTTACACATTTCGGAAATGAAGGCAGGGCAAAGATGGTGGACGTGGGCGAAAAACCCGTAAGTTCACGCACGGCCGTTGCTGCTGGAAGGGTGCTCGTCAGCCGCGAGACCTTTGAGCTGATCAAGAGCGGAGGCATGAAAAAGGGTGATGTTCTTGCTGTTGCTCAGGTAGCCGGCATCATGGGGGCAAAACGCGCCCCGGATATCATTCCCATGTGCCATCCGATAATAATAGACGGGATCAACATGGAACTGTCGCTCGATGAGGAACGCTGCTCTGTGGAGATCCGGGCATCTGTCAGCTGCGACGGACGCACCGGTGTGGAGATGGAGGCACTGAGCGCCGTGTCGGTTGCCGCCCTGACGGTATATGACATGTGCAAGGCGGTGCAGAAAGATATGGTAATCAGCGATATACGCCTGCTTTCCAAGTCGGGCGGAACGCACGGGTATTATGAGAGGACGGAATGATATGAGCTACACTTGCGCCGTTATAACGGTAAGCGATAAGGGATACCGCGGAGAGCGGGAGGATACCAGCGGCCCCGCCGTATGTGCCATTGCGGCCGAAAACGGCTTTGAGGTGGTATATACATCCATCGTGCCCGATGAGATGGATATGATAATGAACGAACTGATCCGCTGTGCCGATGAGCTGAAGGTGAATCTGGTGCTCACCACTGGTGGAACGGGCTTCTCTCCAAGAGATATCACGCCGGAGGCGACCCTTGCTGTGATGGAACGGGAGACCAGAGGCATTCCGGAAGCAATGCGATATGCAAGCCTGCAGATCACACCGAGAGGCTGCCTTTCCAGAAGCGCGGCGGGTATACGCGGCAGAACACTGATGATCAATCTGCCCGGAAGCAAAAAAGCCGCAAAAGAGAATCTGGAAGCGGTAATAAAGGCGGTGGATCACGGCCTGGAGATGCTGGCGTCGGAGGGCTCGGCGGACTGCGCGGCGGAGAGCAGAAAGGAAATGCAGCCTGCTGCAAAAGCTCCTTCTCTTGATCAGTGGCTCTCTGAGGCAAAAAAAGAGCCGGACGCGGACAAGTGCGGCATGTATCTGTTCCATAACGGTGTTGTGCGGCGAGCGGCAAAGGCAAAGGTCCGCTTCGGGGATAACGAAGCCGCGGACGTGAAAAAGCTTCTGCTCAGTTATGACAGGGAAAAAGTGAAAACGGCGGAAAAATCAGCGCTTGAAATGCCGGGCATCTTTTATGTCAGAACATGGATCAACGAGGGAGAGCTTGAAGTCGGCAACGATATGATGCTCGTCCTCGTCGGCGGAGATATCCGGCCGCATGTGATCGATGCTCTGCAGGCTCTGGTGGGTGATATCAAGAACAACTGTGTCATAGAACAGGAAATCTTCTGACTTTTTACGTCAAATGCTGAAACCGGGTGTCCGATTGTTCCGTCATATTAGATGAAAGAAAAATGAACGGAGGTCAGTTGAGATGCTTGGAAAGGAAAAATGCAGGATACTCAAGGAGATTCGCCGTAAAATAGCAGATGAGAACGATATTCCGTTTGTGACCGAGGAATGTACCCACAAGGGAAACTGCAGGGGGACATGCCCGCGTTGCGAGAGCGAACTGAGGTATCTGGAAAAACAGCTGGAGCGCAGGACTGCGATGGGGAAGAAGGTCACGCTTGCTGCTCTGTGCACGGGCATTGCCCTTACAGCGGCCGGGTGCTCGCCCCTCGATCTGCTGTCTGTTGCCGGAGGAAAAAGTGTAGCGACCACAGGAATGGTGCCGTATACAGCCCCTGCTGAAACGCCTGAGCCCGATATTGAAGTGGAGACCGGCGAAGTAGCGTGGCCCGGAGATGAAGTGGAACTGATGGGAGAGGCTGCACCTTTCGAAGAGCCTGATCCCGATGAGGCCGCGGCGTTTATCGAAGAGGAGACGGAAGTGTTTTTCGAGGATGACCTCAGCGGAATGGTTGCATATGGAGACTGAGCTGCAAAACGGACCGGTTTTTCCGCTGTTGAGCATTGCCCGGCTTCGCATGGGGACCGACGGCACCGGAGTCACGACACTGGTCGCAGGGGCCGGTTGTCCGCTGCGGTGCAGATGGTGCATTAACAAGAAGCTGCTGCGCGATGCTCCCGCTGAAAACGTGACGGCTTCCGAACTGCTGGACAGGGTGAAGATCGATGATCTGTATTTCCGTACCACTGGCGGAGGCATCACCTTCGGAGGAGGAGAGTCGCTGCTCCATGCTCCTTTTATCGCGGAGTTTCGGAGGATATGTCCGCCTGAGTGGAGTATCGTTGCAGAGACGAGCCTGGCCGTTCCTGCGGAGTCGGTGAAGACCGCGGCAGAGAGCGTCAGTTTCTTTCTGGTCGACTGCAAGGATATGGACAAAGGAATATATCGCAGCTACACAGGAGAAAACGCGGAACTCATGAAGGCAAATCTGAAGCTTCTGTTGAATACTGTCGGACCGGAGCGCATACTGGTAAGAGTCCCGCTGATTCCGCAGTACAATACCGTGTCGGATCAGGAGCGGAGCGTGTCCGTTCTCAGGGCAATGGGTATTGAAAACATCGATGTGTTTGACTATATTATAAGGGAAGAGTGATGCTCTTCCCTTTATGCTTTTTTATGTTCAGAACGGGAGGGATCCTGAGATGGAAGAAAAATCAAAACTCGGCGCAAGAGGCTGGTTCTGCCTCGTTTTTTTCGGGCTTATAGGACAGATCGCATGGGTCGTTGAAAACATGTATTTTGCAACGTTCTGCCAGGACATTTTCGGCAATTCCGGCAGAGCGGATCTCAGCTATATCGTGACCACCCTGATGGTGATCCTGTCGGCGATCACTGCCACGGTGACCACCATAATAGCCGGCGCGCACTGCGACAGGCTCGGAAAGAGAAAACCCTTCATTTCCTGGGGCTATATCATCTGGGGCTTCACGATCATGATCTTTGCCTTTCTCCCGATGCGCGCGGAACCCGGCATGCTTTTTGTAGTCGGGGCGCTTCTGGTGCTGTTCGACTGTATAATGACCGTTGCCGGCTCCACTTCCAACGATGCGGCCTTCAATGCCTGGGTCGCGGACAATACCAACCCGACCAACCGCGGGAAGGCAAATGCTATTCTGGCCATGCTGCCTGTTTTTGCCGTGATCGTTGTGTTTATCGGTCTCGGCTCTTTCTACAGCTCTGCTAATGAGAGCAACAGCCTGTTCTTCATCATCCTCGGATGCATACCCACCGCCGCCGGTATAATAGCCCTGTTTGCCATGAAAGACGCGAAGAATACGGAGCGCAGGGGAACAGAGGAGGCATTCTGGGACACGTTTTATGGCTTCCGAAAGCAGGTGGTCCGCGAGAACAGAATGATGTATGTCTGCCTTGCGGCATTCTGCATCATCAGTATCTCGCAGCAGACCTTCTTCTCCTATCTGATGAACTTCGTCATCAAAACGCTGGGATACGGCGACGCGTTCGTCATCCCGGTGGCGGTGATCATACTCGGCGCTGCGATCCTGACGGCGGTATGCGGAATCCTCTACGATAAATTCGGCCGGAAATCGTTCTATTTCCCGCTGCTGATTATTATGATCATCGGTACTCTTTCGTTTTATCTCCTCAAGGGACTGGACGGAGCGGCAAAGGGTATAGTCCTGTATGTCGGCGGCGTGCTCATGATGGGCGCGATCCTTTCCCTTACCGGAGCCCTTCAGTCCGCTTTCCAGGACTACATCCCCGAGGGTTTTGAAGGACGGTTCCAAGGGGTCAGAATGTGCTTCATGGTGATGGTGCCGATGATCATCGGGCCGATCATCTCCATGATCATCGGGCTTGATGCCATGGGAATGAACGGGGAGGACTTCATGCCGACCTATTCCATCTTTCTTGCAGCAGCCATCGTTGCTGTGTTTGCGGCGATCCCGCTCTACTTTGTAAGGAAGGATGACCCTCGTCTCCGCGTCAGTCTAGCAGACAGAAAACAGGAAAACTGAACCGTGCTTCGGACAGTTTTGAAAAGCAGTTCATCAAAGAGGTCTTTTCTTCGGAAAAGTCCTCTTTTTGGTTGGTGTTTTGCTTGACAAAAGCAAGCGTAAAATATTAAAATTTAACTGTTGCGGGTGCATACGAAAAGCCCACCGCACGACAGTTCAAAGAAGAAAGGGAGGATTCGTCAATGGACGCTGGAAGTACCGGCGGCTCGTCAGCAGGCCGAAGTACGCGGGATAACAAACGGTTCGTTGACGTTTGCTCTGCCCGCTTCTGATCAACGAATGCTTTGGTCTGCCGTAACATCTTTACTGATTCTTGATTGAAGGAATAAGAACAGGAGGTTGCCATGGCAGAACGCACATTTACCATAGAGAATACGCTTTCCACGCTGCTCGCGGGAAAGAAGTATTCCACGATTAAGGATATCCTTGTTACAATGAACCCCTCCGATGTCGCCTCGGTTTTCGAGGATATGGAGGAGGACAGGCTCCCTCTGCTGTTTCGTCTTCTTCCGAAGGAAGAGGCTGCAGAGACATTCGTCGAGATGGACCCCGAACTCCAGGAGATGCTGATCAAAGGCTTCTCCGATTCCGAGCTGAGAGAGGTCGTCGATGAACTGTATGTCGATGACGCGGTCGACATAGTCGAGGAGATGCCTGCGAATGTTGTCAGGAGGATTCTTTCCCAGGCGGATCCCGAGATGCGCAAGCAGATCAATGAAATCCTGCGCTATCCCGAAAATTCCGCCGGATCCATCATGACAACGGAATATGTCTCCCTCCGGCCGAACATGACCGTCGGAGAAGCCATCACGAGGATCCGGCGCACAGGCGTTGATAAGGAAACGATCTATACCTGCTATGTGACGAAGGACAGAAACCTTCTCGGTATGGTCACCGTGAAGGATCTTCTCCTTGCTCAGGACGACGACACCCCGGTCAGCGAGATCATGGATGCGAACGTCATTTCGGTTAACACCCATGCCGACCAGGAAGAAGTTGCCCAGATGCTCTCCAAGTATAACTTCCTGGCATTGCCGGTTGTGGACAGTGATAACCGGATGGTCGGTATCATCACCTTCGACGACGCCATGGACGTTCTCGAAGAAGAGACCACGGAAGACATCGAGATCATGGCCGGTATCACGCCTTCGGACAAGACCTACCTCCGATCCACACCGATCGACCTTTTCCGGCACAGGATCCCCTGGCTGCTTCTTCTGATGGTTTCCGCCACTTTCACCGGAATGATCATCACACATTTTGAGAGCGCGCTTTCCCAGCTGGTGGTCCTCACAGCATTCATTCCGATGCTGATGGATACCGGCGGTAATTCCGGTTCCCAGTCATCTGTTACGGTCATCCGTGCCATCTCGCTGAACGAGCTGGAATTTGCAGATCTGGCAACGGTCATCTGGAAAGAGATCCGGACCGCCGTGCTCTGCGGTCTTGCTCTGGCAGCTGCCTGCTTTTTGAAGGTGATCCTTGTGGACAGGATCATTCTGGGGAATGAGGATGTTTCCGTCTGGGTCGCTGCAGTGGTCTGTGCAACGATGGCCCTGACCATACTGGTGGCAAAGGTCGTGGGATGCACGCTCCCGATGCTGGCAAAAAGACTCGGCTTTGATCCTGCCGTTATGGCAAGCCCTTTCATAACCACCATAGTCGACGCACTTTCCCTGCTGATCTATTTCGGCATTGCCAGCGCAGTGCTGTTCTGAATAGAGGAGAATAAGATGGAACTGAAAGATATTCTTAAGATTTGTGACCATACTCTGCTCCGCGTGGACTGCACGGCAGAGGAGATCAGGGAGCTGTGCGATCAGGCGATAAAGTATTCCTGCGCCAGTGTTTGCATTCCGCCCTGTCATGTTGCCGGTGCAAAGAGATACGTGGGCGACAGGCTGAAGATCTGCACTGTTATCGGTTTTCCCAACGGATATATGACCACCGCCGCCAAGGCGTTTGAGGCTTCTGACGCGATTGCCAACGGAGCGGATGAGATCGATATGGTAATCAACCTCTCCATGGTCAAGGACGGGCAATGGGATGCCGTAAAGAACGATATCCTGGCCGTCAGAAAGGCGACGGAAGGCTATATCCTCAAAGTCATCATCGAGTGCTGCCTGCTGACGGATGAAGAGAAGATCCGGCTCTGCGGCATTGTGGCCGAATGCGGAGCGGACTTTATAAAGACCTCCACGGGCTTTTCCAAATGGGGCGCCACGGCGGAAGACGTTGCCCTGATGAGAGAGAATTCCCCGTCTGCGGTAAAGGTGAAAGCCGCCGGCGGAATATCTTCCATTGAAGATGCGGAGAACTTCATCTCTCTCGGCGCCGAGAGGCTTGGAACCAGCAGAATCGTGAAACTTGCCATGCAGATGGAAAAAGATGCGGAAAGCTGAAAGATTAGCTTGACAAACGCTATTCCCGCTGATATATTAATAAAGCTGAAAATAAAGAAGGAACGGTATCCCGTCCTCACCCTCCGGTTTTTATCAGGAGCGGTCAATAATTTCGCTGATCTTATTTTATGATGAGATAGTGTCATTATGCGCGGATGCCGGTCATCTGCGCTTATTTTATTGCCGGAGGTGTTACCTATAGCAAACATTGATCATCAAATCAATGAAGAGATCCAGGACCCTGAAGTTCGACTGATAGGACTGGACGGAGAACAGCTCGGAATCGTGCCGTCTGAAGAGGCGCTCAAGGTTGCGGAGGAGCAGGGATATGATCTCGTTAAGATCGCGCCGAATGCCAATCCGCCCGTATGTCGTATCATGGACTACGGCAAATTCCGCTTCGAGCAGACCAAGAAGGAAAAGGAAGCCAAGAAGAACCAGAAGACCATCGAGATCAAGGAGATCCGTATGTCTCCCGGCATAGGGGAAAACGATTTCGGCACCAAGCTGAAAAACGGTATCAAGTTCCTTTCCGAAGGCAACAGGCTCAAGGTCTCCATCCGCTTCAGAGGCAGAGAGATGGCCCATACGGAGATCGGTGCCGATCTTCTGAAGGACTTTGCAGCAAGATGCTCCGAGGTGGCCAACCTTGAAAAGGCACCCAAGCTCGAGGGCAGGAACATGTTCATTTTCCTTTCTCCGAAACCTGCCGCTCCCGCAAAGAAGGGTTCCAAGAAGCAGCCCAAGGCCGAAGCACCTGCCGCGGCCGAGCCTGCCGACAATAAAGAAAGCGCAGATCAGTAATATGCTTTATACAGGGATGCCTGTGTAATAACTCAATTCAAAGGAGTAATAATCATGCCCAAACTGAAAACCCACAGTGGTGCCAAGAAGAGATTCAATCTCACCAAGACCGGCAAAGTAAAGCGTGCTCATGCTTATAAGAGCCATATCCTCACCAAGAAGGACTCAAAGCGCTGCCGCAGGCTCCGCTCCGAGACCTATGCGGACAAGACCAACGAAGCAACGATCAAAAAGATGATCCCTTACAAATAAGGGTAACTGCAGATTATTAGGAGGATAATATAAATGGCTAGAGTTAAAGGCGCAATGATGACCCGCAAGCACAGGAACAAGGTTCTCGGTCTTGCAAAGGGATACTGGGGCAACAAGTCCCGTCACTATAAGATGGCAAACCAGCAGCTGATGAAATCCGGACGCTACGCGTACGTCGGACGCAAGCAGAAGAAGAGAGATTTCCGCAAGCTGTGGATCACCCGTATCAGCGCAGGCTGCAAGATGAACGGAATGAACTATTCCAAGTTCATGCACGGACTCAAGCTCGCGGGAGTGGATCTCAACCGCAAGATGCTCTCTGAGACGGCAATCCATGATCCGGCTGCTTTCACAGCTCTGTGCGATCTTGCCAAAAACGCGAACAAAGCGTAATAGTGTGAAGTTGAAACGGCTCCGGTGAAGACCGGAGCCGTTTTGCTCTTTCCGGGAGTACAGCTCTTTCCTAAAACAGAATTCATATGTTATAATCCGATAAATGATCCGTGTACTGTGAGGGAGTATGGCTTATGGATATCACTCAGTCTTTTTATGACAGTCTGGCACCTGAATATGAAAAACTCTTTCAGGATTGGCAGACTGCCTCGCAGGAGCAGGCTGCAATGCTGGATAAGCTGTTTCAGGAAAACGGTTTTGAACATACAGCACATGTGCTCGACTGCGCATGCGGGATCGGAACGCAGGCGATCGGACTGGCAATGCTCGGATATGCTGTTACAGCTTCGGACATAAGTGATGTCGAGCTGGACGAGGCAAGGAGATGCGCAGCGAAGCATGGTGTCAGCTTACGTCTTGAACACGCAGATTTCCGCGCGTTATCAGATGTATTTGCAGAACGGTTTGACATCGTGATTGCAATGGACAATGCACTGCCGCATATGCTTACTGCTGAAGCACTGGAAGAGGCTGTGAGGAGCATATGTGCCCAGATCAGACCGGGCGGGATGTTCGCCGCCAGTATCCGGGACTATGACAGCCTTCTGCTGGGCAAGCCTCCGTATTCACCGCCTTATATACATAAAGGTGAAAAAGGGCAGCGGGTTTCCTTTCAGACCTGGACCTGGAAAGATGAGAATTATCAGCTGATTCAATATATAATTGAGGACGAAGACGATCTTCGTGTCAGTAAATATGTATGTGAATACAGGGCAACACGCAGAAAGGAACTGACAGAGCTGCTCCTTGCCAACGGCTGCCAAACAGCGGTTTGGCTGTTTCCGGAAGAAACAGGCTTTTATCAGCCAATCATTCTTGCAAAGAAGTGATAAAAGTGATCATAAGGAGGTTCAGCAGATGAAGAACGGAAAGAGGCCGGATCCGAATACCGTACATCCTGTTTCCGGATATGAGAAGGAGATTTATGTCAGGCCGACAATCACGGATCCTGCCGTCATTGTCGGTGAGTTCACCTATATTGCCGATTCTGAGTTTAAAAGTCATGTGACACATCACTATGGCTGGAACGGGGACAGGCTGATTATCGGAAAATTCTGCCAGATCGCGGCCGGTGTGGAATTCATCATGAACGGCGCGAACCATCAGATGAATTCCGTATCGACATTCCCGTTCTATACCTTGGAAGGATGGGATATGGACCCGCCTGAGAAGGCAGACCTGCCTCTCAAAGGGGACACGGTGATCGGAAATGATGTGTGGATCGGACAGAATGCGGTGATCCTGCCCGGCGTTCATATTGGAGACGGAGCAATCATAGGGGCAAACAGCGTTGTGGGAAGCGATGTTGATCCCTATACCATTGTGGCGGGAAACCCGGCAGGAATGCTCAGAAAACGGTTTGATGACGAGTTGATCGGACTTTTGCTCAGATTCAGATGGTGGGATAAAAGCATTGAAGAAATAAACGCGCTGATCCCGATCCTGACCAGCAGTGATCTGGAAAAGGTGCGCAGTGAGATCAAGGAAAGACTATGATCATACTCATAACGGGAGCATCTCATACCGGGAAAACGCTTCTGGCGCAGAGAATGCTCGAAAAAACCCATTTTCCGTATCTGTCGATCGACCACTTGAAAATGGGACTGATACGCAGCGGTTATACAACGCTGACACCGGCGGATGATGAGGAACTTACGCAGTATCTGTGGCCTGTAATCCGTGAGATGATGAAAACTGCTATTGAGAATCGGCAGAACCTTATCGTGGAGGGCTGCTATATTCCGTTCGATTGGAGGAAGGATCTTGAAGAGCGGTATTTATCCTCCATCCGCTTCATCTGCCTTGCCATGACCGAAAACTGTATCGAGGAACATTTTGATGAAATCGTAGGGCACGAGTCTGCCATAGAATCCAGAATGATCAGTTCAGATTGTACTGTTGAAACTCTGAAGAACGACAACAGAAAGTATATTGATGGATTCCTGTATGCAGGAGAGCAGGTGACCCTGATCGATGACAGCTATGAAAAGACTATAGGATCACTATTAAACGAAGAAGCCGCTTTTCTTTGATATCGGCCGGCGTACTTGCAGATCCGGAAAAAAAGCCAAATAAAACTCTTGACATGTGACCGTTCGTTCTCTATAATACGAGAGAACGAACGGTCACATTCTTTGCGGAGGTGTTGTTTATGGCAAAAGGCACGAAAGAAAGAATACTGACGGCTGCTTTGGAGATGTTTTCCAGAAACGGTTATGCCGGCACAAACATCCGCGAACTGACGGCTTCCTTAGGACTTGTGAAGTCCTCAATGTACCGTCATTTTGAAAGCAAGGAGGAGATCTGGAACGCCTTGCTGGATGAAATGACGGTCTATTACGAGGATCGTTTCGGCTCTCCGGAGCATCTCCCGCCTGTGCCTGATACCATAGAGGATCTTGTGTCTGTGACGAAGCATATGGCGGAGATCACGATACGGGACGAGAAAATCGTAATGACGAGAAAGCTGCTCACAATAGAGCAGTTTCGCGATGACCGCGCACGAGATCTTGCGACAAAGCATTTTCTAACCGGGCTGACGGATATGTTCACACATATCTTCGCCGGAATGATGGACAGAGGACTGCTCTGGCGCGATGATCCCGAAATGCTTGCCTTCGCCTATACAGCGCCGATCACAGCGCTGATCCATCTGTGTGACCGGGAGCCGGAAAAGACAGAGGAGGCTCTGGAGCGGATCGAGGCATTCAGCCGGCACTTCGTGAAGGTAAACGGAGAACACAAAGCATGAAAAAGAAGCTTGTCGTGATACTTGTTCTGTTGTTTGCTACGGTGCTAGCTGCGATCTTTTCATTTCTCCTGCTTTTCGGGCCGAGCTTCGGGATCTGGCTTCGCAGGCCGAGCCCGCAGGATTACGGTGAACGAGCGCTCGCATTCATGGAAAACGGTTACTACACCTCTTCCGAGTCATGGAAAGAGGCAAGAGCCGCGGCGCGTGATGCGCTGAAAGAGGCACAGAGCTATGAAGATACATGGCCTATCCTGCGTGAAGCACTCACTGCGGCGGGCGGGAAACACTCCGGGCTGATAACTGCATCGGAAACCGATACGGGAGGCAAAGAAAAGGCGGAACTGCCCAGAGTCAGCGCAGACAGAATGGAAAACGGCATCGTGACGCTTGTGATCCCGGCGTTTACACAGGATACGGAGCAGGCGCAGGAATACGCGCAGATCGTGATATCCTGGCTGCGCGAGCATCAGGATGCTTCCGGTGTGATCATCGATCTGCGCGGCAACCGAGGCGGAGATTTGGCTCCCATGATCGCGGCGCTCTCGCCGCTGCTCCCTGACGGAGAAGTGCTCGGGACGGTGTTTGCCAACGGCATGCAGAAAATGATGACGCTGAAAGAGGGGGCTTTCACGGGAGGAAGCGGCATCAGCGTGGATAGTTTCAAAATGCCGGAAACGATCCCGATCGCCATTCTGACAGACGAGTGGACGGCAAGTTCCGGAGAGGCCGTGCTGCTGGCTTTCCGAGGTCTGAAGAACGTGCGATCTTTCGGCGCTCCGACCGCGGGCTATGCCAGTACAAATACCGTGTTCAAATTATATGACGGTACACAGATCGTCCTGACCGTCGGCGCGGATGCTGTTCCGCGTACAGGAGAGGTCTTCTGCGACAAACCTATAGTACCGGACATTCTGACAGATTCTCCCGAACGGGATGCTGCTGAATGGATCCAGAACCGATAATATGCAAAGGAGAAAGACATTATGCTGATTATAGAACACCTTACGAAAAAATACGGAGAGACGGTCGCGGTCGATGATCTGTCGCTGCACATACTTCCCGGAGAGATCTACGGTTTTATAGGCCACAACGGAGCGGGCAAGACAACCACGCTCAAGAGCGCCGTCGGCATCCTGCAGTTTGATGAGGGTAATATCCTCATCAACGGCACTTCTATACTGGAAGACCCGCTTACATGCAAGCGGGAGCTGGCCTATATCCCGGATAATCCGGACCTGTACGAATTCATGAGCGGCATCAAATACCTGAATTTCGTTGCGGACATCTTCGGTATCCCCGCCGCGGAGAGGCAGGAGAAGATCCGCAAATATGCCGACCTGTTCGAACTGACCGGCGACCTTGCCCAGCCGATCTCCACCTATTCCCACGGCATGAAGCAGAAGCTGGCGGTAATCGCGGCCTGGATCCACGCTCCCAGACTGATCATCATGGACGAGCCTTTCGTCGGGCTCGACCCGAAGGCATCCCATCTGCTCAAGGAGATGATGCGCGAGCACTGCGACAACGGCGGTGCCATCTTCTTCTCCACCCATGTGCTCGAAGTGGCTGAAAAGCTCTGCGACAAGGTGGCCATCATCAAGCAGGGCAGGCTCATCAAGGCCGGCACCATGGAGGAGGTCAAGGGCGATGACAGCCTCGAAGAAGTCTTCCTGGAACTGGAGGCGGAATAAATGCTGAAGGTCCTGTTGAAAAAGCAGCTCGCCGAGGTCTTCAGAAGCTACTTTTATGATGCCAAGAAGAACCGGATGCGCTCCAAGGCGGCCATCGCAGGCTGGATCATCTTCTTTATCGTCATAATGGTAGGCGTGCTCGGCGGCATGTTCACATTCCTCTCATTCTCCCTGTGCGGCGGACTCAATATGGTCGGCATGGGCTGGCTGTATTTCCTGCTGATGGGCATGATCGCCATCGTGCTGGGTGCCTTCGGCAGCGTGTTCAATACCTATTCCGGCCTGTATCTTGCCAAAGACAACGACCTGCTGCTGTCCATGCCCATCCCCGTCCGTACGATCATCAGCGCACGGCTCATGAATGTTTACCTGATGGGCACCATGTATGCCGCGACCGTGCTGCTGCCGACGGTGATCGTTTACTGGATCGTTGCCGGCTTCACTGCGGCAAGGTTCCTCTGCGGCATATTGTTCATACTGATCGTAACGCTCATCGTGCTGCTCCTTTCCTGCCTGCTCGGCTGGGTGGTGGCAAAGATCAGCTTGAAACTGAAAAACAAGAGTTTCATCACCGTACTGATCTCCCTTGTGTTCATCGGAGCCTATTACTTCTTCTATTTCAAGGCGAACGACTTCATCAGAACCCTGCTGCTGAACGCGGAGACCTACGGAACGAAAATCAAGGGCGCGGCTTACGGATTGTACCTTTTCGGCCGTGTCGGCGAGGGCGACTGGCTTGCAGCTGCGATCTGCTCGGCAGTTTCCGCGATCCTTGCCGCAATGGTCTGGAAGATTCTGTCCCGCAGCTTCCTGCGGATCGCCACGGCGAGCGGAAATGTGGCCAAAGTGCGCTACACGGAGAAGAACGTAAAAGAAAAGAGCCCGTTCTCAGCGCTGCTTGGCAAGGAATTTGCCAGATTCACATCCAGCGCAAATTATATGCTCAACTGCGGGCTGGGTATCCTTCTGATCCCGGCCGGAGGCGTGCTGTTTCTTCTCAAGGGGCGGGAGATCTTTGAAGCGATAGAAGGGGTGTTCTCCGCCAGACCCGGCTCCGCGGCCGTTCTGTTCTGCGCCATGCTTTTCATGATGGCTTCCATGATCGATACGGCGGCCCCGTCTGTCTCGCTGGAGGGGAGAAGCATCTGGATCCCGCAGTCTCTTCCGGTCTCTCCGGCATCGGTGCTGCGCGCCAAGATGTCGGTGCAGCTGATCCTTACGGCGATCCCCATGCTGTTTGCGTCCGTGTGCGTCGCGCTTACCGTAAACGGCCCGGCACTGCTGAAGGTTCTGATCTGTATACTTTCACTGGCATTTTCTGTTTTTGCGGCCGCTTTCAATACGGTGATCGGTTTGAAGATGCCGCTTCTGAACTGGACGGATGAAACGGCCCCGATCAAGCAGAGCGGTGCGGTCACGATCGCTCTCTTCGGAGGCTGGGGTTTCAGCATCCTGTTCGGAGGATTGTATCTTCTCATCGGCCATAAGATCGGCGCGGTTGCCTATATGCTTATCTTTACAGTTCTGTTTTCCGTCGTGGCGCTTATCCAGACCCGCTGGCTCGGTAAAAAAGGCGCTGCTGTCTTCTCAGCCCTGTAACGGAAAAGAGGACAATACCATGGTTATCGGCGTTATCGGTGAAAATTGCAGCGGAAAATCCACGCTGGCAGAGAAGATAAAAGCAGAACTCGGTGGGGAGGTCATCTCAGGAAAAGACTGGCTCAGACTGGCGAAATCCGAGAACGAAGCCCGCTCCCTGTTCAGGGAAAAACTGACAAACGCGCTGACCGGTGAGAATGTGATCTATGTGATTTCCGAACCGGAACAGATCAATCTGCTGCCGGACGGCGCGGTAAAAGTGCTGGTAAGCGCGGACCTTGATACGATAAAAGAACGCTTCAGAGCCAGGACGCACGGGACCCTTCCTCCGCCGGTCGAGCAGATGCTGGAGAAAAAGCACGGGGTATTCGACGGCGGAACCTATGACTTCCGCTTTGACGGGGTCAGCGGCAGCGCGGCTGACGTATGTGATCTTCTGAAAAAACGGTTTTAAAAGAGAACGGATTCGGCATGGAAACAGAAAGACTTTTGATCGATCCGGTCAGGGAGACGGACAGAGAGGATTACTTCCGCAACATCTCGCATGACAGAAAGGTGCTCGAGACCTTTATCTGCACCTATACGGCGACGCCGGAGGATCTGGACCTCGACCGCATTCTGGATAATAAAAACCTGTTCGCCATCCGCCTCAGGGAGACCGGGCGCTTGATTGGAATCATCCTGTATTTCGATGAGAAAGACGGCGCCTGTGAGATAGGCTACGGCATTGGATCGGATTACTGGGGCAGCGGATATGGCACCGAGGCGGTGAAACGCTTCCTCGACCATCTGCTGTTCGAAAAAGGATTCGATACCGTGTATGCCTCTTTCTTTCCCGGCAATGAAGCGTCAAGGCGGATCATGGAAAAATGCGGCATGCGTTTCAGCCTGGTCTCCGAGAAGGAGCTCAGCTATCTCGGCGTCGAACGGGATCTGATCTATTACGTGATCCGAAAGGAATAAAACGAAAAATGTGCACGAGCATCACCGTAAACAAAAAGAAGACCATCATAGGCTGGAATCTGGATATTTTGGACATGGAATACCGGGTCAAGCCGACGGACGCGGGTGTTTACATAGAGGTGAACGATGCGACAGAGGGCTGGATGCCGCTCTTCGGAGCCAATTCGAGAGGAGACTTCGTCGGCATGCCGACCTGCTGGCCGTCTGACGCAAGGAGCGACCCCTCGGGAGACGGTGAGAATATCATCCTGCTGGATATCGATCTTCTGCTGCAGAAGAAGACCCTGCAGGAGATCCGGGAGATCGTGGAAAAGCGGCCGGTCTTCAGTGTTCCCGGATTTACCTTTATGGGTGTCCTGTCGGACGCGGAGGGGAACGTGCTGCATATCGTTCCCGGACAGGGAAATCTGTATTATGAAAGACCGGAATATATGATCCTGACCAATTTCTCCCCTTTCAAGCAGGAATCGGAAAAGCACCCGTGGATGGGATGGGACAGGTATCAGAAGGCGGAGAGCATGCTGAAAGACGCGCCGGACGATTTTGATGTGAGTGACTGCTTCTCGGTTTTGCAGGCAGTGTCACAGGAGATCTGTCCAACTGTCGTCTCAATGGTGTTCGATGTGCGGGAAAGAACAGTATACTGGTGCGAAAACAGGAAGTGGGACGAGGTTTACCATTACAGGATAGGAGATCGGACTTAAAAAGGATATCAGGCTGAAAGACGGCACTTTTTTGAAAGGGTATGATGCATCAGTTAAAACTGCGGGGGATAATATAGATGGCATTTGATTTCAAAAAGGAATACAAAGAATTCTATATGCCGAACAACAAACCTGGAATCGTGACGGTCCCGAGCATGAATTACATTGCCGTCCGTGGGCAGGGTGATCCCAATTCAGTAGGAGGAGAGTACATGCAGTCGATCGGGCTGTTGTACGGCGTTGCCTTTACCATCAAGATGAGCAAGATGGGCGATCATCGGATCGACGGGTACTTCGATTACGTCGTGCCCCCGCTGGAGGGCTTCTGGTGGCAGGACGGCATAACGGGGATTGATTATTCGCATAAAGAGAATTTCAGATGGATCTCCGTAATCCGTCTGCCGGATTTTGTGACCATAGAAGATTTCAAGTGGGCTGTCGGGGAAGCAGAGAGAAAAAAGAAAACGGATTTCTCAAAAGCGGAGTTTCTGAGTTACGATGAGGGCCTGTGCGTCCAATGCATGCATACAGGGTCGTATGACAATGAGCCCGCAACAGTCTCCGTGATGCATGAATATATGGAGCAGCAGGGCTATGTTCTGGATATAACGGATGAGCGGCTGCACCATGAAATCTATCTGAGCGACGTGAGAAAGGTCGCTCCGGAGAAGCTGAAAACAGTGATACGACATCCGATCAGAAAGGGATAGGGCGTGGATACAGCGGCAAACATCATAACAGGCTTCAGAATACTGGCAAGTGCCGTACTGCTGTTCTTCCCGCCGTTCTCCGTGCCTTTTTACGTGCTGTATCTGGCGGCGGGGATATCGGACATGATCGACGGCGCGATAGCAAGAGCGACCAATACCGTCAGCGTATTCGGAGCAAAACTGGATACGGTTGCGGATCTTGTGCTGATCGTTGTCTGCCTGATCAAACTGCTGCCGGTATTGCGTGTTCCGGGCTGGATCTATGTTTGGACCGGCATTATTGCCTTGATCAAGATCATAAACTATGTTTCCGGATATATTATCCATAAGAGATTGGAAACGCTCCATACGGTTATGAACAAGGGAACGGGACTTCTGCTTTTTCTTCTGCCGCTGACAGTTTCCTTTATAGATCTGAAATGTTCGGCGACCGCCGTCTGCGCAGTCGCCACCTTCGCGGCGATACAGGAAGGGCATTTCATCCGGACCGAAAACCGGGAGAACGATTATTGAGGATTAAACAATGACAGATAAACTGATCAACGGAGAAATACAGCTGCTCAGACCGGACAAGAGATATGCCCGGCAGGTGATGGAGTTCAAAAAAGAACTGAATAATAACGGCGACAGCTTCGACGGCTGTGCCGGACTCGAAGAGTGTGATTCATTTGAAGAATGGCTCCGGTTCGAGGAGCGGTTGAGGGCAAAGTACAAAGAAGGCTATGTGCCATCCGAAGTGTTTCTGGCGGTCTGGAAAAAGGACAACTACCTTGTTGGGATCATCGATTACCGGCATCCGCTCACGGACTTTCTCCTTAAATATGGCGGCAATATCGGCTATAGCGTCCGCTCATCGGAGCGGCGGAAGGGCTATGCAACCGAAATGCTCCGGTTACTGCTGGATATCTGCAGATCCTATGGGGATAGGCGCGTGCTGGTGACCTGTGACAGAGACAACATTGCCTCAATGAAAACGATCCTTTCCAACGGTGGAGAGCTTGAAAATGAGGTCGAAGACACTGTCGGACTGAGCAGATGCGGTCTGATACAACGTTACTGGGTCCCAACGGGAGGAAGCATTATGAAACTTGAAACGGAACGTCTTATCCTGCGGCGTTGGGAAGACAGTGATGCCGAAAGCCTGTATGAATATGCGAAAGATCCGGATGTCGGCCCGATCGCAGGATGGCCCGTCCATCAGAGCGTAGAAGAGAGCCTGGATGTGATAAGGAACGTTTTTAACGGCAGGGAAGCATATGCCGTCTGCCTGAAAACGGATAAGAAAGCGATCGGGGCGATCGAACTGAAGTTGAACGGGCACACGGATATGACGAATCGCGAAGATGAGTGTGAACTGGGATACTGGCTCGGAAAGCCATTCTGGGGGCAGGGCATCATGCCTGAAGCGGTTGGCGAAATGCTCCGGCATGTGTTCGAAGATCTCGGCATGTCGAAGATCTGGGTCGGCTACTATGAAGGCAATACGAAATCCAAACGCGTACAGGAAAAATGCGGTTTCCGATATCAGTGGAAGACGGAAGAAGTGGATGTGCCGCTGATGCATGAAAAGCGCACCGGCCATGTGAGCAGCTTGACAAAGGAAGAATGGCTGGCGCGGAACCAGAGCGAGATGACGGAATGAAAGAATCAGATACCTACAGAGAACTCATTGAGCTGACAAAAAACAGAGAAAGCTGGGAAGAGAAGATTCCGTATGTCGCAGATCTTCTTTCAAGAGAACCGGTCAGAATCAAAGCTAAGGCACTCTGGCTGCTTGGCGAGATGGGACGCATATATCCGGCTTCGATTCAGGAGCACATTCCTCTTATAGCTGTCTTTCTCGACGATGCGGAGTCGCTCCTGCGCCAACGTGCGCTCAATGCGCTCGGAAGGATAGGGCGGGGCAGCTTTCCGCTGATCGAACCGTATTGGAAAGGCCTGTTTCGCTTAGCTTTCGATGAGGACCCGGAAGTGAGGCTCAGCTTCATCTGGGCTTCAGAGAATATCGCCTCCAACACACCGGACGTGTATGCGGATTCTATGGAAATCTATGCAAAGCTTCTGCATGATGGCAGCGACAGGGTCAGGATGGAAGCGCCGGAAATGTTCCGCGTTATCGGCAAACGCAGACCGGAGTTTGTAATACCGTACGTAGAACAATTACTCGGCGTTTCAGAGACGGATAGCAACCGGGTCGTCAGGATCCATTGTCTGGGGGCAATCAGAGTAACCGGCGGGGATCAGAGAGATCCCGACTGAAAGGAAAACAACAAAAAAAGGCTTCAGTTTTCACTGAAGCCTTTAATAATGCATTTCTAAGGATATCAAGCCCCGTTCAGCAGATGCACGGCAACGCGCGCGGCAGAGGCGGCATCGTCCGTATAGGCATCCGCACCGATCTCTCTGCAGAAGCTCTCTGTGATGGGGGCTCCGCCGACCATGATCTTAACCTTGTTGCGGATACCAGCCTCTTCAGCAAGTTTAACAACGCTCCGCATTTCGTTCATAGCGGTGGTGAGCAAAGAGGAACAGGCGATTATGGAGCAGTCCTTTTCAATAGCTGTCTGAACAAAATTCTCCGGAGCAACGTCCACGCCGAGATCCACGACCTCAAGACCCGCGCCTTCCATCATGATACGGACGAGGTTTTTTCCGATGTCATGCAAATCCCCACGCACGGTCCCGAGCACCACGCGCCCGGCTGTGCTCGTGCTGCCGGAAACGAGAAGCGGCTTCAGCAGTTCCATTGCCGCATTCATGCATCGTGCCGCCATGAGCATCTCAGGGACAAAAGTCCTTCCCGCGGAGAAATCATCGCCCAGCTTTGACATGCCGGTCATGAGGCCCTTGTTGATGATCGTCTGCGGATCAAGACCCTCGCTCAAGGCCTTTTCACACAGTGTCACCACTTTCTTTTTCTGCCCGCGGCACATGGCCTCGGACATGGCGCTGAGAGTCTCACTGCTTTCGGAGACTGCCGTTTCGGCAAGGCCGGAGGCAGCGGAACGGTCAAGTTTTCTATGCGGAATCTCCGGCAGGTTGCTCACGGGTATGTGGAGGCCGGCATTATACTTATCTATCTCGTCATCGATGAGCGGATCCACATGCGTATATACCGTGCCCAGGGCACCGTAGGTGATGCAGGGAATATAGTGGCCGCCCGGGCAGTAGCTTCGCAGGGCCTGCTGCACATAGGGGCGGATCTCCTCCTCCGTGGAGTCGGGGCGATCTATCGCGGCGCCGATGCCGCCCATGAGGATCATGCGGCCGCGGAGCTGCTTCTGCAGAGCGGGAATATTGTTTTCCGGCAGTACGCCCTGCCAGCACTGGATCCCAAGTTCGACCATGTCCTCGATGATCGGTACGAGATAGGAGTCGGCATGATGGATGGCGATGCAGCCTCTGGAGCGGATGTAGCCGTAAAAACGGCGGTAGGGCTCCTTGTAGAATTCCCGCCACATTTCGGGGTTCATGAACAGTGCCTCCTTGGCACCCCAGTCATCGTGGGAGAATATAGCGTCCGGGTGCAGTCCGTCTATGAGCATGTTAACATAGGTGAGCCGGTAATCCGTTATATAGTCGATCAGCTCGTGCATCTCTTTCGGGTGCTCGTAAAGCCCTGTGAGCGTGTCTTCAAAGCCCATCAGAAAATGCGTCTGCTCGAAGATGCCGGTCGCCATGAAGCCGCACAGGAGTTTCTGGTCGCCGCAGACTTCGCGCCACATCTTTTCGGTCTCTTCCCAGCCTTCCCTGCAGTTGGACACGATATCCGGGGCGTGCACATAGTCACGCCAGTGCGTGACGTCGGGACATACCTTGTCCGTCGCCGTGATGTGCGGTGTTGCGCCGGGGGCGTCCTCGGGGAAGAGAATGGTCGTTCCCCAGCGGTCCTTGCTGGTGGTTCCCTTTACCCTGTTGCTGGTAAGATAGCGCATTACGGGGTCGCCAAATGCAAACTGCAAAGCTTCATACTGTTTGAGCTGACGGTCCGGCTGACCATCGGGCTTGAGCATCTCAAGGAATAACTCTTTCGGTGTCATGTGTTTTGTCCTCCTTCGTAAGGATACAGGCGCTGTACGTCAGGGAAAGCGGGCCGTAATAGTATTCAAGTCCAGACGCTTTGCAGACTTCGCTGACCAGAAGCCCGTAGGCCTCCATGGACGACAGCATCTTGCCGGGAAAGCGGCAGGGCCGGTCGGGATAGGTGCAGCTCCGGCAGATCGTACAGGAGCCGGCTGTCAGCGGGAGACAGTCCGGATAAAGCAGCCGTGCCTGACGCGCAAGGGTAAGGAATCGGCTTTTGTGGATTTCCTGCGCACGGCTCATCGTCTCCAGATCAAACTCGTCTTCAAGGGAAACGGTGGTTTGTACCAGGATACCCCCGGAATATGCGCTCATCCGTTTCGCGCATTCCTCCAGGCTTCCGCATCCCGGAGGACAGCTCCAACTGCGGCCGAAGCGTCTGCATCGGTCGCTTTCACACATGGACCGCACCTCGGGCAAAGCGTGTAGCGAAGATATGTTCAGCGGGGCAGCGTGTGAAAAACCAATTTCAAGCGCGAGAGTGACCAGATCCTCCATGACCGCTCCTTGACAAATAGCTTGTGGGTCTTTAATATTACCATTAATATCATAATATTTGAGATATTATACGATTGGAAGGACGCGGTGTCAACCGCGGGAAAGATATGGGTGTAAACGTTACGATACGCTCCGCACGCCGCCAGGCCGAGACCGTGGCGGAGGAAGGCGAGCAGATCCTTGAGCTGCTCAGACGGGAGGGCTTCTATGTCCCCGCTGCCTGCGGAGGCAGAGGAGCCTGCGGCAAGTGCACGGTTACCATGATAACTGCTGATAAGAAGCGCCGCATACTGGCCTGCAGGAACAAGATCACCGAAGACTGCTGCATCATCACGGATGAGATAAGCGGGGGCGCCATCCTTACCGAATTGATGGACTTTTTCCGCAAACCGCGGGAAAAAAAGGAACTGGCGGTCGCCCTGGATCTGGGAACGACCACACTGGCCGCGGAACTGATCGACCTGTCCGACGGAAGCCGTGTGGGAGCTGCTGCGGAGTGGAATGCACAGGCGTCATACGGAGCCGACGTGATAAGCAGGGCCCAGTTTTGCGCGGAGAATCCCGACGGCCTGCAGTTGCTCCGGAATGTCATACGGAAACAGACGGACGAACTGCTCGGGCGTCTCGGGACCGACCGGAACGGCATTAAGAGGCTCTTTGTTGCCGGAAATACCATCATGCAGCATATTTACGCCGGACTCGATCCCGTTCCGATCGCTCGTGCGCCGTTCACGCCGAAGGCCTATTTCATCGGGGACGAACCGAAAGAGCCCGGAGTATCCTATGCGCCGTGTGTGGCCGGATATGTCGGCGGTGATATCACCGCCGGTCTCATGGCCTCCGGACTGTTTGAACGCAGAGAAAAATCGCTGTATCTCGACATCGGCACGAACGGCGAAATAGCGCTCGGCGGTTCGGATGGCTTCGTCTGCTGCGCGGTCGCGTCCGGCCCGGCCTTTGAGGGCGCGGGCATAGAATGCGGCATGCCGGCGGCGGACGGTGCGATCTGCCATGTCTATCGCGAAGGAAACGACCTGCGGTACGAGGTGATAGGCGGCGGTCAGGCAAAGGGCGTCTGCGGCTCGGGCCTGATCGACTTGCTGGGCATCCTGTGTGAAACGCGGGTGGTAAGCGGCTCCGGACGCCTGCTCAGTCCAGATGAAGCGCCGGAGGAGTTCGCAAAATACCTGGAGGAGGATGAAAACGGCAACGGCGTCTTTTACCTTACGGAGGACCGCAACGTTTACCTCACACCGCGTGATGTCCGCCAGCTTCAGTTGGCAAAGGCCGCCGTTGCGGCAGGAATCCGTGTGCTTCTGAAAAAGAGCGGCCTACATGTGGAGAATCTTGATAAACTGTATCTGGCTGGCGGCTTCGGCAATTACATGGCTCCGGGAAGCGCTGCAAAGATAGGTATGATCCCGGAAGAACTGGTGCCGCATATCGTGCTTCTCGGCAATGCCTCGCTTAAAGGTGCGCGAATGGCACTCACCTTGTGTGATGCGGAGGAGAGACTTCGGAAGATCCGTGACGCATGCAGATACATAGAGCTTTCGGGCGATGCCGATTTCAATGAGGAATATGTAGAACAGATGAGCTTTTACGAGGAGGACGACGAATAATGGAACTGACCTTCCCCCTGATCCTTGACGGGGCAACCGGCACACAGCTGCAGGAACGCGGCTTCACCGGGGCTGAGTGCGCGGAGAAATGGACGTTGGAGCATCCGGAAGCGATAAAGGAGATCCAGCGAGGATATGTGGAAGCCGGCAGCCGTGTGCTCTATTCGCCGACCTTTGGGGCAAACCGCACCAAGCTGGAGGCCCACGGTATTTTCAACCGTGTTGCAGAGTATAACAAACGTCTGGTTTTTCTGTCAAAAGAGGCTGCGGATGGACGGGCCTATGTGGCGGGGGACCTTTCCCCAACGGGACTCTTCCTCTATCCGCTCGGTGAAGCCACCTTCGAGGAACTGGTGGATATTTATACCGAGCAGGCCGCTGCCCTTGAAGAGGCCGGTGTGGATCTGTTCGTAATCGAAACTATGATGACGGTTGCCGAGGCCCGCGCTGCGGTGCTCGCCGTAAAGAGCGTCAGCGAGAAGCCGGTGTTTGTCTCCTTTACCTGCGATGAACGGGGGAGGACCCTGACCGGCTCGGATGTGGCTGCCGTACTGCAGATCATGCAGGGAATGGGCATTGATGCTTTCGGACTGAACTGCTCCACCGGACCGAAGGAGATGGCGGTGCAGCTCAAGCGCCTGCATGAGATTGCGAGAGTACCCCTTATCGCAAAACCCAATGCCGGGATCCCGGAGATCCGGGACGGGGAGACAGTATATGACTGCCCGCCCGAAGAATTCACGGCATATCTGGAGGACATGGCTGCAGCGGGAGTGAAGATCTTCGGCGGCTGCTGCGGTACGACCGCGGACCATGTCAGCGCACTTTCTGAGCGCACGGCATCCCTGCAGATGACGGCTCCCGCACCGCAGAAGGCGGAAATGCTGCCGTGTGCCACGGAAAAAGAGCTGTTTTTCCTTCTGCCGGATGTGACAGGCGGAACGGTCATTCCGGCGGATGCGGACCTTGAGTCGGCGATTGAGGACGCAATGGAGGAGGATGGCGACCTTGTCACCATTGTTCTCGAAAGTTTTGACCGGCTCGATGACTTTGCGGAAGCGCAGTATCTCATCTCACGTCCGCTTTGCCTTCATTGCGCCGATGCCGTGCTTCTGGAGCAGGCTCTCCGTCTCTATCAGGGGAGGGCTCTATATGAAGGTCCTATCACAGAGGAGCAACTTCAGCCGCTCGCAAACAGATATGGCCTGATTTATTAAACAGAATGTTTTGCTGAATAACGAAAGCACCCGGGCAGATCATTTCTGCAGGGTGCTTTCTGTTGCATTATCAATGGTTTGAGTTAACAAATAATTCTTTAAATCAGCGGACCTTTATGATAATATGCGGCAGTAGACAATACTTCTTTCACTTTGAGGATTATATATGAAAAGAATTGTTGTATTCGTGACCATGCTCGCTTTGATCCTGAGCATGACAGTATCTGCAAAGGCTGTCGGCAATGAGAGCTGTGCTGTTATCGGAGCCAACCTATCCGATGAACAGGTGGCACAGGTATACGGGTATTTCGGGATAGAACGCGGGAGCGTTCCGGAACTTACGGTGACCAATGCCGAGGAGAGACAATATCTTGAGGGACTGGTGTCTGAGGCTGTTATAGGCCGCAACTCCATATCCAGTGTTTATGTACAGCTGACAGAGCAGGGGAGCGGGATCAAGGTCACCACCTATAATATAACCTGGTGTACCCCGGAGATGTATCAGAACGCGCTTGAGACTGCCGGGATCACAGATGCCAGCATCATAGTTGCAGCTCCGTTCGCGGTGAGCGGAACTGCGGCACTGACAGGGATCTATAAGGCTTATGAACATATAACGGGGGACGAGCTGGATGCGGATGCTAAAAATGTAAGTACCGAAGAGCTCACCCTTACCGGGGAACTGTCCGATTTGATCGGAAGTGAGAATGCTGCCGCTGTAATACGCGAGATAAAGGAGATCCTTGACGAGACAGAAAAAATGTCGGATGAGGAGCTGAGGGCTGCTGTAAAACAGGTCGCAGCGGATTATGATCTGGCCCTGAGCGATTCGGAGATGAACAGAATAATCCGGTGGTGCAGAAGGCTTGAAAACCTGAATGTGGACTCGATTGTTGAACAGGTTGGCCAGATCCAGGAGACAGTAGATAAAGTATCTAAGGCCAAGGATAAAGTGGTTAACTTTGCCACCAAGGTCCATAACTTCTTTGTAACCCTGTCTGGTTATGTCCAGACCATAAAGGGCTGGTTCAGCAAGTAAGGACGGAAAGAGTTCAGATGATTACAGACGAAATAAGACAGGAACTGTTTGAACTGCAGGATCCCGATTACCGTATTTTCCAGATTAAACTTATCCCGTCGGTCAGACCGGAGAGAGTAATCGGTATCCGTACTCCGGAACTCAGAAGGCTTGCTAAAGAGACCCTGAAAAGGGAAGATGTATCCGCTTTCATGGACGATCTTCCTCATGCGTTTTTTGATGAGGATCAGCTCCATGCGTTCATGATTTCCGAAATGAAAAACTATGATGAAAGCATGTCGGCGCTTGAACGTTTTCTGCCGTTTGTGGACAATTGGGCCACCTGCGACCAGATGTCTCCGAAGGTGTTCCAAAAACATAAAAGTGAACTGAAGGAACATATAAAGAGTTGGATCAACTCGGATGTGTGTTACACAGTCCGATTCGGTATAGGGATGCTCATGGAGCATTTTCTGGACGAAGATTTCGATCCGGCATATCCTGAGATGGCAGCGTCTGTTGTGTCTGAGGAGTACTATGTCAGGATGATGATCGCCTGGTATTTTGCCACCGCGCTTGCCAAGCAGTATGATGCAGTGATTTCGTATTTAGAGGGAAACCGGCTCGATATCTGGACGCACAACAAGACGATCCGTAAGGCAATCGAAAGTTATCGTATTGATCCGGAGAAAAAGGCGTATCTTCGCAGCCTGGTCAGGAAAACGTAAAACCGCACTTATAAGGAAAAAGAATAAAAGCCAGTAATGTCAAGGTTTTCCGCGAGAGCAGAAAACCTTGACATTACTTTTGCCAGAAGATATATTTAATATATAAAAGTTAAACACTATAACAAATAAAAAAGGAGCAGAAACATGGCAATCAAGAGATTTCTTCAGGTATGCTGCATCGTTGATGATGTTGCTAAAACAAAGCAGATCCTCAGAGATGAATATGGATTTACCAACTGGGCTCCCCCCGAGGATTTCGGCGGTCCCATAACGGACTACACGATCAACGGAGAGCCTGCAGAGCTGAATAATAAGGCCGAGTTTTGCACTGCGTTCGGCATCGAGTGGGAATTTATTGAGCCCCATTCCGGCCCACTGAAGCCCTGGCTGGAAGAACACGGCCCCGGCGTGCATCATTTTGCTGTTTTAACTGACGATTCCTATGAGGAATTCGGCGCCAGAGCCAAGAGACTTACCGGAAAAGATGTGTGGCTCCACGGCAAAGCTCCGAGCGTAGGCATGGACTATTCCTACTATGATCTCACCAGTGTCATAGGAATGTTCCTCGAAGTATACAACGAGAACAGACCGCATCCGAGCGGATTCAACATGGATGCACAGCCCGATCCTCCTCTGGAATAAGGTTATAATTACAGCGGTGTTCCTGAAACTGAGGGGACACCGCTGTTTTATTCACTGCTAGGCCTTGAAGGGGCATAGCGTCTTTACAATGATCTGCCGGGATGTTAAAATAGTTAAAAATTTGTTGTTGGTGTAAAAATGACTGAGATCCGGGTGTTTATCACAGATTCAGATGTGCTACCAGACTGTTCGGAACAGATCCTTGGCATGATCAGTTCGCGGTATAAACGCAGATACATGGAAGCGAAGACGGCGCGGCAAAGGACCGGAGCGCTTGCAGCAGCTTTGCTGCTCAGATGTTTTGCAGGCATTGGCTGCGATGACAGGATGGAGTGTAATGAGCACGGAAAACCTTTTGTAAACGGGAAACCTTTTTTCAGCCTGTCACACAGTGATGAACTGACGGTTCTTGCCGTCTCCGAAGTTATGCCTGTCGGGGCTGATATTGAACAGATTGGCAGAGTGACGCCGAGGGTTATCAGAAAAGTGTCATGCCTTGATGCGTCATCCTCGTCAGAACTTGAACTTACTCAGGAATGGACACGTGTTGAAGCGGCCTTGAAGCTGAAAGGAACGGGTTTTTACGCGGATCCTCTGAAATGTGATAAAGAGGCCCTGTTTTACACATCGTGTGTTCATGACGGCCGCTTTATCTCCTGCGCTGCGGAAAAAGAGCATTGTCTGACGGCCTGCCTTGTAAGGTTTGAAATAGAAGACGAAATAATCAGATATACACTTGAAAACATTCAGAAAGGAAAATGATCTATGAAAGCATTGGGACTCTCCTTCGGCAGAAAAAACCGCAATTCCGACATTATGGTCAAGCAGGTACTCAAACAGATGAAAGCCCGCGGATACGAGGTGGAATTCATCAATCTGAATGAGCTCAACATCCAGTACTGCACCGGCTGCACCGGCTGCGTTGTTAATCTTATGCAGGGAGGAAACGGCGCCTGTGTACTCAAAGATGATTTCCATATCGTCGACGAAGCCTTCAAGGAGGCGGATGCGGTAGTCGTTTGTGCTCCGGTCTTTGCACTCTCTCCGAACGGTCTGTTCAAGACCTTCGTTGACCGGATGGGTCCGTCCCATGACATTTCTTTCCTCACGAACGCACGTGAGCAGGGAGAAGCGATGGGCAAACCGGAAGATAAATTACCGGATAAGCGTTGGTTCAAGCCGCGTGCAGCGGCACTAATGGTCGTTGGAGGAGCGAGCACCAAGAACTGGACCAGCTTCGGACTTCCCTCCATGTTCGAACTGTTCTCCAACGGCATGAGCATTGTAGATGCCTATAGCGCCCATGGAGGAATGGAGTTTGAACACATGGTCGGCAATGAAAAGCTGATGGCCCGCATGACCAAAATGGGCGATAACCTTGCCGATGCACTTGAAACGGAAGGCGGCTTGGATAAATGGTACGGTGATGACGAGGGCATCTGCCCTGTCTGCCACAACGATCTCCTTACGATCATGCACAGCGGAGCCACCGTCGAGTGCCCAGTCTGCGGAATCTCGGGAGAGCTGAAGATAGAAGACGGTCAGATCAAAGTGGATTGGCCCGCTGAGCAGATCGCACGTTCCCGCCTGAAATACCCCGGAAAGCTCGAGCACTATCTTGAGATCAGGAACAGCGCGATGACCATGAAAAAGATCCCGGATCTCAAGGAGAAGCTTGCCGCGTATAAAGAGATCTGAATTACAGGAAAAAGAGTAAAAAGCATCCGCAAAAGCGGATGCTTTTTTGCGTTATAATCGCTAATTAAACTTGTTGTGCATGATAAAATAGATTATAATCTATAAGGATCAACGGTCATGTTCACTTCCTGCCGATGGGGTATCTGATGGAATACTTTAAAGTAAATGAAGTGTCCGACCGGGTATACAGGATCAACGACCCGTTCGGATCCATATGCACGCTGGTGACCGGAAGACGTCAGGCCATATTGGTTGATACAGGCATCGGCTTCGGAAACATAGCGCGTGCTGTTAATAGTTTTACGGATCTGCCAGTCATTGCGGTCAATACACATGAGCATCTGGACCATTCCATGGGAGGAAGGTTCTTTGACAGAGTCTATATGGACCGCAGGTGCAGGGAGTTTCTTCCCGTACGAAACTGCAGCCGGTTCAGGCAGAGGGTGCTTGAGCTTTATATGCCAAATGGACCGGTGCCCGGGTTTTCGGCAGAAGAATATTATTCATACGACTATTCCAATGTGTGCTGGACGGAAGGCCATGAGGTGTTCGATCTCGGGGATATCCGAGCGGAGATGATCCCTCTCCCGTCACACACGCCGGGCTCGATCGGCATACTCCTTCCGGAACTTGATCTGCTTCTGACCGGAGACAGTATCGCTCCGCTCACAAGCCTTATGTTTGAGGAGAGCTTTGATCCGGGAAAGCATGCGGAACTGCTGGAGAAGATCAAACAGTATCCGTTCAGCTTCATGCTCTGCGCACATTCGGAAAAGGTCATGGATCGTTCGTTCCTGGATGTTTTCATCCGTTTCACCGGAGATCTGGACTCGGCGGAGTCATACAGATACAGAGACAGCATTTATCAGCAGATCAAGGCTAGGACATTGATTTACCATGATATCAGCGGCGAGAGTGCCGCATTGATCCTCAGAGAGGAAAAGGGGGAAAACTGAATTGAAGAAACGCACGTCAGGCATTTTAATGCCGCTTTCTTCCCTGCCGTCAAAATACGGCATAGGAAATCTCGGAAAAGAGGCGAGGAAGTTTATCGATTTTCTGGAGGAGGCGGGGCAGACCTACTGGCAACTCCTGCCGCTCGGACCGACCAGCTACGGAGACAGTCCGTACGCCTCACCTTCGACTTTTGCAGGCAATCCGTATTTTATCGATCCGGACGAACTGATCGAAAACGGGATGCTGACGGAGGAGGACCTTGCCGGGATCGATTGGGGCACGGAGCCTGACAGAGTGGATTACGGACAGATCTATAACAACCGATTCAGGATCCTCAGAAAAGCATATGACAATTCAAAAGAAAGGCTCGCAGGAGAACTGGAGACATTTCGAAAGAAGAACGCCTCCTGGGTGGAAAACTATGCTCTTTTCATGACCTTGAAGGTCCATTTCGGCATGAAAAGCTGGACAGAATGGCCAGAAGAAGTCAGACTAAGGAAATGTGATGTGCTCGACTATTACAGATGGGAGCTTTCCGATGATATAGGCTTTTGGGCGTTCACACAGTATCTGTTTTTCGGCCAGTGGTCAAAGCTGAAAGAGTATGCGGATAAACACGGGATAAAATTCATCGGGGATGTACCGATCTATGTGGCTCTGGATTCCGCGGATGTATGGAGCGAGCCGGGATATTTTCAGCTGGATGATAAATATGTTCCTACTGAGGTGGCCGGCGTGCCGCCGGATGATTTCACGGCTGACGGGCAGCTTTGGGGAAATCCGCTTTATGACTGGGATAAAATGAAAGCCGACAGATACGGCTGGTGGATACGTAGGATCGAGGGAGTGGAAAGACTGTATGACGTGATCCGGATCGACCACTTCAGGGGCATCGAGAGTTTCTGGGCTGTACCGTACGGTGATAAAACAGCTGCCAACGGCAAATGGAAAAAAGGACCCGGCATGGAGCTTGTAGGGATGCTCACAAGCTGGTTTTCAAACCTCGAATTCATTGCAGAGGATCTCGGATATCCCACCCCGGAGGTGAAAAAACTGCTCAGCGATTCGGGGCTGCCCGGAATGAAGATCCTGCAGTTTGCATTCTACGCGGACGGCGAATCGGACTACCTTCCGCACAACATTGAGAAGAACAGTGTGTGCTATATCGGTACCCACGACAATGAGACCACGCTGGGCTGGCTTGCAAGCTCAAAAGAGAGCGATCTGAAGTATGCGGAGAAGTATATCCACAAAACAGACGATGAAAGCTGGTGCAGAGCGCTCATACGCACGGGAATGGCATCCGCATCGATCCTGTTTGTCTGTTCGATGCAGGATATTCTGGAGCTCCCGGCCGATTGCCGCATGAATACTCCAGGAAACCCGCAGGGAAACTGGCGCTGGAGAATGCTCCCCGGAGCAGCAGACGCGAGACTTGCCAAAGAACTCAGAGACCTGACGGTACTGTACAGAAGAGCTGCCGAGCAGAAATAATCCTCGACTAATCCTGCGTTATAATATAGAATAGAACAATAGAATAAAACCAAAAAAGAAATAAATTAAACAGTGAGGTAAATAACATGGCCTATAAGATTTTCGCGATCAATCCCGGCTCCACTTCCACGAAGGTCGCTCTGTTCAACGGAGAGGAGTGCCTGTTCAGCAAGAATATCGCCCACAGCGCTGATGAATTGAAACAGTTCAAGGATCTTTCCGAGCAGTATGAATACCGCACTGAGATTATCATGAACGAACTCACTGCGGCCGGATTTACGCTTGACGATGTCGATGCTTTTGTAGGCAGGGGAGGAGGTCTTCTTTCCATGGAAGGCGGTACCTATGACCTCGACGAACTTGTGCTGGAGCATGCCAGGACTTGCTTTAACGGAGTCGTTCATCCTGCCTGCCTTGGACCGCAGATTGCCCATGCCCTTGCTGAAAAATACGGCAGACCCGGATTTGTTGTCAACGCACCGGATACGGACGAATTCTGCGATCTGGCAAGATTGACCGGTATCAAGGGAATATACAGGACGAGCCATCTTCACGCGCTCAATCTGAAGGAGACCGCAATACGCCATGCGCACTCCATCGGTAAAAAGTATGAGGACTGCAATTTCATAGTATGCCATCTCGGCGGAGGCGTTTCCGTATCTGCGCACTGCAAGGGCAAGATGATCGACGGAAACGATATCGTCGGCGGTGATGGGCCCATGGCACCAACTCGCTGCGGCACTGTCCCCGTGGTCGGAATACTGGATTATCTTGCCGGCGGGGGAGACGTTAAGGCGCTCAGGGCTATGATGATGAAGACCGGCGGATTCCTGAGTCTGAGCGGGACCGCAGATGGCCGCGAGCTGACGGAAAAAGCAAAGAGCGGCGACAGGAATGCCGAACGCACATGGAACGGATTCCTCTATCAGACAGCTAAGTATATCGGCGAGATGGCAGCTGTTCTTTCCGGCAAGGTGGACGGAATACTGCTCGGCGGAGGACTGGTCCACAACAAGGAACTCGTCGCCTATATTAACGAGCACTGCGGCTGGATCGCTCCTGTATTTGCCTATCCCGGTGAATTCGAGATGGAAGCCATGGCTGCCGGCGCGATCCGTGTCCTCAGCGGGGAGGAAGAACTCAAAAAGTACGCCGGGGTTCCCGCATGGAGCGGATTTGAAGACTAATAGATCGACAGACCGGTAAAAAGAAAAAACACGGGACTTAGAAGTCCCGTGTTTTTTTATGTGTTCTCAGCAGTAAATAGGATCAAGAACCGTGTCGATATAGTTCTTGGTGAGGAGCATGGTCGCAAGGGGATTGGGTGTACCGTCAGACTCAATGCCGACCCAGCCCTTGTGGCCATACTGCTTCATGAGCTTCCAGAGCCCCGGGAAGTCGACAAATCCGCCGCCCGGCTCCCAGAACCAGCGGGTACCGTCATCCGCCTGCTCTGCTCCTGCCTGGAAGCGCTCTGCGTCAGTTGCTGCTTTCTTGGTGGTATCCTTCACGTGGAAATACTGTACGCGCTCATGATACTCTTTATAGAATTCAAGGATGTCTATGCCCATGATCGATACCTGAGCTGTATCGAGGCAGTAGAATACATATCTCGGGTCGCACAGATCAATGAACTTATTGTGGTCATATTTGTTAACGGCACACCAGAACTCATTGTGGATGGAGGCAACAAGACCTTTATCTGCGGCCATGCGTCCTACTTCGTTCATGCAGGCTGCTGCGTTTCTGAGCTGTTCATCATTCAGCGGTCCGGTACCGTAGTACTGTCCGCAGGGCTGGATGATCAGGTTAACACCATCGCAGTCGGCAAGCGCGTCGATAGCCTGACGCTCGAGAGCGAATATCCTCTCATGGTTGCGCTTGTCCTCAGAACCGATATGGTGGCTGAACATTCCGGAGATCTTTTCGATGCCTCGCTCATTCGCAAATTCCTTAAAGTTCTTCATGCTTCCGAACAGGTTGAGCATGGTGGGAACTGTGAAAATCATGATCTCAATACCTTTGAAGCCGGCTCCGGCATGATAGCGGAGGACTTTATCCCAATCCTGGAAATAGTAGGAATCATCAAAGTCGCCCATGAACCATTCGTTGAAGTTGGTCACTTTTTTGAAATTGATGTTGCCCCACTGATTCATCATGTAGGAATAGTTGATATTTCTTTCACTTGTATTCATTATATCAAACCTCCTTGGTGAGATTTGTCCAGAATGTGCGGGTACGGAGGACCGCACGCGGGACGTTGGTGGTATATCTCGGCTCCAGGACTACATAGCCGTCAAATCCCTTGTCCTTGAGCATCTTGTAAACTGCCGCAAAGTCTACGGACCCGAGACCGAGATCTCTGTAGAGACGCTGCTGCTCACCGGTCTGAGGATACTCGGGAGTGGTGCTGGCATAGGTATCTACGGTATCGACATAGGATGTGTCATTGAGGAACACGCAGCCGAGGTTGTCATAGTACTGGCTGATCTTCTCGAGCGGATCAACACCGGCGATCTTGAGCATGGCAGTGCTGGCGGTATAGCCTACGAATTCCTTGTTGAGTTTTTCAAAGAAATTGTCTATATAATTTCCGCGGGCGAGAGTCCAGAACTCATTGGTAACACAGGTGCGAATGCCTTTTTTTGCGGTCATCTCACCGATTTTGTTGATGCATTCGGCAGCTTTGTCTGCAAAAGCCGAAAATGCCTCGGGGGAGTTGCCGATATTGGTTTTCAGTGCACCGATAGCGGGCGTCGGTGAAACATTCAGGTATTTGCCGTCCAGGCCGACGAGCTCATCCGATGCATCATCAGCATGATCGAAAAGAATGGCGAACAGGTCTTCAAACTTGGCTCCGCTTTCAAACATATCCGCAAGAACTGCCTGCGCGGAAATGTTGAAAGAACTGACGTTTTTAATGCCGCGGTCGTTCAGAAAATTGAGATAACCCTGCGCAGAGCCGTACTTGGTGTTTATTGCGAGCGTGCAGCGGGGAGCACCGCCTCTGCCGACATTGAACTGATTGGGAACAAGGGTGAGGGAGATGGAGTCGAAGCCTGTGGCCGCGGTCCAGTCGGTGAGATTCTCCCAGTACCACTTGTAATTCAGATACATATTGTCTGCAAGGCTGGAGTACATGTTTACAAGTTCAAAGCTTAAAGCAGTTTTCATCAGGTCACTCCTAATTTAAGATTAAAAACACTCCAAAGATCCGGAATCTTTCCGGATCTTTGGAATTGTATGCCGAACGGGTTGCGTTCAAAGCAGATCGGATGATCAGAGGCTGAAGAGAACGGAGTTGATGATCTCCTGGAGATATTCCTCGCGGCCGGAGGGGACTTTGGTATCCCAGCAGTCGCCGGCAACCGCCTCAAGCTGATCGAGGGTGCACTTGTCACCCAGAATCTGCTCGCCGAGAACGCTCTTCCAGCTGGAGTATCTCTCCTCGACAAACTTGTCGATGCGGCCGTCTTCAATGAGAGCGGCAGCAGCGCGCAGACCGAGAGCAAAGCTGTCCATGCCGAGGATATGAGCATAGGCTATATCTTCCGGCGTATAAGACTGACGGCGTACCTTAGAGTCGAAGTTGAGTCCGCCAGTGGTGAAGCCGCCGGTCTTGATGATCTCATACATGGCCATGGTGCAGTCGTAAACATTGGAGGGGAACATGTCTGTATCCCATCCGAGCATGTCGTCGCCCTGGTTGGCGTCGACGGAGCCGAACATACCGTTGATGGCGCTGGTTCTGAGCTCGTGCTGGAAGGTGTGCATTGCGAGAGTGGCGTGGTTGTTCTCAATGTTCATACGGAAGTCATCCGCGAGGCCGTTGGCTTTCAGGAAGCCGATGGCGGTGGCGGCGTCAAAGTCATACTGGTGCTTGGTCGGCTCTTTCGGCTTGGGCTCGATGTAGAACACGCCCTTGAAGCCCTTGGAGCGGGCATAGTTGCGTGCCATGGTGAGCAGACGGGCAAGATTCTTGAGCTCGAAGTCCATGTCGGTGTTGAGCAGGGTGTCGTAACCTTCACGGCCGCCCCAGAACACATAGCCCTGACCGCCGAGCTTAATGGTAGCATCGATGGCGTTCTTGATCTGTGCAGCTGCGCAGACAAAGGAGTCAACATTGGGGGAGGTGCCGGCGCCGCTCATGTAGCGGGGGTTGCTGAATACGTTCGCGGTGCCCCACAGGAGCTTGATGCCGGTTGCATCCATCTTCGTCTTGATGTAGTCGGTGATTTCAGAGAGGTTCTTTTTGAACTCTTCAAGGCTGTTGCCCTGGGGAGCGATGTCGACATCATGGAAGCAGAAATACTCGATGCCGAGCTTTGTCATGAGATCGAATGCGGCGTCAACCTTGGCATAGGCTCTTTCCATGGGATCGTCCTTGCCGAAGGTGCGATCAAGAGTTCCGGAGCCAAAGGGGTCTGTTCCGTCCGCATTCATGGTGTGCCAGTAGGCCATGGCGAAGCGGAGATGATCCTTCATCTTCTTGCCGAGGATAACTTCATCGGGATTGTAGAACTTGAATGCAAAGGGATTTTTGCTGGTTTTGCCTTCATACTTGACCTGGGGAACGTTCTCAAAATAGCTCATGTTATTTCTCCTGTAAATTTAATTTAGTCTGCTGATTTTATAGATCCATAGAGTCTCTTGTACTTTGCAGCAACAGCTCTGTAGATTTCAAAGTGTTCAGGTATGGGGTCCATAACAGTTTCAACGGCGCAAAGCTCTCCGGCTTCTTTCGCATCCCAGAGTCCGCATCCGATCCCGGCTATAAGGGCTGCACCGTATGCTCCTCCTTCTGCGCTGCCGAAAGCGGTCACGACAGGCATCTCAAAGATGTCTGCAAAGATCTGCCGCCAAAGATGTCCTTTGGCACCGCCTCCGGAGATGACCATGTAGTTCGGCTTGACAGGCTTCACTTCCTGGATCAGGTCATAGACCTGTTTGAGAGAGAAAGCAACTCCTTCCATTACGGCCCTGGCAAAATGCCCCTTGCCCATAATGTTGGAAATGCCGGTAAAGCTTCCGGTTGCAGAGGAGTCAAACAGGGGGCAGCGTTCACCGGTCAGATACGGCAGGAATATAAGTCCGTCGCTTCCGCAGGGAACAGCTTCAGCAAGGTCATTCAGTTCGCTGAACTTGTAGTCCGGGAACAGAGCGTCACGCAGCCACTGGTAAGAACCGGCAGCGGAAAGCGTGCATCCGAAAGCAACATAGCTGCCGGGAAGGTTTCCGCAGAACATCTGCAAAAGGCCACCCTGGTTGAAGCCGTATCCGGGTAGGCTCATGGCGACGACACCGGATGTTCCGACCGTGACGCCGATCTTGCTCTGATCGGTGAGTCCCATGGCGATCGTCGAGATAACAGCATCACCGCCGCCGGCGAAGACGGGAACGCCTGCGGGGATCCCCGTAAGTGCCTCGGCTTCGGCGGAGACCTCACCGGCTTTGTCGGTGGATTCGAGAGGATCCACGAAGAAGCTGCGGTCAATGCCGACCTTGTCCATCAAATCGTACGCCCATGCTCTTTTCTCAACATCAAAGAAGCCGGTGCCGGAAGCGTCGGAAACATCTGTTATAAGATTGCCGGTAAGCTTGAGGACGATGTAATCCTTCGGATTAACAATTTTGCAGATCCTGGCATAATTCTCGGGTTCGTTCTCCTTGACCCAGAGGATCTTGCCGCCGGTATATCCGGTGAGCATCATGTTGTTGGTGTACCCGAGGAGACCCTCCAGTCCACCCGCAGCGGCAGTGATTTCATCACACTGTTTTTCTGTGCGCTGGTCGTTCCAGAGAATAGCGGGACGGATGACATTCAGATCCTTGTCGAGGGCAACCATGCCGTGCATCTGCCCGGACATGGAAACACCGGCGATCTTGTCGGCTATTCCATTCGTGACAGCTTTGAGGCCTTTGCAGACACCTTCCCACCAGTCAGCGGGATTCTGTTCGCTCCAACCGGCCTTGGGCCTTGAAAGGGGATAGGCGACGGTTTCGGAAGCGATGACCCTGCCATCATCAACAGCGATGATCTTGCAGCCGGATGTGCCGACGTCAATACCGATAAGATATTTATCAGACATTACAAGGCCTCCGGATGCTCAGTCGTTAGCGAGGGCGGCGTCAAATGCGACGTCGGACTTGTCGAAGTTCATCCTGCGGACGACCTCGTAGGACTCGGTGGCACCATGCACTCTCTCCATGCCGCTGTCTTCCCATTCGACGGAAAGCGGTCCCTTGTAGCCCATCTGGTTCAGCTCGCGCGTGATCGCGTCGAAGTCCACATCCCCGTGGCCCATCGACACAAAGTTCCAGCCCCTGCGCGTGTCGCCGAAGGTGATGTGCGAACCGATGATGCCCGTGCGGCCGTCAAGGTTCATCTTAACGTCCTTCATGTGCACATGGTAGATCCTGTCCGCAAAGTCTCTCAGGAACAGTTCCGGCTTCATGCCCTGCCATACCAGATGGCTCGGGTCAAAGTTGAAGCCCAGCGTCTTCCTGTAGTTGAACTTCTCAAGAAGCTTCTTTGCGGAATAATAATCGAATGCGATCTCCGTCGGATGTACTTCAAGCGCAAACTTCACGCCGCACTCATCGAACACGTCGAAGATCGGCGTCCACAGCTCGACGATCTCGTCGAAGCCTGCTTCGACCATCTCCTCGCTCGTCTGCGGGAAGCTGTACCAGAACTTCCAGATCGGGCTGCCCATG
>JAZMZR010000006.1:0-1589 GCA_045586065.1 Candidatus Limivicinus sp.
CCTACCTAAAGAAACAACACTCGAGACGGTTGTTCTTTTAAGCAGGGAAAATAGCCATGAGCGAATCAAGTTTGATGTAAATACAGAGGACCTGATAAAATAGTTTTAACAGATGAAACCATGAATGAAGAAAAGATAGCAAAACTTTGCATAGACTGCTTCGAAGAGGAACCCAGAGACATAGCCCGCTGTACAGTTGGACAGGGTAATTATGTATATATCGCAGAATTTGCAAACCGAAAAGCAGTGGTTCGATGCAGCAAAGAAGCGGGCGCTTATAAGGACACGGTTTACTGGCTGGAGCGTTTGGCAGGGCTTGATATTCCGGTGCCTCGAATACTGGGAAAAGGCATTTTCGAGGAATTTGAATATCTTATTCTGTCATACCTGGAAGGGCAGGATATCGGGATCGTATATCAGGACTTAACGGCAGCGGAAAAGCTGGAGATCGCCCGGGAAGTCGTGGATATTCAAAACAAAGTATCTGCCCTGCCGATGGAAAACATTCCCGAAGACTGGAGCTGGAAAACCGCCTTTGTGGAGGACATTCTTCTTCGGGCCAAAGACCGCATCCGCAGCAACGGATGCCATTTTGATCCCGAAAAAGCAGAGCGCCTTCTCAAAGAAGCCGAAAAGTTCGAGGACTATTTCACCCGCATTCAGCCCATCGCTTATCTGGACGATATCAGCACCAAGAATTTGCTGATTCACGAGGGCCGGCTCAGCGGCGTCATTGATATAGACTGGATGGGCGTCGGGGATAAACTGACCTATGTGGCAATGACGCACATGGCGCTTTTGAACATGGGGTATGATACGGACTACGTGAGCTTTCTGTTGAACGAAATGCATCTGTCAGAGGAAGAGAAAAGGGCCTTCCACTTCTATTCTCTCGTGTATTGTGTGGACTTCATGGGCGAGCGGGGCATGCGTTTTATGGACAAACAGGTGCCCGTGAGCTCCGCGATCGTGGCGCAGATGAACGAAATTTACGAAAAGCTGTGGCGGGAGTATGCGTCCATGAATCACGAATTGGATTTCAGGCTTGCGCATCGGGAAGACGCCGCGGACATTCTGTCCCTATACAAAAGCGTCATCGGCAGCGCGTTCTGTGTGTGGAACGATTACTATCCCGGTGAGGCGGAAATTGCGCACGATCTGGAAACCGCAAATTTATATGTGCTGACGAGCGCAGATGAAATTGTCGGCGCGCTCTCCGTTGTGCCGGAAAATGAGCTGGACGCTCTCCCCTGCTGGTCGCAGACAGACCAAGCACGGGAAATCGCCAGAGTTGTGATTGCCGAAACACACAGGGGCAAGGGTCTGGCTTATGAAATGGTGCAGAAAATCACGCCCATCCTGCTTGACGCGGGCTGCACTTCGATTCATTTGTCCGCTGTAAAATCCAACATTCCCGCCTGCAGGACCTATCAGAAGGCAGGTTTTCAAACGGTCGGAGAGACGGAGATGTACGGCAACAGCTTCTATCTCATGGAGAAAGTCATCTCCGCCTATTCGGAAAAGTCCGAATAGGCTCGCAAAGACTGCTATAAACGAACAGACCGGAGGCTTTTCGCCTCCGGTCTGTT
>JAZMZR010000007.1:0-86775 GCA_045586065.1 Candidatus Limivicinus sp.
GCGTATATCTGCCTTCCTCGAATTCGCCGTTCTTCATCCGTTCAAACAGCTCGAGGCTCTCTTCAACAGGCCTGTCTCTCCAGGGGCTGACGGCGGGGCGGGTCGTGTCGCCGCGATACTCCCTGAACTGCTCGGGTGTGAGCTCGCAGACATACGCAAGACCCTTTTTGATCAGTTCGACAGCCAGTTCATAGGTTTTCTCGAAGTAATCGGAACCGTAAAAAAAGCGATCTCCCCAGTCGAAACCGAGCCAGTGGATATCTTCCTGGATGGCGTCGACATACTCCGAGTCCTCTTTGGCCGGATTCGTATCGTCCATTCTGAGATTGCATATGCCGCCGAATTTTTCCGCGGTTCCGAAATCGATCGTAAGAGCCTTGCAGTGGCCTATATGGAGATAGCCGTTCGGTTCGGGCGGAAAACGCGTATGGACCTGCATGCCGTAGCAGCGGTTCCCCTCGGAAAGGTCCTCTTCGATATATGTCTGGATAAAGTTTCTGTTTTCTTCCATAACTGCTCCCAACAATAAGGATGCTTCTGATTATAATGGATGGAAAAGTTAAAAACAACTGTTTTCGTCTGCTTTGAACAAATTTCCGATATGATATTTGTTTGTATTGACAAAGGATTCATTATTTATTATACTTTCACAAGAAAAAACTGTGACGGGCAGGAGTAAACGGTCAGTCGTTTTCAGAGAGGGCATGCCTGGTGTGAATGCTCAATGACAGCTGTTGAAGGTCGGCCCCGAATTTCCGGGATGAAAGTACAGTAGTTCCGGACGTGTATCAGCGTTAATGGTATTGAGTGCCGTACTGTGTACGGAATTCAGGTGGTACCGCGGTATATTCACGCCCTGAAGCTTTGCTTCGGGGCGTATGTTTTTCAGGAGATCATATTATGAAAGAACTACCGAAAGTCTATGATCCGAAAGCAGTGGAGAGCAAGATCTATGATTTCTGGATGAAAGGCGGCTTCTTCAAAGCGGTCATCGATAAGGACAAAAAGCCTTTTTCGATCGTTATGCCTCCTCCCAATGTCACGGGTCAGCTGCACATGGGTCATGCGCTCGACGCGACACTGCAGGATATCCTCACAAGATACAAAAGAATGCAGGGCTATTCCGCTCTTTGGCTTCCCGGTGTTGATCATGCCGGAATCGCCACGCAGATAAAGGTTGAGGAAGTTCTCCGGAAAGAAGATCATATGACGCGCTATGATCTCGGCAGGGAGAAATTCCTTGACCGCGTCTGGGAATGGAAAGGGAAGTACGGCGATAAGATCGTTGAACAGCAGATGAAGCTCGGCGTCTCATGCGACTGGGACAGAAACAGATTCACCATGGACGATGTCTGCGCCAGAGCCGTCAGAGAGACCTTCTGCGATCTGTATGAGAAGGGCCTTATCTACAAGGGCAAGAGGATAATCAACTGGTGTCCCCATTGCCGCACCGCGCTTTCCGACGCGGAGGTGGAATACAAGGACATCGCCGGACATTTCTGGCACATCCGCTATCCGATCGAGGATTCCGATGAGGAATTCATCATCGCCACGACCAGACCTGAGACGATGCTCGGTGACACGGGTGTGGCGGTCAACCCGAAGGACGAGAGATACACGCACCTGCTCGGGAAGAACGCGATACTTCCTCTTGTTGGCAGAAAGCTCCCGATCATTGCCGATGATTATGTTGAGCTTGACTTCGGAACCGGCGCCGTCAAGATGACGCCCTGCCATGACCCGAACGACTATGAAGTGGGTCTGCGTCATAATCTCGAACAGGTCCAGGTCATCGACGAAGAGGCAAAAATCATCAACGGCGGCGTTTATGACGGTCTCGACAGATACGAATGCAGAGACAGGATCGTAAAGGATCTCGAGGAGCAGGGCTACCTCGTGAAAGTCGAGGACTACAGTCACAATGTAGGCTGCTGTTACAGATGCGGAACGGTCGTTGAGCCGCTCATCAGCCCGCAGTGGTTCGTGAAGATGAAACCGCTCGCAAAAAAAGCGATCGATGTCGTGAAAGACGGCAGGATCAAATTTGTGCCGGAAAGGTTTACAAAGACATACCTGAACTGGATGGAGAACGTGCATGACTGGTGTATTTCCAGACAGTTGTGGTGGGGTCATCAGATCCCTGCGTGGTACTGCAGCGACTGCGGAGCCATCACCGTGTCACGGCAGGATGCGACGGAATGCTCGGCCTGCCATTCAAAGAACATCGTTCGTGACGAAGATGTTCTTGATACATGGTTCTCGTCTGCGCTCTGGCCGTTCTCCACGATGGGCTGGCCTGAAAAGACCGATACGATCGGCTACTGGTATCCGACATCTGTTATGGTCACCGGCTATGACATCATCTTTTTCTGGGTCGCAAGGATGATCTTCTCCGCTATGGAGCAGATCGATGAAGAGCCGTTCAAGACGGTGTTCATCCATGGTCTTGTACGCGACAGCCTTGGCAGAAAGATGTCCAAGTCTCTCGGAAACGGCATCGATCCGCTCGATATGATCGAGGCATACGGTGCCGATGCACTGCGTTTCAATCTCATTACTGGCAACTCACCGGGCAATGATATGCGTTTCTATGTTGAGAAGTGCGAGGCTATGCGAAACTTCTGCAACAAGCTGTGGAACGCTTCCCGTTTCGTGATGATGAACCTCTCCATCGAGAAGAACGAGCTGCCTGAGAAGTTTGAGCTGGAGGACAAGTGGATCCTTTCGAAGCTCAATTCCGTCATCAGCGAAGTCAACACCAATATGGACAACTTCGAGCTCGGCGTCGCGGCAGGGAAGATATATGACTTCATATGGGATTCCTACTGCGACTGGTACATCGAGATTACAAAGCCGAGACTGAACGGGGATGACGCTGCATCCAAAGAGTCGGCGCAGAAGGTGCTGCTCTATGTGCTGAACGATATCCTCAAGCTGCTCTATCCCTTCATGCCGTTTATCACCGAGGAGATCTGGCAGTCCCTTCCGCACGATGGAGAAGCATTGATGACCGCATGTTATCCGGTGTTCTCTGAAAAGCTTGACTTCTCTTCCGATGAGCAGGCTTTTGAAGCAGTCATGGACGCTGTTAAGGCCGTTCGTGCCCGCAGAGCCGAAATGAACGTTCCGCCATCCAAAAAGACCCATCTCTACATAGTTACACAGCTGATAAATATATTTGAAAACAGCACGATGCTCATGAAAAAGCTGGCGTATGCCGAGGAAATCTCTGTCAGTACGGCTAATCCCGCTGATTCTGAAAAAATGGTTAACGTTTCTACTGACAACGCAAGGATTTTTATCCCGCTGCAGGAGCTTGTAAACGTTGCCAAGGAGATAGAGAGGATCGAAAAGGAGATAGAAAAGAACGAAAAACTCCTTGCCGGGCAGAACGCAAAACTGGCAAATGAAAACTTCGTTTCAAGAGCTCCGGAAGCCGTTGTAAATGTTGAAAGAGAAAAGAAGGCTAAGCTCGAAGCTTTGATTACGAATCTCAACCAGAGCCTTGCGGAGATGAAAGCACTATAATAAAAGCATTGGGGCAGCAGTAAAAATCCGCTGCTCCAATGTAATGTATATACCTTTGAGGATGCTTATGCTGACTGAAAGCGAAAAAAAAGAATTCCTTAGCCTGAGAAAGAAGATCATCAGCAATGATTTTTCTTTCCTTAACGATATGCAGCTCCGGGCAGTGCTTGCGACCGAGGGACCTCTTCTTATTCTGGCAGGTGCCGGAAGCGGAAAGACCACCGTACTTATCAACAGGATCGCGAACCTCATAAAATACGGAAAAGCCTCTGATTGTGAAGACGTACCTTCCGATATCGACACAGCAGACCTTGATACAATGCGCAGGGGAGGAGCGGAAGCAGAGGGTCTTTGTTCCTATGGAAAAGTGGAGCCATGGAGGATCCTTGCGATCACCTTCACCAACAAGGCAGCAGCGGAACTCAAGTCGAGGCTAGCTAGAAAACTCGGAGAGACTGCTGAAGATATCTGGGCATGCACGTTCCATTCAGCCTGTGTCCGTATTCTCAGAAGAGATGCAGAATTGCTTGGATATCAGTCAAACTTCACCATTTACGATACGGATGATACTGTTTCTCTGATCAAAAAGATTGAGAAGGAACTCGATATCGATCCGAAAGACTTCAATCCAAAAGCCATAGCCGGTGAGATCAGCGGACTTAAAAACCATGAGGTCTCTGCTTCTTTATATGAATCTGAAGCCCGGCGGTACAATGACTTCAGAAAAACAAAATATGCAGCGGTATATGCTGAGTATAATAAACGTCTGTTTTCGGCAAACGCAATGGATTTTGACGATCTTATCGCAAATACGGTTAAGATCCTGCGCGAGTTTCCCGATGCTCGCGAATACTGGCAGAGGAGATTCAAATATATCCTTATAGATGAGTATCAGGATACGAACCACATGCAGTACCTGCTCTCATCGCTTCTTTGCGGAAACGGCAATCTGTGTGTAGTCGGGGACGATGATCAGAGTATTTATAAATTCCGCGGTGCTAACATAGAAAACATACTATCTTTTGAGTCTGAGTATAAAAACTGCCGAACGATCCGGCTCGAGCAGAATTACAGAAGCACTGAGCACATCCTGTCTGCTGCGAACGCAGTCATCAGCAACAATATTGGCAGAAAAGGGAAGACTCTCTGGACCAAGAACGGCATCGGTGATCCGATAAACGTTTCTGTTGTCAGCGATGAAAGGGAAGAGGCTGACCTTGTCGCGACGCGCATACTCCGCTCATTCGACAAAGGCGCAGCGTGGAGCGATAATGCGATCCTTTATAGAATGAATGCGCAGTCCAACCAGTTTGAATATGCGCTGAAAAGAAGAGGCGTTCCGTATAAGGTCATCGGGGGAACAAGATTCTTTGACAGAGCTGAGATCAAGGACCTGCTCTCTTATTTGTGTCTTATTTCGTCTCTCGGCGACGATCTTCGCCTGAGCAGGATCATAAATGTACCTGCCAGGGGAATAGGGGACAGGAGCCTCGAGAAAGCTGCAGCTTCTGCGGCGGAAAACAACTGCTCGATATTCGAGGTGCTTCGGAATATCGACGATTATCCGGAACTGAAAAAGCAGAAATCCAAATTTGAGCCCTTCGTTGAACTGATCCTGCAGCTGAAAGCATTTTCCGAGAACAATCCCTCTGACCTGTTTTTCGATGAACTAATCGATAAAACCGGCTATATACGTGCTCTAGAGGAGAGGAACACGGTTGAGGACACGACTCGTATAGAGAATGTTAAGGAACTAAAAACAAATATACTTACTTATATCAAGGAGACAGGGGATACTTCGCTTGAAGGCTTTTTGGCTGATGTTGCGCTGTATACCGATACCGACAACATAAGTGATGAGAATGACTGTGTCCTGCTAATGACGGTACATAGCTCAAAAGGCCTTGAATTTACGAATGTTTTCCTTGTCGGCATGGAGGAAACCGTCTTTCCCGGCATCCGGGCGATCGGTGACCAGGACGAGATGGAAGAAGAACGCCGTCTATGCTATGTGGCTATAACGAGGGCGAAAAAAGAGCTTTATATCAGTGCCGCAAAACAGAGGATGATATTCGGCCGCACTGTGGCTAACAGCATCTCCAGATTTGTCAGCGAGATCGATCCGAAAGATATCGATCAGAATAATCCTGACAGTTATTATCAGCCTAAAAAGCAGGCACAGCAGGTTATTATTCAACCCAGATCGAAGCCTGCATTTGCACCTCCTGTGCGGAAGGCCTCCACTCCGCCGACCGAAAGGCCGCAGGTGAAATATGAAGTGGGAGATATCGTGATTCACAAAGCTTTCGGGGAAGGCATTATAAGTTCAATGAAACCGATGGGCGGTGACTGGCTTATTGAGATAAGCTTTCTGAGCTGCGGGTCGAAGAAGCTCATGCTGCGAGCAGCTTCCGTTTATATGCAGAAAAAGTGAATCCAATAAGAATATAATCATTGAATAGAAATTGAAAAGATATTATAATACTCAACGTAAAAATGTTATTATTTAATTGGAGGATAAATTAATGCCACTGGTAACAACAAAAGAGATGTTCAAGAAAGCCTATGACGGCCATTATGCTGTTGGCGCGTTCAACGTGAACAACATGGAGATCGTTCAGGGTATCACTGAGGCTGCCAAGGAACTCAATGCCCCTCTGATACTCCAGGTTTCCAAGGGAGCCAGAAGCTACGCCAACCATACCTATCTCATGAAGCTTGTTGAAGCTGCCGTTATTGAGACCGGCCTGCCCATCGCGCTCCACCTCGACCACGGCGACAGCTTCGAACTCTGCAAATCCTGCATTGATGGCGGATTCACCTCAGTTATGATCGATGCTTCTTCCAAGTCCTTCGAAGACAACATCGCTCTCACCAGACAGGTCGTTGAGTATGCGCATGATCACGGTGTTGTCGTTGAAGCTGAACTCGGAACTCTCGCAGGTATCGAGGACGAAGTCAATGTTTCAGCAGAGGACAGCTCCTACACCCGTCCTGAGGACGTTCAGGAGTTCGTAGAGCGCACCGGATGTGATTCTCTGGCCATCGCTATCGGCACCTCCCACGGCGCATTCAAGTTTAAACCCGGCATGGATCCCAAGCTGAGACTTGATATCCTCGAAGAGGTAGAGAAGAGACTTCCTGATTTCCCGATCGTTCTGCATGGTTCTTCCTCCGTTCCGCAGGAATTCGTTGAGATGATCAACAAGTACGGTGGAAATATGCCCGGCGCCATCGGCATTCCCGAAAGCGAGCTGAGAAAGGCTGCCCAGATGGCAGTCTGCAAGATCAACATCGACTCCGACCTCAGACTTGCCATGACCGCCTGCATCAGACAGTACTTCTATGAGCATCCCGATCAATTTGACCCGCGTCAGTATCTGAAACCCGCAAGGGCAGCGATCAAGGATATGGTCATGCACAAGATCAAGGACGTGCTCGGCTGCGACGGAAAAGCATAAAATATTTTACAAAAAAGTTTTTCCGATATTTATTGGCACAGAAAATTTTTATAATAAAATTCCCGATCCGGATAATTGTCCGGATCGGGTTCATTTATTTTGAAGGAGAAGCAGGAAAGTGCTGAAAATGGGCTTTTTCGGCTTGACATACTCTTGAATGCCCTTTATAATGGAGACAGAAAATCTCGCATAATATAAATTTAACGAGATTTTTAATATGAAATTATCGGAGAATCTGCAATGCTTGATTTCGATGAATTTGATGACATTCCTGACATTGTTATGGAGTTTCTGCAATATCACTCCACAGTACGCGGTCATTCTGATAAAACTGTTTTCGCTTATTACACGGATTTAAAGATACTGTTCAGATATCTGAAACGTATCCGTAAAGTAGTTCCGCGTGATACTCCGTTCAATGAGATCGATATTACAGATATAGATTTAGATTTTATAAAAAAAATCAAAATTGAAGAACTGTACAGATATCAGTCTTTTTCTCCGAACTCCGGCCAGGCTCTCTCAGCTAACAGCCGCTGCAGACGCACATCTACTGTTAAGTCGTTTTTTAATTACTTAACCAGTAAAAGACATTTGCTGGAGAAAAATATCGGACTTGAGCTGGATATGCCGAAAAAGCAGAATTCCTTGCCGAAATATCTTGAGGAGTCTGAATGCGTAAGGCTTCTTTCTGTCTGCAATGATAAATTCGGTGCCCGGGATTACTGCATCATTATGCTGTTCATTTCCTGCGGACTTCGTATTTCTGAGCTTGTTTCTTTGAATCTCACGGATATCTATGACGATCATCTCAGAGTGCTCGGAAAAGGTAATAAAGAACGTGTCGTATTCTTTGCCGAGGGCTGCCGCGAGGCTATCGACGATCATCTCGCAGTGCGCAGTCAAATGACGGATATCAAAGATAAAGAGGCCTTGTTCATCAGTCAGAAAGGAACCAGATTCGGAAGCCGCGGCATACAGCAGATGCTAGAAAAGAAGCTGATACAGGCAAATCTGGATCCGGAAAGGTTCTCGCCGCATAAGTTGAGACACACAGCAGCCACTCTGATGCTGAAAAACGGCGTTGATACAAGAGCATTGCAGGAATTCCTCGGCCACAGCAACCTTAATACCACCCAGATCTACACACATCTCGACAGCGCCGCTCTGCATGAGGCAGCAATGGCTAATCCAATCGGGAAAAAAACAAAAAAGAATGAGGATAACGATTAATCTTCAGCGTTCCAGCAGCGGTATCGCACCGCCAATATCAAACAGCGGCAGATCGGACAGATAGTAAGGTTCGATCTGTTTTTCTTTACAGAAATCCAGTATTCTATTCTTCTCAGGCTCTTCAAATGCATCGAGCACGCCTGTAAAACAAAGCGCATGAGAAGATATTTTGAATGCGGAACCGCCGATAAAACCGTGATCATAGCCATCAAGCCTGATAGCCGATGGATTGGATAACAGCACGTCGATCCCCTGTTTTTCCGCCTTTTCAGCTATTACACGGTCATTCGTTATAATGGAATGATTATCAAGAACACAGATATTGCATTTTGTATAGCCTTGTTTTATAGGTGTCAGAACAGTATTTTTGCTGTAAAGAATATTCTTTATCATCGGATCTGCTGAAGACGGATTGATGAATGCATAATCACTGAAATAACAGACATTTCCGCCGGCATCACCGGGATACTCATTGCTTTGTACGCGTGAAAAATGCTTTATTTCAAAGCCTTCCGCAATTAATTCAGCCTCAAATGCCGTACCAATCAAGCTCTGTGCCAGTATCAGTTCGTTCTCTCCTGTATGAAAAACCGATAGATCTACGTGGTGAGCGATCTCCTTCGGCAGGACAGGATTGTCCGGCATCAGAAAGGGCCTGATCCCGAAACTTTTCAACTTATTTTCATATATATGATAATATCTGTCACATATAATAATGCCCGCACAATCGGCGGGCAGGTTTGGTACGCTGACGTATTTATTCATTTCTCTCCAAGCGCCTTCTGGATCGCATCCCTGATATCCCTTACGGGAATAATCTTCATATCATGATAGGAAGCGGTATCCGCAAAAGCAGAGGCAGGGATAAAGCATCTTTTGAATCCGAGTCTGGCTGTCTCCGAAAGTCTCTTGTTTATTTGGGAAACGTTCCTTACTTCTCCGGATAAGCCTACTTCACCAACAGCCGCGAGATCTTTTCCGAGTGCTAAATCATAAAAGCTGGAGGCAAGTGCAAGAACTGTTGCAAGATCTGCAGCCGGATCATCGAGATCAAGACCGCCGATGACGTTCACATAAGCATCGCAGTTTGATACAGGCACTCCTCCCCTTTTATCGAGCACCGCGAGGAGCATAGCCGTACGGTTGTAGTCGATGCCGTTGCACCTTCTTGACGGATTATAATTTCCCGGTGTTACGAGAGCCTGTATCTCAGCAAGGATCGGTCTGGTCCCCTCAATAACACATGAAACGCATGTACCGGGACTGTTTTCCGGACGGCCTTCAAGGAGAACCGCAGAGGGATTATCGATGCAGACAAGCCCTTTATCCGTCATTTCAAAGACGCCGATCTCATTTGTCGAGCCGAATCTGTTCTTGGCTGCTCTGAGAATACGGAAATTGGCATTTTTTTCGCCCTCAAAATAGAGGACACAATCTACCATGTGCTCGAGGATCTTTGGTCCGGCAATGTTCCCATCTTTGTTGATATGTCCCACGATGAAGACCGTGATTTCCTTTTCTTTCGAGATTCGCATGAGCCTGAGTGTACATTCCCGGATCTGGCTTATACTTCCCGGAGTGGATTCCACCTCGGTGTCATATGCAGTCTGTATGGAATCTACAATGACGATATCCGGCTTAAGTGTCTTTATTGATGAGCTTATTCGGTCCATATCCGTTTCAGAGAGAACATAAAGTGCCCTGTTCGATATATCCAGACGCTGCGCTCTCATCTTAAGCTGGTTTTCACTTTCCTCACCGGAAACGTAGAGGATCTTCTTTTCGCAGTCGATGGATCTGCATAACTGCAGCAGAAGCGTTGATTTACCGACGCCGGGAGCGCCTCCCACGAGAATAAGAGAGCCTTTAACGGCTCCTCCGCCGAGGACTCTGTCTAATTCTGAGATCCCGGTTACATATCGGATCTCATCGGTAACCTCTAGCTCGTCCAGCAGTTTAACGTCAGAAACACCTTCACTCTTTCTTAAAGCCTTCACCTTCGGTTCCTTGAGTTCCGTAAGTGTGTTCCAGGCCCCGCAGGCAGGGCATTTGCCTGCCCAATTTATGGTCTCATTTCCGCATTCGCTGCATACAAATACGGTTTTATTCTTTGATGCCATAGCATACCTCCGAGAGGCTTAATGATTATTGAGCTCCATAGCGATGCTTTTATAAAAATCAAGTTTCTCGCGTTCGTTGGATACTTCTGTACCTCTGATTATCTTATCGAGGCTTTTTCTCAGCTTCCATACAGATTGCTCAAAAAGTGCCGGATCATTGCATCGGCTGTTTTTTCCTGTATAAAGCTCAGCGTCCGAGTATTGATCGTTAACTGCCGTGTAAGCACATTTTATGATCTGATAGATCCTTTTCCCATCAAAAGCAAAATAGTCACAATCGATGGAAAACCCGTTATTTATGAGATAATACCTCAAAACCTCGGGCTTTGTCATGGGCTGAAGAATCAGGGAATATGCCTGTGAGAAGATCCAGTCAGCCCTGTCAAGGATTGAGCATATTAGATCTCCGCCCATACCTGCAATAACAGCAGTATCAAATTGACCGGCCAGATGCTCTGGAAGACCGTCATATCTCAGAAATGTTATACGGTCGTAAACTCCCCTGGCTTGTGCGTTTTGTTCGGCAGTTTTTAAAGGGAAAACATTGATATCGGTTGCTGCAATAAAACCCTCAAAACCTTCTGCAGCAAGCCGTATCGGTATGCTTCCGTGATCTGTCCCAACATCGCAGACACCGGAACAATTCATATTTATCAAATTATAGATACATTCTAACCTTTGATCCATAAAAAAAAGCCGGATCAGATCCGGCGTTTATTCAGGTCGTCTGCAGAAATACCTGCAGGCTTTCGATAAATTCATCAACATCGATGCCGTGAACGGCGCAGGCTTCCTCAAGTGTCTCACCGCTTGCCATTGCACATCCGAGGCAGTGCATGCCGATAGCCTGAAACGCGGGTGTTACTTCCGGACAGTTCATAACGATTTCGGATATAAGGGTCTCTCTCGTGATTTCCATTCAAATCACCTCCAAGATAATTAATGCAAAAGATTGGAGCCCGATGAAGGCTCCAATCTTTTCAGCAGGTTGATCAGGCCTGCTCCCTCATCTTTGCAAAGCACTCGCTGCAGTAAACGGGACGATCAGACTTGGGCTCGAAAGGAACCTTCGCCTCGCCGCCACAGGCAGCGCAGACAGCGGTGAAGAACTCACGGGGACCACGGGCGGCGTTCTTTCTGGCGTCGCGGCAGGCCTTGCAGCGCTGGGGCTCGTTCTGGAAGCCGCGCTCTGCATAGAACTCCTGCTCACCGGCGGTGAACACGAACTCTTTACCACACTCTTTGCAAACTAAGGTTTTGTCTTCGTACATTTTGGAATCCTCTCTTTGATAGTGCCATATGGCTGAATATATTGCGAACAGCTTTCAGCTGATAACGCCTGAATACTTCTCCCTGAGTTTCCGTCTTATCCTTTGAACGGCATTATCGATTGATTTTACATCTTTATTCAACTTATGTGAGATTTCGGAATATGATAAACCATCCAGATATAAAGAGAGCACACTTTGCTCATAAGAAGTCAGGGTGGCGGATATTAAGTCGATCAAACGATCATGATCATCATTGGCAATAACGATTTCTTCTACAGACCGCCGGAAATACTCAGAAAAACTGTCAAAATCTATCTCATCAAGAGGGATTCCTTCGTTGAGAGGATCGTGCTTGCCTGACGCGGCAGACTTGATTGCAGAGATAATTCGGTTTTTAATGCATATTACAGCAAAGGATCTGAATGAACTGTTACTGTCAGAAGAATACTGTCTGATAGCGGAAATGAGGCCGAAAGTCCCTTCCTGGATGATATCCTCAATATCTCCGCCGAGAATAAAATACGCGCGAGATATCTTCTTAATAACAGGGATATAACGAACGGATAATTCTTCCTCCGCTTCCCTGTCGCCTTCTGATGCAAGTTTTTGGAGATATTCGTCAGTAAATGTATCTGTAGTCATAAAATATACCACTTTACCTTGCATATTATACGACCGATGCATTTTTTGTCAATATTTTTTTAATTTAGGATTAAAGGCCCATCTCCTGTTGACCTAAATACTCGATACCCAAATGATCATAGGCCTTTCTGGTTACGCATCTGCCTCTGGGAGTGCGGGTCAGATAGCCGTTCTGGAGGAGGAACGGTTCATAAACGTCCTCGAGCGTTACCGACTCCTCATTGATGGTTGCGGCAAGTGTATCAAGCCCAACAGGTCCGCCGTTATAATACTCTATAATAGCACGGAGCATACGGCGGTCAATAGCGTCAAGTCCGACCTTATCCACATCAAGGCGGGATAATGCTCTGTCTGCAACTTCCCTTGTGATAATCCCGTCTGCCTCGACCTGGGCAAAATCTCTCACACGCTTGAGCAGCCTGTTTGCGATCCTCGGGGTCCCTCTCGACCTGGAGGCGATCTCATATGCCCCGCTTTCCTCGATCTCTATATTCAGTATGGAGGCAGAGCGCTTTACGATCAAGCTGAGTTCTTCAACACTGTATAATTCGAGCCTTAACGTGACCCCGAAACGATCTCTGAGCGGAGCGGTCAGCTGGCCGGAACGCGTGGTCGCCCCGATCAGGGTGAAATGCGGAAGATCCAGATGGATGGAATTTGCAGCTGGTCCCTTTCCCAGAATGATGTCTATGGCAAAATCCTCCATTGCAGGATAGAGGATCTCCTCATATGCACGGTTGAGACGGTGGATCTCGTCAACAAAGAGAATATCGCCCTCGCTGAGATTCGTGAGCATAGCCACAAGATCGCCCGGTTTTTCGATTGCGGGTCCCGAGGTAATACGAATATTGACTTTCATCTCGTTCGCGATTATTGCGGCGAGTGTGGTTTTCCCGAGTCCCGGTGGACCATGCAGAAGGACATGGTCAAGCGGCTCATTTCTCATCTTTGCCGCGCTGATGAATATTGAGAGATTATCCTTGGCCTTCTTCTGGCCTATATATTCATTCAGCGTGCGCGGACGCAGAGAGGCTTCGTTGGAATCCTCACTGAGCAGGGTCGATGTGGTAAGAAGTTCGTCGAACTGTTCTTCTGAATAATTGATACTCATTCTGCTCTCTTTTCAATTCAACCGTTCAGATTTCTTAATACAAGCTTTATGATCTGCTCCGTATTCATTCCCGAGGTGTCCATACCGCTGAGGGCCGAGCGGATCTCACTGTTGCTGAAGCCAAGCACCGCCAGAGCAGATACCGCGTCATTAACTGACTTTCTGTCATGTGCAGCGGCTGGTGTAGCAATATCCCCCACCACGGAGGGCAGGTCGAGTTTTGCCACTTTATCCTTCAGTTCAAGGATGATGCGCTGTGCCGTTTTCTTCCCGATGCCCGGAGCCATGCAGAGATATTTCTCATCGTTGTTAATGATCGCGGTAGTCAGTGTCTCCGGGGTATTGCTTGACAGTACGGAGATAGCTGCCTTTGGTCCAACGCCCGAGACCGAAATCAGCATGTCAAAGCAACGCTTCTCGGTTTTGCCGGCAAACCCGTACAGATCATAGTTGTTTTCCCCGATGGACTCTGTTATATAGAGTTTTTGCTTTGACCCAAGCTTGAGCGAAGCGATGGTGTTGGCTGAAACGAATACCAGAAAGCCGATCCCGTTGCATTCGATCACAGCCTGGTTCACATCGATCTCCGTTATAATTCCTTCTAAATTGTAGAGCACAGAGCGTTTCCTCCATCATTCAAAAGGGATGTTGAGCTCCTTGCATGACATATGGCAAGCGCAATGGCATCGGCTGCGTCATCCGGTCGCGGAATATCCTTCAGGCTGCAGATCCGCTTTACCATCTCCATCACCTGTTTCTTCTCCGCTCTGCCATACCCGGTAACGGATTGCTTCACCTGGAGCGGAGTATATTCATATATTTCCGCACCGTATTTGACGCAGGAAAGAAGTATGACTCCCCTGCCGTGTGCAACGGCAATGCCGGTGGTGAGGTTTGTGTTGAAAAACAGCTCTTCAATTGCTATTGCGTCAGGTCTGCATGCGGAAAGCAGCTCATCCAGATCAGAACTAATCTGCAGGAGCCTTGAGGACAGTCGGATATTCGCAGGGGTAGTGATCACCCCGTATTTCAGCAGTTTTATTTTATTGTCGCCGCTCTCGAGAAGTCCGAAGCCTATTGTCGCTATTCCGGGATCTATTCCCAGGATCCTCATAAAATCACCTTATAGATAATATCATAACCGAAAACATGAGGCAATAATAAAAAATGCAGGCCTTTTCGGCCTGCATCATGCTCTCGGGTGAGATTTGTTATAGACTTCTTTCAGCTGCTGCTTAATAAGCTGAGAATAGACCTGTGTGGAAGAGACGTCCGAATGTCCGAGCATTTCCTGAATTGAGCGGATATCAGCACCATTTTCAAGGAGATGCGCTGCAAACGAGTGTCTCAGCGTATGCGGCGTGATATCCTTCTCGATCTTCGCTTTCCTCTGATAGAACTTGATAATCTTCCAGAATCCCTGCCTGGACATTCTCTCGCCGCTGACATTCACGAAAAGAGACTTTTCATCGGGAAGCGCTATCATCTGCGGTCTTACGATGTTGATATATTCCGCCAGCGCTTTTACGGCCTTCGGATACATCGGTATCAGCCGTTCCTTTCCTCTGCCTATGCAGCGGATCATGCCGTTTGAAAGGTACACATCATCGATATTCAAACTGATGAGTTCCGATACCCTTATTCCGGTGGCATAAAGCAGCTCCAGCATGGCTTTGTCACGGTATCCTTTGGGATCGATGCATTCAGGCTGATCAAGAAGAAGATTGACTTCATTGCTGGTAAGGATCTGCGGGAGTTTCTGCTCGTTTTTATCCGGAACCAGCTTTAGTGACGGGTTGATCTTTATATACTGATTGATGCACAGAAAAGTATACAGGCATTTGATCGAGGCTATATTCCTCGATACAGTAGAGACAGATTTTCCGGCCATGCGCAGAAAAGAGATATATTCAAACAGTTCATCATAACCGGCTTCAAATATTGTACAGGAACAGTGATCAGACAGATACTCGCTCAGCTGCCTGATATCACGCATATAAGAGTTATAGGTGTTGTCCGAAGCGCCTTTGATATTCAGCAGATAATCGGAAAACAGTTCAATGCATTCTGAGTTCGACATAGGAAAAACCCCACCTGTAACTGAAACATAAATAATTGCTTAACATAATTTATGGAAACAATATATTACATTTCGGTAAAAAAGGCAAGGGGTTTTGTAAAAAAGATTTATAAAAATTATAAAATATGTCAGATTCTCACAGGAAAATCAATATTTTGTTACAATTTCTAAATAAATACTATATGTTGTATACGTAACATAAAACTGATTACAAGCAATTATGTTTCCGCTTTATGTCAACGTTTACTTTTTCCCGAAAAATCCCGGAGACTTCGCTTTTGCTTCTGCTTCGGCTGCTTCCATTTTTGCAGTTGTGGAAATAGCCCATTTTTTGATCTGAATCCGGACGCGATCTTCACCGGTCTCGAAAGTAATGGTATCCTCTGTGATCTGGACGATCTTCCCTGTCATGCCGCCGATCGTAACGATTTCTTCACCCAGATTCAGAGAATTGCGCATTTCTTCCGCTTTTTTCTTTTTCTTATTCTCAGGTCTGATAATCAGAAAATAGAAAATGGCGAACATCGCAACGATCATTATAATGGACGAGAATCCGAAACCACCGCCGGGATTTGCTGCTTCTTCCAAAAATAAAATCATGTAATTAAACCTCCATTTGATTTGCTGTTAATTATACATACATAAAAAGATTATTGCAAGTGCGCAAATTCTATATTCTTTTATCCAGTAAAGCAGAATATTTGTTTCTGAATGAACAAAAGCTGTCTTCAGCTATGCTCTCCCGGATCCTTCGCATAAGTTCATTATAAAACCATAGATTATGCATTACCGAGAGGCGCAGAGCAAGCATTTCCTCTGCTTTGAACAGATGTCTCAGGTAAGCGCGTGAATACCTTCTGCAAACGGGACAGCCGCATTCTTCATCGATGGGAGATTCATCCTCTGCATACTTTTCATTCTTTATATTGATGATGCCCTTCCATGTAAAAAGATGCCCGTGTCTGCCGTTTCGAGCAGGCATGACACAATCAAAGAAATCGACTCCTCTGAAAACGCCTTCGATGATGTTTCCCGGTGTTCCCACACCCATCAGATATCTGGGTCTGTCCTGCGGCATGTATTCTTCAACGGCTTCTATAGTGTCGTACATCTCCTGGTGCGTCTCCCCTACGGCAAGACCACCGATCGCATAGCCGGGAAGATCGAGTTCAGCGATTTTTTTCATATGCTCTATGCGGATATCATGGAAAATCGTCCCTTGATTGATGCCGAAAAGCATCTGTCCGGGATTCACAGCGTCGTCTCTTGAATTGTAATCATTCAGTGCGGTCACGCATCTCTGAAGCCATCTGTAAGTACGGTCCGCAGATTTTTCAACATATTCTCTGGGAGATGGGATCTTTACGCACTCATCGAAAGCCATGGCAATGTCAGATCCGAGATTCGACTGTATCCTCATGCTTTCTTCAGGCCCCATGAAGATATGCCTGCCGTCAATATGGCTATTGAAAGCAACTCCGTCTTCGGTTATTTTTCTGAGACTTGCAAGAGAGAATATCTGAAAACCGCCGCTGTCAGTCAGGATCGGATGATCCCATGTCATGAATCTGTGCAGACCGCCGATTTTTTTCACAAGCTCATCACCCGGACGGAGATGGAGATGATAGGTATTGGAAAGCTCGACCTGACAGTTGATCCTCTCAAGATCTTCTGCGGAAAGGGCGCCTTTAATGGCTCCCTGCGTGCCCACATTCATAAAAACAGGTGTCTGGACAGTCCCGTGTGGTGTCTCGAATTTTCCAAGACGTGCTTTATTCTCTTTTTTGATAAGCTTATACATGAAACAATTACCTTATGAACATGGCATCTCCAAACGAGAAGAACCTGTATTTTTTCTCTATCGCCTCCCGGTATGCAGCAAGGACATGTTCCCTGCCTGCAAGAGCTGAAACAAGCATGATAAGCGTGCTTTCCGGGAGATGGAAATTCGTGATGAGAGAATCGACGCATTTGAAACGGTAGCCGGGATAGATAAATATATCCGTCCATCTGCTGCCGCTGCTGAGAAGGCCATTCTCATCGGTAAAACTCTCAAGTGTCCTGCAGGAGGTGGTGCCGACGGCAATTACTTTTCTGCCTCTTTTTTTTGCAGCATTCACTTTTTCGGCAGTCTCATCAGGTATGGTGCAGAATTCGGAATGCATTAGGTGATCTTCTATCTCGTCCTCTTTAACCGGTCGAAATGTACCGAGCCCGACGTGCAGCGTGAGAAAACAAACTTCAACTCCCTTATCGGCGATCTTTTCGAGCAGCTCCTCCGTAAAGTGCAGTCCGGCAGTCGGTGCCGCGGCACTTCCACTCACTCTGCTGTATACAGTCTGATATCTCTCCGGTTCTTCAAGTTCCTTTGTAATATAGGGAGGAAGCGGCATCTTGCCGAGCGCTTCAAGGACTTCAAGAAATATCCCTTCATAGGTAAATCGGACGATTCGGTTTCCGCCCTCGGTCACGTCAAGTACTTCTGCCGAAAGCTCACCGTTACCGAACGTGAGCTTAGCGCCGCGTCTGATCTTCTTCCCAGGCCGAACAAGACACTCCCAGGAACTGTCACCTAAATCTTTCAGCAGAAGTACTTCTGCTGCTCCCCCGCCGCTTCTTGTGCCAAGCAGTCTTGCAGGCAATACTCTTGAGTCGTTCAGTACGAGGCAGTCACCGGGCTGCAGATATTCGGGGATATCATAAAAATGTCTGTGTTCCGCAGCGCCGCTTTCCTTGTCTAAAACGAGCAGTCTTGAATGGTCGCGTTCCGGTATGGGAGATTGAGCGATCAGTTCGGGTGGCAGATCAAAATAAAAATCGGATTTTTTCATGCTTCCTGCGTATCCCGCATGGCATTGATGGTTTTATCCATCAGATCCTTAAGATCCATCCCGAGCATGTCTGCTCCGAGCTGAATGACATCTCTCGAACAGCCGGCAGCAAACTTTTTATCCTTGAACTTTTTCATAATAGATTTTGCTTCCATACCCTCCATTCCGGTAGGACGCATAAGAGCGGCGGCACCGATAAGCCCTGTCAGCTCATCTGTTGCGAAAAGCACCTTTTCCATATACTTCTCCGGTTCAACATCGGAACAAATACCGTAGCCATGACTTACAACGGAGTGTATGATGGATTCATCAATATCTTCATCCTTAAGGATATCAACTGCTTTCACACAGTGCTGTTCCGGATAGAGTTCGAAATCGATGTCATGGAGCATTCCTACCGTTTCCCAATAGGCAACGTTTTCCGGATCATATTCTTTGGCAAACCAGCCCATAACGCCGGACACGGTCTTTGCATGATGGATGTGGAACTCTTCCTTATTATATTTTGACAGAATCTCCAATGCCTGTTCGGGAGTCGGTATCAGTGCCATGATATATTCTCCTCTCATTTCAAATACTGTAGACTTTGTAATAATAACTCTATCATTGATAGATTTCAAATGAAATGTTATTATTTCCCCATGGATCAGACATTACACAAAAATGATATTTATAATACTGTTATCGACGGTTATTCATCCGACGCTTCCGGGATATGCCACATCGGCGGGATGACCGTCTTTGTTCCCTATGCGCTTTTAGGAGAGAGGATAAAAGTCAGGATTCTGAAAGTATTATCCTCCTATGCCTATGGAAAGATTGAGGAAATCCTTGTTCCTTCCGAGCATAGAACCGCTCCGGACTGTCCATATTACTATAAATGCGGCGGATGCAGCGCAAGACATATGGATTCCGACGAAGAGCTGCGGATGAAGCTGGGGTCGGTGAACAGCGCTTTCTCACGAATCGGACATCAGGAGAAAAAGGTATCTGAGATACACCAAAGTCCCGCATTTGAGAGATACCGCAATAAGGTGAGCTATTCTTTCACAAATAAAGATGGCAGGGTCATATGCGGATTCTATCGTGAGCGCACGCATGACGTTATCCCGATAGAAGACTGCCTTATTCAGCCTGTCCTCTTCTCAAAGATCGCCGCTGCGGTCACAGAACTGTTCAATCGCTTCCATTTCAGAGCATACGATGAAAAAGAAGGGAAAGGTTCTTTACGCCATCTCTTCATCCGATCGGCACACAGCACTGGAGAAGTGATCATCTGCATCACCTCTGCAAAAGGCTTTGGACAGCACACGTCATATATCGTTAACGAACTTACAAATTCTTTTCCCGAGATTACGGGAATCATCCTCAACATTGACAAAGATCCGGGCAATAAACTGCTGAAAGGAACCTTTTATACGCTTTGGGGCAAGGATACGATAAGGGACATTCTATGCGGCATTTCATTCGATATCTCTCCCCTCTCCTTCTATCAGGTAAATTCACCGCAAGCTGAACGACTTTACGAAAAAGTCCGTGAATTCGCTGTATGTTCGGAAGATGATTCTATCCTAGACCTTTACTGCGGCATCGGAACCATTTCGCTCTATCTTGCCAAGCAAGTTAAGTGTGTAGTTGGCGTGGAGATCGTAGAGCAAGCCATTGAGAACGCGAAGGGTAATGCAGAACGCAATGAGATTGCCAACGCGGAGTTCTATTGTTCAGATGCCGCCTCATTCAAAGAATATATTAAAGGAATAGCTTTTTTTCCGAACTGTGTGGTGGTGGACCCGCCAAGAAAAGGTCTCGGCCGCGAGACTATTAATAATGTATGTGATTATTCTCCGGAGCGGATCGTATATGTCTCCTGCAACCCGGCTACCCTCGCGCGTGACCTTGTAACGTTCAACGAGCTCGGATATTATGTGCAGGAATCCGCCGCGTTCGACATGTTCCCGAAAACAAGCCACGTTGAGTGCGTGACGTTGATGACGAGAAACAAATAAAAGAAGGACGGTATCGTGAACAAGACCTTCGTGGAAATGCTCGACAAGCTGGGCTACGATTCTCAGATCACGTATGTGAAGAAGGAAGCTAACTGACAAATCGTTGTTTACTGAAATGCTACAGATAACGGAGGAAGTAGAATCTCATGATTACAGATTCGTTTGACGATAAATCCCCTGCCAGAATCAATATAAAAAAAAACGAGAACGCTGTTCCGGTTGATGCGGTCATTTACACATTTTCTGAGGAAATTGAAAAGTATGTGGCTGCACACTATGATTGCGAGATAGTCGGAGAATACGCGATGGCTTGCGGAGCAACATCGGTATATCAGCTCAGACATCACGGGAAAAGAATCGCTTTTTTCAGGACTTGGGTAGGTGCACCTGCTTGTATAGGCCCGATCGAAGAATTATCAACTGTCCTGAATACGAATAAAATCATCCATTTTGGCGGAGCAGGATGCCTTGACAAGGAAATTGCCAGAGGCAAGATCATGATTCCGACAGAAGCCTACAGAGACGAAGGAACCTCCTATCATTATGCGCCTGCATCTGACTATATCCGGATTAGAAATCATGATATCGTAAAGGCTTTTATGGACGAAAACAGGATCCCGTATGTTTTGGGCAAAACATGGACTACGGATGCTTTCTACCGGGAAACTGTCAATAACTTTGAAAAGCACAAGGCAGAAGGGTGCATTTCGGTTGAAATGGAAGGATCGGCTGTTCAGGCAGTCTGTGATTTTCGCGGGCTGGAAGTGTACATGTTCTTTACAAGCGGAGACCTGCTTGATGCACCTGAATGGACCGACAGAAAGAAGAAAGATCAAATCGAACACACGCAGCACGATCCGGGGCATTTCGATATCGCACTTACGCTTGCTGAATATGTAGTGGATCGATAACGTCAGATTCCGGTTTGCGGAAGTGATGCCATCAATGCTGCCCACTCGACCGGTTCAGTAACCGGGAACTGCTCCACGAGGATGGTCGCGGCAACAGCATAGATAACGGCGTTTTTATTCACGCTGCCCATTCAAGGCATGTCGAGACGGTATGCTGCTTGTACCACCAAAAGAAAGCCTTTATTTCTGTGCCGTATGAACCGAAGAATGGAGATTATCTGAAACAGCTGAAATGAGATTGGCAAATCGGGGTTATGGGAGGAGCAATAAATGATCGGTTTTGGAAAGGATAACGAAGAATTTGGGAAAGTGGCCCCAAGTATACAGTCCTTCGAGGAGATGCAAGATGAAGAGGGCCTTGCGGATAACTCATTACTCATAAAACTTGTTACATGGACAGGAATAAAACTTGAAATTCGATTTTCAAGCTATATTATCAGACATTATCAGATGATATGGAGAAGGACAGAATCATACTTATTCCGATGACTCCGGAGATGTATCACAGCTTTTTCATGGAATATGAAAATGACCCGGATCTGTATCCGGACAGTGCGTCATACGTTCCGTTTACATACAGTGAAGATAAGGTGGATCAGTATATCCGTCGGCAGATTGATCTGAACAGGATCGCGCTTGCGATCATGTGTGAGGATGAAATCGCCGGTGAGATCCTTATAAAAAGTATCGATGAGCATAATAGCGCAGTTATGAGCATCACTCTTAAAAACGCGCGTTTCAAGGATCAAGGGATCGGTACTGCAGCCGAGAAACTAGCTGTCCAGTTTGTGTTCTTTGATTTGGATATTCCGGTTCTTTATGCGGATGTGCTCAAAACGAACACCAGAAGTCAGCACGTTTTGGAAAAAGCAGGCTTTAAACTGATCTCGGAAGACAAGGATTTCAAATACTTTAAGATAAGAAGAGATGCAGGTCATGAGGTGATCTAATGGATGCAGGATCATTATGGAAGGATATTCTTACACAAAACCGCGATGCTATCGGGAAATATTTCTGCAAGGATGCTGTCATCAGATGGCATTGCACCAATGAGCAGTTCACTGTTTCGGAATTCATACGGGCTAATTGTGAGTACCCCGGTTCTTGGGACGGTATTGTTGAAAGAACGGATGAATACGGAGATACACTCATCACGGTGGTTAATGTATTCCCGAAGGATAGATCCGCATCTTATCACGTTGTCAGCTTTTTCAGGTTTGCCGATGGCAGAATCAGCTCTTTGGACGAATACTGGGCGGATGACGGAGATACTCCGGAATGGAGAAAACGTCTGGGAATAGGCAAGCCTATCCACTAAAAGGCAATATTCAGAATACTATGATTTCAGAGGGTAAAGACGATGGCTTCCAGCAAAGAGTATCTTGAATTTATTCTTGACCAGCTTTCGGATCTGGACGGGATTTCCAGCAAAAAGATGATGGGAGAATACATCCTTTATTACCAAGGAAAGATAATCGGCGGTATCTATGATGACAGGTTTCTTGTAAAAAAGACTGAGACCGCTGAAAAAGTATTGCAGAACGCGCCTTCTGTTTCTCCGTATAAAGGTGCGAAGGAGATGCTGCTCGTTGAAGAGGTCGACAGCAGGGAGTATCTTGACGTGTTGATCAGAGCCGTTTTCGATGATCCTCCATAAAAAGAAATTCTTCCATATATGCAGTAAAACCCTTATATTGCTATTTCTTTTTCCTTTTTATTGATGTATACTAATAAAGTTAAATTAATACATCCTAATTGAATATAAAGGAGTAAACAATGAATATTTCCCCTCTTCAGAAAGTCAGATATGAGTATATTCCGAAGCTTCCCGGAATGCTTCGCGGCGGTATAGCCGAAATATGCGTTAAGGATGGTGCCGCAACGCAAAGCGTTGCAGATCAGGAAAAGATTAAAGCTCTGTTTCCAAACACATATGGTGAAAAAGAGATCACATTTGAGAAAGGACAGAACACCTCCCCTTCCAAGAAACAGGTAGTTGGTGTGATCCTTTCCGGCGGACAGGCTCCCGGCGGCCACAATGTTATCTGCGGCCTTTATGATGCTTTGAAGGCAACAAACCGTGATAATGTTCTCCTGGGGTTCAAAGGCGGTCCCAGCGGATTGATCGATGATGATTATCTTGTATTTGAAGATGATTATATTGATCAGTTCAGAAACACCGGCGGTTTTGATATCATCGGCTCAGGCAGGACCAAGCTTGAGACAGAGGAGCAGTTCAAAGTTGCTGCAGAAGTCTGCAAAAAACACGGCGTTACTGCGATCGTCATTATCGGAGGAGATGATTCCAATACCAATGCTGCTGTTCTTGCTGAGTATTTTGCTGCGCATAAGACAGGCGTTCAGGTTATCGGATGCCCCAAGACAATTGACGGCGACCTGAAGAACGAAGATATCGAGTGCTCCTTCGGCTTTGATACCGCTACCAAAACATACAGCGAGCTTATAGGAAATATTGAAAGAGATGCCAATTCAGCGAAAAAGTATTGGCACTTCATTAAGGTAATGGGGCGTTCCGCCTCCCACGTTGCGCTTGAATGTGCTCTTGAGACCCAGCCGAACATCTGCCTCATTGGTGAAGAGGTTGCTGCAAAGAAGATGTCTCTCTCCGCTATTGCCGATCAGATAGCTGATTCTGTGGTAACACGGGCAGCTAAAGGCATGAACTTCGGAGTCGTAATCATTCCTGAGGGTATTGTTGAATTTGTTCCCGAGTTTTCCGTGCTGATCGCTGAGATCAATGAGCTGCTCGCAGGCGGAAAGGCAGATGTATTCAACGCGCTTCCCTCTTGGGATGAAAAATATTCCTTTATTGAAAAGGGACTCACAAAAGAGTCCATGGCTGTCTTTTCCATTCTTCCCCAGTCCATACAGCAGCAGCTCTTCCTTGACAGAGATCCCCACGGAAATGTGCAGGTTTCACTTATTGAGTCGGAAAAGCTCTTCTCTGAACTGGTACGTGACAAACTTGCAAAGCTCAAGAAAGAAGGTAAATATAACGGGAAATACAGCACGCTCCATCATTTCTTCGGTTACGAAGGCAGAGATGCTTTCCCCTCAAACTTTGACGCTGACTATTGCTATTCCCTCGGGTATAACGCATTTATGCTGATACAGTATGGTTATAACGGCTATCTTTCCAAGGTCAGCAATCTCTCCAAACCCGCTGAGGAATGGGTTGCAGGCGGCATGCCTATAACCAAAATGATGAACATTGAAAGAAGAAACGGTCAGGACAAGCCTGTTATCAGGAAAGCACTTGTTGAACTCGATGGAAAGCCTTTTAAATACTTCGAGGCAAACCGGGAAAAATGGGCATCAGAAACCTGCTTTAAGTATCCCGGAGCGATTCAATATTTCGGTCCCTCTTCCGTGTGTGATCTTACCACCGTCACGCTCGCTCTCGAGAAAGGCTGATTAAACTGTCTTTTCTAAAGAAATCACTGTAAAAACTCTTGCTTTTTGTTCCTTTATGTGATATTTTATTAAAGCTTTTATGTTAGACTCAGAAAGGATCATTCAAATGCAGACCTTAACCATCATTATTACGATACTTCAGTTATTGTCAGGATTGGCAGTCACGGCGATAGTACTTATGCAGAGCGGAAAAAGTGCCGGTCTTTCCGGTGCGATCTCCGGCGGAGCTGACACTTTCCTTTCAAAAGGGAAAGCCAAGACCTGGGATGCAAAGCTTGCTAAAGCCACGAAATGGTTTGCACTTGCTTTTGTCCTTCTTACCCTTTCTCTTCATTTCGTCTGATTATTCAACAAAAAAAGAGCCGGATATTCCGGCTCTTTTTTTATTTCCAATCTTTCCATATATCCGGTTCATAACCAACGGTGGCAAATCTTCCGTTTCGTACGATCGGCAGCTTAATCCAGTCCTGGTTCTCAATCAGTTTCTGAAAACGTTCTTCCTCACCGTTAAGGTATTTCAGGATCACACTGTCTTCTTTAGATGGATCAATAAGCTTTTCAAAGCCGACGGAGTTTTTAACGGACAACAGTTCTCCCCTGCTGATTCCGTACCTTTTCATATCAATATACTGATATTTTATATTCCGCTCTTTGAAAAAACGCTCAGCTTTTTTTGTATCAAAAGATTTTGCAGTTCCGAATATCTGAATATTCACGAATCACACCTCCGATATGACCGGAAGAATCATCGGGGATCGTTTTGTAGATTTATAAAGATAACCGGATACCGCACTTTTCACCTTATTTTTGATCACATTCCAGTCAGTTATACCGTTATTTTCACAGGTATTGATCGCTTCCAAAGTTACTTCTTTCAGCTTATCCATGATTTCATTTGCTTCTTTCACATAAATGAAGCCGCGCGTGACAAATTCCGGGTCCGCAAGAAGCTTATGATCATAGGACGAAATCGGAAGAACAACGACTATCATGCCGTCCTCGGCAAGCCTGTGTCTGTCTCTCATGACAACACTGCCGACTTCTCCAAACCCGCTTCCGTCAAGAAGAACTGCACCGGCCTGGACCGTTTCGCTGTGTTTGATGTTCTTCCCAGTTAATTCTATAACATCTCCGTTTTCCGCCACAACGATGTTTTTCGGATTGACACCCATCAGTTTCCCGATCTCTGCGTGCTTGATCAGCATTCTGTATTCGCCGTGGACCGGTATGAAGAATCTCGGTTTGGTGAGTGCGAGCATCATTTTTTGTTCTTCCTGACAGGCATGTCCGGAAACATGAAGTTCCGTGTAACGGTCATAGATGACTTCTGCACCTTTATGGAACAGCTCGTCAATCACACGGCTGATCATGTTTTCATTTCCGGGGATCGCTGAAGCGGATATTATGACTCTGTCACCGGAATCGACATTGATCTGCTTATGCTCGGAAAAAGCCATCCTGTATAGCGCGCTCATGGCCTCCCCCTGGCTCCCGGTCGAAATAATAACCGAACGGTTTTTCGGAAGCGTGTTCAGTTTATCTATATCGACCATCACGTCATCCGGGATATCCATATACCCGAGTACGGAGGCAACCCGAAGCACATTTTCCATGCTCCTTCCCGTAATGCCGACTTTTCTGTTGTATTTTACGGCTACGTCGATGATCTGCTGGAGACGGTGCACATTGGAAGCGAAGGTCGTGATTATGATCCTTTTGTCACAGCCGAGAAACAGTTTGTCAAAAGAATGTCCGACCTTTCTTTCGGAATCGGAATATCCGGGCTTTTCAACATTTGTTGAGTCGCTCAGAAGCGCCAGAACACCTTCATTGCCGAGTTGGCCGAGGCGGGCAAGATCAATCATTCCTCCCGATATGGGCGTGACATCGATCTTGAAATCTCCCGTATGGATCACGGTTCCGAGAGTAGTGGTAATCGCAAGTGCGACAGAATCGGGAATGCTGTGATTAACATTAATAAACTCGATGGTAAACATACCGAGTTTGAATATCGATCCGGCCTTTTTTGTAAAAATCTGGGTATTATACAGCAGATCGTTTTCTTCAAGTTTCAACTCGATCAGTGCGGCGGTGAGCGGTGTAGTATAGATCGGAACATCAAATTCTCTCAGAAAATATGTTACGGCACCGATATGATCTTCATGCCCGTGGGTTATAACGAGGCCTTTGATCTTATTTCTGTTCGCTCTGAGATAACTGAGATCCGGCAGAACAACATCCACGCCGTACATACTTTCATCCGGAAAACCCATACCGCAGTCAACGATGATAATATCGCCGCCGAATTCATACACGGTCATGTTTTTTCCGATCTCACCAAGACCGCCGAGCGGGATAATTCTTAGTTTGGGACTCAATTTACACTCCTTTTCGATTACATCTCAATTCGTCCTTCAATTGCCCGGTTCAAGGTGGCATCATCAGCAAATTCAAGGTTCGACCCGACCGGTATGCCGTAAGCCAGTCTCGACACTTTAATATTGAAGGGCTTAATGAGTTTCGATATATACATGGCCGTCGCCTCCCCTTCCGTGTCGGGATTGGTGGCCATGATCACTTCCGAAATGTCATTTTCAGCGACTCTCTTCAGAAGTTCCTTGATCTTTATATCATCCGGTCCGATATGATTCATCGGTGAAAGAACACCGTGAAGCACATGATACGTACCGTTATATTCTTTTCCTCTTTCTATGCTGAGGACATCTTTCGGATCTGAAACCACACATATCGTGCTGTGATCACGCATTTCACTGCTGCAAACGCTGCATATCTCATTCTCAGTAAGATTATTGCAGATCCTGCAGCAGTGTACATTGTGTTTCGCTTCAACAATGGCATCGGAAAATGACAGCACCTCCTCATCGCTGAGGGAGAGAAGATAGAATGCGAGACGCTGTGCACTCTTTCTTCCTATGCCGGGAAGCATCGCAAATTTATCGATCAATTTCTCAATTGAAACAGGAAAACGGGACATTTTCATACCTCGATGTTTTTTTAAATTATACTACATGAAATATTGTATTTGCAACACTCTTGACTACTGTGCTGGCAGGGGATAAAATAAACAAGATACAAATAATGAAGGTTTAGTAACATGAGCAAGTGGAAAAAGAAGGATGATCCCGTTGTCCTCACTGTGAACAGCAGTGAGGCAGGCAAAGAGGATATGGCCTACATATCAGGTGAAGCATTTAAAGCACTTTCTGAAATGGCCAGGATCTACTCTTCCGTCAGGGACAGCAACATTAAAACCAAAATCAACGAGCTGATGCGTATTACCGATAAGATTGCGCAGGATGCTGTGGATGACCCGACGGATATTCCTCAAATTAAGAGATTTTTCAACTACTATCTCCCCACAACAATCAAGCTTCTGAACGCTTACGACAGGATGAGTTCACAGGGAATAGAAGGAGAAAACATTGATAAAAGCCTCAACAGCATTGACGAAATGCTGGACAAGGCGATCATTGCGTACAAAAAAAGGCTTGATACCCTGTTTGCCAATCAGGCCCTTGACATAGAGACTGATATCGCGGTGATGAACACGCTGCTGGAAAGAGAAGGCCTGACAGATATAAACGATTTTACGTGAAAACTATTTTTAAAGGAGATAAATCATGAGTGCTATCCCAACATTGACACTTTCCGGAGAAGGCTCTGCCCAGGAAGTACAGGCTGCTGCAGCTGTTGCCGTTGCCGAAGCGGAATCGATCACAGAAGAAGAAAAAAAGGGCGTAGACCTCTCCGCATTGTCCGATGAAGAGCAGGCTGCTGTCAGAGAATTTGTTACCAAAATCGACGTCATGAATTCTGAGCAAGTGCTCAATTACGGCAGTGCCGCGCAGAAAAACATTGCGGAGTTTTCCGAAAACACCCTGAATTCCGTTCGTACGAAGGATCTCGGTGAGGTTGGCGATATGCTTTCCGACCTTGTCGTCGAGCTTAAGGGTCTTAATTTTGGCGAAGAAGAGAAGAAGGGTTTAAAAGGTCTTTTCAAAAAGACTCAGCAGAATATTGCGTCTATGAAGGCACAGTATGACAAAGCCGAGGTTAACGTCGACAAGATAGTTGAGAATCTTGAAAACCATGAGATCGTTCTCCTGAAAGATATCAAGATGCTCGACAAGATGTATGAGAAAAATGAAGAGTATCTCAAAGAGCTCACCATGTATATCCTCGCCGGCAAACTGAAGATCGAGCAGCTGAGAGAAGTTGAACTGCCCGAGTATCAGAAGAAAGCACAGGAATCCGGTCTTGCGGAGGATGCGCAGGCTGCAAATGACTTTGCCAACATGATAGGAAGGTTTGAAAAGAAGATCCACGATCTTGAGCTCACCAGAACGATCTCGCTACAGATGTCTCCTCAGATCAGGATGATGCAGAACAACGATACCCTGATGTCTGAAAAGATCCGGTCTTCTATCGTCAACACCATTCCTCTCTGGAAGAGCCAGATGGTCATGGCATTGTCCATGTATCATTCTGAGCAGGCGATGAAAGCACAGCGTGAGGTGACCGAAGTGACGAACGAACTCCTTGCCAAAAATGCTCAGACTCTTCATACCGGAAGTGTCGCAATAGCGAAAGAAGCTGAGCGTGGTATCGTCGACCTGGAGACACTGAAGAAGACCAATCAGGAACTCATTACTGCTCTTGATGAAGTAAGGCAGATTCAGGATGAAGGCAGACTCCGCCGTGCAAAGGCTGAAGACGAGCTGGCAAAGATCGAAGACGAACTCAAAAAGAAACTCTTGGAAATCAAAGGATAAAACATATAATGTCAATAGAAAAAGGTCGCGAGTATTTCAGACAGTTCGGAATGGAGGACCGTGTTATCGAGTTTACGGTTTCATCTGCAACTGTTGAACTCGCAGCTCTTGCGCTGGGTGTTGAAGGAGCACGAATAGCGAAGACACTTTCCTTCAGGACGCCTGAAAATTGCATGCTCATTCTGGCTGCCGGTGATGCAAGGATCGACAACCATAAATTCAAAGATAAGTTTCACTTCAAAGCAAAAATGCTTTCTCCTGACGAAGTGATGGAAAAGATCGGCCATCCGGTCGGCGGCGTCTGTCCGTTCGGGATCAGCGAAGATATCCCGGTATATCTTGATGAGAGTCTGAAACGATTTAAGACTGTTTTCCCCGCAGTCGGCAGTCAGAGCAGTGCGATTGAGCTTGATCTTGACGAACTGTTCAGATATTCAAACGCTTTGGAATGGATTGATGTCTGTTCCGTTCCTGAGCAAAACTGAAGAAAAAAGGATCCCGACTTAACGGGATCCTTTTTTCTTACTTGTAAAGGATTTTGCAGAAACTCTTTTTTCCTTTTTTAACGATCAGCCCGTCTCCTATATCCTTCAGGGAAACAGTATGTTTGATATCCGAGATTTTACTGTTATTCACGGATACACCCCCCTGCTGGACGTTGCGTCTTGCATCGGAGTTATTTGTGCACAGTCCGCTCTTTACGAGAAGATTCAAAATATCAATTTTACCATCCGAAAGATCTTCATCCGTAAGCGTTACGGAGGGAAGATCGTTTCCGTTCCCGACTCCTCCGAAAAGTTCACGGGCGGATGCTTCAGCTTTTCTTGCCTCTTCTTCTCCGTGGACAAGAGACGTAAGTTCAAATGCCAGTATTTCTTTTGCCCTGTTGAGCTGGCTTCCCTCCCATTCGCTCATCTCATTGATCTTTTCCAACGGAAGGAATGTCAGCATCCGGATGCATTTCAGGACATCATCGTCAGCAACATTTCTCCAATACTGATAGAACTCATATGGACTGGTCTTGTTCGGATCGAGCCAGACTGCATTTCCGGCTGTCTTACCCATTTTATTGCCCTGAGAATCGGTAAGCAGCGTGATTGTCATAGCGTGGGCATCTTTGCCAAGTTTTTTGCGTATGAGTTCCGTGCCGCCGAGCATATTGCTCCATTGATCATCCCCGCCGAACTGCATGTTGCAGTCATAATGCTGAAAGAGATAATAAAAGTCATAGCTCTGCATGATCATATAATTGAATTCAAGGAAACTCAGGCCTTTTTCCATTCTTTGCTTGTAGCACTCCGCTCGAAGCATGTTATTGACGGAAAAACAGGCACCAACTTCCCTCAGCAGATCAACATAGTTCAAGGAAAGCAGCCAATCTGCATTGTTGATCATAAGTGCCTTACCTTCAGAAAAGTCGATGAACCGCTCCATTTGGCGCTTAAAGCATTCGGCATTATGATCGATATCCTCCTTCGTCAGCATTTTCCTCATGTCGGTCCTGCCGGAGGGATCACCGATCATTGTTGTTCCTCCTCCGATAAGGGCGATCGGCCTGTTCCCTGCCATCTGAAGCCTTCGCATAAGCGTTAGTGCCATGAAGTGTCCGGCCGTAAGACTGTCAGCCGTGCAGTCGAACCCGATATAAAAGGTTGCCTTCCCGTTATTAACCAGCTCTCTTATTTCTTCTTCATTCGTTACCTGTGCGATAAGACCTCTGGCAACCAGTTCTTCATATATTCCCATTCATTTATCCTCCGATAATTATTGTCTTACTGAGTTTTTGTATGCCTGAGCGGATCCAAGCTGTTCTTCTGCGCTCCTGACAGTTGTAGCGGTAATATGTTCTCCTCCGTAAAGTCTTGCCAGTTCCTGTTTTCTGCCCTCAAAATCCAAAGGCTCAACAGAGGTAAATGTCCTTCCGTTCTTTTCTGTTTTTTCAATCCGAAACTGCTGATCGGCCATTGCCGCAATCTGCGGAAGATGCGAAACACAAAGTACCTGCTTTGTTAATGCTACATTATAAAGCTTCTCGGCAACTTTCTGACCGGCTATCCCGGATACGCCGGAATCGATCTCGTCAAATATAAGAGTGGGAACCGGATCCTTTTCAGAGAATACATTTTTTAAAGCGAGCATGATCCTGCTAAGTTCTCCTCCGGATGCAATGCGGCTGATTTTTCCGGGATCCTCTCCTGCATTTGCAGACATCAGAAACCGTACCCTGTCAATGCCGTCCTTATCAAATCTGTTTGCGTTTTCCACAGCGGAAAAGTCCACATAGAATCTTACAGACGGCATATTAAGATCTTTCAGCTGCTCCTCGATTTTTTTCTGAAGAACGACTGAGGCCGCTTTCCGCGCTTCTGAAAGCTTCTCTGCCATTGAAAGGCATTTTCCGGCAATATCATCTCGTTCTGCACGGTATTTTTCGAGCAGCACATCCGAATACCGGATTTTATCGAGTTTGTCACGGCATTCATCCAGATAGGAGATCAGCTCATTCTCATCGCGGTTATACTTTCTGAATAATCGGCTGAGCTGCGAAATACGCGTCTCAAGAGCATTGTACTGCTCTTCGGAAAAATCAAGTGCCTCGATAGTATCTCTCAGAGTCTCCGTAATATCGGAGATAAGGAAAGATGCCTCACCCAGTTTATCCGAACAAGCAGAAAGATTGCTACTTATCGAGGATGCTTTGCCAAGGTAATAAGCACAGTCGCGAAGCAATGCGGAGATGTTAGTGTCTGACTCACCGTCAAGAGTTTCCAGCGCGCAATTAATGTTTTCCGTCAGCTTTTCGGAATTCCGAAGCAGATCCCTTTTCGAAAAAAGGCTGTCATATTCTCCCGGATTGATCTGAGCAGCATCGAGCTCATCAATTGCAAAGGATAATGTGTCGGATAATCTGGTTTTTTCAAAATCATCTACCTGTAAGGATTCTATCTCTTCTGTCAGCCGAACATACTCAGCATAAACATTTCTGTACTGTTCAAGAAGATCCGGAAAGCCTCCGAAAGAATCCAGATAATTCAGATGGGATCTTTCGTCCAGAAGAAGTCTTCCGTCATTCTGACCATGTATGTCTATCAGATAGTTTGACAGTTCCTTCAGTTGAGAAACAGAAGCCGGTCTACCGTTAATCCGGCATAAGTTTCTTCCGTCCGAATTGATCTTACGGGAAATGATCAGCTCATCCTCACCGGCAAAATCATTCTGATCAAGCCACTTACCTGCTTCGGGAGAAAAACTGAACGATGCGGAAACAGATGCAGTATCGCAGCCTTTCCTGATTATCTCACGGGAAAGCTTTGAACCCGTCACGGCACTGATCGAATCGATGACGATCGATTTCCCGGCGCCTGTTTCTCCGGTCAGAACATTCAATCCATGCGAAAACTCTATATCCGCGCTCTCTATAACAGCGACATTTTCGATATGTAATATTTCAAGCATATCACATTTCCCTGGATCAAAGAATGGAATTGATCTTATTCAAAAATTCATCAGCGCTTTCCATGTCCTTGAAAAGCAGAAAAGCGGTATCATCTCCTGCAATGGAACCTACAAGCTTCTGATCATTCATGTTATCGAAAGCAGAACAGGCCGCTCCGGCCAGCCCTGGAAGAGTCTTGATAACGATTATATTCTGCGCGTTATCATATGAAACGACACATTCTCTGAATATTTTCATCAGGCGGCTCATAGATGCGTCATCTTTTTTCGGAGAGAGAATATAGACATACTTGTTATTGCTGTTGATTGCTTTGGAAAGCTGAAGATTTTTTATATCCCTCGAAAGAGTCGCCTGCGTGGTCCTGATGCCGATTTTCTCCAGTTCTTCAAGGAGCTGGTTCTGCGTTTCGATTTCATTTTCAGATATGATCTTTTTTATTGCATCCTGTCTTCCGGTTTTCACAAGCATTCACCCTGTCTTAATATAATTTATTTGAGATATTCTCGAAATAAGAAAAACTGTCCCGCTCCAGAATGTGAAAAAACTTATCGGATTTGCGTATCCTGATGCAGTCTCCATTTATAAGTTCCATCGGATCACCACCGTCAACGGAGATGTAGGCTCTCCTGTCATGAAGTCTTTCCACAATGACCTTAATCCGTTTATTTGTCGTAAGAACAAAGCTTCTGGCAGATAAAGAATGTGCGCAGATGGGGGTGATAATATAATTATTGGCCGACGGCTCGACAATCGGCCCGCCTGCGGACATCGAGTATCCCGTAGAGCCGGAAGGCGTAGAGATGATCACACCGTCTCCGAAATAGGATTTTATCATTACATCATTGATGTAGATATCCGTTTGTATACAATCTATATAGCCGCGTAAGACGGCATCATTGAGTGCATAATTGGAGAAAATGCATTGTTCATCCCGAAAAACCTCAACATCCAGCATCATTCGGCTGCAGGTCATTAGATCCCCTTTCGCTGCGCGTATCAGCAGCTCCGAACAATCCTGTTCGCTCGGATCAGTCGTGCAAAGGAATCCTTTTGTACCGAGATTGATTCCGAACAAGGGCATTAAGGAATCGATCAATTCTCTGGCAACCGCCAGTATAGTTCCATCCCCGCCTATAACAACGGCAAGGGAACATCCGGCTGCATCTTTCAAATGATTGTATACGAGATCTTCCGGCAGGACTTTATCCCCCGGATTTGCAAAAACAGGGCAGATACTGGTTTCAAAACCTTCTTCACTGAGGATCCGCATTACGTCTCTCGTATAATCCAATCTGATATCACGATACGGATTCGGGCATAGTGCAATCATATCATTTAATCCTATTACAGTTCATTATGCGATCTGTCTACAACAGCATCGATATCCGGTATATAATCAACTGAAAAATTGCGCAGATAACAGAGAAACTCTATATTCCCCTCCGGGCCTTTTATCGGGGAATAATCCATTCCCGCAGGATACAGGCCTACAGTCGGAACATATTCGATTATATCCCGTATAACCGCTGTATGCGTTCCTTTGTCCCTTACTACACCTTTCTTTCCGACATTTTCTTTCCCCGCCTCAAACTGCGGCTTGATCAGACAGATGACCTCCGCATTCTCAGTCAGAAGAGCAGAGACCGCCGGAAGAAGAAGTTTCAGTGAAATAAAGGAAGCATCTATGACTGCAAGTTCGATTGGCTCAGGTATTATATTCTTATCTATATATCTGACGTTCGTTCGCTCAAGATTGATCACGCGGGAATCATTCCTGAGTTTCCATGCCAGCTGCCCATATCCGACATCTACCGCATAAACGCGCTTTGCTCCGTTCTGAAGCAGTACATCGGTAAAACCGCCCGTTGAAGCGCCGCAGTCGATACAGATTCTGTCACTCGGATCGACCTGAAATACCGAAAGCGCTTTTTCCAGTTTAAGTCCTCCTCTGCTAACATAAGGCAAAGGATTCCCTCTGACTTCAATCACGCTGTCATCGGATATCTGCGAGCCTGCTTTATTCTCTTTCTCACCATTCACATACACGATCCCTTCCATGATAAGCGCCTTTGCTTTTTCCCGGCTTTCGGCAAGAGATCGTTCATACATGATCTGATCAAGTCTCTTTCTGGCCATTACGATCCTTTACTATCTTCACGGCTTCTTTGGCAATAGACACCGCATCAAGGCGATATCTCTCACGAAGTTCTGCAGGATCACCGTGCGGGACGATACCGTCCCCCAGATTGATAAGCATGCTTTCTCTGATCGGGATCCTGTTCATTTCCGCTGTTTCAAGTATTCTTACCCCTATGCAGGATTCACCGCACACTTCCTCTGCAACCAGTAATGTGCCAGTCCTCTCCGCTGATGCAAGAACTTCTTTAAAACAATTGGGTTTTAATATGCCAAGCTTGATAATTTCAGCAGAAACGCCTTTTTCCTTCAGTATTTCCCCTGCTTTGATCAGTTCATTTACAGTCTGACCATACCCGACCATGGTTAAATCCGTTCCAGAGCAGATAACATGCTCTTCTTCTATATGACTTTCCTTATAATTTCCTTCACAGTCTTTGGGGATTCGGACCGCCACAGGCCCTGAAACAACATTGACAGCATAGCAGAGCATATCTTTCAATTCTGAAAAAGAAGCCGGTTCAAGAATAGTCATATTCGGGACCAGACTCAGATACGCAATATCAAAAACACCTTGATGCGTCATTCCATCCTGTCCGACGATCCCTGCACGCTCAACACAGAACACAGCGTGAAGATCAAGCAGCGCCACATCGTGAATCAGCATATCCAAGCTTCTTTGAAGGAAGCAGGAATATACCGCAAAGATCGGAATGATGCCCTGTTTGGCAAGTCCTGCGGCAAAAGAAACCGCATGTCCTTCCGCAATGCCAACATCAAAAAACCTGTCAGGATAACGTCTCTTGAATGTATCCAGTCCTGTCCCGGACGACATTGCAGCAGTAATCGCCGTGATCTGTTTATTGTCTTTGGCGACCTCGCAAATATACTCTCCGAATTTATCGGAAAAACATGTCTTCTGACTGAACACCTGCCCTGTCTTCATATCAAAGGGTCCTGTGCCATGATAAATATCGGGATTATCTTCCGTATATTTGCAGCCTTTTCCCTTTTTGGTAGTGACATGCACGATAACCGGCTTTCTCATCTCATTTGCATGCCGGAAAACCTGTTCCATGAGAGATACATCATGTCCGTCAATCGGACCGAGGTATTCAAATCCAAGATCAGTAAATATATTATTCGGAAGCAGCGCCGCTTTGATCTTTTCCTTCGAAGAATGGATGAGTCTGTACAGAGACCCGGTTTTAAAGATGTTTTCTTTCAGCCAGGATTTAAAGGACAGGTAATCCATATTAATCCTGAGTTTCTGCAGAATGATAGCCATGCCCCCGACATTATTGCCGATAGACATGTTGTTATCATTTATAACAATAACAAAAGGCTCTCTGCTCTGTGATGCATTGACAAGTCCCTCATAGGCAAGTCCTCCGGTAAGCGCCCCGTCACCGATCACTGCAACAACATCATAATCTTTATTAAGAAGCGTCCTAGCTTTAGCCATCCCGAGCGCAACCGATACAGAATTTGACGCATGACCGGAAATAAAGGCATCCGCATCGCTCTCATTCGGATTAGTAAAACCTGAAATCCCGTCAGTTTTCCGAAGAGAATCAAAGGCATTGAGTCTTCCTGTCAAAAGCTTATGCGCATATGCCTGATGACCGACATCGAATACGATTCTGTCCCTTTCGGGATCAAACACCCTGTGAAGAGCAACTGTCAATTCCACTGCTCCGAGATTTGAAGACAGATGTCCCCCGTTGTGTGATACCGTTTCGATTATGGTATCACGGATTTCGCTGCATAGAAGGCTTATCTCATTCTTAGAAAGTCCTCGCAGATCTTCATTGGATGAAAGTTTATCAAGAATTTCCAAAACGAACCATCTTCCTCAGTTATTTCTGGTAATCAAAGAATCAGCCAGATCAAATAGAAACGAGGTATCCGAGAAACAAGGCACCAAAGCTTCTTTTGCCTTTAAAGTGTATTCTTCGATCAGTTTGAGGCAGTATTCCTCTCCGTATAGTGTCATATAATTGATCTTCTTTTCCTTGCTGTCAGATCCGACGGACTTGCCAAGTAGCTCACTGCTTCCGATAACATCAAGCACATCATCTCTGATTTGAAATGCGCGTCCGATACTATCGCCGAATAAAGAAGCAGCTTCAATCTGTATCTCAGATCCTTCCGCGCACATAACTCCTAATACGCATGAAGCTTTCAGCAAAGCCCCGGTCTTAAGCATGTTGATTGTGATTATATCGTTCTCATCAATGTTCTCACTGTAATTGGTGTCTAGATACTGCCCGCCGCACATCCCGTTAAGCCCTGCAGCTTCCGATAAAACTCTGATGCAGCCGTTCTTTACGGAATCCTTAAGAGAACTGGAGGATATCTGATAAAACGACTCCGTCAGAAGAGCGTCACCGGCAAGAAGTGCGTTGCACTCCCCGAAAACGATATGATTCGTAGGTCTTCCTCTTCTCAGATCATCATTATCCATGCAGGGAAGATCATCATGGATAAGACTGTAGGTGTGAAGCATTTCAACGGCACATGCCACCTGAAGCGCATCATCCATATTCCCGTCTGAAATCCTGCAGAATTCGAGAGTAAGAACAGGTCTGATCCTCTTTCCGCCTGCATTCAGACTGTATGTCATAGCGTCAAACAGGCCTTTATATCTCCCGTTTTTTAAAATAATAGTGTTCTTCAGTTTTTCGTTGATCAGGGCAATGTATTCACTGATCTTCATTTACGTTCTCTCCGGAAAATGCAGCGGTGATCGGTTTCTCATCAAAAGAGCTTTTCAGAATCTCAACTTTCTGTTCGGCATATTCAAGCATAGAATTGCATCTGTTCAGCAGGCGCATCCCCTCTTCATAAAGGGAAAGAGTCTCCGCCAGGCCGGAATTTCTGTTTTCAAGCTTTTCCAATATTTCCTCGATCCGTCTGATACCGTCTTCAAAAGAATACTCTTTATCCATTCTATCGCTCCGGGTGATTGATTTTTTTTACTTCGCATTCAGCGGTGCCGTCACATAATAAAAGGCTTATAATATCCTTTTCTTGCAGCTGCGCCAGAGATGAGACGGCTTCACCGTTCTTTAAGGCAACAGAATATCCTCTGGCGAGAACGCCTTTGGGGTTTAAAGCCTTCATCCTGCCATCTGCAACGCTGACCAGATTCTTTTTTTCATTGATTACAGCAGACATGTGACTGATCATAGCATCATACAGATGGTCCAGGTTTTGCCTGTAATCCTGATATAAGGTCTCAGGATCAGAGAAAACGGTCTGTCGAGAGACTCGATCAATATCATGCCTGCATTCTGAAAGCTTTTTCCCGGTATAAATGAAATATCGGGACCTGACATCCTCCAGCCTCTCCAGCATTTCATCCTTATCAGGTACTGCAAGTTCTGCAGCATTGGAAGGTGTCGATGCCCGTAAATCGGCAGCATAATCAGACAGTGTAGTATCCGGCTCATGGCCAACCGCAGAAATGACAGGGATATCTGATGAAAAGATTGCCCTGCAAACCTCCTCCATGTTGAAAGCCCACAGATCTTCGATCGTTCCGCCGCCTCTTCCGGTAATGATCAGATCAGCCAGTGAATACTGATTTACATACTGAATGGCTGACGCGATGTCCGAAGCAGCTCCCTGTCCTTGAACTCTGACAGGAACGACCAGCACAGACGCGAGCGGCCATCTTTTTTTCAGAATATTAATTACATCATGAACAACCGCTCCGGTCCCGGAAGTGATTACAGCAATCCTTCCCGGATAATCCGGAAGCGCCTTCTTATGCCTGCTGTCAAATAGTCCCTCTTCGTTCAGCCTGTTCTTAAGCTGTTCATAAGCAATCTGAAGATCGCCGGCACCGTCCGGGATCATTTTCTGACAGTAGAACTGATAGGACCCGTCACGGGTATAAACCGACACTCTGCCGAACAGGATCACTTTCAGCCCGTTTTCGGGTCTGAAGCGCAGTCCGAAGGCATTGTTTTTAAAGAGGACACACCGAAGGGAACATTCAGAATCCTTTATGGAGAAGTAATGATGTCCGGAAGAATGGTATTTGTAGTTTGAGATCTCCCCTTTTACAAATACAGACTGCAGGATCTCATCACTGTCAAAACGGCTCTTTATATATGCATTCAAGGAACTGACGGTGAAAGCATCAGAATACATACTCATTGAGAATCAGGCAGTGATCTGAATACCGAGCCAAGAAGACCGTTAATAAATGCAACTGTCTCAGGACTGTCAAAAGATTTTGCTGTTTCAACCGCTTCATTAATGGTGACGGATGGCGGAATATCTTCAAAATAAAGCAGCTCACAAACCGCACAGCGGAGCACGGCCAAAGCTGTTTTGGGTATCCTCTCGAGTTTTCTTTTTTCAGAAAAAGAAGCTATCCTGTCATCTATCTCTTCAGCATGAATATATACAGAATTAAGCAGTTTCCGTATATACTCCATTTGCAAGTCATCTGGAAACTCATTAAAGATCTGATCGGATTCGGAAAGAGAATTATAATGGTCAGGCTCGAAAAAAGCACTCAGTACAGTTTCCGGATCTTCTTTAAGGAAGTCTGCTGAATAACAGATCCTTACAGCTATCTGTCTGGCAACGGTTCTTGTCATGGCATCTGTTATTTAGCAAACGAGATTCCGGAAACATGGATATTGATCTGAGCATCCTCGATCCCGGTCGTGGATACAATAAGAGCACTCACTCTGTTCTGGACATCCTGCGCAACTTTCACAATATTCTCACCATATTTCACGGTTATGATAGCATCGACAATGATCCTTGTTTCATCGAACTGAACCTTGATTCCTTTCTGGACAGTTTTCAAACCAATCAGTTCCGCAAGTTCATTCCCTGCAGTATAAGCAAAGCCGGCGACTCCATCCACCTCATTCACCGCATTCTGAACAAGACTTACAATAACATCTTCTGAAATGTTCACACTGCCGGACTCATGCGGTATGGAAATATATTTATCTGACATAGGACATATTTCTCCTTTTAAACGTGTATTGTATAATACCATATAAATATACAAAAATAAAGTGTTACACAGTACAAAGAATGCGAGCATTCTTGCAATAAGAATAAAAGTATATTATAATCCAAAACAGTTTTATAATATCCGGAGGGAAAAATGGCTGCTTCATCTCTTCCAATCAAAATCATGCTCGGAGCGTTTATACTTTTTGTCGGATGGCTTTGGTACTATCTGTTTTTCAGACAGTTCATCTATAACTTCACAATTGCTTTCCCGATAATCAAAAAAATGAGGTCTTTGAACGAGGATCTGATCAGTACAAATGCCAAAAAGTATACGCAAGTTTCCGTATTTGCCTCATTGGCCATATGCGTAATTATAGCGGCTGTAGTGATATTTCTATGCAGAAAGCATTCCTACTATATAATCGCATTTTTCGCAGGTGCCTTGATTTCGTTTGCTACGAGTATAAAAAACCTTAATCCAAGGAACAGAGCAATGTTCGAATCTTTCTGCTCTGCATATTACAGATTCATTCCGGATGATGAACTGCGGACGGCGATGTATAATAAAAAAACAAGCCAGATGAAGGTCCGGCTGCATGAAATGAACATTTCAGACACATTCATTCCGGATTTCAAGGACTGATCCGTAATACTATGAAAAAAACGAAAGCTGAGAAGCTTTCGTTTTTTATTTCCTGATACACAGCATATAAACAGTAACAAGTATGCTAACAGCAGAATCGATGATGACCGACGCCAATACAGGTAAAATGCCCGTAAGGCCGAAAAGCAGCACCAACGCTTTTATTGAAGCGATAAGCAAAGTCATTATTTTTACATTGCCGATCACTGAATCAGACATCTTAACGGTATCCGCTATTTTACCGATTCCTTTGCTGAAGATCAGTACATCTGCAGACTCTTTAATCAAGGGGAAGTCTTTCAATGAAACATAGCTGACTGCAACTTCCGCACTTTCATAGATCTCATCATCCGTTCTGTTGTTACCGACAAAGGTCACCCAGGTTCCTTTGTTTTTATTTTTGATAAGGTATTCCAGCGAGTTCTTTTTATCCTCCGGTGTTGTTTCCGCTTTGATCATATCAAAATTTAAAGCTGCAGCCATTTTTCTTGAACTGACAGCAGAATCACCCGTCAGCATAACGAGTTTTGCCGTGCGGCCGGATCTCAGCTTTTCCAGAGCGTCATAAACGCCCTCTTTAACACTGTCACTGAATGAGATGAATCCCGAATACTTTCCGTCAATACAAACATGGATATTCGTTCCTGCGCTGTCGGCATATGTATGCGGTTCACAGAATCCGGATACATATGAATACTTTCCGGCATATACTTTTTTCCCATTTATGACGGCGCTGACTCCTCTTCCGGGATACTCTTCAAAGCTTTCAATGGAATACTTCTTCAGATCACCGCTGTTTACAGCTCTCAGAAGCGCTTTGGCGAGAGGATGATCGGAGAGACTCTCCGCCTTAGCGGCCATATGGAGCAGATCAGATTCACTTATCTCTGCAGAATATACTTTTTTGATACCATATTCGCCCTCGGTAATCACGCCGGATTTCTCAAAAACAAAGGTTTCAGAGCGGCTGATCCTTTCAAGAACCTTATTATTCATAATGTAAATGCCCTTGAAAGCTGAATGTATGATCCCGGTTCTGAATAGAAACTGGATAAGCTTCTTTATGATTCTGATATTAGATACGAACAGAATGATTACTGCTCTGCTGATCCAGTCGAACCACATATCCGTAATGATTCCCGGAATGACAGCAGTTATGACAGCCGCAGGGATAGAAAGAATGCTGAAATACTTCAGCGCAGTAAAAATGAGCCTTTCAAGATCAGAGCTTTCATCCGAAGAAGAACGGATATGTTCCCGCAGAACATGCCCTGTGGATTCCTTTTCTTCCGTTGTAATTCGAATGCTTACGGGTGTCCCGGATCGGTTTATGCACCCTTCGGAAGCGTAATCTCCCGGTCTAAGGATAACGGAAGCATCCTCTCCTGTCAGGACAGAATAATCAAACAATCCTCTTCCGCTTTCTAATAATCCGTCAAGAGGAACCGGATCATCATTTCCCACCGATACAATATCATCGATTCTGAGATCCGAGGAATCAAACCGGATTCCGCCCTCCGGCGTCTGAATCACACATTCAGTGGGGTTGCCAACAGAAAAACGCCGATCTGTTTGTTTCAGCTTCTTTTCGATAGCATCCTCAAGTATAAGGCTGATCTTATAGGCAATAACGACAGCAACTGCTTCCGTATAGCTTCCGATCGCAAAGCAAAGAATCGAGCAGCCTATCACAAGCGCTTCATCAGAAGGCAATCTTCCCGAATTGATCTTGCGGATCGCTGAAAAGAAAACATCATACGACACGAGAAAAAACGGGATCAGATATGCAAGGAGCTCAACAATACCGCTGACTTTGAAAAAACTGATAATGATCAGGATCGAGACTGCTGCACCGAGTTTAATATAATCCGATACCGTGATCTCCTTTTTATTATCATATTCTGCGATAATGGCGACCGACTCTTTGATCTTCCTGCCTAATGAACTGTTCTTCTTTGTGACATGCTTTCCCATCACATTGCTCCTCTTCAAAAAGCGGAATCCAAGTCTTGTAAATCAACTATAATATCTCTATTCCTTATAGTCAAATGTTAAATCGTATATGCTGACTGTATCTCCGTCTCCAATTCCCATGTTCTCAAGTCTAGTGAAGACCCCTGACTCTCTGAGCAGTCTGTCAAAGTACATACGGCTTTCATAATCGCTGAAATTGATTCGAGCAATCAGCCTCCTGATCCACTCGCCTTCAATACTCCAAATACCGTCATTCTGCGTAATCTGCAGTTCATCTGCGGATTCTCCCGTCGGAAGCTTCGGAACATAGTCTGCTTCATAAGGCCCGGGAACGGGAATAGACGAGAGCATCTCATAGCATTTATCAATGATAGGCTTTACCCCCGAATGGGAAACTGCGCTGCAAAGGAAAAACGGAAAACCGTCTTTTTCAGCTTCCGATCTGAGTTGATTAACCGCTGCATCATCTTCAAAGATCAGATCTGTTTTATTCGCTACTATTATCTGGGGTCTATCCATGAGCTTTTCATCATATTTTCTCAGCTCATCATTAATCTTCCTGTAATCATCCAAGGGATCTCTCCCTTCTGAACCGGAAGCATCGATAATATGCACAAACAGTCTGCACCGCTCGATATGTCTCAAAAACTCTGTTCCGAGGCCTGCGCCGGAAGATGCGCCTTCAATTATTCCGGGAATATCGGCAAGGACAAATGAGTTTCCATCATTTACATATACGACCCCCAGATTCGGAAAGAGCGTCGTGAAATGATAGTTTGCGATTTTCGGGTGCGCCTTGCTGACAACAGAGAGAAATGTAGACTTTCCTACATTCGGGAACCCGATCAATCCGACATCCGCAAGCAGCTTTAATTCAAGAACGATATCAAAGGATTCGCCAGGCAGACCTGGCTTGGCAAATCTTGGCGTCTGCCTTGTAGGAGTGGCAAAATGGATATTTCCCCATCCGCCTCTTCCTCCTTTAGCCGCTGTCCAGCTGTTACCGTCAGACATATCGTGCATAATACTTCCCGATTCAAAGTCTCTTATGACAGTTCCTCTCGGCACTTTAATATACAAAGACTTACCATCTTTGCCGGAGCATCTTTTACCCTGCCCGTCCTCGCCGTTTTCGGCAACATATTTTCTTTTATATCGGAAATCAAGCAGGGTCGTGATATTATCATCCGGAACGAATACAATATCACCGCCGTTTCCCCCGTCCCCGCCGTCAGGGCCGCCTGACGCAACATATTTTTCGCGGTGAAAAGCGACTGCACCGTTTCCGCCGTTCCCGCTTTTTATCGTGATTCTTACTTTATCCACAAAACAGGAGCTCATATAACACCTCTGAATAAAAATATGAAGCCGGACTTATGTCCGGCTTCTGTCCGATTACTGAGCTATCTCTTCGTAAACAGAGACCTTTTTACGGTCCTTGCCAAGGCGTTCAAACTTTACTTTACCATCAACGAGAGCAAACAGAGTATCATCTTTACCTTTACCGACATTTGTTCCCGGATGGATTTTTGTTCCACGCTGTCTGACAAGGATGTTTCCGGCAAGGACAAACTGTCCGTCAGCCCTTTTGGTGCCAAGACGTTTAGATTCACTGTCGCGACCGTTCTTGGTAGAACCCATTCCCTTTTTATGTGCCATTAAACTTACACCTCCAATTGTCAAATTCAGTAGTGGAAATCAATAATTGATTGATTCGATCTGGACCTTCGTGTACGGCTGTCTGTGTCCCTGTGTCCTGCGGTAACCTTTTTTAGGCTTCATCTTATAAACGCGGATCTTGTGACTCTTGCCGTTTTTTACAACATTAGCCGAAACAGTTGCTCCCTCGACATTGGGAGTACCGATTTTGACGATATCTCCGTCAATGACAGACAGGACCTGATCGAACTTAACGTTTTCACCAGCGGCAACATCAAGCTTCTCAACATATATCACATCACCCTCGGAGACGCGGTACTGTTTTCCGCCCGATACAACGACTGCATTCTTCACAATTTTTACCCCTTTCATAATCAGGACTCGCTCTAAAGGTGCTGTAAAGACTTAAACCTTTTCAATGCGGCTTGAATAGAATATCATCTAATATCAATAAAGTCAACAGTTTTTTATCCTAAAGCACTGATAGAATCATCCACCAGAAGCACTTTCCCATCAAGGCCGCTTTGAGAGATGAATTTACTGTATTCAACACCATCTGAAGTATAGCAGATCATTACATCCGGCATTCCCTCAGGTATCACAAGAGAAAGCTGAAGCCTGCAGTCAGAAAGGAAATTCGTCATCCAGTACAGATTCTTATTATAAAATACTTCATCATAGTTGGAATACTGCACACCGACAAGCTTGAAGTCATATACCGTGCCTTCAGCGATCAGAAAATACTGTTCTCCGTCAGCGTCTACATCTACTCTGTCTATTATGACTTTGTCGTTATGGTCTGCTGTAGTGTCGCTTATGCTGACGCTCCCCGGAAGGAGTTGAGCAGCCTCTGTGAAATACGAGGAATCCAGTTCGCTGAATGCGGAATAAGGTACAGTGACTGTCTTATACAAGGAACCGTCATCGCTTTTGACATCAGACCGGACAAGAAATGACAGCCCGTCATGGTCAAGAAAACAGCTGCCTTTCACATAAGACAGTTCAGCATAGTCGGAAATTGCAGCGTTGACGATTTTTCTTATTTTTGCAAAATCCTTATGCTCTGTCAGATCAAGCAGTTTCCCAGAAAATGAATCAAAGGAAAGCGCGTATTTATAGAATTGACCGCTTCCGGTGCCGTCAAAGATATAATCAGTAAACACGAAACTGATAACTTGCATATCACATCTGACGATGTCAACATAGTGAGAGAACACGAGTTCCAAAGTCAGATCTGCATCATAATCCACATAACACTGATAATTATCTGTTGCCATCTGCAGCATCTGATTTTTTCCGGGGCAGAAAACATTGCCTAAACCGCGGTTTTCACCGGTATGGTATTCTTCATCCAGATCATTGAAATAATTATTGATCACGTCCGAAGCGTACTCATTGTTCTCAATTTCCACCACAGGCTTCTCGCAGATATAGGAAAGAATAAGATTACCCGACTTATCCGGAGCATAAAAATATTCAATCTCGGTATTCACAACTTTGATAATGATCTGTCCGTTGCCCGCTTCATCTGACATCGGTGTTTCGATTCCGGGATTTTCTCCCGCAACCTGTACATCCGGCCCGTTCCCTGCAGCCACACCGGATGAATCATTGACCGGGGAACTCTGTGTGCCATCAACAACTGAAGGACCTGCACAGCCGATAAGCGCTGTAATCATGATTACGGAAAGAAAAACTGCAAATACTCTTTTCATCTATTCTCCTTAAACATATTTCAACCGCTTGAACAAATCGGGATCAAATGATATACTTCCAAAAAAGACAAATTCATCAGAGAGAGGAACATATCATGGATCTGTTCAAATCATTGTTTCACGTGACAATTTACTCCAATGACATCGAGAAAACAATCGATTTCTATGAAAAACTCGGATTCAAGCTTATTTTTAAGATGGGTGAAGACGGAGGCGTTCCCTGGAATTACTACATGAAGATCGCAAACGGCCAATACCTTGAGATCCAGCCTGTAAAAGGTGATAATCCCCATCCTCATCCCGAGTCGACAAAATATTATTATGATCAGACTGTGTGGCATTTCGCACTTGAGACCCCGGATATCAAAAAAATGATCGAAGTGCTTCTTTCAAGAGGCCTTGAGCTTTGGTACGATGGAGATAAGAGCAAACCCGTCACCTCTCCGGACGGTTATATGGTCGGCGGAGACGGGTGTAAAATCTGCTGGGTATTTGATCCGGACGGGACGCCTCTCGAACTGATGGAACAGTCCGATACCTCGTTGCAGCATATCTACGATCCCGAATCATACAAATAATCTGCTAAGAAAAAAGCAAGTCTTAGGACTTGCTTTTTTGGCACCCACGGGGGGATTCGAACCTCTGACCTGCCGCTTAGGAGGCGGCCGCTCTATCCTGCTGAGCTACGTGGGCAGATTTTCACTTATAATACATCAGTGCACGGATTATGTCAATCCATCGCAGACAGCTCGTCTTCATGCTCCTCGCAAAACGTGAAAAAACCATCTTTAGTTTTCAACAGGTTTACGGCGTCCAGAGCCTCTTTCTTAGAAAGCTGTTCGGGGAGTCCAAGCCGTTTGAGAATAATGTTAAGCTTTTTCCTACTGTTTTTTCTGCCGGAAAGCCCGAGTCTGTACAGATCCAGCACGCTTATTCTTTCGTTGTTTTCATTCAGATCTTTTTTTAAAACCACTCCTGCGTCTTCAAGCGCTTTTGTGATTGTTCCCTCGCTGAGCCCTTCCACGCCCAGTATCCCGGATGACGTTGCAGCTTTCTTCCTCTTTTCTTTACCGTATTCGACAGGCACGTATACATTCTTAATCAATGAATCATCTATAAAGGAACGCAGGTATCTTCTGATCTGGAATCCCGCATTATCTGAATCGGTCAGAACGATAAGCCCCTTTTTCTGCGCGGCTTCAGCAAGCAGTCTTCTTAGTGACGGATTATTGAAAACACCGAATCCTGAAGTTTCAAGAATCGTAGCGTCTATGAATCGGCTGAGTTTGATCCTGTCATACTTTCCTTCTACTACGATTACTTCATCGATTCTCAGCATTTGCCACCTCAGATGTCAGAAGGATAAAGACTTCTTTCAGAATATCATTATTATCGCCTTTTCCCGTTTTCATGCTGAAATCCGCATCAGATAAGGTGCAGATCACTTTTTCAAGCTGCTCATCAGTATAGTTTATTCGCATATTGTAAAGCTTTTTAGCAAGCCATGTCTGATCCTGTCTGACAACCTCAGACGCAGCAAGCCATTCAAATCCCCTGTTTTCCTTTCTGGCTATCTTAACTGCATACAGTCTTTTATACTGTAAGGAAATGATCGATAAGAGCTGGATAGGATCAGCAGACTTTGAATCGAGCAGTTCGGACAGCATTCGGACCGCTGCATGCTTTTTCCCCTGAGATAAGCATTCCACCATCTCAAACACATCTGCCTCAGGAAGATGATGCGCGTATTTCACTATATCTTCGGCACAGACGGAATCTGCTTCTACAGCAGAGGAGATTTTTTTGATCTCAGGTATCAGACCGTTCATGGAACTGCCAGATACAAAAATCAGCTGTTCAGCGGCTTCATTCCCTATTGTCTTCCCTTCTGCTGCAAAACGTCTGATTATCCAGCGTATCAGTTCATTCTGACTCTGAACGGATATATTAAAGACGGCGTAATGTTCTCGGATATACTTATTTGACTTCAGGCGAAAATCCGGCGTGTATTCACTGTTTTGGACAAATACAACAGTACAATAATCCGGAATATCACTGATCAGCGGAAGCATCTGCTCACCGTATTTATTCAGATCAAAATCATGGATCTCAACAAGCGTATGTTCGGAAAGAAAAGGAAACGCGTTTACGGCCTCAGCTATATCTGTGATTCCGAAATCGGAGTCACAGAATTTTTTATATGAAAAGCCATCATTCATATCTGAGATAACTGCTCTACGGATATCATCCGTAAACACTTCCTTAAGATACTCTTCCGGTCCGTAGAGCAAATAGAGCCTTGATATGATCTGCGAACGCAGCTTTTTCTTCTCATCTGAATAAATAAACAGATCTTTTTTCTCTGCCATACATGTTCTCCCGTATCGATCAATCAAAAAGAAATGTTACTCTTCCGCATAGATCCGTTCTCAATATATAAATCCCTTTTTCCTTCATCCTCTCCAGCACAAAAGAGGAAGGGTGACCGTAGCGATTCGCTTTTCCGACGCTGATCACAGAGTATTCGGGATCCGTAACATCAAGAAAATAACCGCAGGATGATCCGTTTGATCCGTGGTGTCCCGCTACCAGAACATCAACGTGACCTATGCCGTTTTTCTCTGCCAGCTGGAGTTCATTGATATATGTTCCGTCCCCCGTGATAAGGAATGACTTTTCATTTGCAGAAACCTTTACAGCCATGCAGGACTCATTAGCATCAGAAGAATCGTCCGAAAGATACAGACCGACATCGATTTCCCCCAACCGGATCGATGAGTCCCTGTCCACAAGTATGACTTTTGTTCCTGTTCGGGAAGCTGTCCGTCTGATGTCTGCAAAAAACTCATTGGAAAGATCGATATTGACCGGAATAAAAACATTGCTTACATCGATCAACTCCATTAGGTGACAGACTCCGCTGACATGGTCAGAATGAAGATGCGTCAGAAAAAGCGCATCCACATTTTTCTGGCCTCTGATATAAAAGTAATCAGCGCATTCAACACCGGGATTAACAGAATAGTCTGATGTTCCGCAATCGATTACAACGGCTCTGTTATCTGAAATTACGGTAACGCATTCACCCTGCCCGACGTCCATTATCGAAACCGATGCCTTGAATAGATCTTCCGAAAACCAGAAATATGCAAAATAAGACACAACAAGGATTAGAGAAAATGATATCGGAAGGAGTATTTTGCTCAAAGGTGAATGATCCGATAAGAAAAAGGCCAAAAAAACAGCATAGATCAAGGTGAAAAGGATTATGGTAATGAGGCCCTCATACGGAATGACAGCATGTGGCAGACTCGAAACAAATGAACAGACCGAAAAAATATATCTGCACAGGAAGGAAAGGATCTGACCCAGAAAAACAGCAAGATTCGGGACAAGCAAATACACCAGCAGGCAAATATAGGCACCGCAGAAACAAATCGGAATCGCCCACAGAGCAAGGACATTCGTAACGACAGAGAGAATCGATATATATCCGAAATGTGCAGCGCTGAGCGGGATTGTAAAGGCCATCACTCCAATTGAGGAAGAAACAATACCAGCCGGATAACGAATAATGCGCTGAAGTAACTCGTTTTTTAACGCAGAAAGCAACACTTTGTTGATCCGGCCTGATAACAATATAATTCCCAGTGCAGCCGCAAATGAGAGTTGAAGGCCGGTACTCTTTGCTGAGAAAGGATTGATGAGCAAAAGAAGCGAAAGAGCAAAAGAAAGCGATGTGAGCGGATCGTTCTCTCTCCTGACAAAAGGAGCAAAAAGCATGACCGTCTGCATGATCGCTGCCCTGGCAGATGACGGTGAATTCCCGGACATAAAGACAAACAGCCAAATGATTACCAGCGTTAAGACTGAACTCTTATTATTATTTCCGAATACAAGAAGACAGAATCCCGCAATAAATGAGATATGCATGCCCGATATCGCGACGGTGTGCATAAACCCTGAACGCAGCAAAGCCGGATAAACAGCATTATCAGTATAGAGATCATCTCTTCTGCCAATTATAAGCGCCTGGAGGAAAGGAGAAGTATCATCCGGGAATACATCCGGTATCAATTCCAGAATCTTATGATTGAGATGCTTTGCTGGATAAAAGACGGGATTTCCATGCTTAACAACTGATACAACCGAGCCAAGCCGTCCGGATAATGAGATACTTTTTGCCAGATTGGAATCGAACGACGATGATTCGCTGTCAAACGCGGATCGAAAATCTGCTTCAAAAGTGATCCTGTCCCCCGGTTTCAGCGTGTCGGTATTACGATAATAATCGTATAATACAGCTCTGCATCGAAATCTATTGCCCGTAAGTAAGACATTTACTTTTGAATAATTACCGTCGGTTTCCGGGTAGTCGGATACAACAGCTGAATAAGCCTCTTGTTTTATATATCCTTCAGATATTCTTGCTGCAGTATAGCGATATACGATAAAAAATGAAAATCCGAGGGAAAGCATCAAAAAGTATATCCACAGCTTTCTGCAGATACCCTTTCTGATGAGAAAACATGCAAAGGAACAGGCAAAAGCAACTCCTGCTATTACTGGCCATAATACAGGCACAAAGAAATATGCCGATAGTATAACAGCTGTTGAAAAAGCAGCTGCACTGACAGCAAGTTTTCTCATAGATCCCCCGGACGCGGACACAAATCGTTTAAATGTATTAAACTATTTTTTCAGCAAGTTTTTTCCCGCCGATCAGATGAAAATGAAGATGCATAACGGACTGTCCGCCGTCTTCTTTGCAATTGTTGATCACCCTGTAACCGTTGGTAAGGCCTTGCTCTTTTGCAATCACTGGAATAGCCTCAAAACAGGCTGCAACAGCAGTTGAATTACTCTTTTCTATATCATCCGCACAGCTGATATGATCTTTAGGCACGATAACGATATGAACAGGCGCCTGAGGATTGATATCCTTAAAGGCAAATACTTTTTCATCTTCATATACGGATGTGGACGGAATCTCTCCGGATATTATCCTGCAGAACAGGCAATTATCGTCTTTCATTTTACTTCTCCTCTTATAATATTCTCAGCTTGTTTAAAAACTTCCGGGATCTTATCTGTCAGAGGACCTCCGCCCATAGCGGAATCCGGCTTTCCTCCGCCCTTCCCGCCTACTGTCTGGGAAAGCTGCTTGATGATGGCTCCGGCGTTGAACCCTGCATCAACAGCATTCTTTCCGCACACACAGAAAAGCACGGCTTTTTCTGCGTTTTTTGAAGCCATTACAGCGACAACGTTCTCACTTAGAGCCCTAAGGTTATCACCGATCTTCCGGATGCTTTCCACCGAGGCGTTCTCAAAGCGAGCGGTGACGAGCTTCACTGGCCCGATAGCTAAAGCGTCATTCAAAAGCTTGGAAGCGTCGCCTGAAGACTCTTTGTCTTTGTACCTCTCTATAGCACGTCTGGCTTCCTTAAGCTCACCGTCGAGCTGAATAAACCTGCCCTCGAGTTTATCAGGGGCACACTTTGTAAGCGCGGAAAGGTTTTTTAGCAGGGCTGACTGTTCGTTGAAGATGTCCAAGGCCTTCACGCCTGTGACAGCCTCTATCCTTCTTATACCGGATGCCACAGAGCCCTCTGAGAGGATGTGAAAAGAGCCGATCTTGGCAGAGTTGGAAACGTGTGTTCCGCCGCAGAGCTCAGAACTGTAATCGGATACGCTTACGACCCTGACCGTTGCACCGTATTTCTCGCCGAAGAGCGCCGTGGCACCGGTTTTTCTTGCCTCATCGAGCCCCATTTCAACGGTCTCAACAACGTAGTCGCGTAGTATGGCCCTGTTGACTCTTCTCTCCACTTCCCGAATCTCCTCTTCGGACATCGGGGAAAAGTGGGAGAAGTCAAAACGGAGGAAGTCGGGCTCAACGAGAGAGCCGGCCTGATGGATATGGTCGCCGAGCTGTTCCTTGAGAGCCTTCTGAAGAATGTGGGTGGCAGTGTGCGCCCTGGCCACAGCGGCTCTCCGGTCGGCATCATAGGAGGCGGTGACCTTGTCCCCCACTTTGATGCTGCCCTCGGCGACAACGCCGGTATGCATATATTTTCCGCCGTTATTCTTCTGAACGTTCTCCACGGAGAATTTCCCGCCTGCTGCGGTGAGCACGCCGGTGTCGTTTACCTGGCCGCCCATCTCAGCGTACAGAACAGTCTTATCCAGGACGATGATGGCCGACTGTCCCGCATTCACCTCACCCGCGAATTCGTTATCGAAAACGATGGCCTGCACTTCGGCCTCGGTCTCTTTGTTTTCATAACCGCAGAATATCGTATCGGGGATCTGCTTGCCGAACTCGATGCCGGCCCAGCCGAGGTCGCCAAGCTTTTTGCGCGCTTCACGGGCGCGCTCTCTCTGCTCGTCCATCAGCTTTGCAAAGCCGTCGGTATCCACGGACATGCAGTTATCGGCGCACATCTCCGAGGTGAGGTCCACAGGGAAACCGTAAGTATCGTAAAGCTTGAAGGCGTCGCTTCCGGAGAAGACGGTCTCGCCGTTTCTCTTGTGCTCCTCGAGCAGGTCGGAGAAGATCCTTAGGCCGGCATCGATAGTTGTGGCGAAGCTCTTCTCTTCGGATTCTATGACGTTCTCGATATAGCGCTGCTTAGCCCGGAGCTCCGGATACTGGAACTCATTTTCATGCACAACTGTATCGACAATAATGTGCAGAAAGGGCTCGTTCACTCCGAGGAGCTTGCCGTGCCGCGCGGCGCGTCGGAGCAGGCGGCGGAGCACATAGCCTCTGCCTTCGTTAGAGGGAAGGATGCCATCGCAAGTCATGAAAACGGCACTGCGGATATGATCCGTGATCACGCGGAGCGAGACGTCCGTCTTCATGTCCTTTCCATAGTAGGCGCCTGTGAGCTCACTCACCTTTTTCGTGATGTTCATCAAGGTGTCCACCTCGAAGAGCGAATTAACCTCCTGGCAGACCACCGCAAGTCTCTCAAGGCCCATTCCGGTATCGATATTCTTTTGTTTGAGCTCGGTATAGTTGCCTTTTCCGTCGTTATCGAACTGGGAGAAGACGTTGTTCCATACCTCGATATATCTGTCGCAGTCGCAGCCAACCGTGCAGTCAGGCTTGCCGCAGCCGTACTGCTCTCCTCTGTCATAGTAGATTTCGGAACAGGGCCCGCACGGGCCGGAACCATGCTCCCAGAAATTGTCCTCCTTGCCAAATCGGAAGATCTTCTCAGCTGGAATACCTATGTCATCATGCCATAGATCCCAGGCCTCATCATCATCCTTATAAACAGATGGATAAAGCCTGTTCGGATCAAGCCCGACCCACTCGGGAGAAGTAAGGAATTCCCAGCTCCATTCGATTGCTTCCTTTTTGAAGTAATCACCAAAGGAGAAATTGCCGAGCATTTCAAAGTACGTTCCATGCCTCGCTGTATGCCCGACATTCTCAATGTCTCCCGTCCGGATGCATTTCTGACAGGTGCATACTCTGCGTCTCGGCGGCTCTTCCTCCCCTTTAAACCAGGGCTTCATCGGCGTCATTCCGGCATTGATAAGCAAAACCGATTTATCATTTTGCGGAACGAGAGAAAAACTAGGAAGTCTAAGATGCCCCTTCGACTCAAAAAAGCTCAGGAACATCTCTCTTAATTCATTCAGTCCGTATTTTTTCATAACAACTCCTACTATACAGTCCTTTTCCTTATTATTGACATCGGCGGTACTTCGACAGGAAGGACCGTTTTTATGATCATCATGGCACGAGGTGTGCTTTCGATTGCAGAACCGTTCTCATCAAAGAGCATATCGGCCATGAAAGGTACAGGGCGGCCACCGGGAACAACTATTTCCAGTTCATCCCCTTGAAAAAATTTATTTCGCTGTGAAAGCACCGCTTCCCCTTTAGAAGAACAGGATTCCACGACCGCGACGACATTCGCCGCTGAAGAATAGGATGAATCAGCATAATACTGTCCAGGCTCGTCAAAATAAAAACCGGTCGTATACGGTCTGTGACTCACCATATCTACTTCCTTCACCCAAAGAGGATCAAGCGGTACACCGCTGGCCGCTGCGTCAATCGCCTTCCTGTATGCCTGCGTAGTAACTGCGGTATAATAAAAGGATTTCATTCTGCCCTCGATTTTGAGGCTTGTGACCCCCGCATTAATCAGTTCGGGGATGTGCTCTATCATACACAGATCCTTGGAATTGAAGATATAGGTACCGTCATCCTCCACAACGGGATAGTATTCACCCGGACGGGATTCCTCAACAAGATTGTATTTCCATCTGCACGGCTGCGCGCAGTTCCCTCTGTTGGAATCTCTTCCGGTAAGATAATTGGAGAGCAGACATCTGCCAGAAAAAGAAACACACATCGCGCCGTGAACAAAGCATTCAAGGCCAAGGTCATCCGGTGTGTTTAATCTGATATTCCTGATTTCCGATAGTTTAAGTTCACGGGCAAGAACAACCGTATCCGCCCCGAGTGAATACAGATAATTAGCCGTTTCGCTGTTTACAACACCGAACTGGGTGCTGATATGAATTTTCATACTCGGAGCATGTTTTTTTATCAGAGAGAGAACTCCCAGATCCGCTAAGATAACCGCATCCGCGCCTATATCGGAAAGTATACCGAGGAAAGCCGGCAATCTTACCAGATCAGAATCATGCGGCAGTATGTTGCAGGTGATATACGCTTTAACACCGTGCTCATGACAGAAACGAACCGCGCGATCCAAATCATCGTCGTAGAAATTGGCAGCACCGGCTCTCATGCCGAACTCCTTACCAGCCAGATAGACCGCGTCCGCTCCATATGCCACAGCCATTTTCAGCCTCTCCATATCACCTGCGGGAGAAAGAAGTTCAACCGTTCTCGTCATTGTTTCTCCGTGATTCAACAAATGTCAGAAAATCGTTATAGTATGTAAAGAATCTGCTCGAACCGGTCTCTTCGTCAAAATAAAAATAGTAATAATCCGTCTCTTCGGGATTGAGCGCTGCGCGGATCGCAGCAAGGCTCGGATTGCATATAGGTGTGGGTGGAAGACCATGGTTGATATTCGTGTTGTATGGGCTGTCCTCTGTAAGCATCTCCGCGGTAGGCGAGCCTTCATAATCCTGATGGATATATAGTATCGAAGACTCAAGGCCGAGTGTCATATCCGTTCTCAGTCTGTTATATATAACAGAAGAAATAAGAGTACGCTCATCGATTCCCTTTGAAACATCGACAGCGGCTTCCTTCTCGATAAGAGATGCGATGGTAACGATATCCGAAAGTGAATAGTTGGTATCATTCAGCTGTTTCTGAATGTCTGCATCGATCTTTGCGTTGAAGTTGGAAAGCAGCTTATTTATAGCACTCGAGGCTTGCATCCCGACATAAAACTGATAGGTGTCCGGGAACAGAAAACCTTCGAGTCTGGACGCATCGCCGGCCTTTTCCGGATCCAGAAAGCTGTAATTAAAAGAAGAATTGGCGGCAGCATACATGAGTTCCTCATATGTAGAAACACCGTTTTCTTCCATAAGATTAAATATCTGATGCATCGTATACCCTTCTGGGATCATCACATCAACGGTGACCGCTGCACCGGAACCTGCCTGCATTTTCTTTATGATAGCACGGTAATCCAGATTGGATCTGAGCTCGTATGTTCCCGGATCAAGTTTTTTGTCAGCATCCGATAATTTGCAGAAAAGCTTGAATAGCCACTCATATTCAATAATGCCCGATTCTTTCAGCGCAGAGGAGACAAAATCTATATCTGCCTTTGATACATCCTTGACTCCGGTAACATTTCCGTCTTCATCCGTGACGTCTTCCGTAACTGTCTCAAAAATATCCGTTGGAAGGTTTATCGTCGCGGATACCCCTTCCTTATTCAAAGCAAGCGCATCAGACGCAGCCATCCAGGCAAAACATGCAAGAACAATACTGACACACAAAATAAAGACAAGATACATCAGACCGCCCAGGCAGCCAGATTTATACTCCTGGCTTCTTCGTACAGGAAGATAATCTCTTTCGGATTCCTCATCACCGGTGTAGTTCTTGACCATGATTCTGCTGCTTTTTGGGGAAGCGGCCGGCTTTTTCGTTTCTTCAGAATTATTCTGTTTTGCCTTTATTTCAGTATCAGGCATTTTTCTCTCCATTAATCCAGCAGCACCGAAAGAATCTGACTATAAAGGTCATCATTCTTTTCCATAATCTCTCTTTCCAAACCGTTTTTTTCAAACGGAACAAGCGTCCATCCGAAATAATCACAGGCCATCCTGGCCGAGAGAATGCATCTTTCCAGATAATCAGTATCCTTTTCATGAATATCCGCAGAAGTGTTATACTTTTCCTGACGTTTTTTCATTCTTCGAAGCGAAGTGGCAAGGTCTACATCAAGGAAGAACACTCTGTCCGGTTCAGGAAGTCCCATCTTCACATATTCAAGATCTGAAACCCAGGCAAAATAGTCTTTCCGTTCATTTTCAGGCAGTTTCGCCCCCTGATGAACAATATTGGAAGTTGTATATCTGTCAGCAATGATCAGCTGCCCGGCTGAATAGTCCTTTCCCCAGTCATCTTTGAACGAAGCATATCGATCGACAGCATAAAAGAGTGAAGCAGCGTAAGCATTCACATCATCCGGGTGAACTCCGAATGAACCTCCCAGATACAGCCTGATAAGCGCACTGCTGTCCTTATCATATCTGGGAAAAACGATTTTTTTGAATGAAATGGCATCAGCTGACAGCCTGTCGCAGATGCGGCGATACTGCGAAGATTTACCGCTGCCGTCTATTCCTTCAAAAATAATGAGTTTACCATTTCCCATAGATTGCACCCTGTATTATACCTGAGAAAACACATAACCTATATTGGCATGTATGATCAGATCCGCGTACTCATCATAAGGAGTCGCACTGCGGTTGATAAGAACAAGTTTATTTCCGTTATAGTAATTGATCAGACCGGCTGCCGGATATACATTGAGTGAGGTCCCGCCGACAATAAGAACATCGGCATTCCGGATATATTTCACTGAATCCCTCAGCACCTTATCATCGAGAGATTCCTCGTATAAAACGATATCCGGTCTGATAACACCGCCGCAGGTGCATCTCGGAACTCCCTCGCAGTTCTCCATTTCTTCTGCGCTGAAAGGCTTGCCGCAAACAGAGCAATAGGCTCTGTGAAGCGTCCCGTGAAGCTCGAGGACATTCCTGCTTCCTGCCGCCTGATGTAGTCCATCTATATTTTGCGTGATTACGGCTTTAAGTTTGCCTTCCTTTTCGAGCTCTGCAAGTCTGATATGCGCCTGATTAGGCTTGAATCCTCTGACTTTGAGCTTTTCATGATGGAAGCGGTAATACTCCTCCGGATTCTGCACAAAAAAAGAATGGCTGAGGATCGTTTCGGGAGGATACTTCCACTTCTGGTTATACAGCCCGTCAACACTTCTGAAATCTGGTATCCCGCTCTCCGTGCTCACACCTGCCCCGCCGAAGAACACGATATTGTCACTCTGATCAATGATGGTCTTGAGTTTTTCTATTTCAGCACTCACTTTTTCACCTCATAAGCCGCAAGTCCGGAATAACCGGAGTAGACCTTCTCCTTCAATTTTTTACAATCATCAATGTATATGCCGGTTTCTTTGTCTGTGATATAATTATATGTCGGATCATCGCTCAGCTTCGTAACAGAATCGATATATGCAACTTCTGACTCGACTGCGGCATAAGCCAGAGAAGCTGCCTCAAACACATAATGCGGCGCTTTGTCTCCGTAAAAATCCAGAATCTCTACACAGAAACCAAGAAGAGTCCTCATCATATCAACCGTCTCGACCGCTATTGCACAGGCAGTCTGACAGCAGGCAGAAATCTTTACAGGATCCCCCTCCTGAAAAGCTTTTTTTATTGGTCCCCTGCAACGCACATCCTCGTCGACAAGATGATCCATATAGTTCCGGATGATCTCTGAGTTCCTGCGGATATATTCAATTCTATCTATTTCCTCCACGTCTGTTTTCTCCAGCAGATCTGCAGCACGTTTCAGCAAGGCAGCTGCAACGGATGCGACAAGGCAGGATGCACTCCCCGCATCAGCCTTATCCGTATGATCGGCAAGTTTTGCTGAAAGTGTGTCAAACGGCAGTTTTCTCAGGATTTCTATAATCATCTTCTTTTCCATATGACCGATCATTCCCTGTTGAATTCGCGTAGGACAAGTCCTTCGTTTTTCTGGAGTGCCCAGTTAATGCACCAGGAGGAAGTAAACAGGAGCAGGTTGTTGCCTTTGTAATCCTGAACCCATTTTGTATCACTCGTTAAATTTAATCTGTCCGGAGTAGAATCTGCATTTTCAATCCAACGGATACATTCATAAGGGAGGTCTCTTCTTCTAATTTCAACTCCGTATTCCGTGCGAAGCCTGTATTCGAGCACTTCAAACTGGAGAACACCGACGACCCCGACGATGACCTCTTCTATTCCGGAAAAAGGTTCATGAAAGATTTGGATCGCACCTTCCTGAGCGATCTGCATGATTCCTTTTTCGAACTGCTTCCGTTTCATCGTATCTGTACGTTCCACAGCGGCAAAATGCTCCGGAGCAAAAGTAGGGATGCCTTCATATACGACATCCATGCCTTTTTCACAGACCGTATCTCCAATGGAGAACACACCCGGATCAAAGACACCGATGATATCGCCCGCATAAGCCTCGTCAATGATGGATCTGTCCTGAGCCATCAGCTGCTGCGGCTGAGCAAGTTTTATGCTTTTCTTCTGCTGAACATGAAAATATTCTCTGTCCCTTTCAAATTTTCCGGAACAGATCCTGAAAAAGGCGATTCTGTCGCGGTGAGCCTTGTTCATATTGGCCTGGATCTTAAATACAAATGCAGAAAATTCATCCGAAAAAGGACTGATCTCATCGTCACCGGACATTCTTGGCAGAGGCGGAACAGTCAATTCAATGAACTTGTTTAGAAACTGCTCTACTCCGAAATTGTTCAAAGCCGAGCCGAAAAACACAGGACTGAGTTTTCCCGAGCGCACCTGTTCAATATCAAATTCATATCCCGCTCCGTCAAGAAGCTCTGTTTCCTCAAGAAGCGTATTATACTGCCCATAAAAGAGGATTCCGTCGAGCGCCTCTCTGTCATCGATTGAATACTCCACAGCGCTGATCCTGCTCTGTCCATGATGGAACTCATTGAATAGGAGCAGCGATTTCGACTGTCTGTCATATACACCGCGAAAGCTCTGTCCGCATCCGACGGGCCAGTTGAACGGATAAGTTCCTATCCCGAATTCCTTCTCCAGCTGCTCAAGAAGTTCAAAGGAACTGAGCGCTTCCCGGTCAAGCTTGTTGATGAACGTAAAAATGGGAATATGCCTCATGGCGCATATTTTAAAGAGTTTTCTGGTCTGCGGTTCGATACCTTTGGCGGCATCAATTACCATCACGGCGGAATCCGCTGCCATGAGAGTCCTGTAGGTATCCTCGGAAAAGTCCTGATGCCCCGGTGTATCAAGGATATTGATGCAGTATCCTCTATAATCGAACTGCATAACAGAGGAAGTAACCGAGATTCCTCTCTGCTTTTCCAGTTCCATCCAGTCGGACACGGCATGTCTGGCTGCCGCCTTTCCTTTTACCGCCCCCGCCTGCTGTATTGCGCCGCCGTAAAGAAGCAGTTTTTCTGTCAGTGTAGTTTTTCCCGCATCCGGGTGTGAGATGATCGCAAATGTTCTTCTTCTTTTGATTTCTTCCTGCGTTCCCATATATAAAAGCTTACTATCCTTATTGTACTATAACTGAGTTATAATATCACAGGATGATGCATTTAGCAAATAAAAAACGGCTTTATAAAAAGCCGTTTTCCTGTTTGTTTTAAACTGTCATTGCTGAGACCGCATTCATGATCCCGATTTTGCCGGCCTCATAGGTGAGGCCTCCCTGCAGATATATCGTATATGGTTCTCTGACCGGTCCGTCAGCCGAAAGTTCAAGAGAAGCTCCCTGAATGAAATTTCCTGCCGCCATGATCACTTCACAGTCATATCCCGGCATATTCCACGGTTCCGGAGAAACATAGGAATCTACTGCCGAGCCGCTCTGAATTCCTTTGCAGAACGCAAGCATTCTGTCTCGGGAACCGAGGTTCACCGCCTGTATGATATCCGATCGTTTTTCATCCCATTTAGGCGATGTCTCCATACCTAACTCTTCCATCAGAGCAGAACAGAAAACCGCTGTCTTCAGCGCCTGGGATACACAGTGCGGAGCAAAGTATAAACCCTGAAACAGAAGTCTGTTATTGCCGAGTGTTGCACCGCATTCACCGCCGATTCCGGGCGTCGTAAGGCACATGGCCGCCTTATCGACAAGATCCTTTCTTCCAGCAATATAACCTCCTGCCGGAGCAATGCCTCCTCCGGGATTCTTTATAAGCGATCCAGCTACAAGATCGGCTCCGCATTCTGTCGGCTCTTTCTCTTCCGTGAATTCTCCATAGCAGTTATCAACAAGGATCGACGCGGTGCGGTTGACTTCCCTGACGCAAGAGCAGATCTCGGCGATATCATCAACGGAAAGCGCTTTTCTCTCAGAATAACCTCTTGATCGTTGTATCAGTATTGCTTTAACGGTCTGGTCGGCGGCCGCTGATCTGATTCTATCAAGATCAGGGCAACCGGAATCCTTAAGTTCAATCTGTCTGTACCCTATACCATAAAAACACAGTGAGCCGTGACACTTTTCATCCGCACCTATTGTCGAGCGGAGAGTATCATAAGGGCTGCCGGTAACGGAAAGCAGCACATCTCCAGGTGCGAGCATCGCCATTATCGCTGTGGAAATCGCATGTGTCCCGTTCACAAAGCCAATCCTCACAAGAGCAGCTTCCGTTCTGAATACATCTGCAAAAACTCTGTCGAGCGTCTCTCTGCCAAGATCATCATAGCCGTATCCCGTTGTGCCGGAAAAGCAACTTTCGGAAACCTTCTCCTTCTGAAAGGCTTCGAGTACCTTCTGTGTGTTGATAAGCGAGACGTTTTCTATCTCCGCAAATCTTTCTCTGCATTTATCCTCACAAATACCGGCGTATTCCAATACTTTCTCGTTGATGACCATTATTCGAGCTCCATAACAAGTTTCTTGAAGTGATTTCCTCTCTCTTCGAAGTTTTTGAAGCGGTCGAAGGAGGCGCAGGCCGGAGAGAGGATCACCGTATCTCCGAAAGACGCATATTCACAGGCTTTTCGGAAGTTAGAATCAAAATCCTTATCAAGATAAACGTCGATTTTATTCTCCGCATAATACGGGGAAGTCATGATTGCCTCATATATCTTTTCCGCCGTTGCCCCTGTGAGGAACGCTGCTTTTGCGTACAGACACACGCCGTCTCCCAGAGGTGAAAAATCGAGTTTTTTATCATATCCTCCGAGAATTATGATCGGTTTAACGGGAAGCGCTTTAAGTCCGGCGACCGTTCTGGTCGGACTGGAAGCAATGGAATCGTTAATGAATGTGACTCCTCCAAGCACTCTCACTGTCTCCAATCGGTGCTCCACGCCCTTGAATTCTCTGGCAACTGTTCTCACGGTATCTTCACTCACAAGACCGTCCACCGCACACATCGCTGTCATATAGTTTGCGATATTGTGCAGTCCGGGTATGGTTATATCCTTTTTCGAAAGCACGGCCTTCTCCTGTGAACCATCCGTCCTGAGGATGCTTTCTCCATCAAACCAGTATCCTTTTCCAACTTTTCCGGTAAGAGAAAACCAGAATACCTCTGCGGCGGATTCATTCATAAAAGACCGGCAGATATCGTCGTCCTGATTCAAAACCAGCCTGCATGTTTCATCCTGATTTAAAAAAATGCTTTTCTTTGCCGTGATATAGTCTTCATAATCTTTGTGCTTGTCGAGATGATTCGGCGTAATGTTCGTAATGACTGCGATATCCGGTTTGCAATACATACTGTGAAGCTGGAAAGAACTGAGTTCAAGCACCGCAAAGTCATTCTTCTTCATGAACGGTACTTCGCAGAGAAGAGGATTTCCAATGTTCCCACCAAGATGGACAGTATATCCTTCCTGGTTGAGAAGCTTCGCGATAAGAGTCGAAGTAGTAGTCTTACCGTCACTTCCTGTGACGGCGATAATCCGGCAGGGACAAAGCGAAAAGAACACCTCCATTTCAGAAGTAATTATCGCTCCCCTTTTCTTTGCTTCCTGAAGATTCAAATCAAAGGGCATGAGTCCCGGTGTTCGGAATATTATTTCAAAGTCAAGATCGCTGAGATAATCATCACCGAGCCGGTATTTGGCACCTAGTGCTATCAGCGTAAGATCATCGGAATCCAGCTGCTCCGCACTTCGCTTATCGCACACTGTTACATCACATCCCGACGTAAGCAGGAGCCTGATGAGCGGTCTGTTGCTGATCCCCGCACCGATCACACAGATTCTTCTTTCCCTTATGCTTTCAACATATCCGTTAAGATCCATCATAGTTGCTCCATACAAAGCAGAATTCAAACAAGAGTATTCTACAACAAATATATTGACTGTCAACAGATTCATTGCTAAAATCGCAATGGCAATCCGAACGGTCGCGGGTATCGTGCGAAAGCAGATACGTGAGGAAAGTCCGGGCTCCGCAGGGCAAGGATAACGGGTAACGCCCGCCAGGGGAAACCCTCGGACAAGTGCAACAGAGATATACCGCCGATCATATCGGTAAGGGTGGAAAAGTGAGGTAAGAGCTCACTCATTGCGTGGAGACACGTTAATGCTGTAAACTCTATCCGGAGCAACACCGCGGAGGGACATATGGCCGGCCCGGCCGTCCCGGGGAGGTGGCTTGAATCTGCAGGCAACTGCTGATCTAGACAGATGACCGTTTACAACAGAACCCGGCTTACAGGATCGCCTAACAACAGGGAGCGCCTATTTCGGCGCTCCCTGTTGTATTATGATATGAAAATTGTTATTCAGCGTCTTCCCAATTATGCCATACGTTCTGAACATCTTCATTGTCCTCAAACATATCAAGCATCTTCTGCATGTTCTTAATATCATCCTCATTTGTGAGTTTGATATAGCCGTTCTGCGGGATCATTTCCACCTGTGCTGAGAGAAGTTTATAGCCTGCAGCCGTAAGTGCATCGGCTACAGAGGCAACGTCATCCTCCGCCGTATAAACATTCATGACTTCGCCGTCAGCTTCAAAATCAGCTGCTCCGGCTTCCAGCGCATCTTCGAAAACTTTCTCCTCATCAAGCTCTTCGTCCTCGTTGTCAATCACTATAACGCCTTTCTTGTCGAAAGACCAGGAAACACAGTTCGCCGCTCCCATATTCCCGCCATATTTATCAAAATAATGACGCATTTCGCCCGCGGTCCTGTTTCGATTGTCTGTCATCGTCTCGATGATGACGGCGACTCCGCAGGGGCCGTATCCTTCGTATACTATCTTTTCATAGTTTTCGTTGTTCGCGCTTCCGAGAGCCTTCTCGATAGTGCGCTTGATGTTGTCGTTCGGCATGTTGGCAGCCTTGGCCTTGGCAATAACAGCGGCCAGTTTTGAATTGCTCCTGGGATCTCCGCTTCCGCCTTCCTTTACCGCAACTACCATTTCACGAGCGATTTTAGTGAAGGCCTGCGCTCTTTTTGCATCGGCCGCACCCTTTGTTTTCTGGATATTGTGCCATTTAGAATGTCCTGACATTGACAACCATTCCTCTCAGTTAAATATGATTTTATATACTACCACAGGGGACAACACATAGCAAGTCAATACGGTTTTGCACTGTTTTTCAGCATTTCATACAGTCTGCAGTATGATTCATGTCTGGAAGCCTGTATTTTGCCGGAGGCGCATGCCTCTATAACAGAACAGCCCGGTTCATTGATATGCGCACAATCTCTAAATCGGCATCCGCCCAGATGATCCTTAAAATCCACGAAGCACGATGCGAGCTCATCCGGATCGATGTTGCTGATCTGACTCACATCAAAAGATGAAAAGCCCGGAGTGTCAATGATAATCGTATCATTCCCGATATCATAGGACTGAACAGCTCTGGTCGTATGCTTTCCCCTGTTCAGGCTGTAGCTGATTTCCGCCGTCTCAGCTTCGGCATCCGGGAAAAGGCAGTTAACAAGACTTGATTTGCCAATCCCGGAATTGCCAGTGAAAACACAGGTTTTTCCCTGCAGCAGGATTTGCAGTTCCTCGATGCCGTCTGAACTGACCGCAGAGGTCTTGATCACATCGAAGCCCACGTCTTTATAAATGGTATACAGCCTGTCGTCATGAGGAATATCTTCTTTATTGATACACAGGATAAATCCGCATCCGTTGTAGGCAGCTATGACCGAAACCCTGTCAATCAGGAACGGATCCGTAACAGGCAGTGAATCGGACGCGATGAACACGAAATGATCAACATTAGAAACGGCAGGCCTGATAAAACTGTTTTTTCTCGGATAGATCTTCTCAATTATACCGCTGCAGTCATCGAGAATTGAGTATTCGACCATATCTCCAACCACAGGTAACTGGCTGTCAGCCTTAAATCGGCCTCTTGCCCGGCATCGAACAATAACCCCGTTGCAGTTTACGTAGAAAAAGCCGCTCAGCGACTTTACTATGTGTCCTTTCATGCAGTTCACTCCGCAGATCCAGATGAAACGGTAAGAATGATCTTGGTGTGCTCCTCAACTTCTGAAAACGCCTCAACACTTTGCGATACTACTATCCCCTTGTCAGAGGTACTCTCCGCAAGGACCGATCCTCCGAATGTCAGATTACAGGCATTGATCTTAGACAAGGCAGCATCTTCCGTAAGTCCGATCAGCTGCGGAACGGAAACCATCGTGAGCATGTTCCCGCTGCTTACACTGAGATAAACTGTAGACCCCGCTGATATCTTTTCACCGCTTTTCGGGCTTGTTCCGATCGCATAATCCTTTTCGACAGAATCAGATACTTCGTTTTCTATTTCAACGACAAAACCGAGCTTTGTAAGCTTTTCAGCCGCATCTCTGTAGAACATTCCGGCTGTTTCCGGAACCTCTTCAAATACAGCTCCGGAATAAACCGTTAGATTGATATCGATCCCCGCACTCTGTGATGAAACCGTTCTTCCGGATGCAGGATTCTGTGATATGACTCGTCCCGCGTCCGCAGCAGAGGAAGGTACATAACTCACATAAAAGTTGAAAACGCCGGAATAATCGGAGTCATTAGAAATATCAGCAATATTGTTCCCGACGAACTCAGGGATCACGATCTGCTCCGACTCCGGGAAAATGTCTTTCAGCCAAAACCTCCAGAGAGCTACGAACAGGAAAACAGCACAGAGAAGAATAAGAAAAGCACCGGAGAAAAACGTGACCCTTGAGGCACGTTTCTTTCGAAGAAGAAAACGCCTGCGTGACATCTCACTGACAGATCTCACCGGAAGGACGACAGGCTCACCGTCATTCTCCGCAGCATTTTCATTCTCTATCTGACTTTCGGTAAAAAGTTCAAGCGCATCAAGCAGTTCCCCCGCGCTCTGAAATCTTTCATCCACAGCAGGGTTCATTGCCTTGAAAATGATGCTTTCAAATTCCAGCGGAAAATCGTCCGTTATCTCATGCGGCGGGACAGGATTGGCCTCCAGATGCTTAAGAGCTATATCTGTCAGACTGTCTCCGGTATAAGGAAGCTGTCCTGTGAGCATCTCATACATCACAACGCCAAGTGAATAGATGTCACATCTTGCATTCGGATACTCGCCGCGAGCCTGCTCCGGAGAAATATAGTGAATGGATCCGATCGCCTGCCCGCTCATTTCAGTGGCCTCATTCTCCAGTGCCGCGATCCCGAAATCGGCCACTTTGATCGTTCCGTCTCTGAGGAGCATGATATTCTGAGGCTTAATATCCCGGTGAATTATTCCTTTAGAATGCGCATGTGCCAATGCTTTTGCTATCTGTTTTGCAAAATGGAGCGTTTCTCTCCAGCCTACCGCGCCTTTTCGTTCCAGATACTGCTTCATTGAGATGCCGTCGATGAGCTCCATGACGATATATTCTATCGAATCACTGTGGCTCACATCATATACCGTCACTATGTTCGGATGCGAAAGCATAGCGACTGCCTGAGATTCAGAGGAGAATCTTCTTTTGAAATCCTCATCCGCAGCAAATTCATCAAGCATGATCTTAACTGCGACAAGCCGATTAAGCCTGTTGTCCATTGCTTTATAGACAACGGCCATCCCGCCTTCCCCGATCTTATCAATAATCTGATATCTGTCCTCCAGAAGGGTGCCTATGTACTTGTCTGCATTGGAATCACTCATAATTCCTTAATACATTCCTATCTTGTCACAGCCACTACCGTGACATTATCCGATGCACCGAGATCAAGCGCCTTTTCCAGAAGCGATCTACAAAGAATCTCCGGATCGCCGTATGCAACGGCATAATCAAATATTTCCGAATCAGAGATCATATTTGTCAGTCCGTCCGAGCAAAGAAGAAGAATGTCCGAACTCTGCAGCTTGAATTCATAATAGTCGGCATTGACTTCCTCTTCAGATCCTACAGCTCGCGTGATCACATTTCTCTGCGGATGTGTTTTCGCCTGCTCTTTGGTTATTGCACCGTATTCAACAAGATCCTCAACAAGTGAATGGTCTCTGGTGATCTGCGAAATCTTCTTATGTCTGGGTGAGATCAAATATGCTCTGCTGTCACCGACATTAATAATATAACCGTTCCCGTTTTCCGAGATAATCCCTCCGACAATGGTCGTCCCCATTCCCTTGCAGCTGTCATCGAACTGAGAATAATCAAAGTCAACCCGGTTAGCTTCCGTGCAGGCATCAATCAGGATTTGTTTGTACGAACAGGTTCTTCTTTTTCTCGAAATAAGTTTATCAAAGACATAGGAAACAAATGTCTTGTTGGCAAGTCTGCTTGCAAGACCTCCCGCTTTAGCGCCGCCCATGCCGTCACAGAGCGCAACAATAAGGCAAGGCTTTATTTCACATTTCTCAATGATGAAACAGTCCTGGTTATCCTCGCGTATCTTGCCTTTATCCGTTATTCCGAAGCACTTCATTGCTCAATTCCTCAATGCTCTGCCGTAAAATGTCTTCTCCTGAGCTGACCACACGATGCGTCCACATCATTCCCAAGCTTTCTTCTCACCGTCACATTAACGCCTCTGCTTAGAAGTATTTCCTTAAATCTTTTTATGGTTGCCGGATCCGATGGGTGCAGATCCCTTTCGCTTACATAATTGAGCGGGATAAGGTTGACATGTGCATGCGTCTTTCCAGCCATTTCGGCAAGCATATAAGCCTGCTCATCGGAATCGTTCACATTCTTTATCATCGCATACTCAAAACTTATACGCCGTCCGGTAACATCATAATACCGGTTGCACGCATCCATGATCCTGTCTACCCCGCGGAACCTGTTCGACGGCATAATCTTTGAGCGAGTATCATCATCCGGCGCATGCAGCGAGAGTGACAGCGTTACAGGATAACCGAGTGAAGCCAGTTCATCAAAACGTTCAATAATTCCGCAGGTAGAGATCGTAATATGCCTCATACCTATGTTCAATCCATCCGGATCGTTCACAAGGCGAAGAAAACGGACCACATTGTCAAAATTATCGAGCGGCTCACCTATTCCCATCATTACGATGTTGGAAACCTTGAGCCCGGATTCCTTTTGAGAAAACAAGACCTCGTCCAGAATCTCCGATGCCGTTAAATCACGGACCAGGCCGCCGATTGTCGAAGCACAGAAAGCGCATCCCTGCCGGCATCCCACCTGAGACGATACACATACCGTATTGCCGTATTTATAACGCATTATTACTGTTTCAACGGCATTCCTGTCATAAAGCTCCCAAAGATACTTCACAGTACCGTCACTCGATGTCTTTTTCTCGAGAACTCTCGGCTCATACAGATGATAAAGATCGTTCAATGCGGAGATCAGATCCTTCGGCAGATTCCGCATCTGTTCGAACGTTCTCACTCCTTTGGTAAGCCAATCCGCAATCTGATCAGCCCTGAATCCCGGATACCCGAGTTCTTTGATCTCATCCCGGAGCTCCTCGGGATACATGGATAAAATGTCTTTTTTCATCTTATAGTCCTGATCAGCTTTGCAGCAAAAAAACCGTCCGTTCCGTCAACTTGAGGAAGAAATGTATACATCCCGCCGTCAGATCGGGTACCGCAGCATTCGAAATCCTCTGTCCGGAAGTCTTCATGAGCTGACAGAAAACGTTCAACTACCTGCTCATTCTCTTCTCTGAGTACAGTACAGGTGGAATAAAGCAGTGTTCCACCTGGTTTCACGTACCGGCTGAGATTCTCCAGGATACTATTCTGGATCTCGGGAAGCGCAGAAATTTCTTTTGCAGTCTTATACTTGATTTCCGGTTTTTTTCTCAATACACCAAATCCGGAACACGGCACATCGGCAAGTACTGCATCGAAGGCGGAATCCAGCTCCGCATCATATATTCTTGCATCCCGAACAGAACAGTTTATTATATCCAGTCCGAGTCGCGAAGCGCCTTCAGCAACTTTAGCAATTTTTTTGCCGTTGATATCACAGGCAAGAATACTTCCCTCATTTTTCATCCTGACAGCAGCGGAAAAGGCTTTTCCACCGGGGGAAGCGCATGCGTCGAGAACTCTCATCTCCGGGGCTAGCCCCGAAATAACAGCACAGGCGGCAGCCGCAGGATCCTGTACGAAAAAGAAACCGTCAGCAAATCCGGGCAGTTCCTTTACATCGCGTGAATCAACAAACAGAATATCATCAAACGCGTAATTATGGTACGATATCCCTCTTTCATCCAAAATTGCCTTGTAGCCGTCAGGAGAGATACGCAATGTATTTATCTTAATGCTGAGAAGCGCGGGTTTATTGGATTCCTTCAGAAACGCTTCCGCTGAATCAATTCCGTATCTTTCGATAAGATACTCGACGAACCAGTTTTCGGAACTGTAAATGACCGACAGCTTATAGGCCGGATCACCGGATGGTTCAGGAGGAGTATCCTTTACGGAGGCAATCCTTCTGAGAACCGCATTGACAAATGAGCAGGCTCTCGGTTTATATTTTCTGCAAAGCTTAACAGCCTCATCTACAGCCGCATGCGAAGGTATCCTGTCGAGAAAAAGAATCTGATAAGCGCTCATACGAAGGATGTTCATAACGCAGCTATCGATTCTTTCTGCTGGCATGTCGGAAAAGGATGCGATACAGAAATCAAGTCTGTACCTATATTGAATACATCCCAAAAAGATATTTACCGCAAGTGCGGAATCTTTAACATCCAGGCCGTATTCCGTATTCAGCTTTTCAACAAAGAAGCCGGACTGCTGACCTGTTGATCGAAAAGCATTCAGCTGCAATAAAACAGCTTCTCTGGCACTCAGAGACATTTGTCCGTACCGACCGTTATCCTGCATCCGTTCAAGAATGCAGAAGCCGCCATTCTCTTTTTCCCTGGAGCCTGCAGCTCCTTTATCAATACGCTCTGACCGGAACCGCATGCGACTTCGATTCCGGAAGCATCCGCTTTTATAACGGTACCGGGTTCATTTCCGTGTCCGTTTGTACCGTATCCGGCCGCGTAAATTTTAAGTTCCTTTCCTCCCAAAACAGTAACCGCAACAGGCCACGGCTGAAGACCGTAGATTTTATTTATAATCTTCTTCGCAGGATCATTCCAGTCGATCGGACAGAGGGATTTGTCCAGCATGCTCACATATGTGGCCTTACTGCTGTCCTGCGAAATACGGGGAGCCGTGCCGGCTTCAATGTCTCTCAATGTTTTAATGAGAAGTTCCGCTCCCATTACTTTGAGTCTGTCAGAGAGTTCCCCGGAAGTCTCAAATTCTCCGATCGGTGTTTCCGCGGAATAGATCATATCTCCGGTATCCATTTCCGTTGCCATATACATGGAAGTCACGCCGGTGACCTCATCCCCGTTGATCACTGACCACTGGATAGGAGAAGATCCTCTGTATTTTGGAAGAAGCGAAGCATGAATATTGACGGATCCGTATTTCGGATAATAAATGATCTCATCCGGCAGAATCCTGCCGAACGCTACAACAACTATTATGTCCGGATCAATCTGCCTGACGATTCCCGCGGCCGTTCCGTCCCGCATCTTTTGAGGTTGGAAAACGGGAATTCCGTATTCGACTGCAAGCTGCTTGACGGGACTGAAAACCGTGCTCATGCCTCTTCCGCTCGGTCTGTCCGGCTGCGTGAAAACCCCCGCGACCTTACAGTTTTTATACTCTATCAATGCCTTGAGAGACTCCGCCGCAAAATCGGGCGTGCCCATAAACAGGATCTTAAGCACCTTCAGTATTCTCCCAGTATTCTCCGTTCTGGATCTCTTCTTCCGTAAGCATTTTCGTGCACAGAGAAGTAAACACGTTGCCCGAAAGATGATCGATCTCATGGCAGAAACACCTTGCAGTGAGCCCCGTTCCTGAGACCGTGAACCAGTTCCCGTTTCTGTCCTGTGCTTTGACAGTTACATTCAAAGGTCTTTTTACAATACCGTATTCACCGGGGAAACTGAGACAGCCTTCCGGCCCGGATTGCTCTCCGGACTGGTCAACGATCTCAGGATTAATAAGCTCGATCATATATTCGGCTTCATCCTCAGCAACATTCGTCTCAAGCACTACAACAGCTCTTCGTAACACACCGACCTGCGGCGCTGCAAGGCCGACCCCGCCGGACTCAATCAGTGTTTCTTTCATATCATCAAGCAGTTGATGAAGCCTTGGATTGAAATCCGTTACAAGTCGGGATTTTTTATACAGGGAGTCCTGCTCCTTTGTCAAAATCGTTCTGATAGCCATATTAACTCCGTAATTGCTTTAAAGCGGATTTCTGTCCGCATATACATTTATTCCTTTAAAAGCCTTATTCAGACTGCAGCCGATAATTATATTTGAAATCAGTTTGTTGAGCTTAACGCTCTCCTGACAGCAAAGATAAACAACATACCGGTATTTATCATTGATCCTAGCAACCGCAAGCGGTGACGGACCTATAACGGAAACGTCGCCATACGATACTGTCTCCGCAGCCAGACAGGAGCGAATGTGCTCAGCGCAGCGGATAACAGTCTTTTCATCTTTCCCGACAGACACCAAAGCGATCAATTCACAGAACGGCGGCATGTTCTGGATCCTTCGAAACTCAAGCTCATATTCGAAGTATGAAAGATAGTCTTGCCGGGCTGCAAAGCGGATAACGGGATTATCCGGTGTCAAAGTCTGGATCACAGCCCTTCCCTTTTTTTCTGCGCGGCCGCTTCTGCCAATCACCTGCGTCAGGATGGAAAATGTTTTTTCAGCGGCTCTGTAGTTACCGGAATAAAGGCTCTGATCTGCCGATATTATGCCTGACAGGGTGACGTTACTGAAATTATGGCCCTTTCCTATCATCTGCGTACCGACAAGGATCGGGATCTTTTCATCGACGAATCGACTGAGGATCTTCTCTCTGTCCCCCGTTTGCGACACAGCATCCGTATCCAGCCTTATGACCTGAGCATCTGGAAACAGTTCTGCGAGAGCTTCCTCAATCTTCTGCGTACCGGAACCTATCTGCTGAAGCTCTCCCCCGCAAGAAGGACATGCGCGATCCGTCCTTTTTGAGTAACCGCAGTAATGGCAGATCAATCGATCACCTCTTGCATGATAGGCGAGAGAAACGCTGCATCTGGGGCATTTATACACAAAGCCGCAGTTTGTACAGGATATCGACTTACTTGTTCCTCTTCTGTTCAAAAAGATCAAGCTTTGTTCTTTGTTTTCTATATTGGAAGCAAGCTCTTCTTTCAGGGCAGAACTGATTATTCCGGAATTACCTGCAAGCAGTTCATCCTTCAAGTCAACGATGCGGACTTCAGGAAGATCAAGTCTGTTAAAGCGCTCCGGAAGAGTAAGAAGAGAATACCTTCCCTTCCGCGCTCTATACATACTGCAGACATCGGGCGTTGCAGAACCGAGAAGTAAACCGCAGAACTCCTCAGCACATCTGTATGCGGCAATTTCCCGTGCATTATATCGGGGAGAGCTTTCGGACTTATAGGAATCCTCCTGCTCCTCATCGATTATGATCAGTCCCAGATCATTCACAGGGGCAAATACGGCGCTTCTTGTTCCGATAACGAGCCTGGCAGAGCCGGATGATATCCTTTTCCACTCATCCAGCCTTTCTCCGTCGGAGAGTCCACTGTGGATAATTGCGATCTCATTCCCGAAATAAGACGAGAACTCCCGTATAAACTGCGGTGTAAGCGCGATCTCGGGGACCAGAAAGATAACCGACTTTCTTTCATCCAGACAGCGTCTTATCAAATGCGCATATACACAGCTTTTACCGCTGCCCGTCACTCCGAACAGAAGTGATGTGAAAAACTGACCTCTTGAAACTGACTTCAGAACGCTTAGAAAAACATCCTCCTGCTGCGGGGTGAGAACAGGAAGCATTTTTCGTTCTTCTTCCTCAACTGTCGGTCTTCTGAAATACTCGACATATTTAAATGACAGGAGCCCTTTGTTCTTCAGCGCTACCAGCGAACTTCTCGAAGCGCCTGAATACAGCAGCAGATCTTTAGAGGAAAGACTTCCGAAATCCGCAAGCACTTCCATGATATGTGCCTGCTGCGGAGCTTTTTTTTGAGCGTTCACACTGAACGAAACTGCCTCTTCACGTGGGATATTCAAAACCGATATCTCTCTGAAAGCATCCTTCACTTTTCTTTTTCCGGAAACGTCAAAAAACAAACCGGCGGGAAGAATGGTCTTAACAGCGTCATATATGGTGCAGAAATACTGCTCCCGCATATATAGCGCAAGCTTCAGCTGTTTCCCGGAAAGCACCGGTTTTTCATCAAGGATTCTGATCACAGACTTGAGATCATCATATCTGCTTGAAGAAGCAAGTGCGAGCACGAGTCCTTCAACCGGAGTGCCGTATCGTGAAAACTCCACCAGAACGCGCATCCCGGGAAGTACTCTGCCTGCATATTCATCTGGTATAGAATAATCATACGGCCGATCTATATGATATGTAGCTTTTGAGATTGCTATTCGTGCTACTTTAGGATACATTTCAGCCACCCTTCAGAATAGAATCACTTAATGGAAAGTTTTCCTGAATAAACCTCATCTATAGCCGTAGAAACTGGCTTTTTTTCCAGAGATTCCTGTTTTTCTTCCGCTTCCGCGGAAATCGCTCTCGCCCTTCTTGCAACAAGATTTACGAGCTGATAGCGGCTGCCGACTTTCTCCGTCAGTTCGGCAACGGGGGGATAAAGCATCATACTCAATTTCTCCTTATTTCTGTGATTGTTTATTTACCGAAAGATTGCAAAACTTCCTTTTTCTTTTCAAATCTGCACAGTTCGGCGTTTATAATTGACAGAAGATCATCCGATGCATTATCAAGATCATCGTTGATGATTATATAGTCGTAAAATAACGCTTCCCTGCATTCCTGTATTGCCCTCTGAACACGGGCATTTATCGTTTCCTCATTTTCCGTGCCTCTGCCGGCCAGCCTTTTCCGCAGTTCGTCAATAGATGGCGGAATAATGAATATCATCACCGCTTCGGGTTTGTTGACATGTACCTGAGAAGCTCCCTGGATTTCTATATCAAGGATTACATTCATTCCCTTCTCCAGCTGATCTTCCACATATTTTGCCGGTGTCCCATAGGAATTTGAAACATAGACGGCATGCTCAAGGAGTTCATCGTTCCGGACCATTTCATCAAAACGCTCCTGATCTATGAAAAAATAATCCACGCCGTCGACTTCACCCGGTCTCGGTTTTCTTGTAGTTACGGAAGTGGAGAAACAGATATCATTCCTGAAAGACATTGCTCTGCTGACGACGGTCGATTTCCCCGCTCCGGAAGGACCTGAAATAACAATAAGATTTCCCCTGTTCACTTTACTCCATCCTCTCCGTTGCAGTAATATCCGAAAACCTTTCAGAAAGTGTCTCCGGGGCAAGTGCAGATAGCACGATAAAACCGTTCTCCATAAAAAGGACCGCCCTCGTACTTCTTCCAAACGAAGCATCTATGAGAAGCCCTTTTTCTCTGGAAACCTGGACAGCCCTTTTGATCGGGGCCGAATCAGGTGCAGTAACAGATATCAGCTTGTCAGCCGATACATAATTCCCGAATCCAATATTAATCAGTTTTACAGGCATATCACTCAATATTCTGTATCTGTTCACGGATCTTTTCGATCTCTGATTTTAATTCGACGACTGTATGCGCTACATCGGAATTCTGGCATTTAGATCCGATTGTATTTGCCTCACGGTTAAACTCCTGGATCAGAAAGTCCATTTTCTTTCCGATGGGTGATCCGATCTCAAGAAAACTCTCCATCTGGCAAATGTGGCTGCGCAGTCTTACGGTCTCCTCATCGATCGCTATACGGTCGGCAAAAATCGCGGCTTCCGAAAGGATCCTGCCTTCATCAATCCCGCTTGAAGAAAGTACTTCGTTCATCTTCTGCTCAAGTCTGTTCCTGTAGGCCGTAAGTGTTTCTTCCGCATTAAGCTCTATCTGATCGACAATGAGGCGAATCGTTTCCAATCTGGAATGAATATCTGCAAGGAGTTTGTTTCCTTCTCTTGTCCTCATGCTGTCAAAATCTTCTACAGCAGCAAGCAGCGCCTCTGAGAGGATTCCGGATATGATACTGTTATCCGCTTCCGTCTTCTCTACGGTGAAAACATCCGGGAGTCTGCCCATCATACTCGAGGTTATATCAAAGGGGATTGAAAAGAGTTCGCCGATCTCCCTGAAAGCGTCAACATAGGACTGGGCCAGTTTCCGATTTACTGAGACAGAAACGGAATCAGCCTCCGAGGAATCGATTGTAATAAAAACATCTACCTTACCGCGGCTTATATGCTGCTTGACCGTATTCTTTATTTCCTCTTCAAGAGACAGATAAACTCTCGGAAGCCTAACAGAGGTCTCAAGATACCTGTTATTTACACTCTTCAATTCAACAGATACGGTGATACCGTCAGACGTGTATTTCGCACTTCCGTATCCTGTCATACTTTTTATCATTTAACTATCCTCCACGATCGCATTGATCGAATATGTTACGGGATCGTTTTTCTTTTTTTTCTGAAGAAGAATGACGACAGCTGTTCCGGCAAGCAGAAGCAGAAATGCGATCAATACACAAATAGATTCCGAAAAACCAAGCAAAGACGCCATCACATATCCCGCAACAAGGAACAGTACCGGCAGAATATAGACCATAACCGCATAACGGAATATCTGCCGTGATCTTGTTTCTACAAGGACGGTTTGACCCGGGCAGGCGGAAACATTGTTATCGGCTATGATCCGGATAACATTCTCTCTGAATGAACATCCTTCGCAACCGGAGCAGTTTCCCCCGCAGGCAGATTGTCTCTGCACCTCCAGCTCAGCTGTATTATCCGGTAATATCTTTAAAACAACAGCCTTCTGTAGCATCAGTCTTTCACCAGGCTCACCGACACGCTGTATGATCCTATGGCCCCTACGTCATTGCTTCCGTCAATCCTGATTTTTACGGGAACATCGAAATACCCTACAGCTGCAGAATTATCGGACAAATCTGCAACGGCTGTAATATTTTCACTCATGATCCCTTCAAGTTCTTCTTTTGACCCTCTGATCCTAACAACCATCTGCTGATTGATGGCAGTCGCCGTATAGCCTGCAGGAGCATTGGTAACAATGATATTTTGAACATTGAAACTTTTCGTCTCAAGCCCGACGATCTCTACCGACACCTCTGCCTCTGTCAGCCCGGTGATATTATTCAGTTCATTATTGATCTTGATCGGGAAAGTGTATTGATTCGTTGATCCGAAAGATGTTGTATCAATTGAAGCAAGCACGATCTTATTTACATCCGCAAGAATGGCGGAATCACCTGAAAGCGTAATGGTCTTAGGCTGTATGTCCACAATCGTATTTGATTCATCGGAACCGGCGCCGAAAATAAGGTTCACATCCAGAGGCACTTCTTTTACAGCCAGAATCGGAAGTGTGGCAACAACGGTATCGGATGAGAACGTAATCCCCGCTGTTGAGCATTCCGTGCCCTCAGAATCCATAAGAACGAAACCTGTCTCAACACTGTATGTGGAATTTATCTCTCCGTCACCAAATGTCACCCAGACATATTCCACATCTTTCAAATATGCTTCAGGGCCATTCAGGGTGATGGTCGAAGGCTCAAACTCTGCTTTCTGTGCGATATAACCCTCCTCAATCTCCCCCAGAAAGCTTCCCTTGACCTGGACTGTCTTATCTATGACACTGGAAACCGTAAAGCTGACTGTTTCCGGATATCTTCTGATCACGGAAATACTGGATGTATCCGTCCCGTCCGGAAATGCGACGGTATACTGCTGAGAAGTATAGATAGATTGTGACAGCTTACTTACATCGATTTGTGCAACAAGGTCGGATGAATCCCATGCCGCAATGATCCTGCGCGGTCCGGCAATCTCAACCGTGACCGTTGAAACATCAGCATCCGTGATCTCCATCCCCTTAGAGCTTCTCAATGATGCGGTTCCTACAAATTCTACGGGAACATTCCTGAAAACCTGGCGATATTCATCTGACTGAAGGCTTGTCACATAGATCCAGATAACAAGCGATATCACAAGAGAAGTCAGCAGCCAGAAGAGTCTGCTCTCAGTTATTCTTTTCGTTGATCTGTTTTTCTTGTTCATCTTTTTCTACCGTAAGAAGATTTTTAATTGCTTTCCAAATACTCTTATTAGACTCAGATTCGTCAAGCACCAATTCACTGTGCAGTATTCTGTCAAAGGTCGTGGAATTCAAATGACGCTTCAGCATCCCGTCTTCGGCTACGGAAATAGCTCCTGTCTCCTCCGAAACTATGACCACGAGCGCATCGGACTGTTCACTCATGCCGATTCCTGCCCTGTGCCGCATTCCAAGGTCCTTACTGAGATTGGTGCTCTTTGTCAGCGGGAGTACACATCCAGCCGCTGCAATTCTGCCATTACGAATGATCACTGCACCATCATGAAGAGGCGCCTTGTTGAAAAAGAGATTCTTCAGGAGTTCGGCATTCACATCTGAGTTGATAATGGTTCCCGATGCAATCACATCGTCCAGCTTTACTTTTCTTTCGAAGATTATGAGTGCCCCTGTCTTAGATGCAGAAAGATCATTGCAGGCAATTATAGTCTGCATGATAACCGATTCGATCTCGGAAGATGAAGCGACTCTGCCCTGGGAGAAAGTCCGTCCCATTCTTTCAAGGAACTTTCGGAGCTCCGGCTGGAATAGGATAAGCAATGCAATCGCTCCGATCTCGAAGGCTCTACGGAGGATATAGTTAATCATGGTAAGCTTGGCCATTCCCGAAATCCATAGTGCAACAAGAAAAACGATAAGCCCTCTTGCAAGATTATAGGTATTGGTCCTTCTTACCAGTATAATGACCCTGTATATCAGATACGCCACGATAAGGATGTCCAGAATATCGGCAATTCCGATTGTGGACAAATAGTTTAAAGCGCGTTCTGCCGCATTCCTGAATATCTCCATAATTCACACTTTCCAGCAAACACAATTTAACAATTTATTATATGTCTAAAACAAGAAAAACGCAATCGGCTGAATTCAATATTTATAACATGTTTACAAGAATTCTGGCAAAATAACCCGATCCTGATTCATCCATGTTTTCTTTCGGGTAAAGAATGCGTTTTATTAGACCTGATAATCCAAAAAAATCATGTAAAACAACGCCGGGGCAGGTCCAGCCTGCCCCGGTAGTAGTATTGTCTGTTACTCAAGCAAAACAACAGCATGCGCAGCGATCCCTTTTCCCTCTCCGCTGAACCCAAGTCCTTCTTCAGTAGTTGCTTTGATGCTTACGCAGTCTTTCGGGATCGCGAGGATATCTGAGATTCTATTCCGCATCTGATCGATAAAAGGAGCAAGTTTCGGTCTCTGTGCAATAATCGTGCAGTCTGTATTGACCACTTTAAACCCGAGTCCATGGACCTGCAGGATAACCGTTTTCAGAAGTTCTGTGCTGTCAGCTCCCAAGAATCGGTCATCATTGTCGGGAAACAGCTTCCCGATATCGCCAAGCGCAGCCGCTCCCAAAATCGCATCCATAAGCGCGTGAAGCAGAACGTCCGCATCAGAATGTCCGTCAAGCCCCTTTTCGAACGGGATCTCAACGCCTCCTAAAACAAGCTTTCTCCCCTCAGTAAGCCTGTGGACGTCATAGCCGTGCCCGATTTTCATAAAACACCGCGGCTTTTCAGAATAGCCGTGCCTTTGATAAGATCATCGGGAACCGTGAGCTTGATGTTATCCGGATCACCGGGTACGGTGTGGACCTTGACACCCATTATTTTAGCAGCGGAACTGTCATCCGTGAGAGCAAGGTCATGTGTGACGGCATAGGATAGCGCCCCTTTTATGATATCCGCATCGAAGACCTGGGGAGTTTGGATCTGAACAGCATAGTTCCTGTCTGTATCTCCGGTTATCACACCATCATCATCAACGATCCTTATCGTGTCCGTGCATTTGACCGCGGGAACAGCGGCCATGAATTGATCAGCGCAGGATACAAGGTTTCTGATGAGCTCACAGGTGACAAACGGTCTTGCGGCATCATGTATCGCAACGAGCCTGCACTTGGGTCCCAGCTCCGATACTCCCGCAAGTGCGGACTCAGTCCTCGTTGCTCCTCCTGAAACGACCTTGCTTACCTTGGTCAGCCCGTTATCTTTGCAAAGATCCGAAACATCTGACAGTTTTTCGGTTCTTGTCACTATAATGATCTCATCCACACATTCCGAATCCTGAAACGGCCTGACCGCTCTGACCAGAACCGGAACACCTCCCATTTCCAGGAAGACCTTGTCCGTTCCCATTCTCTCTCCGGCCCCCGCGGCAACGATCACAGCGGAGCAATGCGGATCGCTCATTTTCCTAGAAAAAAGATCTTTAATGTTCATATCCGGCAAATCATCCTTTCAGCTGTCTCTTCCGATAAAAGTTCATCATACCGTCTTGCATGTCATCCAGATGCATCAGCATCTTTCCTGCACCGTATACCGCGCAGGAAACCGCATCATCTGCAACGACCGTTCTTATTCCGGTGCTGCGTTCAATCAGTCTGTCCATACCGTAAATGAGGCTTCCGCCGCCCGACATAAGTATCCCGTTTTTGTCAAGATCTCCGACAAGCTGCGGAGGCGTACGTTCAAGAACTATGTGGATCGTTTCAAGGATCCGGTTCATAGGCTCCACGAATGCTTCAATCAATTCATTTGAACTGATCTCAATGGTCTTCGGAAGCCCGTTGGCAAGGTTTCTGCCTTTTACTTCCTCCGTACCCGATTCCGGCCTCTGTATGACACACCCGATGCTGCGTTTGATCTCTTCAGCTGTCCCCATGCCGATAAGCATATTATATTTGCGGCGGATATACTTGACAATGGCATCATCAAAACTCGAGCCGGCAACATCAATCGACTCGCACTCAACTACACCGCCAGCGGAAATCACGGCGATCTCCGTGTTCCCTCCGCCTATATCTATGATCATGTGTCCGTCAGGCTTGGAAATATCAACGCCGGCTCCGAGCGCTACCGCAACCGTCGTTTCAATGAGATAAACCTTTCTCGCACCGGCCTCTATGGCCGAATCAATCACAGCACGCTCCTCGACTCCGGAAATACAGCTCGGAACACAGGCAAGTACACATGGCTTGAACAGGCTGAACGATGTGACCCTGCTAACCAGTTCCTTAAGCATATGAGCTGCGATCTCATAGTCCGATATCACGCCGGTGCTTACAGGATGAATAGCCACAATATTGGCGGGAGTTCTTCCGAGAAGTTTCTGCGCGTCCTGACCTATTTTCAGGATCTTGCCGGAAAACTTATCCACTGCGACAACAGTGGGCTCTCTTGACACAACTCCCTTTCCCTGCTCAAAAAGCATGGTTGTGGATGTTCCCATATCTATAGCGATATCTCTTTCAAATATAAGCATAAACGACCTCGATCAATATCATTCGGCGCTTGCAAAAGCGGCAGCGGTGACCAATTCAGCTCCCGCTTTTTTCAATACGCGGCAACATTCTGATAATGTTGAACCGGTAGTGACGATATCGTCAATGATGAGGATCTTTTTCCCCTTAACGGTATTCTCGTCACTCAGCGAATAAGCACCTTTAACGTTCCTTCTTCTTTCATCACCGTTTTTTAAAAGTGACTGCGTCTTTGTTTCTTTATTCTTATACAAAATCTTTCTGCAGTCAAGTCCTAATAAAGCGGATATGCCTTTTGCAAGCAGTTCCGCCTGATCATAACCTCTCTTTTTCTTTTTTCGTCTGCTGAGCGGGACCCATGTCACAATATCGAAGAGAAGAGGATCATCTTTGAAGCAATCAGATAGGATTACGGAATATGGTTCCGCATAGGAGATCGCGCCGTAAAACTTGAACCTCAGGAACGACTCCCGGACCATTTCATCATATAATAGCGGGTAGGTACAAACAAAGCCTCCGTCAAGCATCCTCCGTCTCTTCCCTTTTTCCGGAAGAGAGAGTTTTTCCCGGCAGTAACCGCAGATCCCCTGCGCTTCCCTTTCGATGACCTTTCTGCAGAAACAGCATCGGGGCGGGTATAACAGATCGAGGAAAACATCTAAGATTCTTTTCATTCAGCTGCCTTTTTCAGTCTTGTCTTCAGAGCATTATATCTCTTCGTCTGTTTAAAATTATCTATCATCCTGTAAGCGACTGCGTCATCTCCTACAAGTATCAGAAGCTTTCTGGCCCTGGAGACAGCTGTATAGAGCAAATCGCGCGTCAGAAGAAGAGATGAATTCGCGCTCAGGGCAAGAATAACTGCACCGAATTCGCTTCCCTGCGACTTATGGACTGTCATGGCCCATGCATGTTCAATCTCGATAAGGGATTCATAGCCGTATTTTACATATTTACCGTCAAAATCGACAAGAAGGTATTCCTGTTCGACATTGATTTCCACAATCGTGCCGGTATCCCCGTTATAGATTCCGTTCCCGTAGTTCTTTCCTTCCCTGTCCGACCAAATCACATCATAATCATTTCTGATCTGCATGATTCTGTCGGATTCTCTGAATATGCTGTCTCCGAAAATGATCTCTTTTTTTCCCGGCCCGCCGGGATTCAGTCTTTCCTGCAGCTTCTTATTCAGATTGACCGTACCGAGCTCACCTTTTCTTGTGAGAGAAAGCACCTGTATATCTCCAGTGTTTATCCCCATTCTGGACGGAAGCCGATCTGAAAACAAATCGCAGATGGTCGTCACCGCTGCGTCTGCCTGCGATCTCTTCAGCCGGAAGAAATCTCCTGCATTCGCTCCAAGATCGGGGTACTCTCCTTTGTTGATCAGATGAGCGTTTTCAATAATTCTGCTGCCGTCCCCCTGTCTGAAGATCGTGTTGAGAACAACAACAGGAACGACATCGCTTGCAATGATGGATGCGAACACATTGCCCGGACCGACAGACGGAAGCTGATCAGCATCTCCGACAAGGATCAGTTTTGCATCATCCGGAAGCGCCCGGATGAGTGCATCCATAAGCAGGATATCCACCATAGAGCATTCGTCAAGGATGAGCGCGTCACATATGAGACGATCATCTTCGTTTTTATCGAATATGACCGATTCATCATCCTCAGCGATTTTAGCGCCGAGAAGTCGGTGGACGGTATATGCGTCGAAGCCTGTTACCTCCGTCATTCTTTTAGCCGCTTTTCCCGTAGGCGCGCACAAAAGCGTGTGCAGACCTATGCTGTCAAAGAGTTTCAGGACCGCTTTAATCGTTGTTGTTTTTCCAGTCCCCGGTCCTCCCGTGATAACTACAACATTGTTGTCCGTGACAGCATGAAGCGTTGAGATCTGTTCGGCGGAATAGTGAATTCCCTCCGTCTGTTCGATCTCTTTGATGATCTTTCCGGGGGAAGGTATTCGAGATACTCCGGAACACACTCTTCGAGCAAGATCAGAGGCAACATTGCATTCGGCCATGTATACTTTCGGCAGATAACACGCCCTGCAGCTCGCAATCTCTTCAGCGATTATTTCACCGTCTTCAATAAGATCCTCTATACAGGTCCTGACTTCATCTGCATCGACACCGATCATTTCCGCTGTCGCTGAAGTCAGCTTCTCAATGGGAATGAAACAGTGCCCGTTGTTCAGATTGTGAGTGAGTTCAAAAATGACCGCTGCTTTTATACGTTCCGGAGAATAGCCGTCCATACCGCTTTCCAGCGCGAAACGGTCAGCTTCTGCAAACCTACCGCCGATATGCGCGGATGCTATTATATAAGGATTATCTCGCAGCGTTTCCAGTGATCTGTCACCGTAGTAGTGAAAAATGCGCATGGCCAGCACAGGTCTGAGATTATACGTGCAGATATAGGCCATGAGTTCCTGAATGCCGGAGTGTCTGAGAAACTCCTCGTGGAGCTTTTTCGCCTTGGCCGGATTAATGCCTCTGATCTCAGCAAGACTTTCATAATCGTCCGCAATAACCGAAAGCGCTCTGGATCCAAAGCGGTTTACGATCAAGGTGGCTGTAGCCTGCCCTATTCCTTTGAATATCCCGCTGGAAAGGAACCTGAAAACGGCATTTTCATTGTACGGCATTTCCTGCTGATAAAAGGAGACCTTGAACTGGGACCCGTGGATGGGATTGTTCTCCCACTCACCGAATGCCGTAATAAGTTCTCCCGGGAAAACATACGGGATACAACCCACAAGCGTAGTCTGTGTTGAATCATCAAGCCGGACCTTCAATACGGAATATCCGTTTTCATCATTTCTGAAAACTACTGCTTCTATTTCTCCGTTTACTTCAGCAAGTTCTTTTTCTGGATCCATTCCGGTCATTTTTTCAGTACCTTCTTTAAAAACTGTCCCGTATAACTATCTTCACACGCAGCGCATTCCTCCGGTGTCCCGGTAAAAACAAGACTGCCGCCGCGGTCTCCGCCTTCAGGGCCCAAGTCAATTATATGGTCCGCCACCTTAATCACATCAAGATTGTGCTCAATGACAATCACGGTATTGTTATTGTTCACAAGCCTGTCGAGAATGCTCACCAGCCGGTTCACATCATCGCTGTGAAGCCCGGTGGTAGGTTCATCAAGAATATAAACCGTAGATCCGGTATCCGGTCTGGACAGTTCCGTTGCAAGCTTTACTCTCTGTGCCTCGCCTCCCGATAGGGTGGTGCTCGACTGACCGAGTTTAATATAACCGAGTCCGACATCATATAATGTCTGCACCTTCTGCAGGATCTTCTTGTGATTGGCAAAGAACGAAAGCGCTTCTATTACTGTCATATCCAGAATATCGGATATGTTCTTGTTCTTGTAGTGCACTTCGAGTGTTTCTCTGTTGTAACGCTTTCCGTGACAAATCTCGCAGGGGACAAAGACATCCGGCAGAAAATTCATTTCAATCTTGACAAGACCGTCTCCCTTGCACGCCTCACACCTGCCCCCGGCAACATTGAAAGAAAACCTTCCGGAGCTGAATCCTCTCATTTTTGCATCATTTGTAGAGGCAAACAGTTCCCGGATGTCGGTGAATAGTCCCGTATATGTAGCGGGATTGGATCTCGGAGTCCTCCCGATCGGACTCTGATCCAGAACAATCACTTTATCAACATACTCAAGGCCATCTACGGAATCGAATTGTCCGGGTCTGATTTTCGCATGGTTCTTCCGGCTGGCAAGTATCTTGTACAGTATTTCGTTTACAAGGGAAGATTTTCCGCTTCCGGAAACGCCCGTAACACATACGAGTTTTCCAAGAGGAAATGCAACGTCAATACTTTTCAGATTATTCTCGGCAGCTCCGTGAATAACGATGGAATGTCCATTCCCGATTCTCCGGTGTGAAGGGACCGGGATGGAAAGATCTCCCCTTAAATACTTACCCGTTACAGACTCATTACAAGCCATGATCTGCTCAGCCGTTCCGGCGCAGACCACGTATCCGCCATCACTGCCAGCTCCGGGCCCCATATCGATTATATAATCTGCATTCAGCATGGTCTCTTCATCATGCTCTACGATGATCAGAGAGTTCCCCTGATCCTTCAGATTATTCAGGGTTTTAAGCAGCTTGCGGTTATCGACCTGATGGAGCCCGATACTTGGCTCATCCAAAATATATAAAACACCTGTCAGTCCCGAACCGATCTGCGTGGCAAGCCTGATCCTCTGGCTCTCTCCCCCTGAAAGTGTCGACGCGGCCCTGGAAAGAGTGAGATAACCCAGTCCGACGTTCCTCAGGAATAGAAGCCGATCCTTGATCTCTCTAATTATTCTGTCCGCTATAAGGTGCTCTTTTTCACTGATTTCCGCGCCGCAAATGAAATCATACGCTTCCGTAACAGGCATATCCGAGAATTCAAAAATGCTCTTTCCGAACACGGTAACGGCCAGCGCCGTATCCTTCAGTCTTTTTCCTCCGCAATCCGGGCAGGCGCTTTCTGACATGCACTCCTCGATCTCAGAGCGGATACTCTGACTCTGTGTTTCCGTGTATCTTCTGCTGAGATTGTTGATTATACCCTCGAATTCTCTGTTGATAACACCAAATCCGTCTGCTGTCTCATACTTGAGCTTGAGTTTTTCTCCTCCTGTGCCGTAAAGTATGGCACTGAGAGCATCATCTGAAAGATCCTTAATCGGATCACTGAGTTTGAAATGGAATCTTTTTGCCAGTGCATCAAAATACATTTTAGAAATGGAATTGCTCTTTATGTTTCCCCATCCGGATGCAACGATTCCGCCTTCGCTGATACTGAGTTCTCTGTTCGGCATGATCAGATCCGGATTGATCAGAAGCTGAACACCGAGACCTGAGCATTTTGGGCATGCGCCGGCCGGGTTGTTGAACGAAAACATAGCCGGTGTGATCTCCTCAAGGGATATGCCGCAGTCTTCGCATGCAAAATTCTGCGAAAAGACCATAATCCCCCCGCTTTCAGGCAGATCAACATAAACGATTCCTTCCGCGAGATTCAGCGCCGTTTCGACCGAGTCAGTCAGTCTTCGATTGATTCCTTCCCGGATCACGAGTCTGTCGACAACGATGCTGATGTCGTGTCTCGTGTTCTTATTAAGCGAGATCTCTTCATTGATATCGTATAGCGTACCGTCTATCCGCAGTCTGACATACCCGGATCTTCTCGCATCTTCGATGACCTGCCTGTGCTCCCCTTTTTTCGCTCTTATAACGGGAGCCAGTATCTGGATTTTTGATTTAACAGGGAGATCCATGATTTTGTCCACGATCTGATCGATCGTCTGCCGCTGGATCTCTTTCCCGCACTTCGGACAGTGGGGCACACCTATCCTTGCCCACAGCAGACGGAGGTAATCATAAATCTCCGTTACTGTTCCAACCGTTGAGCGTGGGTTTGCAGATGTCGTCTTCTGATCAATCGAAACGGCAGGAGAAAGCCCCTCAATGTAGTCAACATCCGGCTTTTTCATCTGCCCTATGAACATTCTGGCATATGCACTCAGACTCTCGACATAACGTCTTCTTCCCTCTGCATAGATGGTATCAAAAGCAAGGCTGGATTTGCCGCTCCCGGAAAGCCCCGTTATAACAACCACACTGTCCCTCGGGATCTCAAGATCAATGTTTTTTAAATTGTTCTCTCTTGCGCCTTTTATGACTATTTTTCTCTGCATTGTGTTCTCCGAAATGAGATTAGCGATTTAATTGAAAATTAGACTATTTATTATACTATTTTTTTGAGCTTTTATCAATAAAATTGCAGTGTTTTTTATGAGATTTACAACAGCTGACATGAATAAAAAACAAGACAGCAGATCTTTAAGAATCTGCTGTCTGATCTGGAGCTGGAGGCCGGACTCGAACCGGCGACCTACGCATTACGAGTGCGTCGCTCTACCTACTGAGACTACAGTAGCACGCCTTGCGAACAACAGCTTATTCATTATACTCAATCATAAAGAAAAAAGCAAGCGTTTTTAAGGCGTTTTTATAACATTTTTTGTATTTTGTCAAAAAAAATTAGTTTATACCCGATACCGCTCGGCAAGAGATAGATACTCTTCGGCATACTTACATAGAAAAGCACGCAGCTTGCTTGCGTACACAATCCCTTCCGCCGCATTAAAAAGTTCCTCGGACGCATTCTTACACGCCTTGGCGAACCCACCGTCTACCCCTTCGTTTTCCTTCCCAAGATAGGCAAGTTGACGAGCTACGCCGCTTACGATGCGTTTGCTGCTCTCTTGCGTACCGCCCGTTTCCAACCTCGCACACTCGTCAAAGACGAGGCGTAAATACTCGTGCAACGTGGAAAACGCTGCTATAATTTTATCCGCATTCTCTTTTTGGTGGCGGCTATGAAAGCGAAACTTTTCCGTAGAGAAACTTAGTACGACGAGAGGCTCGTACCGCATACTCGCTTCCTCTCTCACCCGTTCCGCTTGCGACAAGGAAAAGTATACGCCGAGCGCAACCCCCTCCCCCGACTTCATAACGTAGCCTGCGCCGCCGTCTAACTCGCTTAACCCTGCCGAAACCTCT
>JAZMZR010000008.1:0-71695 GCA_045586065.1 Candidatus Limivicinus sp.
CAAACCATCGCCGCTGCGGACATTTGTCTGCAAAATCGCGCGCAACCTTGCAACAATGAAATATCATTCCAATACAGCGGAGAAGCGAAACAGTCAGTACGACCTCGCACTTGATGAACTGGAAGAATGTCTCTCTGATAATGGCAGCGTGGAAGAGGCATATGAAGCGAAAGAACTCAGAGAGGCAATCAACGGCTTTATGGCCACCTTGAATTATTCTGACAGGTTTATCTTCGTGCGACGTTACTGGTATTCCGATCCGGTGAAGGACATTGCCAAAATGGCAGATTCTACTGCAAACAGTGTGACTGTCCGCCTTTTTCGTATCAGAGAAAAACTCAGACTCTATCTTGAGAAGGAGGGGTTGCTTGTATGAAGCGGGAAACGATCACCTTGATGCTGAACAGCCTGGATGATGATTATATCCGTGAAGCGGAGGTCTTTTGCCCGGAGTCCATACAGGAAAACCCGGAAAGGATCGTCCACATGAAGAAGAGGATCATTACTTTTGCACTCGCTGCAGCCCTGATGCTTGCCCTTGGCATCACAGCCTATGCAATATGGAGCATTCACGCTAAACGTCAGCAGGAACTGAAAGCCGATCTGAAGATTGAAGAAAGCAATGTTAGCAGCTATATGGAGTATACTGTCCCGGAGGAACAAGCGAGTGGACTTGTTCTGTTATCTTCTGTAAACGACGGGCAGGAGCAACGTGTCTATGTAAATATCTCTCCTGTGACAAAAGAAGAGGCAGCACGTTTTCCTGCAGACGTTAGATTTGTCTGGAATGTTTCTGGCACTGAGATAGGAGGTTTTGCCGGACCTCAGCTCCCGGTTGGGCTTTCTGTTTCGGGTGAGGAGGCAATCCGTGATGCCGTGCTGGAAAATGCCTACGATGAAGAATCACAGACCATAACCCTGCAGTGCTATATTGATGTAAACTTTATTGAAGAGGCAATGGCTGAACTTGGCACGGAAAACGTCCCCCTTCAGCTTCAGATGATTGTGGGAGAAAACGAGCCAAAGACTTTCGGCCCTGTTCCTTTTTCCTTGACAGAGGAACAGAGCAGGTACTTCGACTTCGGACACGCCGTTTACCACGATGAAGAGTTGGGTAAGGATATCGAGATCGTTGGCCTGGAACTGACACCCTTCAGTGCCGTCTGGAAAGTAAGTTACGAGGGTGCGGAATCCTTCCATACCCCGGATGCAGATTGGGATGCTTATCAGCCTTGGAGCAAACTGGAAGATAAGGTGTGTATCGACACGCAGTTGATCTTCTCGGACGGCTCGACCTTCTCGACCGGCGGTGCGTTGACCACCCCCTATGAGAACGGTACTGTAAACCTTTTCTGTGGCTGGGGCAGCGCTATCAACATCGATGATGTTCAGCGGATCGTCCTTGGCGACCTGGTTCTCTGGGAAGCTAAATAATACAACTATTCTTTTGGGCAGGGAGAATCCTTTGAAGATTCTTCCTGCCTTTTTGATATATTATTATTTTGATGTAAAAATCTTTTCCAAATCCGTAGTATATAGGTGAACACGGAAAGAGGTGAAACACACATGACAGACGAAGAGATTATCAACCTGTTCTTTGAACGTTCAGAGCAGGCGATCTCTGAGTTGGCAAAAAAACATGGATCTGCAGTCAACAGAGTTGCGCTCAATATCCTCAACGACGAAGAGGACGCAAAAGAATGTGTCAACGACACCTGGCTCGGCGTATGGAACAGCATTCCTCCCAATCGACCTGATCCGCTGCGAACTTATGTCTGCAAGATCGCGCGCAATCTTGCAACAAAAAGATATCATGCCAATTCTGCGAAGAAGCGTGATAGCCAGTATGATCTCGCGCTGGAGGACTTGGAGGAATGTGTGCCTGACCGAAACACTGTAGAAGATACCGTGGCAGCGAAGGAACTTGCTGAAGCCATTAATCGATTTCTGGACACGCTTTCCTATGAGGATAAGTTCGTCTTCATGCGCCGCTACTGGTATTCCGATTCCCTTCCGGAAATCGCAAAGCTGGCCGGAATGAGTTATAACTCTGCCGCTGTTCGCCTTCACCGTGTAAAAGGAAAACTCAAAAAAACACTACTAAAGGAGGGTGTGCTTGTATGAAACGGGAAACACTTTCACTTGCACTGAACAGTTTGGATGATCGACATATTACCGACACAGCGTCCTTTTCTCCCGAGACAGTACAGAGCTCACCGGAAAGGATCGTTTATATGAACAAGAAACGGATCGTCACCCTTGCACTTGCAGCGGTTCTGATGCTCGCATTTGGGATTACCGCCTATGCTATCTGGGGAGTTCCCAAGTGGACTGCCACTCATAACATGGAGAACACAGGAGAATACACCAGTTTAAGTGATTTGCCGAAGGTTGAGAAAATCGTTGGTTATGATATTTGCCTTGTTGACAGATTTACAAATGGATTTGCTTTCTCAAAACTGCGCGTTGATGGTTTGGCGGACTATGATGAGGACTATAATGTTCTGAAAGAATACTATGGTGTTAACGCGACCTATAGAACTCCAAACGGAGCTGAAATGATGCTGTCCCTCTCTCCTGTAAGTGATAATTCAGATTCACAGGTAACGCGTGCAGCCAGTTCCGGATGTTTTATCGGGGAAACAGAAGTGAGGATTTACCGCGATCATTACAAATTTGTCCCCGAAGATTATGAAAAGACTCCAGAGGACATTGCTGCCGAAGCGGGCGGACACTACTATATCTCCTTTGGCGCAGACCTGATAGAAGAAAGAGACATTGTTTCGGCTGATGTTGTCCTCAACGACGTTAATTACACCTTCTATTTTGACAACGCGACTGAGTGCTCAGATGAGATGCTGATCCAGATGGCATCGGAACTGCTTGAAGCGGCCAAATGATTTAACATACGCCATTGTGGTCCATGCCACTGCACTTGAGCGCTTCTTCTTTGTGAAGGAGCACTCTATAAGCCCGGAAATTCTTGATTTCCTATACTATCACACGATGAACCCAGGCAGCCGTTGCCTGGGTTCATTTTGGGTTCAAAGTGTGTTTGTATCAATTTTGCTTGGAATGGGGAGAGCCTGCTTGCAATCCCGGCATATTGTGCTCAGATGAAGATATTTGCCATGGAGGAAGACAGAGGACCGGCCTCTGTCTTTTTTTACGGAAGTCTTGACGAATACACCGTGTTCCATCTAAAATAAAAAGAACATGGAACTTTCCGTATCTGCTGAGAAAGGGGACAGAGAAAATGGCTGACCCGATCAAGATATTCATAAGCTACTCCCATCAGGACGCCGACGCCTGCGCGCGGATAGACGACGCATTCGCAAAACAGGGAAATTTCGACGTGTGGTATGACAAAGGGCTGGTACCCGGTGAAGTTTACCGCAGAAAAATAGCGGGTGTCATCCGGGAGGCGGACTGCTTCATCATCCTGCTGTCGAACGCCTCGGTCACCTCCGAGTGGGTGCTGGACGAGGTGGAATACGCCAAGAAGCTGCGCAAGAAGATCATTCCCATCTGGATCGAGAACGTGGACATCCCGGACGATCTGGACATGATTCTCCAGCGCTACCACAGCCTGTTCTGGCATCTGCGCAGTTCGGATTCCCAGTTCGAGCGCAGCCTGATGATGCTCTTCGAACACGAGGAGGAGCAGCCTCACGGGCAGGCGCTGGTGGGCTTCGGGAACCAGTTCTCCGAGATGGTCAACCGGAAGATGAAGGAGCTGCTGGACAAGGAAAAGCAGCTGGCCTACGACGAATGCTATACGCCGGAGAACGCGGTGATCCTCGGGGAGGCCTATCTTTACGGCGGGCCCTGCTCGGTGGATCTGGAGAAGGCGCGGCACTATTTCCGCGTGGCGGAATACTTCGGAAACCGGGACGGCGAATTCTATATTCTCCAGATGGAAATGGCGAAGCAGATCAAAGAGACCTGGGACGATCCGGACGAGGCCGTCTCCGGGCCGATTATCGAGAAGATCCGGCAGCTGGCGGATGAAGGGTCGATCCCCGCGAAGCTGTATATGGCGAACCTCTTCTGGTACGGGCGTTACGGCTGCCCGAAAGATTATCAGAAGAGCGCCGCTCTGTACGAGGAATGCGCGAAAGCGGGGAACGCAAGGGCGCAGTTCGTCATGTCCTCCAACTACTATTACGGGGACGGCGTGGAGCAGGATTATGAGCTGGCCAAGATGTACGCCAACCTCGCCCTGGAACAGCGCTATCTCTATGCCTGGCGGCGATGGGGCAAGTTCTACCGCGACGGGCTTGCCGTGAAGCAGGACTTCGCCAAAGCGCGGGTATGCTACGAAAACGGCGCCAAGATGGGCGACTTCAACTGCTACAACAAGGTGGGCGATATGCTCTATCACGGCTGGGGCTGCCCGGTGGACCTGGAGGAATCGGTGAAGTATTTCCGCGAAGGGGAGAAGGCGCCGGCTTTCGGCCAGAGCTATTGTCTGCAGAGAGCCAAAATGGCGCTGGGACGCGCCTATGAAAACGGCGAGGGCGTCGAGAAGGATCTCAGCGCCGCCGCGGAAAAGTATCTGGAGGGCTATCAGGTCGGCTCGATCGAGTGCCGCGACGCGTATCTGCGCTGCAGCCGGCAGGAGAACGGAACGGACTGAGCCTGCCCGGCAGGGACCGACAGGACAAAAACGATCAGGCAAATACGTTTATTTGAGAGAAAACGATGACAGACATCCCGAAAATCGACTTGCATATGCATACGACGGTCTCCGACGGCACGGACACGCCGGAGAAACTCCTCTCCATCATAGAGAGCTCGGAAATAGATGTTTTTTCCATAACCGACCATGACGCAGTCAAGGGCTGCAGACGCATTCCGGCGCTGTTGAAGAAAAACGGTCCGCGTTTCATCACGGGTGTCGAATTTTCCTGCCGGGATGACAGGGGAAAGTACCATATTCTCGGTTACGGCTATGATACGGAGGCTTCCTCCGTGAACAGTCTGGTGGAGAAAGGTCATGGCTACAGAATGCAGAAGGTGACGGCCAGGCTGGATTTCCTGAAGGAGCGCTTCGGGTTTGCGTTTTCTGAAGAGGATGTGAAGAAACTCCTTGCCATGGACAATCCCGGAAAGCCGCATATAGGGAATCTCATGATCAAATACGGATTCGCGAAGACCCGAGAGGAAGCGATCCGTGATTTCATCGATCAGAAGAAGTTCAAAAGCATGGTCATAAGCCCGGAGGAGGCTATCAGCGGCATCCTTGCGGGAGGAGGGATCCCTGTTCTCGCGCATCCGACCTACGGAAGCGGAGACCAGCTTATTCTCGGAGCGGAGATGGAGCAGCGGATCCGGCATCTTATGGAGTTCGGACTGAAAGGCCTTGAAGCGTTTTATTCAGGCTTTACCGCGAAGATCCGTAACGAACTTATCGGCTTTGCGGAGACCTTCGATCTCTATGTTACGGCCGGAAGCGACTACCACGGATCGAACAAACTCATCGTACCGGGTGACACCGGATTGGAAAGCGGAGAGGAACTGCCAAAGCAGTTAAGGCGGTTTCTGGATGATGTCAGCTGATCACCGGTGTTCATCGGCGAATGACAGGCCGGAGAACAATTATGAAGAAACGCATAAGAACCACCATTTTGCTGTGCGCTGCAGTGCTGCTGACCGCAGGACTGCTTCTCGGAATGACGGGAATAGGCAGGTTTCATGTTGCTGCGTCAAATGCCTCTGAGTTCGGCACGCTGCTTGCAGACCTCGTGAAAGCTTGTGAAGATCCGGATAACGCTGATTCGGATAAGATAAATGCGGATCTCGACGTGATACGGGCGGGAAGCCGCGCAGACTACAAAATCGCGAAATCGATTTCGGATCACTGGCGGAAAGTGTTCCTGGATCCCGACTATGAGCTCTATCTCCATACGGGAGATGAGGTCGCGTCGGAACTGGCAGATGCAGGCATCCCGAACAGCAGAAGACATGCCATCGTTGTCCTCGGCTATCAGCTGCAGGACGGACAGATGCAGCCGGAACTGATAGGCCGATGTGAAGCGGCTGCGGCTGCGGCAAGAGCGCTGCCGAAGACCATCATAGTTTGTTCCGGCGGAGCGACCGGAGAGAACAACCCGGAAGGGAACACCGAAGCCGGACTCATGAAAAGATATCTTACGGAGCAGTGCGGCATCGACGCATCTCGTATTTTCATAGATGAAGATGCGATGACAACGCAGGAAAATGCGGTCAACACTCTCAAAATCATGCAGCGCAAAGGTGCCCACAGCATGACCATCGTCACGTCGCGTTATCACCAGTGCTGGGGACAGGCGGATTATAACGCGGCAGCTGCGGTCTACAGCAAGCAGTACGGATATAACATTGAGATAATAGGGAACTACTGCTACGATATTGATGCACCCACGGAAATGTATAAGACCGGGTACAGGATCGCGGCATTCCAGATCGCCGGGATCCTCGGGCTGCCGGACGATGTTGTGGAGACGCTTTCGCCATTCTCCCGTCCGCCTGAAGGCATGCAGATGCCTTCCGCTTCGGAGACCGGGAGCGATGCGGTCGATTATGCGGATCCGGCAAACTGGGCATATCTGGAGACGGATGCGGAAAAGTCTGCGGATGTGTTCCTCATCTGTCCCACGGTAGATATGAAGAGTGAATACAACATGTCTCTTAACGATGAGAAGACGAAGGCATCTTTCCTCGGAGCTCTGAACATGGAGCGCGGAATATACGATGCAGACGCAAGGATGTTTGCTCCGTATTACCGCCAGGCGTCCATAAAGGTATACTCACTTGATGATGCTGAGAGAGAAAAATACCTTGAGTTCGCCTACAGCGATGTCTCGGCGGCTTTCCTCTGGTATCTGGAAAACGAGAACAACGGCAGGCCCATTATACTCGCCGGTTTTTCGCAGGGAGCAGATATGTGCCTCCGGCTTCTTGAGGAATACTTCGGCAGTCTGCTGGATGAAAGGCTTGTGGCCGTGTATGCCATCGGATGGCCGGTGACGGAGGAGATGACGCAAAGCTATCCTCAGATAAAACCCGCATCCTCTGCGGAGGATATCGGTGTTGTGATCAGCTTCGTCTGCGAGGCTCCGGAGCTTGAGGAGACCTTTATCAATCCCGCGGGACAGAAGGCGCTTTCCATCAATCCCCTCAACTGGAGAACGGACAGCGTTGCCGCAGAAAAAAACGAGAACCGCGGATCCTGTTTTACCAATTACAGCGGAGAGATCACCCTTGAGCAGGAAGGACTTTGCGGCTGCTATATCGATCCCGTGCGGGGCGTGCTGAAGGTGACGGATATTGACCCGGCAGACTATCCGCCCGTGGTTCCGGGACTTCCCGAGGGATCCTACCATGTATATGACTATCAGTTCTTTTTCCGTAATCTGCAGGAGAACGTGAAAGTACGCACGGAAGCATTCCTTGAGGCTGCGGCTGGCACCAAACTGGATGATGCGGCATAAAAACATTCAGAATAAGAAAAGGACAGGGAGGAACCCCTGTCCTTTTTACGTCCGGATTATCTGTTCTTATTTCAAAATGGCTTCCCAGATGACGCTCTGCGCGGCTTTGGCCTCCGGAATCGGGCAGATCGGCCAGCAGTGGATCATGCGCTCGCCGGTTATCAGCTCACAGTCAACGCCATCGTTTTGGAACTTTTCATACAGCAGCAGGATGTCCGGGTAGAGAACTTCCCATGTCCCGACGGTCATCGTGACATGACACAGTCCGGCTACGTCCCCATACAGCGGGCTCACCCGCGAGTCCGTCACGGACAGTCCGTCCGCCCATACTTCTCCCATGCGGCGGCATCCGTCAATGCCGAGCATGGGATCTTTTTTCAGATACTCAGGCATATCCGTGTTGGTCATTGTGACATCCACCCAGGGAGAAATGAGGATAAGTTCCTCCGGCTCCGGATAATTGCCCGCATGGAGAACTTCCGCAAGTCCGAGAGCAAGCCCGCCGCCGGCTGAATCACCCATGAAGATGATCTTACCGCAGTCGTTCTTTTCGATATGTTCAAGATAATAAGCAAGGCACTGCTCGTAAGCGGTCTCGCAGTTATAGACGGGCTCTTTCGGATATACCATCAGAACGACCTTGCATCCGGTCTCGTTCGCAGTCCTTGCGGCCATGGTAGTCTGCTGGGAGTTCGGCTGATTGATGTATGCTCCGCCATGGAAGTAGAACACTGTCTGGGCAGGATGGTCCTGATCGTTATAGATAAAGGCCTGCAGGGCTCCCGCACTTTCCTCCCGTATGCTTATGCCGAATTTAGCCTTGTTTATGACAACGGGCTCCCTGTTGCTCACGGCCTTCTCTTCGATATAGGCGTCGGCTGCTTCAACATATGTGAATTTGTCGCTCCTGTGCTGTATCTTGAGGAAAACATCGACGAAGCCCGCCATGAAGGAACGGCGCTCGATCACGCGGCAACAGAACCAGAATACCGCAGCGACGATCAATATCATTGCGAGAAAAATGCAGAGAATTTTAAATACGGTTTTCATTTTTCCTCCTGTTCTTACGGATTATCTATGGGGGTTATCCGTAACGTGCATCGATAAGGGGTTCGTCCCAGAAAACCTCGCCTTCGAGCTCTGCCGCGATCTCATCGAACACAGATCGGATCCCATCCAGCAGGACAGCCTCGCGTTTTCTGGAACGGCGCCCCTTTCCCTCGTATAAGATACGGGAGGCACAGATGTCATAACTGATCCGGAAATCATCATCAGTCTCGTGCGGGAAAAAGCTGAGTGCGGCCTCATAGCGTATCATGTCCTCGCCGGTTGCGGCGATCAGAGCGGTACGTGCTCCGTGACGGGCAGTCCCGTTCCCGGGATGGCTTGCGGCATAATATTGCTCATATACGCAGAAATCCATAAATACTCCTCCGGTACAGTTGCGCTTGTAAGTTTGATAGAAAGAATTATAATGGATTATAAACTATCCGACCGGATTGAACAATAAAAAAAGTGATCATCCGGATAGAGGATCACAGTTCCGGCAAGACCGAAATCATCCTGAATCATGTGGGAAAGTCGGACGGCAATATCTGGAAGAGTGTCTCTCGAACGATGACTTCGACCCCACCTTCATTGAGGCTGTACCGCCGACTGAAACCAATATGCGATGAGGCTGGGAAGTTTTCGTGGACAGCATGTGCAGTTGAATGATTCCGGAAAAGATCGGATTTTGCGGTTTTGAAATCGGGAGCATTCCATCTTTGAATAACGCATGATAGGGGGGCTTTAAACATTGGATAAATTCACAATTAGCGAAATGCTTGTTATGCAGGAGGCTTTGCAGGAAAAATACAAGGACAAATGGAAGCCGATCTCTCCGGAACGGGGCAAAGATCAGCTGCTTTGGATGATTGGAGAAATCGGCGAAGTAATTGATATAATAAAAAAGCATGGCGGCGAAATCGCGAGCCAAGAAGGAGAACTGCGAGAACAGCTCGTTGAAGAATTAGCGGACGTTCTTATGTATTATACTGATATTCTGCTTTGTTATGGAATATCTGAGGAAGAACTCAAACAATCCTACATCCGCAAATTTGAAAAGAACATGAAACGCTGGTAAAACGGGATTATCTGTAAAACAGCAGAATGAAACATATAAAAAAGGACTGAAATCATTCGTGATTTCAGTCCTTTTGGTCCGAGTGGGGCGATTTGAACGCCCGGCCTCTTGAACCCCATTCAAGCACGCTACCAACTGCGCTACACCCGGATATTCTGTTTCGTGCTCGAATAATATAGCACACCTGCCGGCATATTGCAAGCGTTTTTGACTGCTCACGCAATAAAATCAAATTAAGGTGTTCACAGACTTTACTTTACTGCCGCGATGAAATACAATAAACGAAAAAAGGACAGGAGGGACATCCATGACGCAGACAGTGATAACCATCGTCATATTCATTGCCATGATAGTCAGCTACAGCATGAATAAGATCCCAATGGCGCTGACGTCCATGATCGGCATGCTTCTGCTGGTGATCACGGGCTGTGTCAGTTCATCCTCCGTTCTTTCCACCATCGGCAGCGGAACGGTGCTCACGATGATATCCATGTTCATCATTGCCGCCGGACTTCAGCGAACACAGATGGTGGATAAGCTTTCGGGGCTTGTGTACAGAGTGTCAAAGGGCTCCTTCACGAAAGTTCTCGCGGGATATGTCCTTGTCACATTCATTCTCGGCCAGTTCCTTCCGTCTACGACTGCGATCGTGGCTCTCGTCTGCCCGCTCGTCGTTTCCATGTGCAGGGAGATGAAGGTGAATCCTTCCAAGATGCTTTTCTCTGTTGCGATTGTCGGTGTTGCTGCCTCATGGACTTTTACCCCGATCGGCCCCTATGCGGCCAATTACATTGAGAGCAACGGGATGCTTGCGGAGTATGGCATCACCGGTGTTGAGTTCACGATTTTCGATGAGATGATCGATAAGATCCCGTGCACGATAGTTGTTATCATCTGGGCCATATTCTTTGCCCCGAAGTTTGCGCCGGATATCCCGGATCCCATGCTCAAAAGTTTCACGGGTACAGCCAAAAAGGAGAAGACACCCCTCGGACCTGTTCGTGAAGTCATCGGATACGGTGTGTTCGCGGCAGTCATCATCTGCCTTATGTTCAGTTCTTTCGGGCTTCCGTCCTGGGTCATACCTGCCTGCGGTGCCTGCGTCGTGGTGCTGAGCGGTGTGCTTACCGAACGTGAGGCGATCAGCAGCATGGGGCTGGATATCATTATGATTTATGTAGGTGCGGCAGTACTCGGCAATGCTTTCGCCGCGACGGGTGCCGGAGAGATCATCGGGGACGCTGTCTCCGCCGTCCTCGGCAGGACGGGGAACAGCTACCTGATAGGCGCCGCGTTCTTCGCGGCCGCCTATATCATGACATCCCTGCTTTATAACAGGGCCGTCAGCAAGATCCTCATCCCGATAATCCTTTTGAGCAGCATAAGCATGAACTGTGACCCTCGCGGGCTCATGAGAATGTGCTATATCGGGAGCATGTGCTCGCTGATCACACCGATGGCGACCACAGCTGTCCCGATGATCATGGGTGCCGCAGGATACACGCAGAGGGATCTCGTCAGGATGAACATCCTCCCGGCGATCCTCCTGTGTGTGGTCTCTGTTCTGTTTGTGATGACAAGATTTCCCTGCTTCTGAAAGACTGTCCTGTTCCATGCTTTGGAACGGGACAGTCCTCTGATATTCCATTTTTAACAGGTGGTGCGGGCAATGAAGATAAAACTTCACGCTGTAGAGAAAACAAGTCCTGCGAAAGAAAAGCGCAGGGCTGAAAAAGAGAGGATCGGATCATGCCGGAATGCGGATGAGAAGAAAGCTATGAAAAAGGCTGACAGATTCAACAGAAAGACTTCCGGAGGTGCAGACAGGTGAGCATTGAGTTCCTTCTTTCGCACATGAGCCTGGAGGAAAAGGCCTCTCTTATGTCCGGCGCGGATTTCTGGCGAACCAAAGCCGTGGAACGGCTCGGGATCCCCGCTGCCGCGATGAGCGACGGTCCGCACGGACTGAGAAAAGTCGTCAGCAAGGCAAAGACACCGGACGGCAATTCCGTTCCTGCGACCTGTTTTCCGACGGCTTCCGCCCTTGCCAACTCCTGGGATGAGGAAATGGTTGAGGAGCTGGGAAGGCTGCTGGGACTTGAGGCTGCCAATGAGGACGTGGGTATGGTGCTCGGGCCCGGTCTCAATATAAAGAGAGATCCGCTCTGCGGCCGGAACTTTGAATACTTTTCCGAGGACCCTTTCCTTGCGGGAAAACTTGCCGCCGCTATGGTCAGAGGCATACAGTCGAACGGCATCTACGCCTGTCCCAAACACTTTGCCGCCAATTCACAGGAGCATCTGCGGATGACGGTCGACTCCGTTGTGGATGAACGCACACTGAGGGAGATCTATCTTTCCGCTTTTGAGACCACCGTTAAGGAAGGCGGGGCAAAATGCGTCATGAGCTCCTATAACCGTCTGAACGGGACCTATTCCAGCGAGAACCCGCATCTCCTGCGGGACATTCTGTACGGCGACTGGAACTATGACGGAATGGTAGTGACCGACTGGGGCGCCAACAACGACAGAGTCGAGGGTCTCAAAGCGGGCTGCACGTTGGAGATGCCGGGCTGTGACGGGATAACCGACCGGCAGATCGTGGAGGCGGTCAGGTCCGGGAAGCTGGATGAGGCTGTTCTGGATGAACAGGTGAAAAGGCTCCTCGAGATGGTGTTCACGACGGGAAAAGCCATCGGACCGAGAAGATTCGACATGTTCAAACACCATTTATTCGCTGCGAAAGCTGCAGGGGAAACTGCCGTGCTGCTGAAAAATGAAGACGGGATCCTCCCGCTCGGCATGGATAAGACTGTTGCCGTCATAGGCGATTTTGCATTCAAACCGCGCTATCAGGGGGCCGGCAGTTCTCTGGTGAATGCGTGGAATCCGGTCGACCCGGTCGAATGTCTGGAAAAAACGGGACTCAAGATCATAGGGAAAGCAAAAGGCTTCAACAGGAACGGAAAACGCAGCTCAAAGCTCATGAAGGAGGCCGTCAGCCTTGCACGCAAGTCGGACATCGTGCTTTACTACATGGGACTTGAAGAAGGGGATGAAGCGGAAGGACTTGACAGAGAGAGTATTGCGATCCCGGACAATCAGATAAACCTTCTCAAGATCCTTTCGGAAGTGAATGAGAATATTATCGTGATCCTCAGCTGCGGAGGAGTGGTGGACACGTCATGGGACTGCTTCTGTAAAGCGCTGGTCCACGGCTTCCTTTCCGGACAGGCTGCCCCGCTCGCCATGGCGGATCTGCTGACGGGAAAGCTGAATTTCAGCGGTAAGCTCTCCGAGACTTTCCCGATCAGATACGAAGACGGACCTGCGTCAAAGTGGTATCCGGGCCGAGAAAGGACCGCTGAATACCGCGAGGGAATATTTGTCGGATACAGATACTATGAGACTGCGGAAATGCCGGTGAAATATCCGTTCGGGTTCGGTCTGAGCTATACATCATTCACGTATTCCGGCCTGAAGCTGAGCGATGACCATGTAAGATTCACCGTGAAGAACACCGGAGACAGGGCAGGAGCGGAGATCGCGCAGCTCTATGTTTCCGCAAGGACACACGGTGTGTTCAGACCTGCAAAGGAACTGAAAGGCTTCAGCAGGGTGGAGCTTGCGCCCGGTGAGGAAAAGACAGTTGAGATCGGGCTGAATGACCGCTCCTTTGCCGTGTGGAACACCGCTGTCGGAGACTGGGTGGTCGAGCCCGGCAAGTACAGCATTCTCATAGGAGCTTCCTGCTCGGATATCAGGCTCGGGGCTGAAGTGGTGAAGACCGGCGAGCCTCAGCCTAATCCATATGATGACGATATCTTTGCTGCATATTACTCCTGTGAGCCCGACCTCGTTTCCGACGGGGCGTTTGAAAAGCTGCTCGGATATCCGATCCCCGAAGCCTTATGGGATCGCACGAAAGCCTTGACGGTGAACGATACCATAGCGCAGGGCGAGTATCTTTCCGGAGGCCTCGGAAAAATCATATACAATGCGGTGATGTTCTTCCGGGAGCTCTGTCTCCTGCGCGGGGATAAACTGAACGCGGCAAACTCCATGTTCATCCTGAACGCGACTTACCGCTCTATGGCCAGAATGTCCGGAAAGATCGATGACAGGACACTGGAACTCATCCTTGCTGTCATAAACAGGGAGGACGGAGCTGTCAGAAAGCTCTTTGAAGCGATGAGGGCAGGGAAACGCGATGCCTGAGACGATATTCAACAGAGATAAGTGCCCCGTGGCCGCTTTCGACCTGGACGGTACCCTCGTCCGGGAATTTGCGCTCACTCCTTCCGATGCTGTCGTGAAGGCTTTGAACGATTTAAGGGAGTCCGGAGTCTATGTGGTGCTCTCATCGGGGAGGGATCTTTCACAGATAAGTCCGGAAATGCTGAAGTGCTTCAGCTATGCCGTGCTCACCAACGGCTCGTGCGTCGTGGATGTTTCCAGCGGAGATCTGATCTGGTCGCGAAGGATCGGCTGGTTCAGCCTTTACAGGGCTATGAAGAAACTTGAAAAACTCGGCGGATATTGTTTTCTGATGCAGAACGGGGTAATCCGGGCAACGGAAGAAGGTGAAAGGCTCGTAACTTCCACCATGCTGAAAAACATGGAGAAGGATGACAATATCATCGGAGGGTACTCGGGTGACGGCACGAGATACCGGAAGGCTCTGGAGGCAGTCAACCCGTTCGCAAAGCCAACCTACAAGGTGCAGGTCTTCTTCCGGGACAGAGAATCCTGCTCCAAGGCATTCGAAGAGCTGAAGGATGATAAAGCACTGGCAATCCTTACGATGTTCGGGACCACATTGGAGATCACGGCAAGGGGAGTAACAAAGGCGGCTGCCTTGGACGTGCTGTGCGAAAAGCTCGGATTTGAGCCGGGCGCTTATGCGGCCTTTGGTGACAGTCGGAACGATCTGGAAATGCTTCAGGCATCGGCATATGCCGTAGCCATGGAAAACGGGGAACAGTGCGTAAAGGAAATAGCCGACTACATAGCCCCGTCTGTCAGTGCAGACGGAGCGGCATCAGCGATCTATGAGGTTTTCAGAATATAAGAATATAGAAAAAGCGCGCATGCGGTTGAAGACTGCGGCGCGCTTTTTTTCTATTCTGTTGTATGCCTATCAGCTGATAGGAGGGGTGATGCCTTTCTTCTGGAGTTCTTTCAGCTTTACCATGAATAAGACCATTCCGAGCACGGAGCACAGAAGCCACGCCAGCGGCCCCGTGACGCATACTGCCGTAAAGCCGATCAACGGAGCAAGAAGCGGGGTAAACACGCCTCTTGCTATAAGCTCTGAGATTCCGGAAATCAAGGCGGCCTTTCCGTTTCCGAGCCCTGTGTTTGCGCCCCGGAAGACATGCAGAAAACTCAGCAGGAACATTGTCGGGCACATCCAGCGGAGGTACTGCTCGACGTATTTCATCACCTCTGCATCCGTTTCTCCTATGAAAATTGTGATGATCGGTCGTCTGAGCAGATAGGCCAGTGTAGAAAATACGGCCAGATACAGAAATGTGAGCAGCGTGATCTGGCGAAGACCCTTTTTGATTCTGCCGAAGCTCCCGGCCCCATAGTTCTGCCCGATATAAGTCGATACCATGATACTCACTGCAAACATAACGGTCTCGATCATGCGCTGCATCTTCTGACAGATCGTCTGAGCGGCTACAGCGGAGGATCCGAAGCTGTTAAGTACTTTAGCCAGAATTATGATCCCGGCTGCCGTAACAGACATGTTCAGTCCCATGGGAATGCCGACTTTCAGCGCGGCACCGACTTCCGGCCAAATCTTATGGAAAGCGCTCCTTCCGGGAATGAGCTCGGGAAATCGGGCTCTTGTATAGATAAAGCAGGCTGTTCCCGAAATGAACTGTGAAGCGACTGTTGCGATGGCAGCTCCTGCCACGTCCCATCCGAAAGAGAGAATAAACAAAAGATCGAGGAGTATATTCAGTACAGAAGAGATGGCAAGAAACAGCAGGGGAGTGCGGCTGTCTCCGACGGAACGGAGAACGTTCGACAACATGTTATACAGGATGGTAGCGGGCAATCCGGCATAAATGATCGTGAGATAACTCTTTGCGTGCGGATACATATCGCTGCCGGTGTCAATCAATCTGAGGAGAGTGCCTGCCAGACAGACGAAAACCGTGGTGAGAAGAACTGCCTCAAGCAGGGAGATCACATAGTGTGCGGCGATGCTTCGCTCCATGCCTTTTTTATCGCCGGCACCTACGCGCTGAGATGTGAGCGCTGAGCAGCCTGCGGCATTTCCTATGGTGAATCCCATAGCAAAAAAGACCAGCGAACCGGTTATTCCGACGGAGGCAAGCTTCACAACGCCAAGAGTCCTGCCGACGATCATGGTGTCGAAAAAAGCATATAATTCCTGAAGAAGATTGCCTATGACAACGGGCAATGTAAACAGAAGCATGCATTTGAGTATACTGCCGGAGGTCATATCGATGGCTTTTGTCATTTTACCCATAGTATGGTCCTTATCATTATGCTTTGATGTAATCAGAACATACTAAACAATTCTATTATCTTATTTAGTATAATTAGAATAATATAATAATTTTCCGAATTGCGCAAATATTTTTTATAATATATTATATTTATTGTTTTATATGATTGTGGTATGATATAATCGACTTGTTTATTGAAGATGATCGGAGCGACTGATGAAATATCCTCTGTTTACGAAAGACAGGCAGTTTTATAAGACCCTGATAGTTCTGGCGATCCCGATTGCTTTGCAAAACTTTATATCTTACGGTGTGAACTTCATGGATAATCTTATGATCGGTCGCCTTGGAGAGATTGACATTGCAGGAGTTTATATCGGCAATCAGTTCCAAACTGTGGTGCAGCTGATGGAAGGAGGAATAACGGGAAGTCTGACGATCCTCGGAGCACAGTATTGGGGAAAGAGGGACACATCCAGCATACGAAACCTAACAGCGTTGAGCATTCGATGTGCACTTGTGCTCGGGGCAATCTTTACTCTGCTCGGACTGTTTGCGCCGCGGGCAATTCTCTCCCTTTTCAGCAAGGATTCGCTCGTGCTTGAATCGGGAGTAAAGTATCTGACCGTAGTCTGCTGGTCTTATCTCTTTTTCTGCTACAGTATGACGCTTGTTGCCTCCATGCAGGCTGTTGAGCAGGTGAAAATCGGGCTCTATATTACGATTCTTGCTCTGTTTACAAATGTCGGACTCAACTACGTGCTGATTTTCGGAAAGCTCGGATTCCCGGCTATGGGGGTCAGGGGAGCCGCCCTGGCGACCTTGATCTCCCGCATCATTGAGGCGGTCGTGATGACGGTCTATGTCTGCATGACAGATAAGAAACTGGGGTTTCGTTTCCGAAGCTTTCTTCTCAGCGGAGACGGATTGTTCGTAGATCTGGTGCGCTGTGGTGCACCGATCATGGGCGCGTGGATCGTGTGGGCGATCAACAATCTTGCGCATACCGCAATAATGGGAAGAGTTGGTACGGAAGCGGTCTCTGCCATGAGTATCGCCAACAATTTCAGCCAGCTTCTTTTTATGGCTGTGCTGGGACTCTCTGCAGCACTCGGAATTATTACGAGCAAGACTGTTGGAGCTGGGCTATATGAGAAAATGAAGGAATATGCCATCACTGCGCAGGTCATTTTCTTTCTGCTTGGTATTGTCGTTGCCGGTATATTTTATCTGCTGAAAGATACAGTGATCGGCTTTTATAATCTCACCGAGGAGACAAGGATCATAACCAATCAGTTTATGATTGTGCTTGTTGTTGCTCAGATAGGTCGCTGCTATCAGGCAACATGTCTGGCAGGTCTTGTGAAAGCCGGAGGGGATACAAGTTTTGTTTTCAAAAACGATACGATATTTGTGTTCGGCGTTCTTCTGCCTTCCGCACTTATTGCCATGTATGTTTTCCATGCTCCTGCCTGGGTGATCTATGCTTGTTTACAGTCCGACCAGATACTCAAATGTTTTGTTGCGGTGGTTAAGATAAACCGCTTCAAGTGGATGAAAAACCTCACACGTACAACGATGGCTGAGGAAGCGGCGGATGTTTGATGAAATGAAAAAAGGTTCGGTTATTGATCTTACGCACGGATCTGTGCTGAAAGTAATCTTCCTCTTTGCAATCCCGGTGATTATAGGGAATTATCTGCAGGAAATGTACAACACGGTGGATACGCTTATCGTGGGGCATACGCTCGGAGTAACCAAGCTTGCCGCCGTAGGGGCGACATCCTCTCTGGTGTTTATGGTTACAGGCTTTCTGATCGGGAATGCCGGCGGCTGCGCCATCACCACATCCCAGTATTACGGGGCACAGAACATGGACGGAGTGAAAAGGAGCGTGGCGGCGAACTTTACGATTGCGGCGCTGTTTTCGCTTTGTTTTACGCTGGTGTTCTCCCTGCTCGTTCTGCCTCTTCTTAAGATTCTGAATACGCCTTCCGACATTATTGAGGATACCAGAATCTATCTGCTCATCATTTATCTGGGAATCCCTGCCACAGTTCTGTATAACACGGTCTCATCTATCCTTCGTTCGGTGGGAGACAGTAAAACCCCCCTGTATTTTCTTATATTCTCTTCGCTCTTGAATATCGGGCTCGACTTCCTCTGTATCATCGGTTTCCGATGGGGAGTGGCGGGAGCGGCGATAGCTACCGTATTCTCCCAGCTGGTATCCGGGATACTCAGCCTGCTGTATACCGGAAGGAAGTATCCGGAACTGCTTCCGCAGCTCAGACACTTCAACGGGGTATGGCAGGAGGTGAGCGCTTCGCTCAAAATAGGGGTTCCTATGGGATTGCAGGTATCCATGGTCTCCCTTGGAGTGATCGTAATAGCCAGGGTGCTGAACGGAATGGGTTCCGCAGCAGTGGCTGCTTCTTCTGTCGGGCTCAGGATTCAGCGGCTTATAGAGATGGTTACGGTTTCTCTCGGCACTGTTATTGGCACATATGTAGGTTTGAATTACGGGGCGAGGAATTTCTCAAGGATTCGCTCCGGTGTGAAGAAAACCTGGTTGTTCTGCTTTGTTTACCATCTCACCGTCCCCCTGATCGCGCTCTTACTCAGGACACCCCTTGTACGCATTTTCCTTGAGGCGGAAGCGGTCGAGGCGATCGGATATGCCGAACTGCACCTCATGTGCATCTGCCCGTTCATGTGGATCCTGAGCTTCCTGCATGTATACAGGGGCGCCGTGACAGGTCTCGGGATGGGATTTGCGTCTTTCCTCGGAGGAGTTGCCGAACTCATCATGAGAGTGACCTTCTCGCTTTTCCTTGCCCCGCTGATCGGATATGCCGCATTGGCCTTAACAGGCCCGGCGGCATGGTTCCCCTGTGCGGTAATGATGATCGTTCTGTTTTACGTCAGGATGAAAAAGATAGAAGAGAAGGACCTGACGGAAACGGTCTGAACTTGTGCTGTTTATACAAAACAACCGGAATCGTGTCGAGAATATTCGGTCAGAATAATGCCTGATCAGTTGACATGCGGTCTGATTCGGTGCTATATTTATTTCGGACAGAAACAGTTTTTAAAATGTTTTTCACATTATTTATCAGATTAATCAAATAAATCCCAATCCAAGTTTATGCTTTTCATTTGTAATTAAAACGGCAATTGCCGTTTTAAATTAAAATCACTTAAATGGAGGAAAGAAAATGAAAAAAACCCTGGCAATCATCCTTGCGGTCCTTATGATTGCGGCAGTATTTGCGGGCTGCGGCAAATCCGCATCCGGAAATGATGTCAAAATTGCGGTTCTTGTTCCGAATGCCGACCATGGCTGGACGGGCGCTGTAATGACCTATGCGCAGGAGCACGCGAAAGAGATCAGTGCCGGCGGGAAATACACCGTCACTGTGATCACTTCCACGGATGCGACCAACCAGATCCAGCAGGTGGAAGACCTTATTGCGAACAAAACCGCTACCCATGTTGTCATTCTTCCGCAGGACAACACCCTTGAAGCCACAATGAAAAAGCTCGCCGCCAGCGGCATTCCCTTCACGATGTTTGACCGTGTCATCGACTCCGTTGCCGGTGACGCAGTCGCAGCCGTTAAAGGCGATAATAACGGCATCGGTGCCGAGACTGCAAAGCGCTTCATCGCCAACGGCATGAAGCCCGGCGACAAGATCCTCATCATCCCCGGCGACAACTCCTCTGTTCCCACGATGCGTAACGACGGCTTCTTCGCCGTTCTGAAGGAGAACGGCTGGTCCGATGCTCAGATCGCTGAGATCGAATCCACTGACTACACCGGCTGGAGCCGCGCAAAGGGCCATGAGCTCTTCGTCAACTGGCTCGACTCCAACACCGTCGATACCATCAAGAGCACCAAGTGGATCTTTACCCATGACGATGAGATCGCTATGGGCATCCTCGAGGCACTGAAATCCGACGAGATCAGCGCAGAGAAGAAGCAGGCTTTCTACGATGCCAAGGTCAACCTCGGCACCTCCTCCGGCCTCAACGAGATCTACTCCGTCCTGAAGGGCATCCATCAGAAGGATTATTCCGCTGAAGTCGCAGGTCTCGGCGATCTCTTCTCCGTTACCTATGACCCGGCCATGATCAAGGACGCCATTAACGATATGGTAGACTTCATCGAGGGCAAGACCGTTCCCAAAGATCACGTCATCCCCGTTTCGGTTGTTGATGCCTCCAATGTTGATCAGTTCCAGGGCTTCGGCGACGCAGTATCCAAGTAATTAACAGACCGCTTAGAACTTACATTCGCGGGCACTACTAACAGTGCCCGCGAATACTTGATGAAAATGGAAGGAGAACCGTCATGGAACTGCTTAAGATGACGGATATAAGCAAATCGTTCTCCGGCGTTACCGTCCTTTCCCACGTGGATTTCAGCGTGAAAAAAGGTGAGGTTCATGCCCTTCTCGGTGAAAACGGGGCAGGCAAGTCCACGCTGATGAATATTCTTGCCGGAGTTCATCAGCGCGATTCGGGCACCATCGTTTTTGACGGCGAAGAGATGGCGGACATAACCGTCGAGAAAACTGAGCAGGCCGGAATCGCTTTTGTGCACCAGGAGCTGAACCTTTTCAACGATCTTAAAGTTTATGAGAACATGTTTCTCCGAAAAGAGATCCTCACCAAACTGCATACACTCAATAAAAAGGCTATGATAACAAGAGCGAGGGAACTATTTGATTCCCTGGGCGTGGATATCGATCCGGACGCCATGGTTTCCGAACTCGAGACGAGCAAAAAGCAGCTGCTGGAAATCGCCAAGGCGATTTTTGCCAACGCGAAGCTCGTTATTCTTGATGAGCCCACGACCTCACTGAACAATAACGAGATCGACCATCTTTTCAGCATAGTCCGCAGACTGAAGGAGCAGGGAAAGTCTTTCATATTCATTTCCCATAAAATGAATGAGATATTTACCATTGCGGATACTTATACGGTGCTCCGCAACGGATGCTTTATAAATGCAGGCAGTATTGCCGATACCACTGCCGAGGAAGTCACAAAGATGATGGTCGGCAACAGCTATTCTGCCGAGGGCGTTTATCAGAAGCGTGAACTCGGAGAGGTCGTTCTCGAGCTTGATAACGCTTCCGGTCATGGATTTGAAAATGTGAATCTCAAGGTGAGAAAAGGCGAGGTCCTTGGTATGACAGGCCTGAAGGGCGCGGGCGTCAGCCAGACGATGCAGACCATATTCGGCGTCAGGCCTCTGCTTTCCGGAAAGATCCTGATAAGAGGCAAAGAGATCAGGCATGAAAACATCCACCTGGCCATGGTGGAAAAGGTAGGAATGATCCCCGCCAACAGAAAGGAAAATTCCATTATTCCGGATTTCAACCTGCTTGAGAACAATTATGTTTCCGAGCATACGCTCAGTGAGCGCAAACAGTATATCAACAAAAAGAAAGAGCTCGAGATATTCGAAAAGCACAAACAGGCGCTGAATATCAAGGCCAACAGCCCTGAAGACATGATTACTTCACTTTCCGGCGGCAACCAGCAGAAGGTTATACTCGCCAGATGGCTCACCACTGAAGCGGATATACTCCTTCTCGATAACCCGACCCAGGGCATCGACGTGGGAGCCAAGGCAGAAATCTACAGGCTCATCATGGAGCTTGCGGATCAGGGAAAGACGATTCTCGTCAATACGCTCGAGATCCCTGAGATCCAGAAAATAGCAGACAGATGCGCGGTTTTTTATCACGGCCATATTCAGGCCATCCTTCCCCGTGAGGAAATCAACGAGGAACTTGTAATGCTTTATGCCACGAACGTCAAGCAGGCAACGGAGGAGCAAAATGGATAACAAAACTGTCAAAACCAAAAAATCGATCGGAACGATCGCCAGCAACTACAGCTTCGTACTCATCGCGCTTGGTATCTTTATCGCGTACCTTGTCGTAAACGGCGGGGCCACCACCTGGAGCGGAGTTATGAATATCCTGCGGCACTCCGCAATTGTCGGCATCATCGCATTCGGTATGGGCCTTGCGATCATTACGGGCGGCATTGATCTTTCTGTGGGTTCCATGCTGTGTCTGGTGGCAAGTTTCGGGGTCGTGGTGTTCAATGCTACCAACAGTATCCTGCTTACATTCCTCTTCGCGCTGGCTGCAGGGGGAGTTTGCGGCGGAATAAACGGCATTCTTATCGGCCGTGCAAAAATGCCTGCCTTTATCGTTACGCTTGCGACTATGCTTATCTACAGGTCAATCGCGCAGTATTATTTGAGGACCACGGGGGTCTCAATCTACAATATGAACGGCACTCTTTCCAAATATGCCCCGTTCTACGGCTTCGGCCAGGCTAAGTTCCTCACGGTCCCGCTGGTGGGTATCGTGCTGATCCTTGTAACAGCGCTGATGGTCTTCATCGCGACAAACACGAAGTTCGGCAAGACGGTATATGCGGTGGGAAGCAATGAGCGTGCCGCGCTCCTCGCCGGTATCCATGTTGATAAAACAAGGGTCCTTGTCTATGTGATCTGCGGTCTCCTCTGCGGCCTTAGCGCGTTCCTCTGGATGGCGATGAACGGCTCGGTAGACCCGGCCACTCTCGGAAAAAGCAACGAGATGTACGCCATTGCGGCGGTCGTCATAGGCGGAATCAGCATGTCGGGCGGAAAGGGCAGACTCCTCGGAGTCCTGTTCGGCGCCATGAGTTACACCATAATTGACAAGATCATCGCTTCTCTCGGCGTGGATGCTCTGATAAATGACACCATTAAGGGAACTATTCTTCTTCTGGCTGTGTTCATTCAGATCATGCTCCCGCTCCTGCGCAGCAGGGTTAAAGCAAAATGAAAAAGGAGAGCGGATTCCGTCAGAAAAGACTGCTCGTTGCTCTTTGCTTCATTATGTTCATGCTGTACGGAATGTACTTCGGTGGATTCGGAGCAAATTCCGGCAGTATGATGCGCTTTTTCGGAATCAGTGAATCCCGCCAGGGATTGATCATGACGGTGCAGTCGGTAGGCTGCATCGTCATGGCTGTTATACTGGGTGTCATCGGTGAGCGAATCAACAAGCTTAAAGGACTCTTCCTCGGTGTGCTTGTAATGGGACTGGCCGGTATACTCATCGGAATGATCCCGGCTTTCAGGGAACAGGGGAACGGCTACGGCATGATGCTTTGCTTTTCCGTGTTCGGCGGCATTGGGTATATTACGATTGATCTCCTGATGAACGGGGCTGTTGCAGATGTGTTCCGGGAGAAAAAAACAACACTGCTTCCTTTGGTCCACGCATTTTACGGCGGAGGATCCATGCTCGCACCGCTGTTTGTATCGATACTGGCGGACCCGTCAAGACCGTCGAGTTTTTCGACACCTTATTTCGTGATAGGGTGCTGCGCTGTTATTCTGGGGCTCGTTTTTTATACTTGTGTCAGAAGGGTGACACCAGACACCCCGTACGCGGATATGGCACCGATAAGAGCGAGAGCCTCAGCCAATCCGTTCGAGGTGTTCATAGACAGAAGAGCATGGCAGTATTTTCTCTGCTGTTTTTTGTATCTCAGTTTTCAGACCGGTCTTGTTGCCTGGCTCCCCAGATTTTTTGAAGTCCGGCTCGATACTCCTTACGAAACCGCGAACAGCATGCTGACGCTGTATTTCCTTGGCGCTTTGATCATAAGGCTGATTTCGCCTGTTATTTACAGTCGCATTTCCGCAAAGATGTACTATCTGATAAGCATCAGCGCGTCTGTGGCGATATTCGCGGTGTTCCTGCTGCTTCCTGCTGCTCCGCTGCTGCTTCTGCGGTTGCTTCTTGTTGTGACGGGGCTCCTTCAGGGGATAGCGGTGCCGAGCCTTCAGCTTCTGGTTACTGACGATTTCGCGGACAGAACGGCATCAGCTTCGTCGGCGATCGTCCTTGGGGTGTCGCTTTCCGCGCTTCTTGCGCCTGTTATCATGGGAGCTATCATAGAATCATCCGGCTATTTGGCATCTATGTGGTTCATAACCGTTCTTCTGGCGCTTTCGGTTGTAGTTCTTGCTACAGTGAAGAAAAGAGTAACATCATAATAGATGGTGTCTTAATCATAAATGCCTGATGCTTCCTGCACATCAGGCATTTTGTCGTTTTGGTAAAAAATGAGACAGATATTTGTATAATATTACCAGTTTTGTTCGACTTTTGACAATCAAACACTGCAGTATCATCCAAATTCCTGTTGACTGAAGAGCGCTCGAATATTATAATAACGGTTAAGATGTGACTGGTATGCTCTATAACAGTCCTTTTTCATGAATACCAATTTGGAGGAGAGAAAAATACATGAAGAAGAAATCAAGCATGAAGAAAAAACCAAGCCTGAAAAAGAAAGCAAAGAAACTGCTTGTCCTCGTATGTTTGGGTGGTGTGGGCTACCTTCTTGCAAAGCTTCTTAAGACAGACGCTGCGAAAGAAAAGCTGTTCAACATCCTCGGCGAAGACACATACCTTGCGATCGAAGACAAAGCCTATCTTCTCGGCGACCTGCTGATGTGGCCGATCGACTTTGTCAGAGCACTTCTTCCGTGATTTGAGCGGAAAATAAAACTGTAAAGGAGTTATTTGATGAATCCGAAATACGAGCCTCTATTTACACCGTTCAAAATCGGAGATGTAGAGATCCCTAACCGCATCGTTCAGTGCTCCATGGGCGGAACCACCCTGTTCGGCTGGCTGGAGCCTTCCCACTTCGACCTTGAAGGCGCAGACTTCCTGCTCAAGAGAGCAAAAGACGGCGTTGGCCTTGTCCTTCCCGGCATGCAGGTCATCCGTGATACCATGGGAAGAAAATGGCTGGATTCCAACCGTCAGATGTACCGTGTGCTGAAACCGTACATGGATGAGTATCACAAGACCGGCAGCAAGCTGTTTATCCAGCTGGCCGGCGGCTTCGGACGCTCCATGGCGGTCACCCCCTGGATGGCTGCACTGGCAAGGAACGATCTTCTCAACAAGATCGCAAGCCCGATCGTCGACGTCCAATATGCGTGCGCTTCCGCTTCCGCCACGCCCAACCGCTGGGCTGACAATCTCACCTCCCGTCCCTTCACCGTGGAAGAGATTCAGGAAATGGTCTGGCACTTCGGTGCCACCGCAAAGAAGCTCCGTGAGGCAGGCATCGACGGTGTTGAAATCCACGCCGTACACGAAGGCTATAACCTCGACCAGTTCGCCATTGCGAACATGAACTTCCGTACCGACCAGTACGGCGGATCCCTTGAGAACCGTCTCCGCTTTGCGACCGAGATCGTTCAGGAGATCCACAAGCAGGCCGGCGATGACTTCCCGGTATCTCTCCGTTACTCCGTACGTTCCTGCACCAAGGGCTGGAGAAAAGGCGCCATGCCCGGTGAGGAATTTGAAGAGTTCGGCCGTGACATGGCAGAGTCCGAGAAGGCAGTCAAGATCCTGCAGGATGCCGGATATGCCTTCCTCAACTGCGACAACGGCACATACGATGCGTGGTACTGGGCTCATCCGCCTCAGTACATGCCGGACAACTGCAACCTTGCAGATGTTGAGCACATCCGTCAGTTCATAGACATTCCTGTCGCCTGCGCAGGCCGTATGGATCCTGTCAAGGCGGCTGAGGAGATCGCCGCGGGACGTCTTGACGCTGTTGCAATTGCCCGTCAGAACCTTGTCGATGAGAACTGGATCACCAAGATCAAACAGGGCCGCGAGGATGAGATCCGTCCCTGCATCCGCTGCCACAACGGCTGCTTCAACTTCTCCAAGGCAGCCGGCACCGAAAACATGCAGGCTCTCGGCGATTCTCTGCACCTTGCCCGCTGCGCACTGAACCCGCCCACCATGCAGCACAACCGCTATAAGATCGTGCCCACCAAGAATCCGAAGAAGGTCGCCATCGTCGGCGGCGGTGTCGGCGGTATGGAATCCGCTCTTGTTCTCAAAAAGCGCGGCCACAACCCCGTCATCTTCGAGAAAGAGGACAAACTCGGCGGTCTGTTCCTGACGGCTTCTGCCATGACATTCAAGGAGAACGACAAGCAGCTCCTCAAGTGGTATGAGGATGAGATCAAGAGATACGGCATCGAGGTCAGATTCAACTCTGAGATCAAGGATGTAAACGAGCTTCTCAAGAGCTTTGACGAAGTTATTGTAGCCACCGGCTCCGTTCCCAGAAACATGCCTCAGATCAAGGGCTTCGAGAAGACCCGCTCCTTCCGCGAACTGCTCCGCGAGCAGTCTGTTGAAGGCGACAAGATCGTCTTCCTCGGCGGCGGCCAGTCCTCCTGTGAAGCTGCATACGATCTCGTTCTTGCCGGCAAGCACCCGATTATCGTTGAGTACGGCAACGACCTCGTCGCGGCACAGGCGACCTGCCTTGCCAACACGTCCTTCCTGCGTGACGCGATGGAATACCACAAGGTTCCCGTGTATCTGCACAGCACCATCACCGAGATCGGCGACGGCTACTGCGTGATCAAGACTCCGGATGACGCATTCACCCAGGAGTGCGATGCTGTTGTCAACGGTGTCGGATTTGTTCCTGCGCCTCTCGGAGAGAAGGGTGCGCACATCCACCGTGTCGGCGACTGCGTTGCAATAGGCAACCTGCGTACCGTTGTATGGCGCGCATGGGATGTCTGCATGAGGATCTGATTTTATCAGGTTTCTGATAACGGATTTCTGAAACAATAAGGCTCCCCCTGTGATGGACAGAGCTTCTCTGTCGCACAGGGGGAGCATCCTTTTTGTTCTTAACTGGCTCTTATTCAGCGTTTTACAGATGGTCCATCAGAAAATGGGAAGGATGTTTGCGAGGATCCCGAAGAAGACGCCCGAAACATAGAGCATCATAAGGGTAACGTATTTCTCGCTGCTTTTTCTGTCCATTCGGAACAGAACGAGAAGGCCGACACCGGAACCGGTGAGAAGGCCGGAAAGCATTGCCCCGGCACTCATGCTTCCCTGCAGATACAGCTGCGTGATGACTACGCTTGCGGCACAGTTGGGGATCAGGCCGATAAGGCCGGAGAGAAATTCCCCGATGACAGGCCTGTTCAGAATGAATCGACTGATCGTATCGGGACCGACGAACTCGATTACGAAGGAAAGAACGAGATTCACAAGCAGAAGAAAACCGGCTATTTTCAAGGTATGAATAACAGCGGACTTGAAGATCCCGTCCTCGCACTTGCAGCCCTCCTGCTCGCACATCTCGTGTATGTGACGCTCTTTTACGAGACCGAAGTGCTTGTCGATGAGGTCGATGGTCATTCCGGCGATGATGGCGGCGATGACTTTGTATACAAGCACCTTCAGGATGAATCCCGCAGGCGCGGAACTGGAGATGAGTATGGGGAGCATCTCATCTGAAGTGGAGAGAAAGACTGCGATCAAGGTACCTCTTGTGACAAGACCGCTCACATACAGGTTGGCCGTGGCGGCGGAAAAACCGCATTGAGGGATCACCCCGAGCGCAGAGCCGAGAACAGGGCCGAGTCTTCCGGCGCGGTGGACGATCTCAACGGTCTTTTCCTCTGCCTTTGCCTCTATAAATTCTATAATGAGATACGCAGCGAACAGAAAGGGCAGCGTTTTCAGCGTATCCAGTAATGCTTCCGATATAATGTCAAGCAAGTGAACACCTCATATTCAGTCGGAATCCTGATAAAACGATTTGAGTATAACCGCGATAAGCGGATTTGTAAACTGAAAAGTAAAAACCGACTTGAGTTTTTTGCTGTAGAATATATAATCTTATTAAGTATTAAAGAATAAGCGACAGGGAAGGAACAACATGGCCAAACCTTATTCATTGATAAAAGCACTTGCGGATTACGCAGTGTCTGCAGAATTAATCTCAGATGATGACCGGGTCTTCTGCACGAACGCGCTTCTTGATATCACGAAAACAGCTCCGTGCCCATCGGAAAGCGCTGTTCCGGAGGAGGGGCTACACGGGATTCTGAATGCTCTCGTGGCGGATGCGGTCGCGAGAGGGATCATTGATGACGATATTGAGAGCCGGGACATATTCGATACAAGGCTGATGGCTGCCGTGACACCATTCCCCCGTGAGGTGAGACGGGTCTTCCGCGAAAAATATGCGGTCAGTCCTGAAGCTGCTACGGACTGGTTTTATTCATTCTCCAAAGCGACGAACTACATCCGCACGGATAGGATAAAGAAAGACAGAAAATGGACATACAGCGGAAAATACGGCACTTTAGACATCACGATCAACCTTGCGAAACCGGAAAAAGACCCCAAAGCCATTGCAAAAGCAAGGAACACAGATGCGGCAAAATATCCGCTCTGCCAGCTTTGTGTGGAAAACGAGGGCTATGCGGGAAGAATAGGGCATCCCGCAAGAGGAAACCACAGACTCATCCCGCTGACGCTCAACGGGGAGCGCTGGTTCCTTCAATATTCGCCTTACTCCTATTATAACGAGCACTGTATTGCACTGAACGAAAAGCACATACCCATGAAGGTGGACAGGGCCGCTTTCGTCAGGCTGCTCGATTTTGTCGAACAGTTCCCGCATTATTTCATCGGGTCCAATGCAGATCTACCCATCGTCGGCGGCTCCATACTCAGCCATGACCATTTCCAGGGCGGAAGATACGAGTTTGCCATGGCGAGAGCAAAGGTGGAAGAAGAGATCCGATTTGTGGGCTTTGAGGATGTCAGCGCCGGAATAGTGGCATGGCCGATGTCTGTGATACGTTTGAAATCTGCAGACAGAACGCGGCTTGCAGACCTTGCTGACAGGATTCTCCGTTCATGGAAAGCCTACAGCGATCCGTCGGCTTTCGTTTTTTCCGAGACGGACGGGGAATCGCACAATACAGTCACACCCATCGCAAGAAGAAGGGGAGGCCTGTTTGAACTCGACCTTGTCCTGCGCAACAACATAACAACGGAAGAGCATCCGCTCGGGGTCTTCCATCCTCATGCGGAATTGCACCACATAAAAAAGGAGAACATTGGGCTGATCGAGGTCATGGGACTTGCCGTCCTGCCCTCGAGGCTTAAGGACGAACTTGGGGCAGTAAAAGATGTACTTATTTCGGGCGGAAAACCGGATGAGAAACTTGCCGTACATGCTGACTGGATTGCAGAGCTTCGGGAAAAGTATTCATTCAGTGAGGAAAACACCGAGAAGATCATACAGAATGAAGTCGGCGTCGTATTTGAGAGAGTCCTTGAGGATGCAGGAGTTTTTAAGAGAACTCCGGAAGGAAAAGCGTCATTTCTGAGATTCATTTCGAGCGTATGCTGAAGAATTCTATAATAAGAAGAAAGCAGTACCTGCCGGTACTGCTTTCTTCTTTAACGGCCTATCTTGAAGCCTAGGAAAGTGGTCGTTTTGAAGCCTTCCATATAAAGCTCATAGGTTCCGACCTGGTATTTTTCTTTTGGATACTTTTCACAGTAGAGCCTGCACAGTTCATCAGCCAGGATCTTGCCGTTAGGGGAGGAGACATCCATGGCCATGGGATTGAAAAACATGCAGATCAGCATCTTATCGGTATCGCGTGCCGATCTGATCCTAAACCGGTTTTTCTTCGAGGACCAATCACACTCAAGCTTTTCGAGCAGTTCCGCAGCAGCGCATACAGGATCATCGAGAGCAGCGATCACAGGCTCACCGACAGACTTGTACTCTGCGAAGCGGGTAGAAAAATCTTTCCTCGTAAAAAACTTCAGCCAGCCCCTGTAGTTTGCGATCAGATCATACAGTTCCATCGTCATTCATCTTCCTTCGCCCACATGAGGGCACATTTGACCGCTTTATGCCAGCCCTTGAGGAGTTCTTTGCGGACGTCTTCTTTCATCTTTCTGGTGAAGACATGATCCACTGCCCAGTTGCTGCGGATATCATCGAGGCTCTCCCAGTATCCCGTTGCAAGTCCCGCAAGATAGGCTGCGCCGAGGGCTGTGGTCTCGATACACTCCGGCCGTATCACGGCGCAGTCGTTTATATCGGACTGGAACTGCATGAGGAAATCGTTGGCACAGGCGCCTCCGTCTACCTTGAGAGTCGTGATCTCAATGCCGCTGTCATGCTCCATCGCCTTGCAGATATCATATGTCTGGTAGGCAAGGCTCTCCAGCGTGGCACGTATCAGGTGCGAACGGCCGAATCCCCGCGTGATGCCGGTGATGATTCCTCGTGTGTTCTGGCTCCAGTAGGGAGCGCCGAGACCGGTAAAGGCAGGAACAACATAAGCGCCGGCAGAGTCGGCTACGCTCCTGGCAAACCGTTCGCTGTCGCCTGCAAGGGAGATCACCTTGAGCTCATCCCGCAGCCACTGTATGGCGGCGCCGGCAACAAAGATACTGCCTTCCAGCGCATACTCCACATGGTCTTCAAAGCCGACGGCTATCGTGGTTACCAGACCGTTCCTGCTGTCGACGATCTCGGAACCGGTGTTCATGAGCAGGAAGCAGCCGGTGCCGTAGGTGTTCTTCATCTCGCCCGGTTTGAAGCAGCACTGTCCGAACAGCGCGCACTGCTGATCGCCGGCGGCCCCGGCTATGGGGATGTTTCCGCCGTACAGTTCAAACTCCGTTTTCCCGTAAACGCAGCTCGACGGCTTTACCTCAGGCAGAATACAACGCGGCACATCAAGCATTTCCAGCAGTTCATCATCCCAGCTTAAGGTATGGATGTTGAAAAGCATGGTGCGGCTTGCGTTGGTCACATCCGTTACATGGACTCTTCCTGCCGTCAGCTTCCAGATCAGCCACGTATCTATGGTTCCGAAAAGCAGGTCTCCGGCTTTTGCCTTCTCGCGCGCTCCGGGAACGTTGTCCAGCAGCCATTTGATCTTCGAGGCGGAGAAATAGGCGTCGGGAATCAGACCGGTCTTCTCGTGGATCGCGTCGCTATACCCTTTTCTGACAAGATCGTCAATAATACCGGAAGTGCGTCTGCACTGCCATACGATGGCATTGGCAATCGGCTCGCCGGTCTTGCGGTCCCAGATGACGGTGGTCTCGCGCTGGTTCGTGATCCCGATCGCCTCTATGTCCGATGCCGTGACCTGAAGCTTATCCATGGCAGCGCGGGATACCTCGAGAGTCGTGTCCCAGATCTCCATGGCGTCATGCTCCACCCAGCCGGGCTTCGGATAGATCTGCCGGAACTCTTTCTGGGCGGACGCGCATATCTTTCCGGATCTGTCAAACAGGATGCACCGGGAACTGGTCGTGCCCTGGTCCAATGACATGATGTATTTCATTTGTTTGGCCCTTTCCGTATAATTACTTTGGTGATGAATAAAGTATAACCGAGAATTGAAATGCAGTCAACGAATGAAAAACAGTAGAGTATTATACAGATCGATGATATAATAATAACTATACATGAAAAGCGATTGGAGATGATCAGCGTGCTGATGACAGACCTTATTGCTGCCAAACGAGACGGAAGAGAGCTTTCTACCGAGCAGATACAATTCATGATTAACAACTTCACATCCGGGAGCATTCCGGATTACCAGATGGCTTCCATGTGCATGGCGATACTATTCAGAGGTATGAACGACCGAGAGATCCTGGATCTCACACTTGCAATGGAAAGATCGGGCGACATTCTCGATCTGTCGGGAATAAAGGGTGTCAAGGCCGATAAGCATTCCACCGGAGGAGTGGGAGACAAAACCACACTTGTCCTGTGCCCGATGATTGCTTCTCTCGGGGTTAAATTTGCGAAAATGTCCGGACGCGGACTCGGACACACAGGCGGCACTATCGATAAGATCGAGAGTTTTCCGGGTTTTTCAACTGCGATCAGCGAATCAAGGTTTATCTCCAACGTGAACAGGATCGGCATCGCCATTGCGGGACAGACGGCGAATCTCGTTCCTGCGGATAAAAAAATGTATGCCCTCAGAGATGTGACCGGGACGGTTCCGTCAATACCTCTTATCGTCAGCAGCATCATGTCAAAGAAACTGGCCTCGGGGGCGGACGTGATAGTCCTTGACGTCAAATGCGGCGAAGGATCCTTCATGAAAACGAAGGCGGATGCCGAGAAGCTTGCCTCTCAGCTTGTTCGTGTAGGAAAACTTGCCGGGAAAAAGGTCACAGCCGTCATCACGGATATGGATGAACCGCTCGGGTATGCTGTGGGCAATGCACTTGAGGTAAAAGAGGCGATCGCAGCGCTTAACGGTGCTGAATGCGGAGAGCTTATGAACCTTTGTCTGACCCTCGGATCCTATATCCTTATTGATGCAGGGGTGACGGACAATGAGGATGAAGCGCGATCAATGCTCCGCCGGACGGTAGAGGATGGCAGCGCGCTGAAGAAGCTTGCGGAACTGGTGGAAGCGCAGGGAGGAGATCCGGCTGCCGTATATGATACATCGCGTCTGCCGGATGCACCTGTTAAGATGGATGTGCGCAGCAGCTGCAAAGGCTATGTGAAGCATATCGCTGCGGAGAATGTGGGACTGGTGTCCATGCATCTCGGCGGGGGAAGAGTAACCAAGGATAGCATAATAGATCTCTCTGTCGGTGTGGTGCTGAATAAGAAGGTGGGAGACCATGTCGATGAGGGAGAGGTCCTGGGCACCGTGCACGCCGAAAGCGAAGAGGCAGCGGCGAAAGCGGCGGATGAACTGCGGGCATGCTATGAAATAGTTGAAAACAGGGTAAGAAAAAAGATGTTCATCAAAGGAAGCGTAAGATAATAAAAAGGATGCCGGTCTCCGACATCCTTTTTATTATTGTGATTCCGTTATATGATTCGGCTGTAATGCTGTCCAGATCGACAGCGTTTTCTCTTTGATTTTTGTAATGAGAAAAAGGGAAGCGATCACAAAAGGAACGCTGATGATAAGGAACAGGGAATCTGTTCATAACCGACGCCTTTCTCAGGTAAGTGCATGCGTGCTCAGATAATCAAAAATCGCGCTTGCTCCGGCCCCATTAAGGCTGACACCGTCGGAGGCGGCGTATTCTTCAAGGAGCCATCCATCCTTACAGACAATTGATGCGGTGTCGGCATACCAAACGGCTGTATCCGTGCAGACTGTCTTCAGCCATTGATTTGCCAGATAAACTTTTTCCGGTGTAATGTTTCCGTCATAGGCGTCAGTGACCGAAGAAATGCTGCAGCAAATGATCCTGGTGGACGGAGACTGGCTGAGCACAGAGTTGATCAGAGCCTTGTATCCTGTGATAAAACTCTCTTCGCTGATCTCAGGCAGACCGTCTTTACCGATAAGGATGACCAGAATATCAGGCTTGGTGATCATAGCGGCATTTGAAGCACTTACCGTTGACCCATCACCCGGAAAACGAACGCCTGCAGCAAACAGATCATTCATATCCACAGTTCCTTCCGATCCGAGCCAGACTTTTGAAGGATCAGCACCGTAAGTCACTATGGCGGTATTACGGCTGTCACAAAGAAACGTGAGGGAAGTGATATAATCCTGCCCGCGGTCTTTGGTTTTTTCGAGCTCGTTCAGCACGCCGGCCTCGGCGGAGACGGAAGCAGATGACGGAACGGAAAGTTCGGCCTTGCTCTCTTTTTTTGATGAACCGGAAGACGCTCCGAGCTCAACGACCGGAATGATCCGTTCTCCGGAATACGGATTGACAAGGCAGTAAATAATGCCCACAAGGACAGCGAGCAACGCTAAGAGTATGAGCACGGCCCATATGATATTTTTGAATTTAAGTATAGTATCCAGCATGGCAATTTACTTCTGATAAAACAAGGCGGGGCAGCAGCCCCGCCATATTGTTTGAACGTGTGGAATCAACCCTCTGCTTCGGCAAGAGCCTTGGCTTCATCGATGACTTTCTGCTGAACGTTGCCGGGAGCTTCCTCATAACGGACGAATTTGCAGGTAAAGGAGCCGGCGCCCTGCGTCATAGAACGAAGATCGATCTGGTAAGTGGACATTTCAGCCATGGGAACTTCAGCCTCAATGGTCGTCATCCCGTCTTCGGCAGGAAGGCTGCCCATCATGGTGCCGCGGCGCTTGGAGTTGATATCACCGATAATGGCACCCTGGAACTCGTCGGGGATCGTCACGAAGAGCTGACCAATGGGCTCGAGGATGGTGGGCCTGGCCTTGGGAATACCGTCCTGATAGGCGAGGCGGGCTGCGGTCTGGAATGCCATGTCGTTGGAGTCGACGGGGTGATACTGGCCGTCATACAGAGTGGCCTTGAGACCGACGAGAGGATAGCCTGCGAGGACACCTTTCTGGACTGCATTGCGGAGACCTTTTTCAACGGAGGGGAAGAAGTTCTTGGGAACCGCGCCGCCGAACACTTCCTCGGCGAAGATCATGTCATCCTGCTCCTCCTGGGGTTCAAAGCGGATCCAGACATCACCGAACTGACCGGAACCACCGGACTGCTTCTTGTGACGGCCGTGCGCCTCGACTTTGCCCTTGATCTTCTCTCTGTAAGCGACCCTGGCGGGAAGAAGTTCGGTTTCGACATTGAAGTTGTTTTTGAGTTTGGAGCAGAGAACGTCAATCTGGATGTCTCCGGCTCCGGAAATGACCATCTGATGGGTCTCAGCGTTGTTGACAAGAGTGAAGGAGATATCTTCCTCGTTAAGTTTGGCGAGTCCGCCGGCAACCTTGTCATCCTGTCCTTTGGTCTTGGGAGCGATAGCCATGGAGTAGCAGGGTTCGGGGATCGCAATAGCGGGAAGCTCGACATCGTCCTTGGAATCGGAAACGGTGTCTCCGGTCTTCCAATCCATCTTGCCGACAGCAACTATATCGCCGCAGCATGCTTCGGTGACTTCCGTGCTCTTTTTTCCGCACATGCTGTAGAGACGGCCGAGTTTGTCAGTGCTGGAGGTGCGGGAATTGCGGAGGCTGGCGCCGGCAACGATCTTCCCGGACAAAACCTTGACAAAGCTGTATTTGCCGAACTTATCCGAGATGGTCTTGAATACGAAACCGAGAACGCTGCCGTCTTTATATTCGGGAGCAGGGCAGTAATCAGAGATGCCCTGAAGAATGGCTACAGTACCGAGATTGCTCATGGCATCACTGGCAAAAACGGGAACGACGGCGCGATCTTTCACACCGACCTTGAGTCCTTCAATGATGTCAGCCTCATCGAGTTCCATATTCTCGAAGTATTTCTCCATGAGCTCTTCGGTGGCTCCGGCAGCAGCTTCCATCAGCTGCTCGCGGAGTTCAGAGGCTCTGCCTGCATCGGCGGCAGGAACATCGACCTTGTCTGCTTTCGCACCGCTGGTCTTATACGCCACATTGTGTACGAGATCGATAACACCGGAACCGTCGCTCATCGGGATGGTAACAGGGCATACGATGCTGCCGTATTTTCCCTCAAGAGTGGAAAGAGCCTTGAAATAATCACCATGCTCTTCAAGGCACTTTGAAATGACAAACATGACGGGGACGTTGGCGGCCTTCAGATACTTCCAGCAGCGCTGGGTACCGACCGAAACAGACTCCGCGATATCTTTTGCCGCACAGACGATCACACCGGTCTCAACGACGCGGATCGCAGCAAGAGCTTCCGCTTCAAAGTCAAAATAACCCGGGCAGTCCAGAACGTTAATCTTGTTTCCACCGAAACTGATGGGAGCAAGACTTGAAGAAATGGTGATCTGACGCTTGATCTCTTCAGCGTCATAATCGAGAGCAGTGTTTCCGTCTGCGACTTTACCCTGACGGTCTACGGCACCGGTGCAGAAAAGCATGCTTTCCGCCAGACTGGTCTTGCCGTTGTTGCCATGGCCGAGAAGCGCAATGTTGCGAATGTTTTTGGTTTCCATGTATTATTCCTCTCTAATATTATTTGCAATTTTGAAAATGATCCGAAGATCTGAGATGCTTATTGAACAGTAACCAATTTATTATACATAAATAATCGGTCTTTGGCAACAAAAGAATTATGCAGAAGATCAGCTTTGCTGCCGTTTGATCTGTCTCCGCAGAGAAAGAAAGCTGATAAGCGGGATGGGGAGTGCGAAAATGAGCATCAGCACCAGCATAGTGACGGGCGTGACGGAGCCTGTGATGAAGAGGCTGAAAAGTGTAAAAAGCATACCGACGGCGGTCCCGGCAACAGTAATCAGCGTATTGGCTTTTACCGCAAGGTACATCGACCGTCCGGCGTCCGCCATATCAACGAGAGGACCAAGACTTTCCCTGCAGACAACGGCAGCTATTCTGCTCTCGCCGGAGGCCTTTGTGGCAGAAATCTCGAATCTCTCAAGATAGGGAGGAAAATCATAGCCGTCTGTTGCTATATCAAAGAGCCTGCGGAGCATTTCAGGGGTGATATTGAAATCCCGGATGGCAAAGATGGCGTGTCGGTTGGAACTGATGAGTTCTGTAAGCGCTTTACGCACCCTCTTCATCGGCGTGTAGCGGATGCCGAAGATCCCGTAGAGCACACCGTCGATGGCGAGCAGAACGCTGTTCTTATCTACGAGCCTGTACGGGACCCGCACATTCATGAGTCGCATAAGGTCAACGTTGCCGCAGAGGACCCGTTCGCCCTCAATGATACCTTTGATACCGCCGGAGGGCAGAAATTCAATGTTTTCGATCTTGAATTTCTGACCGCCGTTTTTCCTCATCATATCGATGAAGCATTCGGAAGTGGCCATTCCGGTCGGGGCCATCATGCTTCCGGCATAGCTTATGATCTTCCGGCTGTCAGCATCTGAAAAGATACGAATGGACGAGATCTCAACGGAACCTTTCGGGAAAATGTCCCTGTCAGTGACGATTATATCCTTGCATTGGCCTATATCACAGAGTCCGGACCAGCCGGCAATGGCGGCGCCTGAGGAAAAAATCCTCATGGAACCGGCAAAGTAGGGGAGTGCGAAGCTCAGAAGGGCCATGAAAGGAACAGAAGAAGAAATGAATGCGGCGAAGACGAATACAGTATCAGAATAGGATTTTTTGACCGCTGTGATGAGCAGAGTAAACAAAAGACAGGCGGCAAGGATGAACGGTGTGAGTTTTATGTACAGATCCTCATCCAGCGGGGTCTCCTCCGATCTGCGGACAAAACCCTTGAGCGGGCGAAGTGACTTGAGAACAGTCTTTCTTCCGTTCCGGCCTTTTTCAGCAGTCGCGGCATAAACTGTCTTTCCTATGGCAGGGACGCGAAGCGCCTTCCGGAGAGCCCTTGAACTCACGAGCGAAGACAGAAGCACACCAAGCAAAGAAAGGGAGGAGATGACACAAAACGGCAGATGGGGGCTGGCGGAAGATGATCTTACGACCATCAGTCCGTCAAGAGAGGTCAGAACACAGGACAGCACGGCCAGAAAGTCGATACCGCCGCGAATGGTGAACACATTCAGCAAAGCGTTCGTTACCACGTCAAGGGAAAGAAGCATGATGGTGAACTGAAGCAGTATAAGCATCGCGGATGCAATTCGTATGTCCTTCAACAGACCGAAGACAGGCAGGCCGGAACTGATCCAAAGTATGACGAGCCAAAGGAGAAGCCCTATCCGGAAACGGAGCCGGATGGATTGTGAAAACGATCCGTAGTACTTTGAAGCATCGAGAGGCTTAAGTTCTTTACCGAGCTCTTCATCCGATTCTATCGTATCAAGTGAACCCTCATGCGATCTGCGGCGATGGATCTTGTAAAAAAGAGAGGCGAACAATCCGCTGATATAGCCGCCGAACGTAGAAGGAACCATCTTTGCGTCACTGTCGTACGCGGAAGCATGTTCGTCGTCGAAGGGATATTCATCCGCATCGATTTCCGAATACGGGATGCTGTAGCTTGTGAATTCATCATAGTGGACCGAGTCGCTCTCTCTTATTTTCGACTCAGTTTCCATTTCGGACAGCTGCTTTTTGCGCTTGCCTTTTCTTTTGCTCCGTATACCGGCCCTGATGCTTTTTTTTCTGCGCCTGCTGAACTCATATTGGGGGTCTGAATAGACAGATTCGTTCTCGAGTTCAACCTCCTGCACGGGAGGATAATACTCCTCATCGGGTTCAACAGGGACTTCCTCACCGGCATACAGAACGGATGGCTCCTGCTGCTTTCCATTGACACTGAAGCGGCGGTCGATCTCCTCGTGGTCCGGAGGAGGAATGGAAATGTCCTCGGAAATATTGAGAAAATCCTTATCTTTTACAGAGTCAAGATACGCCCGGATCTCCGCCGCTGTCGGGAATCTCTCGGATTGCTGAAGCGATCCGTCGGGATTGACAGGGACTTCCTCCTGGATCTGTTCCATGGGAAGATCAAAAGAAGCGGGATCCGGAGAAAAAGAATCTTCCGGCTCCGGATCTGCATAGTCGTTCTCGGAATGAAACTCTGCAAGGATGTCCTCAAGAGACAATTCGCTTTCTTCTATGCTGTTTTCAAATAAATCTGCCATATCATCCATTGTTCAGCCGAAAAACGGCACTGTATCATAAAGGATTCAGAGGCGCTGCCTGAGCACCTCGTACATCACGATTGCTGCGGCATTGCTCGCGTTGAGCGATCCGACTTCGCCGCGCATCGGAAGGCTCACGATAAAATCACATTTTTCTCTGACAAGGCGGCCCATTCCGTCTCCTTCCGAGCCGATCACAAGCGCGAGCGGACCGGAAAAGTCTGTCTTCCAGAGAGCGGAGTCTCCGTCAGCCGCGGTTCCGTATATCCATACACCCCGTGACTTTAATTCTTCCAGAGCAGCAGAGATGTTCGATACTCTGGCTATGAGCATGTGTTCAGCTGCCCCGGCGGAAGCCTTGTCCACAACGGCTGTCAGACCAGCGCTTCTGCGTTTTGGGATGATCACACCGTGTGCACCGGCGCATTCAGCGCTTCTTATGATGGCTCCGAGGTTGTGCCCATCGCTGATCTCATCACAGACGATGATGAAAGGAGCCTCACAGCGCTCTTCAGCGAGCAGGAAAATATCATCCACCGAGCAGTATTCCTTCACGGCGGCAACGGCTATCACGCCCTGATGGGAGTGGGTGCTGCTCATAAAATCCAGCTTGCGCCGGTCGCATTCCACCACCGGGATACCGAGATCTCTTGCACGGGAGGCTATATGACCGAGCGTGCTGTCAGTCTCACCCCGGGCGATGAATACCTTGTCTATGCTTCTTCCGGCGCGCAGGGCTTCGATTACGGCGTTGCGGCCTTCTATGTTTTCGTTGTTCAGCTTGTAGTTGTCAGGCATGACATCCTCACATGGGTATAATTACGCATAATAAGACGAATAGAATAATATCATAAAGCAGAGAAAACTCAAGGACTTATTTTCCGCATACCAAAAAATTCATGGACTTTAAAAGGCTTTTAGCGTATAGTATTAACGTTATGAAAAAGAAGATCGACATTTTCTGCTACCGGCATCCGAATTTCGGAATAAAAAACCTCATGCGCTATATCATTATAGCAAATGCGGTCATATGGATCCTCCAGTTCGTCAAACCGGGGATCCTGGATTATATGGTATTTGACCCGGGGCGGATCTTACAGGGAGAGGTGTGGCGGCTCGTCTCCTTCATGTTCATCCCGGTCAGTACGAGTTTCCTTGCGCTGATAGCCTTCTATTTTTACTATATGATCGGGAACATCCTTGAGGTAAAATGGGGAAGCGGCAGGTTCACGATATACTTCTTTACCGGGGTCTTTCTGACGGTCGTGTACGGCTTTGTCGTATACTTTGTTACAGGCGGGAGATATGTTCCTGAGGCATATCAGATCGATGCGCAGTTCATATATCTCTCCATGTTCTTTTCCTTTGCGGCGCTTTTCCCCGATATGCAGGTGCTCCTGTTCTTCATTCTCCCGATAAAGATCAAATGGCTCGCCCTGATCGACGCTGCGATCTTCATATACAGCATTGTCACAACACGATTTCCGTTCAATCTTCTTCCTGTGATAGCGGTGCTGAATTTTCTCATCTTCTGCTGGGATGATGTCCTGTATGGCATAAAACGGCTGATCGAAAGAATAAAAAGCTTCTTTCGGCGAAAAAAGAAGCCGCAGAATACCGTTGATTTCAAACAGGAGGCACAGAAGATCCGAAAAGCACAGGAGGGCAGCCTGTATAAGCATAAATGCTGTGTTTGCGGCAGAACGGACACGGATCATCCGGAGCTTGAATTCCGGTATTGCTCAAAATGCGCCGGATATCACTGCTTCTGCCAGGACCATATAAACAGCCACATCCATTTCACAGAGTAATATCTTTTTTCACGGAAGTATTCTATTATGCCATCTAAGCACACACGTCAATACGACAGATCGAATAACGGCAATCTGCACGGTGAGGACCGGAACGTATCCAGACAGAACGGATACAGATCTCCCGCTCCGACAGCGAGAAACAGTGCCGCAGAACACAGCCCGGTCAGGCAGAGACCGGCTCCGGCACCGCAGCCGAAGAAAAAAAAGAAAAGCGGAGAAAGTATATTTGCAAATATCCTGAGGCTTCTCGGGGTCTTTCTTCTGCTGTTTCTAGTGATGGTGCTTTCCATCATCGTGATAAAGGACTACAGAGGCAGAAAGGCTGATGTTTCAGACGGAGGATCCGGGATTGTCTCTTCCCCCGCCTCCGGAGGAACGCTTGCCGGCTCCGATGGTCCGATTTCGTCAGAGATCGGGACAGAGGGTTCCGGGACGGAACCGGGAGACACGGAGACGGTATTGCCTCCCGAACCCGAATATGTCTTTGAGCCGCATGCCGTTGAGAGCACGGAACCTTCTGTGTATGTGGATTTTACCGGTATTCAGGTGAACAACACTGAGCTCGAGAGCATATCGGATTACAGCAGCCCCTATGACCCCATTCGCTTTGAAAAAGGCAAGGACTATACGGCTGTTAAAGGCATAGTCACATTCCGCGGGGATAATTTCCGTTCCGGTGCCGCATACGGCAGGACACAGGCTCTTTCAAGCAGAAAGTTCGGTTCCGGATGGGAAATCTCAACAGGCAGTCTTACGGATTATAACGGCAACGTGTGGACCGGCAGCGGTTGGACCGGACAGCCTCTCGTGGCCAGATGGCCGAAATCAACACGTGCCATCATGACATCGATGTATGACTGGGCAAGGGAACAGGAAGATCTTGTAGAAGTCATATATGCGACCATGGATGGAAAGGTCTATTTCCTTGAACTTTCTACCGGGAAGGCAACCCGAAAGCCGCTGAATATGGGAATAACGTATAAAGGCGGCGGAGCACTCGATCCGCGCGGTTATCCGATCCTCTATCTTGGCGGCGGAGTGCGGAACATGGACGGCCGGTGCAATGTTTCGATCGTGAACCTCATCGACTGCACTGTTATGTATAAGTTCGGCGACGGCGATCCCTACGCGCTTCGTGACTGGAGAATGTTCGACTCATCTGCCATTGTCGATGCCGAAACGGATCAGCTTATCCAGCCGGGCGAAAACGGACTCGTCTATATTATCCACCTGAACACGCAGTATGATGAAACTGCGGGGACACTTTCGATTAACCCCGATAATGTGGTCAAATGGAGATATCATAACAGACGCTGGACAGGCAATTACAATACGCCCGGAAAATACTGGCTCGGGATGGAATCCAGCTGCGTGGCTTACGGGGGGTATCTTTATCTCAATGATAACGGCGGTCTGCTCATGTGTCTGGATCTGAATACCCTCGAACTCGTTTGGGTGCAGGATATCCTTGATGATTCGAACTGTTCTCCCGTTATGGATCTCGAAAACGGTCATCCCTATCTGTATGTCAGCACCTCTTATCATTACGGATGGAGGAGCTCCGGAAAGGAAACCGTTCCGGTCTGGAAGATAGACGCAGAGACCGGCGAGATCATCTGGAGAGTTGACTTTACCTGCTATTCGGAGAGCGGAGTCTCGGGCGGCGTTCAGGGAACCTTGGCGATCGATGAAACCAGTATTTATGTACCTGTTGCCCGAACCGGCAGCAATGCAAACGCCGGGCTGCTTGTATCACTTGATAAAAAGACCGGCAAGACCAACTGGGAGTACAGCACGAACATTTACAGCTGGGGATCTCCTATCCGATTCGATGACAGCGCAGGGAAAAAGTATCTCATCTATAACACGGGTTACAGCAGCACCGGTTACGTATATCTTATGAATGCGGAGACAGGAGAAGTTTACGACAGCCGCAATCTCAACGGCAACGTGGAGGCCTCCGGCATTGTGTTTGAAAACTGGCTGGTGATCGGTCACCGATCCTGCAGGATCTACGGCATACCTTTGACTTGAGATTAAGTGAAACCGGGGGACAGGACGCGTTCGCATCCTGTCCCTCGATGTTATTAAAAATGCTGTTATAAACGTATATACATATTTGACAATAACAGCCATTGATAGTATTATAAATTTGTTGAATTCTTTAATCTTTTAAGGATCAGATAAAGGAGAGCAATCATGTATAAAGTAGTTCAAAAGCGCTTTCTTAATGACGCGAAGACTATATGCCTCTTCGAGATCGATGCGCCGCTGATCGCACGCCATGCACAGGCCGGTCAGTTTGTGATCTTCCGTCTCGATGAGCAGGGTGAACGCGTTCCGGTATCCGTCGCTGGGTATGACAGGGAAAAGGGCACGGTTACGGTCATGGTCCAGGCTGCAGGACGCACCACAAAGATGCTCCATACTGTTGAGGAGGGCGACTTCATTACGGATATTGTCGGACCGCTCGGAAAAGCAACGGAAATGGACGGACTCAGCAAGGTCTGTGTGGTCGGCGGAGGCGTCGGCTGCGCTATTGCATATCCGATTGCAAAAGAGATGCATGAGAGAGGAATAGATGTCACATTCATCGCCGGCTTCCGCAGCGCAGACATCGTCATTCTCAAGGAAGAGCTGAAAGCTGCCTCGAACAAGCTCATCATCTGTACGGATGACGGGACCTATGGACCTAAGGGGTTCACCACGCAGTTCCTCAAGGAGGAAATCGAAGCCAATATCGCAGAAGGCAAGCCCCAGTTTGACAGAGTCATCGCCATCGGACCGGATATCATGATGAAGTTCCTTGCGGATGTCACCAGACCTTACGGCATCAAGACCATCATCTCGCTTGATCCGATCATGGTCGACGGCACGGGAATGTGCGGAGGCTGCCGCGTGATCGTCGGCGGCCAGACCAAGTTTGCCTGTGTTGACGGACCTGACTTTGATGCGCACGAAGTCGACTTTGATACGCTCCTCAAGCGCGCCGCATTCTATCAGGAAGAACAGGAAGAAGCTGCCAAGCACATCTGCAGGATGACAGGAGGAAAGCGCAATGGCTAATATGAGAATGGATAAAAACCCGATGCCTGAGCAGGATCCGAAGGTAAGGGTCACGAATTTCGACGAAGTCGCACTCGGATATCCGCTGGAGGCTGCAATGGACGAGGCGGCAAGATGCCTCAACTGCAAAAACCCGCAGTGCCGCACGGGATGCCCTGTCAGCGTAAGGATCCCCGAGTTCATCGAGAAGATGGTGGCAGGGGATCTTGATGGCGCTTATGACATCATCACATCCACGAACTCTCTCCCTGCTGTCTGCGGCCGCGTCTGCCCGCAGGAAAAACAGTGCGAATCCAAGTGCGTCAGAGGCATCAAGGGCCAGAGCGTTGCCATCGGTCGTCTTGAGCGTTTTGTGGCGGATTATCACATGAATAAGCCCGACAAGGCTGCACCTGCAGTTCCGCCCAGCAACGGCCATAAGATCGCGGTCATCGGTTCCGGTCCTGCGGGACTTACCTGCGCAGGAGACCTGCGCAAGATGGGATATGATGTGGATGTCTATGAAGCATTCCACAAATCCGGCGGCGTTCTCGTATACGGTATACCGCAGTTCCGTCTCCCCAAGGAGATCGTTGCAGTCGAGATCGATAACCTCAAAGCCATGGGAGTCAAGATAATCAACAATGCCATCATCGGCAAATCCATTACGGTGGATGAACTGTTTGAAGACGGATACGAGGCTGTTTTCATCGGCTCCGGCGCCGGACTTCCCCAGTTCCTTCGCATACCCGGCGAGAACTACCTCGGTGTTTATTCCGCCAATGAGATCCTGACCCGTACCAATCTCATGAAAGCCTACCGGGATGATTACGACACACCTATCAAGAAGTTCAACCGCGTCGCGGTCGTCGGAGCCGGCAACGTTGCAATGGACGCTTCGCGTGTCGCAAAACGTCTCGGAGCGGAGCATGTTTATATCTGCTACCGCCGCGGCAGAGACGAGCTTCCCGCCCGTCTGGAGGAAGTCGAGCATGCCGAAGCCGAAGGGATCGAGTTCAACCTGCTCAATAACCCCTGCGCCATCCATGCTGATGAGACCGGCCATGTCTGCGGTATCGAGATGATCCGTCAGGAACTCGGCGAGCCGGATGAGAAGGGCAGACGCAGTCCTGTCGCGATTCCCGGAAGCAACTGGGTGCTCGATGTCGATACTGTTATCATTGCGATCGGCACCAGTCCGAACCCGCTGATCCGCAACACGACCGAAGGACTCACCTTCACGCGCAAGGGCGGTATCGAGGCTGACGAGAACGGCGCGACCGCACGCGAAGGCGTTTTTGCCGGCGGCGACGCAGTCACCGGCTCTGCAACGGTCATCATGGCGATGGGGGCCGGCAAGACCGGTGCCAAGAGCATAGACGAGTATATCAAGAGCAAATCCAAATAAAAGAGCGTTCCCATAGGGTAATAAACAGGCAGGTCATGACTGACCTGCCTGTTTGATTCTGTTCAGGATCGTTTACAGCATGCTTGAGCCTCCGGTAACTATCCAGCAGGCGAGTATCGCGGCTGTGAATGCTCCTGTGTAGACATTCCCCGTGCGGCGGTATGTATAGGTGCCGATTATACTGTAAATAATGATCTGCGGCACGAACAGGATCAGCAGGGACATGAACGGACCGCCGAACGTGAAGCCGAAGAGAAGATCGGCACCGGGTCCGATGCCCATGAAGAAAGGTATGTATTCGAGAAGAACGATAAGGATCGCGCCTCCTGTCAACATGAGCATGTTCGGAAGCCATGAAGCTAGGAAAGCGCCGAATCCTTTTTTGTAGACAGCTTTTCTGCGCGAGTAGGCGATGGCGTTGCTGTAGCTGAGAAGGAAGAAGAGGAGATAAATGAGGATATATACGAAAAACTGAATGAGCCTCTGCTTCGTGAAGGGCTTGAAGAACGGCCAGATGAAACGGAAGTCGAGATCAAACAGGGCTGTGAACAGAGATGTGAGAATATAGATCATTCCCGTCATGCAGACAGCAAGAAGGAGGGACCTGAAAAGAGTACCCCAGGAAACACGGTCGGGGGTCTGTTCGGAAGCAAGGCCTCTGTTATACAGGCTTGCATCCAGGCCTTTCTTTTTTGCAGAAGACCGCTGAACAGCAGCCATGATGATCATGATGATCACAAGCAGTCCGAAGTAGGAAAGGAAACCGTTGCCTACGGTCATCCGGAAAACGCTTTCAGGCAGCGGGAGAAGACCGTGCCCGAGCTGTGTCATGAAAGGGTAGGTCAATCCGGAAAGGAGCATGGTCACAACAGCTCCTTTCCACCATTGACCAGCCGTTTTCACGCTTTTCACAGGAGGAAGAGGCGTGGCGGATTTATCAAAGAAGGGAATTGTCAGCAGCAGTTCCATGAGAGGAAGCATCGCCGCAAGCGCAAGGAGCATAGCCGCCATAACAAGGTATTCCTTGATCATAGCCACCTGATTGTATGGATCAAGCTTCAGATCCGTTCCGAATGATGAGGCAAACCAATCAAGAGCAGTTGCAAGGCCTTGTCGGTTATGGGTTGTGAGACGGTGGTTTGTGTACAGCAGCTCTATCCTCCGTGCGCTTCCGTCCTCAAAACTGCCGAATGTTTTATTCCACGCGGCGCTGTCTGCATCCGTTCCGAGGAATTCCGTGCGAAGATCGGATCTGAGCAGGCTGTCGTCCACATTCATCTCATAGTCTCTGAAATAGCTGAATTCGTCATATTTTGCCTGAAGAAGCAATACATTGTTGAAATGGATGGCGGGATCGTAAACACTGTCCCGGAACAGTTCACCGCACTGCAGGACCGTGGCCCGGGGTTCGATTTCCGTGCCTGAATATGCAGCGGCAACAGACCAGGATGACCAGGTGCCCATCGAGTGGCCGCTCACAGCCATTCTGGAGCAGTCAGTAAACGGGAGATCAGCAAGAAACGCATAAGCATACACACCGCCGGCCGAACTGTCGGTTATCTCGCTGCCATCGCTTCCTTTGCTGTAACGGTCGTTGAAAAAACTGAGGTTTGAGAAATTCATCATCAGCTTATAGCGGTTCTGACCGTTGATGGAAACATAGGTGCCGTCCGCTTCACTGTCATTTCCGTAGTTTACGGTGACTTTATGATCCACGTATCCGCGGTTGATAAGACCGATATCCGTGCTTCCGTGGCCGTATTCATCAAGTGACATAACCACGACTCCGCGCCTTGCAAGCTCAATGGAATATGCGGCGCAGGTCTCCGCGTCGTTCTGGTAGCCATGCAGAAGAAGGACCGCCGACGCAGGGGAGTTCTCAGTAGCTGAAGCGGGAACATATAGCTTATAGGAAAGCACGCCGAGATCGGTATCGATGAACTCTCTGCTTATCCTGACTTTCCCGCCGTCAGTTTGGATACTGCTGGCAAAAAGCATGCATATTATAATGAGTATCAATAAAACCGAAAGGATGATGACATGGGTTTTTCTGTTCCCGTTGGACATGCTTTATACCTCCTTAATACGTAATAGAATAAAATTATGACAATATTTTACAGGTTTAAAGGGATTATCGCAATTAAAACACGGCCTGAACAGTCCACAAAAACAAGGAACACTTTTTATTCAAAATGACTAATGATAAAAAAATGCCCCTGAATGAACAGGGGCAGGATAATACATGCAAGGATATGGGATCCTAATCGGCGCTGCTAAGGGACTCTGCAGCTGTGACGAGGTTCCTCGCGAGGAACGAACCTGCGATCACACCGATTCCGCCAGGTACGGGTGTTATATCTGAAACAATGGAACTTACCTCGTCAAAAGCAACGTCCCCGTGTAAAAGACCGTCCTGACCCGCTGTTATTCCAACGTCAATAACGGTCTGGCCGGGTCGGACATGTTTTGCCGTTATAAGCCCCGGAGAACCTGCGGCAGATATGATGATGTCACTTCTTCTGCATTCGGCAGCAAGATCCGGGGTCAAAGAGTGACAGATTGTGACTGTCGCGTCTCTGGAAAGAAGCAGCATCGCAAGAGGTCTTCCGACTACAAGGCTTCGCCCTATAACACATACCCTTTTCCCTTTAATTTCAATGCCGTAGTAATCGAGGAGCGCGATACAGGAACCCGGAGCACAGGGTGAAAAGCCGGACTCTCCTAGAAAAACCGCAGAAATGGAATCGCTGGTGACACCGTCAACATCCTTCATGGGAGTTATATGTGAGCAGATGAGTCTGCTGTTAATGTGACCCGGAAGCGGCAACAGAACGATGCAGCCGTGAATGTTCGGGTCACTATTAATTCTTTCCACCTCGGCGAGCAGATCGGATTCTTTTACACTGCTTTCAAAGGATACGAAATGGACGACAATTCCAAGCTTAGCCATACGCTGCAGGGCCGTATTCTCATAGGCGAGCTGACTGCTGTTTCTGCCGACTCTGACGATAGCAAGAGAAGGATTGACTCCTTTTGTCTTCAATCGGAGCACACGGGCATAAATATTGTCGGATAGAGCCTCCGCCAAAGGCTTTCCGTAAAGGATCCGAGCCATCAGCGCACCCCCGGTGAGAACATTTCAGAAATGGAAGAAGCTGTCGCTTCGCAGACAGAGCAGATTTCTTCCGTTAACTGAGTTGTTTTGCTTGCTATACGCTTCGCGTCGTCCGTGCCCTGTATCATATTTGTATTCGAAAAAACTGTTATTGCGGCGCACTTCGCCGCCGCGGCGGATAGATAAGCCGCACAGCCGATATCGGAAAGTATTGCCGGGCTGCACTTGTCCTTGATCTTTGCAAGAACGGTACTGATCTCGTAAACGCAGAGCAGGATATCTTCCGGAACACTGCATGCATAGAGAACGGCCGCATGTCGTATCTGAGAATACCCTTCGGTATCTTTTGGAAGCTTATAGACTTTAGAGAGAGGTTCGAAAGCTTCAGCGTCACGGTCTATCAGAGCAATAAGACGCGTGTTCAGATCTCTGAGTTTCTCAGCTGCCGCGGCAAGCTCATCCAGGAAAGCGGAGAATCGCGGATTGACAGCGGAAAGTGAGGAGGCCATACATACCAGCGCGGAAGAAAGCGCTGCAGAGAGAGCAGCAGCCGCACCGCCGCCCGGAGCATAGACGGGATTGGCAAGATCGGTAATAAAAGAATTGATGGACAGTTCACCGGAAGACATGATGCAATTCACCCCTTTCGAACCTTCTCACGCATGAATTTTTCTGCTTTTTCATAGATGCTTTCCGCTTCCTCATCTAAGAAAAAGCGGCCGTTTTCGTAGAGAACCTTTCCGTTCACCATTGTGAGCCGGATGTTTTCCTTGGAACCGGAATAGACGATGTTGACCGGCAGATTATTCAGCGGCCTCATGTTTGGTCTGTGAAGATTTATTACGGTCAGATCTGCTTTCTTGCCAACAGCGATTCCGTCACAGTCATTCAGGCCCATGCATCTGGCGCCGTTGACACAGGCCATTTTAAGGACAGCTTCCGCAGGGCATGCAGTGGGATCGCTTTCACGGTATTTCTGGAGCGTACTTACCAGATACATCTCTCTGAACATATCCAGCGCATTGTTGCTGGCGGCACTGTCGGTGCCTATGGCAACACATATACCGTTGCGAGCCATTCTGGCGACCGGCGCGATCCCGCTTGAAAGCTTCAGGTTGGATGAAGGGCAGGTCACGGCGTAAAGGCCTTTTTTGGAAAACAGATCGATATCTTCGTCGCTCATCCAGATACAGTGATAGCCGCCTCCGCCATACTGAAAGAAGCCGATGCTGTCGAGAAACTGCGGGGGAGACATTCCGTAACGGGATATACATCCTTCAACTTCATCTTTTGTTTCGCACAGATGGGTCCAGCATGGCTCATGATATTTCTCTGCGAGCGAGACCATATATTTCAGACGTTCAAGGCCGGTGGTGTATTCGGCATGGATGCCCAGCCTGTATGAGATAAGACCTGCGCCGAAACCGTTCAGTTTCAGATAATCGCGCTCTATATCCGTCGGATCCTTATCAAAATCATTCATCGCGGAGCAGATCACGGCTCTGAAGCCGCTGTCGGTACAGGCGCGGGAAAAAGCATCCGAATAGTTGTACATATCAAAAATGGCTGTTGTACCGGAGGATAAATACTCCAATATGCTGAGCTTTGTAATGTTGTAGACGGCGTCATCGTCGAGCTTCGCTTCATTAGGCCAGCAGGATTCGCGAAGCCAGAGATCCAGCGGCCGGTCATCTGCAAGCGAGCGCAGGAAGTTCATGGGACTGTGGGTGTGAGCATTCTTGAAACCCGGTATGAGCAGATCTCCGTTGAGATCGATCTCAAGGCCGAAACAGGAGTGCTCAAAGGCTTTGCGGGGACCGACATACACTATGAGATTGCCGTCAATGTGCACCTCATCTTCTGTTACGGCAGGACCTGATTCCGTGAAATTCAATATTTTTCCGTTGTAAAACCTGATCATATACGATTCTCCGAAAGGACTGCTTTTATCAGCAACATATTATCACGCAAAGAGTATATTAGCAAACAGTTTTGCCTGTGCGGCATATTTTGGGAGCAGTGAATTTGGTTTGATTTTTTTCTGTCGATAGTGTATACTGAAAAAACCTAAAATTATGTAAATCACTTTTTCTGGACTATTACCCCCATCTTCGTGTGAGGAATGCAATATATGGATAATAAAGACAGGACAAAAGGTCAGAACTATTTTTATGGCGCCGCTATTCTGACAGCCGGCGTCATTATCATGAAGATCCTCGGAGCCTTGTATAAGATACCCGTTGCAAACATTATAGGCGATGACGGATATTCGATGTTCATTCAGACCTACAGTGTCTATAACGTTTTTCTTACTCTTTCCACAGCAGGGCTTCCCGTAGCGCTCTCGCGGCTCATATCCGAAGCAAATGCCGAGAACAGGCCAATGCAGGCCAGAGCGACATTCCGGGTGGCCATGAAGACATTTCTGGTGATCGGTGTTTTCTGTTCACTGATTATGCTGCTCTTCCCCGGACTGATAGCAGAATTGGTACTGCACAATCCCGATGCAGCTGCCAGCATCAGAATGATGGCCCCCTCTGTTCTGCTTGTTTGTTTGGTATCCGGTTACAGAGGCTACTGTCAGGGCTTCGGAAACATGATACCTACGACTATAGGGCAGGTGCTCGAAGTACTTGCGAAGGTGGTGATCGGCCTTGTCCTGGCAGCTGTGATCATGAAATCCGGCGGAAGCAAGGCGGAAGGATCAGCCGGAGCAATATTCGGCGTTACAGCAGGATCTGCCGTTGCACTGCTTTTCATGGTGATCTATAAAAGAGCTTATTATAAGGATACGCCGCTGGAAGATCCGGACATACCGGACAGTGAAGGGCGGATCCTGAGAAGATTTTTGCGGATCGGAATTCCCATCGCACTCGGGGCATCGGCTCTTTCCATAATCAATCTAATCGATTCCGGTATATGCATGGCAAGGCTCCAGTCCGGAGCAGGATGCGAACTCAAAGAAGCCCAGACGCTCTACGGTGTGTACGGGGAGGCGCAGACCCTCTATAATCTTCCTGCGGCATTCATTACTCCGCTGACCATATCTGTCGTTCCTGCCATCGCCGCTGCGAATGTCCGAGGAGAAAATGACAAGGCCACGAAGATATCCGAAGATTCGATGCGTATAGCTGCGGCGGTCTGTCTTCCGATGGGGGTCGGACTTGCAGTGCTTTCCACCCCGATCATGCGCGTGATCTACAGAGGCAGTCATGATTCCGGACCGGGACTGCTGGCAATACTCGGCGTGACATCCTTCTTTGTCTGTATGGTCCTTATGGAGAACGCAATCCTTCAGGCCTCAGGCAGAGAAAAATTCACGATGATCACTCTTGTGACGGGTGGCCTAATCAAGATCACCGTAAACTGGTTCCTTGTGGCAGATCCGAGGATTAATGTCTATGGGGCGGCGATCGGCTCTCTGGTCAGTTATGTGGCCATGTCCGTGATGAATTTTGTTTTCATGTGTTATGCCCTTGATAAGAATCCGAAAGTGTTCAATATTCTGAAAGGCCCGATTCTGGCAAGCGCAGCGATGGGGCTGTGCGCATGGCTGATCTATTTTCTCATATCCAGAGTGATGGGAGAACTGTCCTGGTCGCACTATGTGGTGGCGATGATTGCGGCGATGATCGTCGGAGTGGGAGTATATGCTGTTGCAGCTATTAAACTGAAAGCTATAACAGCAGAGGATATGAACCTTATTCCAAAAGGTGAAAAAATCTCAAAACTGTTACATTTGAGGTGACTTTACACCGAATTTTTGGGAATAATCGCTGATTTGTGCCGTTAACGGCAAAAAATCCTTGATAATCTCCTTAAGATGTGATACATTCCAATACGACATTTTGACGCTGTCGGATGTCAGATGCAGGATTACACCTTTCGGATATAGGGTGCGCCTGTATGTTCGGCAACTGCCGAGAATAGTTTAGGAGGAATAACATGAACAAATCCGAACTCGTAGCTGCTGTTGCAGCAAAAGCCGGCCTTTCCAAGAAAGACGGCGAGAAGGCAGTCAACGCTGCTTTCGAAGCAATTACTGAAGCACTCGTTAAGGGCGACAAGGTCCAGCTTGTTGGTTTTGGCTCCTTTGAGACCAAGGCACGCAATGCTCGCGTAGGCCGTAACCCCAGAACCAAGGAAGAAATCAGCATCCCCGCGACCCGCGTTGCATCCTTCAAGGCCGGCAAGGCTCTCAAGGACGCAGTTGCAAAGTAATTTCTTCTGTTGAAAAAAGAGCCGCTGAAGCGGCTCTTTTTTAATATGATCATATGGTTCAGTTTCGGAGAATGATATGAGACTCGATAAATTCTTAAAAGTATCCAGAATAATAAAGCGCCGTACTCTTGCCAATGAAGCTTGTGATGCAGGTAAAGTATGGGTGAACGGAAAGCCTGTTAAGGCGGGCTTTCAAGTGAAGACCGGGGATATTGTAGAACTGAGGATTGCGCAAAGAACTGTGAGAGTTGAAATCCTTTCACTCGATGAAAACCCGGGAAAGGCGGATGCAGCCGCAATGTACAGAGCATTGCAGCCGGAAGGAGACTGAGTATGACAGCGTGTACTGCGATAAGGATCGGAGCTCTTTACGTGAAAAACCGGATTGTTATGCCCCCGATGCATACCGGCAAATCTGTCGGAGGGCATGTAACGGATGAGCAGGTGCGATATTACCGAGAGCGGGCGCTTTTCAGTTCTCCGGGGATCATTATAACAGAACACAGTTATATTACACCGGATGGAATGGCCTCTGAAACACAGCTTTCGATTGGATCGGATGATCTGATCGATGACCACATCAGACTGACAGATGCAATTCACGAGGGCGGAAGCCTCGCCTTTGTTCAGCTGAATCATGCCGGAAGCAACGGGATCGGAGATTGTGTTTCTGCAAGCGAGATATTCAATCCGAGAAGCGAACGCCAACACAAGCCGAGAGCACTCAGGCCGGATGAGATACGATCCCTTGAGAAGAAATATGCTTCCGCGGCCAGGCGTGCTGTAAAGGCCGGATATGACGGAGTCGAGATACATTGTGCTCACGGATATCTGCTCAATCAGTTTTATTCCCCCTTAACCAACGAACGCAGCGACATGTTCGGAGGCAGTCTGGAAAACAGGCTGCGGTTCCTGCTCGAGACGATCCGGGAGGTAAGAGATGCTATAGGAGATGATGTGCCGCTGGCTGTTCGGCTCGGAGGATGCGACTATCAATCCGGAGGAGCCACGGAAGAGGATGCGGTAAAAGCTTCGGTAATGCTTGAGGATGCCGGAGCGGATTTGCTTGATATTTCCGGAGGAATGTGCGGATTCATCGTCAAGGGCCTTTCCGGACCGGGGTATTTTTCCTCCATGACGGAAAAGATAAAGAATGCAGTGAGCATTCCCGTTCTGCTTACCGGAGGTGTCACAACGGTCACAGAAGCAGAGAAGCTTCTGAACGAAGAGAAAGCCGATCTTATCGGAATCGGTCGTGCACTGCTGAAAGATGCCCGCTGTCTGGAAAAGTATACAAAAAAATGAAATTATGAAATAAGGACAGAGATCCGGAAATCATCCGGGTCTCTGTCCTTTAAATAGCTGTTCTCAGTAATGGATATATATCCTGGACGGTTCAGATTCTCCGTCACCCTGTGCCATACACAGGAACTCCCAACCATAACGCTCATAGAAACCTGTGTGATCAGTCAGCAGATACAGGGGAGAGAACCCTTTTTTTCTCATGTCTTCTACTGCCAGAGTCAGTAATCGCCCGGCGATCCCTTTACCTCGATGATCCTTTTCTGTATAGACGGCACAGACATTGGGAGCCAGATCTTTCCGGTCGTGGAAGTCGTTTTCAATGACTCCCAGACCGCCAACGATCTCATCGCCGGATAGGCAAAGATACCATCCGAATGAACATTCTCCGGACAGGCAGCTGTCCATGCATTCCAGATATGCTTTTTCCGGAACACCCCACTTTTCATGAAACCATGCTGCCGCTTTATCTCTCAGATAGGGGCATTCCCGCAATTCGATAAACCTGAACCCGATCATTCCGGTTTACCCCCGATCACTTTATGATATATCAGGTGTTGTGCTTTCCGGATCATTGCTTTTATGATCGATCAGTTAAGCTTCTTCAGGTTCATTAAAGCTTCTGCGTTGTTCCCGGTTATTGCGCCGAGTTTTTCGCAGTTTTCGCTTTCAGCACAGCTCCCGCATGTTTCAACGCCTCTTCCCAAAGCGCACTGTCGGATTGGACACAGGGAATTACAATAGGGTGTTTTCATTCCGTCAATGCGGCAGCCGCTGCAGTTGATCATTTCGGGAGTGATATCAACTCCGTTCAGCTCTGACCAGTGCTTTGCGACTTCCTCACGCAGATTGTTATCTTCATTGACTGTTGCGATCCTTGCATCACATGTCTCGCAGTCCAGACCGCAGTAAGCTATGAACTTGTTCATACCGGCCTCCCCGAATCATCGTTTTGTATATTACATTTTAATATACCCGAAGCACAGTGTAAACCCTTTTATAGTGTAAACAGTTATACTTGTTATTGTGCCGGTAAGCATGGTATTATACTTTCAGAAATCATGAACTGCGGCTTCAGTGAATTGCATTTAGTATTGTGTTTCTTCGTGATAATCGGGTTTTATACTGGGAGGGTTTTACATGTTTAAGCGGACAATTATCGGTTTGCTGCTTTTCGCAGTGCTGATGCTTGTTGACAAGGTAATATTTCCGGGGATTGTTCCGGACTGGGCAGCGCTTCTGCTGGAGGCGATTGCGTTGATTCTGATCATAACGGGCGCAATGCAGGCAAGAAAGGTATACGGGGAGAAAGAAGACCCGTCAGCAGCAATTCCCTATGATCCTGAAAAACAGGAGGCTGTCATACGCTGTTCCACCTGCAGCGGCGAAAAGGTGGCGGGATTCAAGGACCGCGAGACCGGACATTTCGTTGAGGTGATGCTGGTCAATTCACCGGAGGATGAAAGAAGGTTCAAAGAACTCTATAAACTTGATGAAGTAAAAACCGAATACTGATCAACGATGATCTTTTTTTAAAGAGGTAACATATGTTCAGGGAATTATTGAGGAAAAAACAGAAACTTTCAGAGGAGGAATGCATAAGCCTGCTCAGAAGTGAACTGCGGGGTGTTCTTTCCGTGATCGGGGATGACGGTTATCCATATGGAATGCCTATAAACCACTATTATTGCGAGGAGGATGGAAAGATCTATTTCCACGGCGGTGAAAAAGGGCATAAGATAGATGCACTGAAGAGAGACCCAAAAGCATCCTTCTGCGTATATGACGGAGGATTCCGAAAGGAAGGTGAATGGGCGCTCAATATCAGATCGGTGATTGTCTTCGGGCATATAGAGTTCGTGGAGGATAAGGATGCCGTATACATGCTTGCGGAGAAATTGAGCAGGAAATTCACAGATGATGAGTCTTACATCGAAGAAGAGATAAAACGCGCCGGTGGCAGAACGCTGATGTTTGCACTTGTCCCTGAACACATGAGCGGAAAACTCGTGAAAGAGGCCTGAAAGATTAGAAAAAGATCCCTCCCTGTCAGTTCAGGCGGGATCTTTTTCTATTGGAAAAAACCGCTGCCCCAGAATCCTGCGCTTTCCCGCTTTGCCTGACGTTCAAGCTCAGAGAATCGCGAAGAATAACGCTGGTTCGGCTCTATGGAAAGTGTAATCGCCATGCCGTTTTTCAGCAGAACATCTTCCAGCATGGTCTCTCCCTCGTTAAGCCAGACATAGGCGAGAGTTCGGCCGTAACGGTCAGTCCTCTGTTCATCAAATTCGAGCCATACTTTGCGTCCTTCCAGATATTCGTGCAGCCAGAGCGAGACTTCCATGCCTTCCGGCGTGTTCTTGCTCTGATCGCGGTTGACGCTCTCAGGCGTATCGATTCCGATCATCCGTATGGTCGTTTCATGTTTGTCGATCAGAACGGAGATCGTGTCGCCGTCATAAACTTTCACTACACGATAGGGACCGTCAAGCGGTCCTTGCTTTGTCCTTTTCGGGTATAGCAGGATGGCTGCGGCGGCAAGAAGGAACAGAAGAATCACGGGCAGGATCAGTTTTAGTATTCTGTTTTGTCTTTTTGGGGACTTTTTGTATTTCATATGCTGATTCCGTAAAGAATGCGTTGTTTTGCTTGTAAACGAGCAGAGCCGGGTGATAGAATAATGACAGACATTGCTTGCCGGAGAAGAATGGCATTCGATTTTGATATAGCGCAGAAAGCAGATTAACATGGGAAAAACGCCGATAGATAAAAACGAGCTGTTTGCAAGAGTTCCTGTAGGGAAAGCGCTTCTGACTCTTGCCGTACCGACGGTAATAAGTCAGCTGATAAGTCTGATTTACAACATGGTAGATGCCTTCTATATAGGACGGACCGGCAATTCGTTTATGATGGCGGCTACCACGATTACACTTCCGGTGCTGCTTCTGAATATATCCTTCGGAAATCTGTTCGGTATCGGCGGAGGCAGTCATGTGGCGAGACTTCTTGGCGCCGGAATGACAGATGATGCCAGGCGGGTAAGTTCCTTCAGCGTATACGGTGCTGCGGCTATAGGGCTGCTTTATTCGCTGCTGGTCGGCCTCTTTCTTGACCCCTTGCTCAGTTTCCTCGGAGCATCGGATAACACCCTGGAATATGCACACAGCTACGGGATGATAGTGGTCGTGATAGGAACACTTCCTCTGCTGCTTCAGATGGTCCTTTCTCATCTTCTGAGGAACAGCGGCTATTCTGTGCAGGCGAGCATGGGACTGAGCGGCGGAGGGATACTGAACATGATCCTTGATCCCATTTTCATGTTTGTGCTGCTTCCGAAGGGAATGGAAGTCACAGGAGCGGCGATTGCAACTACGATCTCAAATACAGCAGGCTGCATTTATCTTATCATAGCCTATAAGAAAGCCTCAAAGACCGCCCCGCTGAGTCTTTCTCCCGGTGAAGCCGCATCAGTCGGAAGGGAAAATGTAAAAGCAGTGTTTTCTGTCGGCATCCCGTCAGCGATTCTTACAGGATTGTTTGACGTCGCAAATGTCTGCGCGAATATGATCGCGGCTGCTCACAGTGATCTGGTTGTAGCGGGAATGGGCATAGTGATGAAGATAGACCGGCTCCCGAACGCGGTGAATGTGGGAATATGTCAGGGAATGCTGCCGATTGTGGCGTTCAATTATTCATCCGGTGATCATGAACGAATGAGGGCGGCGATCAGAACAGCACGAAAAGCAGGTCTTCTTGTTTCATTTGTCTGCATTGCGGCGTTTGAACTGTTTGCAGGACCGCTTTCACGTGTGTTTCTAAGCACTACTGCAGGGGATTCCGGGACTGCACTGGCAACTGTTGCTTATGCCGCGGTTTTCTTGCGAATCAGATGTCTTGCCGCACCGGTACAGTTCATAAACTATAATTCATCCTACTGCATGCAGGCTCTCGGAGACGGGAAAAGCACCATGCTACACGCGTTTGTTCGCGAACTGATTTTTTATATCCCGCTCATGTTCCTGCTCGACAGGATCTTCGGGGAACTCGGACTGGCGGCAGCACTTCCGGTCGGAGAGACACTCGGAGCCCTGCTGGCGCTGTTCCTGCTCCGGCGAAGTATCAGTCGCCGAAGTGATTCAGCTTTCATCGGATGCTGACTTATTCTGAGGATACTGCTGATTAAAAAACCGCAGCGTTTGCTGCGGTTTTCTTTATCGTCTTATCAGATAATATGTGCTTTGACTGCATCCGGCATGTTTTCAGATTCGGCGGAAATGCTTATGACAAAATCCACATTCTCCTTTTCCGAGAATTGTTCGAGCCATAAGATGAAGGCTTCAAGAGATGATTCAGACCTGTCCTTGACAAGTTTGTAGAAGTTGTCAATGAAAATGTGCGTGATGTCGTAGTTTCCGGAGTGGATCCCGCAGATCAGTCCCTTGAGGAACTCATAAGAACCGATGTCATATGCGCCTGCTTCGATAAGCCTGGCCTGATAGGGAATATCGTAAGTGAGTTTGCGCTCCTTTTCGATACAAACGACATCACCGTTTCCCTCATTTACGGCATCTCTTACGAGATCGACAAGCTGCTTCGTCTTTCCGGAACCTTTGCCGCCCATGATCAGTTTTATCATGCTCTGCTCTCCTTCATATATTCGTCTTGGAATATCTGCATTTCAAGCTTAACACGTTTGGATGGTGCACGCAAGAAAGAAAAGGTAAAGAACGGGTAAAAAAAGTGTTAAGCCTCTTTCAGTTTGCACCGGGTTTGCCAAGCATGCGGAACATGTTCTTTTTGTATGCCTCGACACCGGGCTGATTGAACGGGTTCACACCGGACATATAACCGCTTATGCCGCATGCAAGTTCAAAGAAACAGATGAGAGAGGCCAGACCCTCCTCATTTCGTTTTCCCACGGTCACGGTCATGCAGGGCACCCCACCGGAGATGTGGGCTTCCATAACGGCGTCTTCTATAACACGTCCGATCTCACCGAGATCTCTGCCTGCAAGATAGTTGAGACCGTCGGCATTCGAGCTTTCAAACGGAACTTCCATATAAGTCATACACTCATCGAATCTGACAACAGTCTCCATAAGTATCCGCTCACCATCCTGGATATATTGGCCCATGGAGTGGAGATCTGCGGTGAACTCAACGGAAGCGGGGAATATTCCGATCTTGTCTTTGCCTTCGCTCTCACCGTACAGCTGCTTCCACCACTCTGCCATCCAGCGGAATTTAGGATCGAAGCAGGCCAGAAGCTCGATCTTCTTGCCTGAAGCATAGAGATTCTGCCTTGCAGCGGCATACTGCCAGGCCGGGTTATTTTCATTCCGCTCATCAAGAGCCTTGAATTCTTTGACCGCGCAGTCTATCACTCTTCTCACGTCGATCCCGGCAACGGCCATGGGCAGGAGACCGACAGCGGAGAACACACTGTAGCGTCCGCCGACGTCATCCGGCACAACAAAGCTTTCCCAGCCGTTAGCATCGGCAAGGGATTTCAGAACGCCTCTTTTCGCGTCAGTGGTTGCAAAGATATGATCATTTGCTTTGTCTCCGTACTTCGCGGAGAGGATATCTCTGAATATCCTGAAGGAAACGGCCGGCTCGAGCGTTGTGCCGGACTTGGAAATGACATTCACATCAAAGTCGCAGTTTCCAATCTGTCCGATGATGTCGTAAAGATAATCGGGATTAACACCATTTCCAGCGAATAACACTTTTGTATCACCGGGTCCGGGATTCGGCCTGAGAAACTCTATAGCACCTTTTGCCCCGAGGTATGATCCGCCTATGCCGATTACGATGAGAACCGAAGATCTTGAACGGATCTTCTCTGCAGCCTTTACGATCCTGTCAAGTTCAGTCTCTCTGATTTTGGCCGGAAGTTCAGGCCAGCCGAGAAAATCAGCTCCTGCACCGCTGCGTTCGGCAAGGATCTTATGGGCGGCTTCAGCTGCGGAATAATCCGGTCCGTTTCCGGTAAAGAAGGCTTTTGCTCCGGTTAGATTAACTTTGACCATAGTTCTGATTTCTCCTGTTCTGCTATCCTTTTGTATATTGGCAAACTTATTATAGTCTGTTTTGATATGAATTCAACCTTGTGTTTTTCCGGTTTACAAAATTATGTATAATTCATAAACAGAAATGAATCATTGAATATTTTGTTTCTGATTTGTAAACCGTTTTGCGGACCTTTTGAACATTTTCAACAGGCTTTTCAACACCCAAAAAATGAATATTGAAATAATTTGAAGGAAATTTGATTTACATAATGTGATAATTCGTTGATTTCATTATTGACGCTGAGCACACTCAATAGTAAAATTATACTTTGAAAAGGAAACTGGTCATGCACATCCGAAAAACGGAGAAACGGAAATGAGAAGAAAATTCAGATGGGATAAGAAATACCTGCACTGGGGAGTTACGGCGTTTTGCGTGATTGCCTGTGCCATTCTGTTTTTCATGGCGCTCACATATATTCCTGTCATAGGGGAGGCGTTGGGAAAGCTTTTTCGGATCCTCAGTCCGTTCATTTGGGGACTTGTCCTTACGTATCTTCTCGCTCCGCTGATGAAAAAGCTGGAGAAGAAGGTTTTCCTCCCGCTGACGCGCAGGCTGTTCAAAAAGAACGAAAAGAAATCGGGAGAAAAACTTGCCAGGGCGCTTTCTGTTCTCGTCTCTGAGATAGTCCTTCTCGCAATACTTGCTCTGCTGGTGTATCTGATCATTCCCGAACTATACAACAGCATTGAAAAAATCGTTTCCAATATCGCATTGAACGGTGATTCCTATATCAACACCGTGACAACATGGGTGGATAAACGGCTTGCGGACAATCCCGTGATTGAGGAATATGTTTCAACTGCTTTGAAAAACTTCAATGAAGGATTGATCGACTGGCTGCAGACTACGGTTCTCCCTGGCATGGCGAATATTGTCAGCAGTGTTGCCGGCGGTTTATATGTGTTCCTGAGGGGCCTTTACAATCTGGTGGTTGGAATCATAGTGTCCGTGTATATCCTCGGCAATCTGGAGAGAGTCGGGGCCGGATTCAAACGTCTGATATACTGCATTTTCACGGTGGAGGCTGCCGACAAGATATATGATGGAATAAGATTTGCGGATAAAACATTTATGGGCTTCATTTCGGGGAAACTGCTTGATTCCGCGATAATAGGTCTGATCTGCTATATTTTCTGCGCCATTACCGGTATGCCCAGCGCTCTGCTCGTGAGTGTGATTATCGGGGTTACAAATATTATTCCTTTCTTCGGACCGCTTATAGGCGCCGTTCCTTCCGCACTGATTATTCTGCTTTATCCTGCACCGGTCAAATGTCTGATATTCATTATTTTCATAATCATTCTTCAGCAGGTTGACGGAAATCTCATAGGACCGAAGATTCTTGGCAATTCCACAGGTGTCAGCGGATTCTGGGTGCTTTTTTCCATCATACTGGGTGCCGGACTCTTCGGCTTCTGGGGGATGCTTCTCGGCGTTCCGGTATTTGTCGTCATCTATACGCTCGTGAACAGCCTGATCAGCCGCAAACTCAAGCGGAGCGATCTCCCGGTTGAGACAGATGATTATCTGGATATCGAGAGGATTGATCCGGTCACAAGGGAAATCGTGAGAAATCCGTCTGATAACCATGAAATCTCCGCCAGCCCCGCAGCCGGTCAGAAATGAGCAAGGCTATTCCATGCCTCTTGTATCCCTTCGCAAAGAGCCGTGATATCCTCCTCGGTTGTAAATCTTGAAAGACCGATCCGGATGGATCCGTCGATCGATCGAGGATCAAGACCCATAGCTTCGAGCACGTGGCTCCGCCCGCCCTTTTTGCAGGCGGAGCTTTTTGATACATAGATTTCTCTGGCTTCCAGATAATTCATAAGGACTTCACTTTTCAGACCCGGGAGAGAGATGTTCAGAATATGGGGAGCACCGACGCCGTTGATCTTTACAGATGGTGCAGAAGAAGAAACGGAACGGATGATTTCATCCCGAAAACCATAGAGTCTTTGAGAATATTCTTCAAACAGAGGTGCTGCTGCATCACATGCGGCAGCGAAAGCAGCTATCTGGGGAAGTGCCTCGGTCCCGGCGCGCCGTCCGTCTTCCTGCCCGCCGCCGATGATATACGGTTTTATACGCAGGCCTTTGCGGATGTATAATGCACCGACTCCTTTCGGAGCGTGTATCTTGTGACCGCTGATGCTTATCATGTCGGCTCCGAGGGAGGATGCCCTGAACGGAATCTTCATAAAGGCCTGTACGGCATCGGTATGCAGCAGAGCACTGCTTCCGGAGTCTTTTATTGCCTGTGCCGCGGCAGCAATATCCGTAACGGACCCGGTTTCATTGTTGACCAGCATGAGTGAGACGAGAATTGTATCGGGCCGAAGGGCGGATCTCAGCGAATCAATGCTAACCGATCCTGAGGGATCCGGCTTAAGACGGGTAATCTCAAATCCCCTGTGTTCAAGCTCATCCATCGATTTTCTTACGGCATCGTGTTCTGCTTCGGAGCTGATCACATGCAAGCCTTTTCTGCGCATGCTTTCGGCTCCCGAGATTACGGCCCAGTTATCGCTTTCCGTACCGCAGGAAGTGAATACGAGCTCGGACGCAGCGCACCCGAGGGCCATGGCGATTTTCCTTCTGGAGGAATCCAGCAAAGATCGTGCATCCCGTCCTGAAGCATGCGTTGAGCTCGGGTTGCCGAATGTGACGGTCATTGCTCGGATGGCCGCTTCGGCTGCTTCGTCGCATACCCTTGTGGTGGCGGCGTTGTCAAGATAATGTTCCATAATCAGCCTTTCGAGATAGCAGGAGTTAAATATGAAATACATTATATCCACTCTCGGGTGCAAGGTCAATCAGTATGAAACACAGGCAATGGAGGTCTTTCTTGCGGAGAAAGGCCATGAATGCGCCGCTCCGGGAGAACCGGCAGATGCCGTGATCGTCAACACATGCGCCGTAACAGCCGAAAGCGGAAGAAAATCCAGACAGCTTATCAGACGTTTGAAAGACGAAAATCCCGGGGCCGTTGTAGCGGTTTGCGGCTGTTATTCGCAGCTTTCTCCCTCGGACGTTTCGGCCCTCGGCGCGGATATCGTGTTCGGATCAGGTGACAGAAAAGGATTTATCGATGCCCTCGAACGGGCGGTTTTGTCCAATGAGAGAATACGGGAAATCGATGATCCGTTTCAAAGAAAGCTATTTGAGGACCTTCCTTCCGGAGCGGTCTCGGGAAGGACCAGAGCCATGCTGAAGATACAGGACGGCTGCGTAAATTTCTGCTCTTATTGTATAATCCCCTATACCAGAGGAAGACTTCGTTCCCTTCCGCTTGAAAAGGCTGCGGATGAGACAGAGAAGCTGCGTGACAGCGGGTTCGGAGAGCTTGTTCTGACCGGCATCGAAATCGCTTCCTATGGCGTCGATCTTCCGGGGAAACCTTCACTGGCGGATGCAATCTGCACGGTGGCGGAACATGCAGGCGTTATGAGGATAAGGCTCGGCTCACTCGAACCGACTGTTATCACGGATCAGTTCTGCAGAAAGATCCGTGATACCGGAAAAATGTGCAGACATTTTCATCTCTCTCTCCAGTCCGGATGCGACAGAACGCTGAAGGCAATGAACAGAAAGTATGATACAGCCGGCTTTTACGAAAAGATCGTTATGCTCAGGGACTATTTTCCGAATTGCGGAATTACCGCCGATCTGATAACAGGCTTTCCGGGGGAAACTGACAGTGACCACCGGCAGACAATCCTGTTTGTAGAAAAGTGCGCCTTTTCGTCCATGCATGTTTTTCCATATTCCAGAAGACCGGGCACTCCTGCTGACAGAATGCCGGATCAGTGTACAGCTTCAGTCAAAACTGCCCGTGCCAGAGAGGCGGCCAGGATCGCCGGCAAAATGAAGCTTGCCTTTCTGGATTCCCAGATAGGTCTTTCGCTCCCTGTGCTGTTTGAAAGCGGAGGAGAAGAGAACACAAGCATCGGGCACAGTGACAATTATCTGCTCGTGAGCACATCAGGCACTGATCTGAGAGGAAAAATGAGGCTGGTCAGGATAAGGGAAAGAAAAGATGAAATTCTTTATGGCGTGATTGACTAATCCTCCAAAATACTATATATTGATTTAGTTAAAATGCCGATTAGAACGTTTCCGACATTCGGCAGTCTATAAATAATATGATCGGGTAAACAGCAGGTATCGTCTGATGAAAGAAAGAGTATATAACTTTGCCGCGGGGCCTTCCGTTATGCCGCTCGAGGCGCTCGAAAAAGCGAGAGATGAACTCGTGTCATACGGTGACAGCGGCATGTCTGTTATGGAGATGACGCACAGAGGCAAAGATTTTGCCGAGATTTTTCAGAAGGCAAAAACGCTGTTCAGAGAAGCCCTTTCCGTGCCGGATTCGCATGAGATCCTGTTTCTTCAGGGAGGAGCCACCCTGCAGTTTGCCTCCATCCCGATGAATCTTCTTTGCGGCGGAAAGGCAGATTATGCCGTTACAGGTGTGTTTTCCGGAAAGGCGGCGCGTGAGGCTGAAAAATACGGAAAAGTAAACATTGCCTGCGATATGTCCGACTCAGGATTTGACAGGATTCCGGATCAGAGAGAACTTAAGATCTCAGAAGGTGCGTCCTACTTTTACTATTGTGCCAACAATACCATATACGGAACCGAATGGCATTATGTTCCGGAGACATCCTCATTACTCGTCTGCGACATGTCTTCCGACATACTCTCCTGTCCGGTCGATGTTTCACGCTACGGGCTGATTTATGCAGGTGCCCAGAAAAACATAGCGCCTGCGGGACTAACCGTGGTGGTCATCGACAGAACACTTGCAGGCAGGCATATGGATATTACACCGGAAGTGATGAGGTATGAATCTCTCATCAAGAATGATTCCATGCTCAATACGCCGCCATGCTGGTGCATTTATATGCTGACGCTCGAACTTGAATGGCTGAAAAAACAGGGTGGCGTCAACGCCATGGATGAATTGAGGCGTGAACGGTCCGGGATGATCTATGATGTTCTTGATAACAGCGCTTTTTACATTTCAAAGGTTGAACCCGGATCCCGCAGTTATATGAATGTCACTTTCAGGACACCGTCCGCCGAACTTGACAGCAGATTTGTTTCGGGAGCGGAAAGGGAAGGACTTGTCAACCTGAAAGGACACCGCACGACCGGTGGGATCCGTGCGTCGCTTTATAATGCGATGCCGCTTGAAGGAGCGGCAGCCCTTGCTGATTACATGAAGAGATTCGAGGCACAGAACAGATGTTTCAGATAAAGACGATAAACAATATTTCGGAAACAGGAATTGACTTCCTTAAGAAAAAGGGGTTTTCCGTTCATCCGTATACCGTGGCTCCGGATGCTATACTCGTGCGCAGTGAAAACCTGCACGGCACTGTTTTCAACAGAGAACTCCTGGCGGTTGCAAGAGCAGGCTCAGGCTATAACAATATTCCGATTGAAGAATGTGCGGAAAAGGGTATCGTTGTCTTCAACAGTCCGGGAGCAAATGCAGAGGCAGTCAAAGAACTTGAACTCTGCTCGCTTGTGATGGCTTCAAGAGATGTGCTGGGCAGTATAGAATGGGTCAGGTCTATTGCCGATGAGGGGGATGCCATCACGGGACTTGTTGAAAAAAACAAGGGCAATTTCACCGGCCCTGAACTCATGGGCAAAACGATCGGGGTTCTGGGGCTCGGAGCTGTAGGTGCGCTTGTGGCGAATGCTGCTGTTGACCTTGAAATGGAAGTGCACGGGTATGACCCGTTTATGTCGGTGGATGCGGCCTGGAGACTGTCTAGAAGCGTCATTCGCTCGGACACTTTGGATGAAGTGCTCTCCTGCAGTGATTATATAAGCCTGAATGTGCCGTATAACGATGAGACCTACCACATGATTTCCGATGCCGAGTTTTCCAAAATGAAAAACGGTGTCCGGATCATAAATGAGTCCAGAGCGGAAGTGGTAGACGACGATGCCATGATCAGGGCAATCAGTTCGGGAAAGGTTGCGAGATATGTAACGGATTTTCCGAACACAAAGCTGCTCGGAACGCCTAATGTGATCGCCATGCCGCATCTCGGCGCCTGCACACCGGAAAGTGAGGAGCGCTGCTCCTATATGGCGGCAAATCAGCTTTATGATTATCTGGTGAATGGAAATATAAAGAACTCTGTCAATCTCCCTGATGCCTCGCTCAACCGTATGGGCGAATGCAGGCTTTGTGTTATTCACAGAAACGTTCCTCGCATGATCACAGGTATTCTTGATTTTATCAGTGCGAGGAATATCAACGTCGAGCACATGATCAACAAGCCGAGAGATAAATATGCCTATACGATCGTTGACCTTGCTGAAAAGATCGACGATAAGACCGCGGAGAGCATCAGGGCGATGGATGATGTTTTGCGCGTGAGAGTGATATGAAGAAGCTTTTTCGCTGGTGTGTCAATTTCATAAGAACCTTGGACTGGAATGAGGTTTTCCGATATTTTATAGCCGGATTCTGTGCAACGGTTCTGAATATATTTACATTCTGGCTGTTGGGGAAACGGCTTGGTTTCAACGAGCATGCCTCGAATGTCATTGCGTGGGTTTTGGCGACTATGCTCGCTTTTTTGACAAATTGTTTTTTTGTATTTCGCGTTAAACCGGGAAACGCTGCGGAACTTTTCAGGTTTTTGCTTTCTTTTTACGGAGAGAGGTTGTTTACCCTCGGAGTAGAAGAGATCATAATACTTGTTTTTATAACGCTTCTCCGTTTTCCCAGAATGCCGGTCAAATTTGTCGCTACTGCCATAACTATTATGCTTAACTACCTTATCAGCAAATTCATTGTCTTCCGGAAAAAGCAGAACGAGGATTTCAGCTCGGAAGCGTTAAAGGAGAGCAACAAAGAAGAAAATGACTGAAAAGCTTTATTATAAAGACAGTCATCTGTTTACGTTCCATGCAGTTGTTATGAGCTGTGAAAGGGTTGCTGAATCTCTTTTTCATGTTATCCTAGATAAAACCGCTTTTTTTCCTGAAGGTGGCGGACAGCAATCCGATACCGGAAATATCGGGGAATCTGCCGTCTCACATGTAATTGAGGATGATGGTACTATCTTTCACGAGTGTGATTCATATATAGAGCCTGGAACTGATGTCAGTTGTATAATAGACAGTGAGATCAGACTCCGCAGAATGCAGAATCATTCCGGAGAACATGTTCTTTCGGGTTTGATTTTCAGATACTTCGGATTCAGCAATGTCGGCTTTCATATGGGTGACCATTGCATGACGATCGACTTCAGCGGAGAATTGTCGGATACGGACCTTGAGGCAATAGAGCGGAAAGCCAACGAAAAGGTTAGAGAGAATATTCCGGTTGTTGCGTATTTCCCGACTCCTGAGGAACTGGAGAATACAGAATACAGAAGTAAACTTGATCTTAAAGAGAATGTCCGTCTGGTGAAGATCGAAGGTTGTGATATCTGTGCCTGCTGCGCTCCGCATGTCTCTGCTACCGGGGAGATCGGATCGATAAAGATCCTTTCATCCATGCGTCATCGCGGAGGTACACGCATCGAAGCGGTATGCGGCATGGATGCACTTGATAATTACAGGATAACACAGAAAAACGCGGAGAGGATTTCAGAACTGCTGTCTTCTAAGCAGGACGAGATATCCGTTGCTGTTGAAAGAATGCTGAGGAACGCAGCCGAACAGAAAGAGAGGATTGCGGCACTTAGCATGGAGAATGCTTTGCTCAAGGCAAATGCTGTAGATATTCCAAATGGAAACATCTGCCTGTTTGAGAATCTGCTTGACGATATCGCCATAAGGGAATTGGTAAATATTCTATCCGAAAAGAGCAAGGGGCTAGTAGGCGTTTTTTCCGGAGATGATCAAAGCGGCTACAGGTATATAATCGGGAGCAGAAGCGCAGATCTCAGAAAATTTGCCAATGCTATCAACTCTGGTTTACAAGGGAAAGGGGGAGGTTCTGCATCCATGATACAGGGACGCAGTTCTTCCAGCTCACAAAAGATAAGAGACTTTATTGATGCTTTCAAATTAAACTGATCAAATAGAATTGAAAGGAGAACACCATGAAGAAGTTTATTCAGGAATTCAAAGACTTTGCTGTGAAGGGCAACATGATCGATATGGCCATCGGCGTCATTATCGGCGGCGCGTTCACAGCGCTGGTGACAGCCTTTACCGGCAATATCGTCAACCCGCTGCTGTCGCTGATCCCCGGTATCGACAATCTGGATAACTCGCTGAAAATCGTGATCCATGAGGCAACGGTAAATGCTGCCGGTGAACCGGTGGAAGAAGTCGCCATCAAATTCGGCGCTTTCATCTCTGCCATCATCACCTTCCTGATCCTGGCGCTGATCGTATTCCTCATTGTCAAGGCGATCAACAAGGCCCGCACGGTCGGCAAAGCGAAAGAGCCTGCCGAGCCTGCGGCTCCCACCACCAAGGTCTGCCCGTACTGCAGAAGCGAGATAGCCATCGAAGCCACCCGCTGCCCGCACTGCACCTCGGAGCTGTCCTGAGCTGTCCTGAAATCTGCCGCAATTCGGTCATTCTGACGAATTGCGGCTTTTTTTATCGGTATTAATCACAATTGACACGCAGAAACCGAATTGTTAAAATACTCTTTAGTATTGGGATAATATGCCCAGCAGAATCAGCATACTATTTGATTAGGGGGTTATCTGTTGAAAGACCTTAAACATCTCATCTTTTTTGAGAAGCTCCTTCAGGAGGCGAATAACGACCTCGTCAAGCAGGGGAAAGCTGACGGCAACAGAGCCATCGGCTATACCTGCTATTTCATGCCTGAAGTGCTCCTCGATCTGCCCGGCTGCTTTTCCGTCAGACTGAGAGCACCCGGCTGCACCTCCCCGGACATCGCGACCTATTATCTGTCCGGACGCGTTTGCCACTATGCCCGCTCCCTGCTGGAGCGCGCGCTCGAGGGCGGCTATAATTTCCTCGACGCCCAGATGGGGACCGAGACCTGCACCGCCACCTGCCGGTTCCAGGAGCATATCCAGCAGAAGCATCTCGACTCCGTGGATGACATGCGGATCATCGACAACGATGATTTCTTCTGCACGTTTACCGATATCCCGTTCAAAAACACCGAAAACAGCTATCAGCACTTCGAGACGCAGCTTCGCGCCCATGTGCTCGAGCCGCTTCACGAGCATTTCGGCATAGACATTTCGGATGAGACTCTTCTCAAGACCATTGAGGATCATAATGAAGTCTGCAGGCTCATCAATGAGATCGGTGATTACCGCAAACTGGACAATCCGACGATAACCGGGTATGAGTTCCATGTGATCCAGCTCGTCTCTCTTGCCTGCCCGAAATACCTCATTCTTCCGTATCTGCGTGAGACGGCGGAAGAAATGAAGACACGTGAACCGGACCAGAAGAAGAATTTCCGCTGCAAAGTCGTTCTTGCCGGATCGGAAAACGACGATCCCGATTTCACCAAGCTTGTGGAAAGCTGCGGCGCTCTTGTCGTGTGCGACCGTTTCTGCTACGGAGCCGTTGAAAGCCGCATTCCCATCGAAGTCAAAGAGGGACAGAGTCCTCTTCGCGCAATCGCGGAGCATTATCTCAAGTCCTCCAACTGCCCGCGCTTTATGCCGCAGGACGAAATGCGCGCGCGTAAAAAGAGACTTGCGGATTTGGCGAAAGAGTATCATGCCGACGGTATCATCATTGCATCCAATAAGTTCTGCGAGTACTGGAGCTATGAGCGCGTAATAGACACCTTCATCCTCAAGCGTGACTACGGCATCCCCGTTTGCTCGATAGAAAAAGAATATATCAACTCCGCTTCGGGCCAGCTGCGTACACGGTTCCAGGCCTTTGTGGAGAGTATTGAGATCAAGCAGATCCAGGAGGGCAACTGACTATGGCTAAAATGAATCTTGCTAAAGCGGTAAAGGATTTCTGGTACGGCAAACCGCATACCGCCGAAGAGGGCGGCCGCCGGCTCGGAGATCTTTATGAGGACAAGACGGGTCTTCTGAAGCACAGAGAGTGGAGAGGCGTAAAGGACACTTTCTACTACATGTATAATATCTGGGGCTACAACTATGTGCATATGGTCCTCGATATCCTGAAATACTCCAACAACCCCATCGACTTTTTAAAGGGCACTTTGCGTTATCGCTGGATGGGCCAGACCTATCTGCCCGTCATCCACTGGTTCGAACGCGGTCTGCAGGGCATGCGCGGCGAAGCGCTTGCCGCCTCCGCCTGGCACTACCGCGCGATGGTCAGCGCTTCGATCCATCAGATCTGCAACTTCTTCAATGCGGATACCCGCCTGCACGGCGGAAAGCAGAACAATGCGTACAAACATACGTTCTATGCAAATGAGACGACCTGCGGGACCCTGTTCTATCCGTGGATGGACGCCGGATACCAGTATATCCCGATGGAGATGATCCCGTACTTCGTCACATGCCATGTCAACAGCCACACGGTCCTCAACTACATCGACGCGGTCCAGTCTCTCGGTCTCCCGGGTGACCCCTGCCCGATGTGCCAGGCTGAGTCCGGACTGTTCGTGCTGGATGACGTTCCCGATTCCGCTCCGCTGATCATCACCTGCAACGAGGCCTGCGATGCATCGGTCTCAACGCATACCCTTCAGGACTGGTTCGCCAACAAGCCTCTGTTCGCATTGCCGCTTCCCATGCAGTTCGACGATCCGCTGGTCAAAAAATACTGCATGAACGAGATAGAGGAATGCTGGAAGTTCATAGAGGAGCAGACCGGCGTCCCGTTCAGCTGGGAATCCATGAAGAAGCGCCTCGAGCGCCAGAACAAGCTGCAGCGTGATGAGTGGGAGAAGTGGGAAGTCGCTTCCAAGACCGACTACTATCCGATCAACGGTGTCGCCCAGGCACTCTTCCGCATCTACTCCACCCAGTACGGTATCCAGGGTGACTTCTGGGAGGAAGCCAGCGAAAAAGTCAAGAAGATCATGTACAAGTGCGTCGAGAAGAAGATCAATCCCTTCCCGCAGACCCGCCATCGCGTGATCGCCTGGTCCTGCGCGCCTCTGTATTATTCCAACTGGTGCACCTGGGCATACAACTGCTGGGGACTCAACGTTATCATCAATATGGACTCGCTGATGTTCGATATGGAGATTCGCACCGACTCCTACGAGAATATGCTTGAAGACATGGCGACCTACCATATGTGGGCTCCGATGCGCCGCATGGCGGTCGGCGGCATGCACCATATTTTTGAGCTTTGGGATTATATGAAACGCTTCAACTGCGATATGGTCGCCATGTATGACCAGCTGCAGTGCAAAGGCATGCAGGGTGTCCACGGCCTGTTCGAGGACGAATTCAGAAAGAGAAACATCAACGCATTCTGGATGCCGCATGCCCTTCCCGACTGCCGTACAGTTTCCCGTGCGGAGATCCGCAGGCAGATAAACGACTATATGACCACGGTCATGCACGAAGAGCCGCTCGATCCGTCCCTGCTCGACTTTGACGACTCTATGACCTGGTGATCGGAGGAATATGAATATGAAAAAATGCAAATGCAAACTGGGAAGCAAGCTCGGTAAGTTCTTACTGAAATTCTGCGGGATATTCGTTGCGCTCAATGCTGTGTTATTCATCGTTTTCTTCTTTGACCTTGACGGCAAGCTGCTGTTCAACGTGGTGGAGCCCTTCCTGAAGAAACACTATGATGACATGGATCGCAAGGATGTGCTCAAGGAACCCTATGATCTTGACAAATTCCCGAAATACAAGTACGACATGTGATTCGGGCATTTCATAATCTCAGCATTAACTAAACTGTAGGAAAGTGGGAAAAGAATGAAATATTTTGGCGGATGCGACGTAGGATCGACATTTACGAAAGCGGTCATTCTGGATGAGACCGGAAAGATGGTGGCGGACACCACGATAAGAAGCAAGATCAACTCGGAACTGAGCGCGATAGCGGCGATGGACGAAGTGATCGCGCAGGTACCTGAGCTGAACAGCAGCAAGGACCTTGCGTATCTGATAGGAACCGGATACGGGCGCAACAAGGTACCGTTTGCGGACGAGAACATCTCGGAGATATCCTGCCACGCGATGGGCGTGCACATCACAGACCCGAGCGTGAAAGCGATCATTGATATCGGCGGACAGGACGTGAAGGGCATCAGCATCGACACGGACGGGACGGTAAAGAA
>JAZMZR010000009.1:0-162377 GCA_045586065.1 Candidatus Limivicinus sp.
AAAGAAATTGTTTTGTCGAAGCCTTTCGACTTCGTGAAACCCTTTCCGGTGCTTATTAGCATAAGCTTTGTTTCATCATTGTTCAATTTTCAAGGTACACGCTGTCCTTTGGGGCGACAGCTTGATTAATATACCACAGGCAGTCACCCTTGTCAATAAAAATTCCCCGATCCCGAAAAATTTTTATCGACGCACTCAGCCGCTCTCCCAAGGGGGAGAGTGATAGAAAATATACCACGGTCACAGAGCCCTGTCAATCCTTTTCCGCCTTGCTATTTCAAAGTTCGTAGGGCCTTTCTAAATGTTGTGTAGGCTCTGTTTACTGGCCACAAAATTTAGTTCCGGATATAAAAAACAGCTCTCCGGAGTTCACCCCGAAGAGCTTAAAAGTTAAAAATCGGTATCACTTTTTAAACAAGTTGAAGAGCTTGTTGATAAAAGGCAGCTCTATCATCTTGCCGGCCTTCGCGTTGGCCCATCCTCTCGCAACGAAACCGCAGCCGATGAGAAACGTAAGCCAGCCCATGCCGACTATACTGCTGATGATGCCCGCGACGATCCAGACGAAGGTGAGCTTTCTCCCCTGCCTTGCATGGAATTCGGCAAAGGCGTCATCCGGAAGGAACATCTTCTGGAGCAGCCAGAGGAAAGGAATATAGGAAAGCGCGGCGAAGATGCGGCTGTTTCCCTCCGTATAACTCAGTCCGGCCTCGCTCGTTCTGGAAGAGTCATAGCTCTCAGCCGCTTTTCTTTCCGCCTCCTCGCGTTCACGTCTGGCGCGTTCGGCTGCCTTTCTCTCGGCCTCTTCCCGTGCGCGTCTTGCCTGAGCGGCGCGCTCCTCGTCCTCAGCCTGCTGCTGTTTCCTGCGCGCATACTCTTCCTGCGCCCATTTTCGGTTATTCTCCTGCTTGCGGGCGCGTTCGGCCTCATAGTCCTTCTTTGCCTGGGCCTCGTCATACTTATACGCATACTGGGCAGCTGTCTGCTCAGCATGCTCATCGTAGCCGCAGGCAAGGCATCTGGTCATGCCGTCGGGGATATATGCGCCGCATTTGCTGCAATAAGCCATCGTTCTCTCCTTTCACCGGTATGGACAGGGAACGCTTCAGGACCTTTCGGAGATCTCCTTCTTCAGTTCCGCGAGGAACTCCTCGAAAGGCACCGCGCCGAGATCCTTCCCGGCCCTCGTTCTGACAGCCACTGTTCCCGCGGCCGCTTCCTTGTCGCCTATGGTGAGCATGTAGGGGATCTTCTCAAGCTGAGCCTCACGGATCTTATAGCGGAGGCTCTCGTTGCGGAGATCCTTCTCCACGCGAACACCTGCCGCCTCAAGCTTTGCCACCACGTCATTGGCGTAGTCGTCAGTGCGGTTGGTGATGGTAAGCACCTTCACCTGCACAGGTGACAGCCAGGTCGGAAACGCGCCGGCAAAGTGCTCGGTGATGACGCCGATGAAGCGCTCGATGGAGCCGAAGACGACCCTGTGGATCATGACGGGGCAGTGCTTCTCGCCGTCCGCGCCGACAAATTCGAGGTTGAATCTGCCGGGCAGCTGGTAGTCCAGCTGGATCGTGCCGCACTGCCAGGTCCTGCCGAGGGAGTCCTGGATATGGAAGTCGAGCTTCGGGCCGTAGAAAGCACCGTCACCCGGATTGATCTCATAGGTCTTACCGATGCTTGTAATAGCGTCGGCCAGGGCAGCCGTGGCAATGTCCCAGTCCTCCACGGAACCGATATGGTCCTCAGGCATGGTGGAGAGCTCTATTTTATAAGGAAGGCCGAACTTATTATAGACCTCATCGAACAGCTGTGCAATACGGATGACCTCATCCTTGATCTGCTCTTTGGCAAGGAGGATATGCGCATCATCCTGCGTAAAGCAGCGGACACGGAACATGCCATGGAGAGCGCCGGAGAGCTCATGGCGATGGACAAGGCCCAGTTCGCCGTAGCGCAGGGGCAGGTCTCTGTAGGAATGGGGTTCGAGATCATAGACAAGAATGCTGCCGGGGCAGTTCATGGGCTTGATTGCGAAGTCCTCACCGTCGATCACGGTGGTGTACATGTTCTCTTTATAGTGATCCCAGTGACCGGAGGTCTCCCAGAGAGTGCGGCGCATGATCTGAGGCGTGGAGATCTCCACATAGTCCCATTTCTTGTGAACTTCGCGCCAGTATTCGATAAGGGTGTTTTTCAGGACCATGCCCTTGGGCAGATAGAACGGGAATCCGGGGGCCTCGTCACGGAAAGCAAACAGCCCGAGCTCACGTCCGAGCTTCCGGTGATCGCGGCGCTTGGCTTCTTCTATGCGTTCGAGGTAGGCGTCCAGCTCCTCCTTCTTCGGGAAAGCAACACCGTAGATCCTCTGCAGACTCTGGCGGCTGCTGTCGCCTCTCCAGTAGGCAGCGTTGCAGGCAGTAAGCTTGATCGCATTGCCCTTTATCCTGCCGGTGCTGTCCAGATGCGGACCGGCGCAGAGGTCGGTGAACTCGCCCTGACGGTAGAAGCTGATGGTCTCGCCCTCGGGCAGATCGTTGATAAGTTCTACCTTGTAGGGCTCCTCGCGTTCCTCCATGAACTTAAGAGCCTCATCTCTGGGAAGCTCGAAGCGCTCTATCTTCAGCTTCTCCTTGCAGATTTTTCTCATCTCCCCTTCGATCTGCTCCATGATCTCGGGAGTGAAAGCAAAAGGAGAATCCATGTCGTAGTAGAACCCGTTCTCTATCGCAGGGCCTATGGCGAGCTTGACCTCCGGGAAGAGGCGCTTCACGGCCTGAGCGAGGACATGAGAGCAGGAATGCCAGTATGTGTGGCGGTATTCGGGGTTTTCGAAGCTGAACTGATTGTTTTCTTCCATCTTTTTTCTCCTGTAACAAAAAACACCCATGACGCTTTAACGCCAAGGGTGCAGGTAATGCACGGTCCCACCTTGAATTTTAACTCAGAGCATTTTAACGCACGCTTGCTGCGGGGAGACATTTCCTTCCCCCGGCTCCGGAGTGGTGATCTGTGCGAAGCATCAGGGATCTCTCAGCCGCGGGTCCCCTCTCTGTACATGCCCTGAAAACACGGATCTTCTCCGTCAATGCCTTTAACAGGACGATAATATCACCCGTAAAACCTTATGTCAACAGAAATCGCTGTTTTCAGGGCTTTGCGGTCTGCCCGGCGATGATATGGTCACCGATGATCTGCATGCCCTTCAGGCACAGGGCAGATACCGCCCCCAGCAGTGCAAGCGCGAGCATGGCTTCCTTTATCTTAAACATTTTATCTCCTTTCCTATAAATGGTGTTTTATCCAGTGCCGGAGCGAAAAACATTATGAGCACAAAAGGTATTATAAGCCAGTCTCCTTATTCTTCCTTTTCACCGAACAGCACGGTAAGCACTGCAAGTATAAGTGCGGCAGCAACTGTTGTATAGAATCTGTAAGTTACTGAACCGCTGCCGGACACCGCCAGAGCGATGTTCGTAAGGACAGGTGTGATGAAGGCACCAATGAACGAAGCACTTAGTATAAGAGCGCTGTTGAGCGTCTCAAATCCGGGAAGACGACCTGCTGCCGCAAGGTTTGCCGGCATTACCATTGTGGCAAAGCCTGCGAAAAAGCATCCGACGAGCGCCAGCGGTACATTATGGGCTATCGCGATCACAAGCGCACCGGCTGCCAGAAGAAGAGAGCCCAGCGTGGAAGTGAATCTTTTCAGCAGAGGCGCGATCGTTCCGTAAAGAAGCCCGCCGACCAGCCCACCGGCAAGGAACACAGTTGACAGCGTGCCGGATATGGAAGTGTCTCCCAAAGCGCGCTCCTCGACCAGCATGGAAATGTTTGCGGGAACGGAACTGAATGCCGTGAGCAGAAGAATGGTGATAATCATCTCTTTCCAGATTACAAGGCGGAACCTGCCTCTGGGCGCCTCCTCTGTTTTTTCGGATGCGCTCCTGCTGTCCTTCGGCAGTCCGATCAGAGCAAATATCAGACCGGGGATGCCGATCAGATACACAAGGTAACCGAAAGGCCAGCCGGCCAGGGCCAGAAAGCCCCCTATGGAAGACATCAGCATGCCTCCGCCCGTTGAAGCGCTGTTCTGTAATCCGAGCATCATCTGTTTCTCGCTGTCGCGGAAATTCTCATTTATGAGTGCGGGAGCCACCGGAGCTACCATCCCTATGCCGATGCCGATGACAGCCGCCCAAAGAAACAGTATGCCGAGGCTTCCGTGAAAGCAGAATGCCAGAATACCCCCCGCCCCAACAACGGCCAGTCCCGCCACCACCAGTTTTTTCTTAGGGATGACATCCGAAATGAAAGCGGTGATCATTGTAAAGATCAGGCTGAAAATGGTCGGGAATGTCATAAGAAACTGTATGCGTGTCGGCGATGCGGAAGAAAAAGTCTCTCCTATCTGTGCCAGTATCGGAGCGATCCCGTTCGCTCCCATCTGGACCAGCGACATGGTCAGTATTGAAGCTTTAAAAAGGCCTTTGCTTTCTGTTTTCATAGAGGATTCTCCTGTCTATTAATGACCGGCTGAATTTATTATCGTATTATATCATTATCTACCCGTCTTGCCCACCATTTTTACCGGATGGTCCGATTCCTCTGTAAGCAGATTTATCCGCAAAACAGCTGCCGCTTCGGGCGATACAATCACCTGAAGCGGCAGCATTTGCGCATTTATTACTACTGTTTGTAGTTGTGGGCGTCCTGGAGGACCATTTCCTTCACCTTGAGCAGACGCACCTTGGTGGCGTTCTCATTCTCCTCGAGCTTCATGGAGATATACTTGATGTTCCCCTCGAGCTCCGGGATCATGATATACTCGAGCGCGTTTACGCGGCGGCGGGTCTTCTCGATCTCCTCCGCCAGCAGCTGCATGGTCTTCTCGACCTGCGCCAGCTCCAGCATGTCCTGAAAAACATCCGCCATCTTGCCGAGCGCATCGTCCAGTTCACCGGAAGTCTGCGCGAAGCCGTAGGGGTAGATCTCAGACGGATCGTTGTTCTTCGTGCTGAACGAATACACCGGTACATTCACACTCATGATGTTCTTGTACCTGATACCGAGCTCCACGCTCTGCCTCGGATAGAGAAGGGACTGCTCCAGCATCTCGGGAGACATCAGCGAGCTTGCCACCTGCATGGAGGCAAAGGCGTCCGTTAGCCCCTGCTCGACTCTCTCTCTGAGCTCCTTGTTCTGTTTTATGACGTCCAGAAACTGGCGCATCAGCTCATCACGCTTGTCCTTGAGCAGCTTGTGGCCGCGGCGCGCGGTCTTGAGTCTGCCCTTGAGCTGATTAAGCACCATTCTGGTTGGTGTAACGGCAGTTCCTGCCATCGCTCCGCCTCCTTACTCCTCTTCGGGCATGTACTTGTCGATGTATTCCTGCTTGATACGCTTTAGTTCACGCTTCGGAAGGATCCTGAGCAGCTCCCAGCCTAGATTCAGTGTCTCCTCAATGGTGCGGTTAGTCTCGTTGCCCTGGCTGACGTAGCGTTTTTCGAACTCGTCTGCAAACTGGGCATAGAGCTTGTCGTCATCGGAAAGAGCTGCCTCACCGAGGATCGTCATGAGTTCCTTGGCGTCCTTGCCTCTGGAGTAGGCGGCAAAGAGCTGGTTCATAGTGCCGGCATGGTCTTCACGGGTCTTGCCCGCGCCGATTCCCTTATCTTTCAGACGGCTGAGCGAAGGCAGCACGTCCACGGGAGGAATGATGCCTTTGCGGAACAAGTCACGGCTGAGGATGATCTGGCCCTCGGTGATGTATCCGGTAAGGTCCGGGATCGGGTGGGTCTTGTCGTCCTCGGGCATGGTGAGGATCGGGATCATGGTGATGGAGCCCTTCCTGCCCTGTCTTCTTCCGGCACGCTCATACATGGTGGCAAGGTCGGTATACAGATAGCCGGGGTAACCGCGGCGTCCTGGAACTTCTTTCTTGGCCGCAGAGATCTCACGGAGAGCCTCGGCGTAGTTGGTGATGTCCGTGAGGATGACAAGGACCTGCATGCCTTTTTCAAAGGCGAGGTACTCGGCGGCGGTCAGCGCCATGCGCGGTGTGGAGATACGCTCGACGGCGGGGTCATTCGCAAGGTTGGAGAAAACCACTGTCCTGTCGATGGCGCCCGTGCGGCGGAAGTCGTTGATGAAGTACTCGGATTCCTCGAAGGTGATGCCTATGGCCGCGAACACGACGGCGAAGGTCTCGTCGTCACCGAGAACTCTTGCCTGACGGGCGATCTGCGCCGCAAGAGCGGCATGCGGAAGACCGGAGCAGGAAAAGATCGGGAGTTTCTGGCCGCGGACGAGGGTATTCAGTCCGTCGATTGTGGAAACGCCCGTCTGGATGAACTCGGCCGGATATGCACGGGCCGCGGGGTTCATCGGCAGTCCGTTTATATCCTTATGCGCCTCGGCGAGGATCTCGGGGCCGCCGTCGATCGGCATACCCATACCGTTGAAAACTCTTCCCAGCATGTCCTCGGAAACGGCAAGCTCCTGCGGACGGCCAAGGAAGCGCACCTTCGACCCGGCAAGGTTGATGCCCTGCGCCGACTCAAAGAGCTGGACGACAGCGCGGCTGCCTTCTACTTCAAGCACCTTGCAGCGGCGGACGTCGCCGTTGGGGAGCTCGATCTCGCCCAGTTCGTCATAGGTGACGCCCTCGACGTTGTCGACCACCATAAGGGGGCTGACGATCTCTTTTATGGTCTTATATTCCTTGATCATTCCTCTTCACCTCCGGCGACGACCTGCGCTATCTCTTCCTGCATCTCTTTCTCTATCGCGTCATATATCTCATCGAAGGCCTTCGGGTCTGCCATTTTGGCCCTGCCTATCTTCTCGCGGACCGGAATGACGAAGAGCTTGTTCAGATCCGCTCCCTTTGCCAGTGCCTCACGGCAGAGCTCGTCATACCGGAGAACGATGTCCATCAGCCGGAACTGCTTGGCATAGGAGGAATAGGCATCCTCATCGACGAAGGCATTCTGCTGGAGGAAGTCCTCTCTGACCATCTTCGCCGTCTCCATCGTGAGACGGTCGGAGCCGGAAAGGGCGTCCTGTCCGACGAGACGGACGATCTCCTGCAGCTCGCTCTCCTCCTGGAGAATATGCATAGCCCTGGCGCGGTTGTTCATGTATTTCTCGCCGAAGTTTTCGGTATACCACGCTCTGAGTGTATCAAGGTAAAGGGAATAGGACGTGAGCCAGTTGATGGCCGGGAAGTGTCTCGCGTAGGCGAGGGCCGAATCCAGCGCCCAGAACACCTTGACAATCCTCATCGTGGCCTGTGCGACAGGCTCGGAGAAGTCGCCGCCCGGAGGCGACACGGCGCCGATCGCGGTGACCGATCCGGTGCGTCCTTCAGAACCAAGACACTGGACACAGCCCGCTCTCTCATAGAACTGGGCCAGACGGGAAGCGAGGTATGCGGGATAGCCTTCTTCGCCGGGCATCTCCTCAAGACGTCCGGACATCTCACGCAGAGCCTCGGCCCAGCGGGAGGTGGAGTCTGCGAGGACCGCCACGTCATATCCCATATCGCGGAAATACTCCGCAATGGTAATGCCGGTGTAGATGGAGGCCTCACGTGCCGCCACGGGCATATCGGAGGTGTTGGCGATAAGCACGGTTCTCTTCATGAGGGGCTCACCGTTGCGCGGGTCCTTCAGTTCGGGGAACTCCATCAGAACGTCCGTCATCTCATTGCCGCGCTCGCCGCAGCCGATATAGACAACGATGTCCACGTCCGACCACTTGGCAAGCTGGTGCTGCACAACGGTTTTGCCCGAGCCGAAAGGTCCGGGGACCGCGGCCGTGCCGCCCTTGGCAATGGGGAACATCGTGTCGATGATACGCTGTCCGCTGTTCATCGGGCGGTTCGGAACGAACTTCTTCGCATAGGGTCTTCCGATACGCACCGGCCAGCGCTGCATCATGGGTACCTCGCGCTCGGTGCCTTTTGAATCCCGGATCACGGCAATGGTCTCCGCGACCGTGTGTTCACCGGATTCCACCGATACCACCTCGCCGGAAATTCCGGGGGGCACCATGATCTTATGCAGGATAGCGCTGGTCTCCTGGACCGTTCCCAGAACATCGCCCGCGGAGACAATGTCTCCGGGTTTGGCGACCGGGACGAAGTCCCACTTCTTCTCACGGTTCAGGGAAGGGACATCGATGCCCCTCGTGATCAGATCTCCCGCAGCAGCGCGCATTTCGGGCAGCGGACGCTGGATGCCGTCGTAGATATTGTCGAGCATGCCGGGTCCGAGTTCCACGGAAAGGGGCATACCGGTGGTGATCACTTCCGCTCCGGGCCCGAGGCCCGAAGTCTCTTCGTAAACCTGAATGGACGCCGTATCGCCCGTCATATTCAGGATCTCGCCTATCAGATGACGTTCGCCGACACGCACGACGTCGGATACGTTCGCATCAGCAAGGCCTTCCGCCACGACAAGCGGGCCGGATACTTTTGTTATGGTTCCGCTCATTTACGTTCCTTCTTTCATTAGTCTCCGAGAATATTGGTGCCGACCGCGCGTTCCACCGCCGAAAGCAACGCCTGCTTTCCGAGTCCGATCGTACCTTCTCTTCCCGGGATGAGGATGATCGCGGGTGTCGGTCTGTCTTTGAATCTGTCTATCTCCTGCCCCATCTTTTCGGCAAGATTCTCTTCTATATAGATGATGGCGTATTCATCGCTGCCTCTTGTGAGGCTCCTGAGTATCTTCGAGGCCTCCGCGGGATCTGCCGCGGGATAGGTCTCGAGTCCGAGGGCCTTGAAGCCCATGACGGTCTCTGCCCCGCCTATAACAGCTATCTTAAGCATACAGTTCACGCAGCCTTTCTTTGATGACCCCCGCGTCTATCTTCGCAAGCTTCGCGGTCATGATCATCCTCGCAGCGGTGATCTCGTTCTCAACAGCGGCAAGGTAGGCCACGACGGTCTCCGGGCCGTAGCTGACGAACTTTGCCTTCTTCAGATAGGTGTTCACAGCATTGTCACAGGCCTTCTCAAAGGCCGTCATCCCTTTGCCGGACACTGCCTCGGAGGCAAGCGCCGCGGCTTCGGAAAGCGGGCCCTGCGCATAGAAGGAGGCGACCTCGTCGGCATCCTTCGCAGCAAGGATCCGTGAGATATCGATGCTTCCGCCGGGAATCAGCGCGTTCTCCAGGAACATGGCGCCTTTTCCCATGCGGAGCGTCCGCACGGCGCTCTTGAGATCAGCAGCATCAATGAGGAGCTTCACATATCCCGTGAAGAATGGATTGCCCTTCTGCTCTGCTATTTTGGACAGCTCGGTAAAATACGCCCGGTCGAGAACGAAGTCCGAGACCTGCGGGTTGCCCGTCTTCGCGAGTTCTGCCTTTGCATGCAGGACAGCTTCGGCAAAAACAGGAGGATAATAGCTCATCTTCTCCTCGTTTATATCTTCGAGAAGCTTCGCGGGCGGGAATCTTCCCGAAGCGTTCAGGAGGTGTGCGGGATCGGTGTCCATGGCACCGGCCTTGATCACTGCCTTGGCATTGTGGTAATCATACCGGATCCGGAATGCGTCCACATACTCCGCCTCGGGGCTGAGCCGCTCCGTCTCGCTGAACAGTCCGGACCTGAACTCCGAAAGAGCGCTGTCGATTCCGGCGGCATCCATCCCGGAAAAATCCGGATAGCCGCACTCCGTGAGGAGCCGGGCAGCGTCCTCGACGCTCTCCGCCTCCACCATGCGCTCCGCCCTGTCGTCCGAGAGCATTCTGTTCTCTCTGGCTCTGAGCATAGCGGACAGGCACAGATAATCTTCCTTTGTTACACTCAATTCAAGCCCTCCTGCCGTATCAGCCGAACAGGACTTCAGCAACCTTTGAGGACATCTCGGCCCGGCTGAGATCTATGAGAAGATCCACCGTGCAGTTATCTTCGATATTGCCTCTTTTCAGAACGAGCCCGCCGGAGAAGTCGCCGCTTTCGTCCGCGAGGGTGAGTCCGGCCTTTCTGCCTGCCATCTTCAGCAGGGCATTGGCCTCGTCAACGGCCTTTTTCCCGAGCTTTTCGCGATCTGCCGCATTGAGGACGATCTGTTCGTCTCCGGTGACTGAGGAGCCGCACGCGAGCTTCGCGAGGAAGTCGACATACACTTCCTCGGGGAGCTCCGTGATCTTCTCACGGGCCCTGTCGAAGCATGCAGCGACCATCTCCTGCTTCACGGCGAGCATACCCTTTCGGGCTTCCATCCTCGCAATACGGTCTATACTCTCGTTCTTGTCTTCACAGTCCTTCACTCCGGCGCGGATCTTCTCACTGTAAAACTCTCTGGCCTTACGGTCGTAATCCGCCCTGATCTGCACGCACTGCTGCTCCGCCTGAGCAAGTATAGCATCTGCCCGCGCCTGAGCGTCAGAGCGGATATGCTCTATTATTTTTTCAGTGCCTTTCATATCGGTCTCCTGAACGAAATCAAAGAACGATGGAGTTGAGCATCAGGAACGATGCAAGCAGGCAAAGTATGGCATAGAACTCAACGATTATGCACATGATCATGCCCTTTGACCAGTCATCAGGCTTCTTGGCAAGAATGTTGATGGACGCCGCAGCAACCTTTCCCTGCGCGATGGCGGAGAGAAGACCTCCGATGGCGATGGGGAGGCAGGCAGATACGATCTGCAGTCCCTGTGCAACGTTGATGCTCGTGATGAGGTTGCTCACCTTTGAATAGGCAAGGAAGAAGATAACGAATCCGTAAAGGCCCTGGGTTCCCGGAATGACCTGAAGGATCAATACCTTACCGGATTTGCTGGGGTCCTCGGCAACAAGTCCCGCGCCGGCTTCACCGGCGATGCCTGTGCCTTTTGCGGAGCCTACACAGGCGAGAGCCGCTGCAAGAGCCGCACCGAGAAGCGCCAGTGCGCCGCCGCCGATAGTGTTCAGAAATTCCATTTTTTGATCTCCTCCGTAATATTTTTAATCTATAGAATTAACTCAGTTTTCTTTCGCTCTGACATATTTGCCGCCGAACTTCAGCGGGGTGAACGGCTTCCCGCCGTCCTGATAGAATTTGCCGAAGAATTCGAGACACTGCAGTCTCAGGTCATGCACATAGCAGCCGAGAAGGTTGAGCCCGAAGTTCATCAGGTGTCCGAGTACGAAGATCAGGATAAAGGCTATCACTGTCAAGGCGTTTATGCCGCTGTTCTTCGCGGGCATGAGGGCAACGTTGTTGAACACCTGTCCCACGACACCGCCGGCAAGCATCAGCGCCATAATACGCGAGTAGGAGAGCACGTCGCCGAACCAGCCCGTCGCCGTATTGTAGATGCAGCCGAAGGCCGCTGTAACCTTGCCGAAGCCTTTCGCGTGACGTCCTGCCCCGAACAGGAGCATAATCACGCCGATGATCAGTACCACGGGTATGCCCGCAATGTTTCCGATCTTCAGCACCGCAAGAACGCCTCCCACAAGGAGCACCCACAGGGATCCCTCTTCCCAGATCGCATCGGAAAGATTGCCCTCTCTCTTCTTCATGACGAAACTCACGATCATTCCGGCATTCAGATGGAGCAGGCCGAGCACCAGTGAACCGTACAGCACCGTCTCGCTGTTGGCAATCGGTGAGAACAGGTACGGCAGACCTTTCCACGTGCTTTCGGGATTGATCAGGTGAACGATCTGATAGGGGATATCGCTGAAGAAGGCTCCGGTCAGAGCACCCATCGCAAAGGTGGCGATGCCGCCCCAGAAAAGGAGCTGCGTAAAGGAAAGTGCGTTGTCCCGCGGCTTCATTTTCGCCTTGGCAACGATCGCCGCAAGAATCATGATAATGCCGTAGCCCATGTCCGCCATCATCAGGCCGTAGAACAGGATGAAGAACGGCGCCATCAGCGGGTTCGGATCTACCGTCCCGTACTGCGGCAGGCTGTACATGTTGGTGACCATGTTCAGGCCGTTCGTCAGGAAATTGTTCTTCAGCTTGACAGGGACATCGGGATACTCCGCCTTTTCGGGCGCTTCGGTTTCCCATGCGCAGTCAAATCCGGAAAGGACGGCATCAAGTTTCTTCTCGCTCTCCTCGGGCACCCAGCCCTCCATGATCAGAACGTTCTCCGTTGACAGAAGCTTCTCCTCCGCCTCCGCGATGGCCGCCCTGGCGTCCATTTTGTCCGAAGCGAGCTTGAACTCCTTGCGGAACTCCGCGTTCTGCTCGATCACATCAAAGCACTCTTCTTTCTCTTTATCCAGAGAATTGAGCTCTGCTTTTGCAAGATTGATGCAATCCTTGGGCGTGCCCTTCAGTTCGCTGAACGAAACCGTGTTGAAACCGGTCGCCCGCAGGCACTCCTGCACCGCGGCCAGCTGATCCTTTGAAAACACGACTGCCACATAGCGTCTGCTTTTGTCGGCGTTGATCTCGAAAGCCTCCGCCTCGTCAGTATACTCCGAAAGGACTGCATTCAGGCTGTCGATTCCTGCCTTTGCCTGGATCGTTCCCAGAATCCATTGGGATCTCTCCGTCCAGGGCTTTTCAAGGCGCAGATCAAGGGACAGCCATGGTGTCAAAGCCTCGATCAGATTCCTCTGGCGGCTTTCTTCAGAGCTTATCCGCTTGGCCCTGTCATCCGCCGCGATCACCTGCTCCGCTCTGTTCAGCGCTGTCTCTAAACCGGAGTCATCCAGAAGGATGTCTGCAGAGACTTCGGTCTTTGCCGCAAGCAGCGGGCTTTTTTCGGGCACATACCTGTCAATCACGGCAATGGCGCTGTTGAGCGTTGCCTGCCTGTTCCTGCAGGAAGAAAGCGACGTGGTCAGGCCGGACAAGAGGTCCGCGTATTCCGGATTCTCTTCTGCGTCCTTTATCTCGTTGAACTGCACACAGCCGAGTCTGATCAGCTTTCTCAGCAGCTCATCCTTCTGATCTTTCATCAGCATGAGCCTGAGATGTTTCATTTTCAGTATAGCCATCAGACGTTCACTATCCTTTCAACGACCAGATCAGCCGCCCTGTCGATTTGTTTCTCCGCTCTGGCGCGCAGCTCTGCCTTGCCGTTTTCCGTGCTCTCGGAAAGGATACCGGCCTGTTCAACAGCTCTGCTGCCCGCCTGTTTTTTCAGCTCGGCGAGCTCACGCTCTGCTTTCTCGCCTGCAGCGGTAATGGCAGCGTGTCCGTCGTTTTCCGCATCTGAGATCATCTGCTTAGCCCTGGCTTCCGCCTCTGCTATGAGAGTCTTTGCTTCGGATTCGGCTTTTGTGATCAGGGATACTGCTTCAAATGACATCGACTCACTCCTTTCTTAAGGATATAAGGTTGTGGGTTGCGGATCAGGACTTTCCGCCGCTGCTTTTCTTTTTTCCATAGTAGTAGCGGCGCTTTTTCCTGGGTTTCACGGTCTCGGTTTTCGCGGGACCGCCTTCCACCTCAGCCGTTCCGGAGACATTTTCCTTTTTAGCCGTTTCCTTTTGCTGAGGCGGTTTGCCGTTGCTGTTATTCTTCTTTTTATGATTCTGCGCAGCTCCGCTCGAATTCCCGCCGTCCTCCGTCTTTACTTTGACGTGGCGGACTTCGGGTTTTTTCTCATGCGCTGCCGCAGGAACATCCCCGCTGTTTTCCTTCGACGGGCTTCCCGGTTTGTTTCTGTTCCCTGCTTTCTTGCCGTGCCTGTTCCTGCGGTGCGGGTTTTTCTTTGTCTCCGCGGCCGCAGGCTCCTGTAGCGTTTCCGGAACAGGTTCCGGTACAGTCGGAACACTGTCTGTAATCAGGTCGGTCCATTCATTCTCCGGCTCTTCCTCCGGTTCCTCCTCAACGGGCACATAGTTGAGCACATGCGGAGGCTCGGACCCGTCTCTCGGCCTTCCGCCGGGTACTGCGGCGAGCTCGTTCGGCTTATATATGTGCAGGGAATCGCCGCTTTCATCATCCAGCTTCACCTTTACGGTCTGCCGGAGAAGATTCACCTGCACGGCCGTTCCGTAGCCGTCCTTTGTCTCCACGAAGGCCCCCTGCTTGGGGACGTTCTTAACCAGTTCCTCATAAGCCTCCTGCTCATACCGCAGGCAGCACATCAGTCTGCCGCAGCTGCCGCAGATCTTGGTGGGATTGAGGGAAAGCGACTGAGTCTTCGCCATCTTCGTGGAGACCGGCGCGAACTCGTCCATGAACTGATGGCAGCAGTACGGTCTCCCGCACATGCCGATTCCGCCCATGAGCTTTGCCTCATCGCGCACGCCGATTTGTCTGAGCTCAATCCGGTTGCGGAAGATGCCCGCCAGATCCTTCACGAGCTCTCTGAAATCCACCCTGTCATCCGCAGTGAAGAAAAAGGTGGTCTTGTTTCCCTCAAAATTGCACTCCACATCCACAAGCTTCATATCGAGCTTGTGTTTGGCAATCTGCTGCTGGCAGATCTCAAAGGCCTCCTTCTCACGGCCTTTGTTTATCTCGGCAACGCGAAGATCGTCGACCGTCGCGAGCCGGACGACCGGTCTGAGCGGCTGGACGACCGAATCATCCTCCACAGAGTGGGTACCTCTGACGCAGTCGGCAAGCTCAAGGCCCTTGGAAGTTTCCACAACGACCCTGTCGCCTGCGGCGATCCTGAGTCCGTTCGGATCAAAATAATAGCTTTTGCCTTTATTCTTGAATTTAACGCTTATAACGTCTGTCAATCTTTAAACCTCATTCTTTTTTGCTTTTCCCTTTTTCGGGGATCCGGCGGCCAGCGTTCCGAACAGGAGCTTCACGCTTACATTGGCCTGCCTGTAACGTATACATTTCTCAGCCAGTTCCGCGATCCGGATAAGCATTTCCCGCTCCATGCCCTCATCGTCTCTGCGTCCGCAGAGCATGTCCGTGACACGTTCTCGCACGCAGGCCATGAAATCCAGAAAGCTGTCGGCCGTCATGTTCTCGTTTTTGAAGCAGAATGCAACGAGATCCGCCCTGTCACCCGCAGCGAGCAGGCTCAAATACGTTCCGGCCAGCTTATTTGCCTCTTCCCTGCCGTTATCGCGCTCGCTGTTCACGTTGATTTCCGTGCAACGGGAACGTACCGTCGGAAGCAGGGCAGAAGGGTTTTCTGTACACAGCAGAAGCACCGCGCCATTGGGCGGTTCCTCCAGAAGCTTGAGCGCCGCGTTCTGCGCGCTCGTGTTCATCTTCTCCGCTTCGTTTATGATATAGACTTTTCTGTCTGCCTCATTCGGAAGGATATAGGAGTCCGTCGAAATCTCCCTGATCTGGTCCACGGTGATGTCCCTCTTGAGGTTCCCCTTGGAATCCGTGAGCCTGTTGACGAAGATGACGTCGGGGTGTGTGTTCCTTGCGATCTTCCCGCAAGCAGAACACTTGCCGCAGGGCTTTTCCCCGGCAGAACTGCAGAGGATCTCCGCTGCGATTCTCCGGGCGGTTTCGGAAGCGCTTTCCTGCGAAAGGGAGGAAATGATCACCGACTGGACCCTGCTGTATACGTATTTCCCTGACGATCCTTCCATATCCGCTCCGAATAACACACCGTATTTTAATTCATTAAATCGACATTGTCAATAAAATAACGATACTACATTCCCTCGTATTTTTTGACCATATCTCTAATAAGATCCGCGACATTTTTGACACTGTCCGCATCAAAGGGGCTCTTCAGGCCGTATTCTTCAACCGTCTCAAGAAGGTCTCCGGTATCGTGCTCGAGCATCTCCAGATACTTTTCCACGCCTGCCCCTTCCTTCTCCATCTCAAGTCCGAAAATCTGCATGGCCACATCGTTCGAGACGGGGTAGGAGATGACATAGAAAGGCACCTCAAAGAAGTGGTTGATATCGATCCAGCTGCGGGAATAATAGCTCTCAAAGCCGGGGGTGAAGTAGCCGAACTCTTGGGCAAGCCTCAGAGAGATCGCATTGATGTTCTCCTCCGTCAACTCGCTCTCGGGCAAAGCATAGATCTCCCTCTCGAATTCAGCAAATGCCGCTTGATTCGTATATAGCTGGACTGTATCGATGATCTTGCTGAGCAGAATGCTCTTTACCGCTTTTCTTGAAAGCACATCCTCAAGCATGTCGATTGAAAGGTATTCAAGCGCCTGTGAGTAGACTTCCGCGAGGTCTATGGTCTCACCTGTAGCGTCGTATGTGGTGTATCCGTCGCAGTAGTGGCCGAACTCATGGACCGCCGTGAGGACGTCTGCGGTGGTTCCATTGGCTGATATCAGAAGGTACGGAGCCTCATACTCGTCAAAATAGGTCATGAAGGACATGGTCGTCTTCGTATAACTTTTTGAAAGATCGCAGAGCTCGTATTTCGTCATGAACTCATAAGCTTCTTCCACATGACCTCCGAGATTGCTGGACACTGTCTGCAGCACCTCTCTGAGCCTGTTCTCCGAGAGCGAGGAAAAACTGATATCGCCGTAGGAATATTTCTGATCGATCTCTTCCGCCAGAGGGACGATATACCGGCGGATATCGTCTATATAGGCCCCCGCCTGCTCCGGCGTGTAGTCCCGCTCGAAGTAGTAATCATACTGCATTTCTTCGAAACTGTCATATCCCGCTTCCTTCGCCATGGCGTTCCTCAGCTTCACGAGCCTTATGAAGAGGTCGGAGACGAGTGGGTTGTATTTGTCATAATAGCCGAACAGAATGGCAAGATACGTTTGGTAATCGGTTGTGTCGTCAAGAGCTTCGAACACATGCACCTCTTCCCCGTCCAGCGTGATTACCGGATCGGACATGATGTCGCGGTACTCGGAGACAAGGTCAGCCTCCTGCTGCATCATCGTAACGAGCTCGGGGGTATACATGGAGTCAGCTATGTCGGCATACTCCTCGGCAAAGCCTTCCCAGAAATAATCATCCTCGAGATCCTGGGCATACTTTGAGCCGCCGCAGGCAAAGAACATTTCGTCCATGATGTCCTCGACGACGGCGCCCTGCTCGTTGCACCAGTTGTATTCCTCCGCATAGTACTCGTCGAGCATATCCAGACAGCTGCGTACATTTGCGATATTGAGCATCGTCCTGAAGTGATAAAAGTCATCATACACGACATCGATGAGCTCTTCGATCTCGCTCAGGCTCATCTCGCCGGCGTCGAGGGCATCCTCCAGGGTCTTCACATGTTCGATCAGCGAATCCACATCCGGGCGGGAATAGACCATCTCGGAGAAAGGCACGATCATCTCATCTCTGGTAGCCTGCATCTCCCTGCGGCTTTGCTCGACGTCGTCATCCTTGCCGCCGTCTTTTTTGCCGTCCAGGGCATTTTCGATATCCTCTAACTTATCCTCGATAAAGCTCTCCACGGTGTCAACCACCGCTGTTCCTCCGCCGCCCTTTCTGTTCAGGAAAGCTTCGAGCTTTTCGGTCTTTTTCTCCACCCAGGAACTGAAGGCTTCCACCAATGAGCCTATAGACCCAATCAAGCCTTCCGAAGAGGAAAACTGCGATGGTGCAGTGCAGCCGCACAGCATCGCGGCGACAAGTATCAGTGCGATAAAGGTCTTTGCTTTTTTCATCTATTCTCCACCTGTGAAAAGGATTTCAGCTATTCATGCATAAGAATACAGTAAGCCGATTATAACTATATTATTTTATCATCCGGAGGGCATGTTTTCAATAAAATGTTCCGGACGTTTCTATATTATTTTCCTCTCTCAGCCATATCAGCACCTATATAACAAAGACAGGATGCCTCATCGAACAGCATCCTGTCTTTTGAACTCTTTTTTATGCTGGCTTCCCTTTACTTATGGAAAAGTTTCTTCACCTGGTAGCGCGGCTGGCAGGAAATGTTCACTCCCAGCTTTTTGAAAAGATCCTCGTCCACATGGGAAAGGATCACCGACGAATGCGCGTCGCATCCCTGCAGCCGGTTCAGCTGGTCTATTGCCTCTCCCGCGAGGGGGTCGGTCACCGCGCAGATGGACAGCGCTATGAGCAGCTCATCCGTATGCAGGCGCGGGTTGTGGTTGCCGAGGTGCTCCACCTTCAGATGCTGGATAGGCTCGATAATGCTCGGAGGGATGAGCAGCCTGGACTTTTCGATGCCGGCAAGGTATTTCAGCGCGTTCAGCAGGCACGCAGAGGAGGCGCCGAGAAGCGAAGTGTTTTTGCCGGTGATCACCGTGCCGTCCTCGAGCTCTATGGCCACTGCCGGGCCGCCTGTCTCCTCTGCCCGCTTCAGCGCTGCCGGGACGACCGGCCTGTCCTCCGGAGTAAGACCGAGAGAGTTCATGATGAGCTCTATCTTGCGGACCTCGCTGTTATCGGAGGAAAGCCCCCTCCGGACCATGCACTCGGCAGTGAAGTACCGCCGTATGATCTCCGCCTCGGAGGCTCTCCTGCAGACACTGTCATTGCTGATGCAGTTGCCCGCCATGTTTACGCCCATGTCCGTCGGGCTCTTGTACGGACTCTCCCCGTAGATCTGTTTGAATATTGTTTCCAGTACGGGGAATATCTCCACATCGCGGTTGTAGTTGACGGTCGTCTCACCGTACGCCTCGAGATGGAAGGGGTCGATCATGTTCACATCATCGAGGTCAGCGGTCGCGGCCTCATAGGCGAGGTTCACGGGATGTTTGAGAGGCAGGTTCCAGATCGGGAAAGTCTCGAACTTGGCATATCCGGCCTTCACTCCTCTCCTGTTTTCGTGATAAAGCTGACTCAGGCAGGTGGCCATCTTGCCGCTGCCGGGTCCCGGAGCCGTCACCACTATGAGTTCCCTTTCCGTCTCTATGTAATCGTTCTTCCCGAAGCCGTTCTCCGATACGATCAGCGGCACGTTTGAGGGATAATCGGGGATGATGTAGTGACGGTACGTCTTCACGCCAAGGCTCTCGAGCCTTTTGGAAAACTGGTCCGCGACTTGCTGCCCCCTGTAGTGGGTGATGACCACACTGCCAACGAACAGGCCTATCCCGCGGAACGCATCGATCAGTCTGAGCGTGTCTTCGTCATAGGTGAGGCCGAGATCGCCCCTGCGCTTGCTGCGCTCGATGTCATCCGCCGAAATGGCTATGACGATCTCCGCAACATCCTTCATCTCAAGAAGCATCTTTACCTTGCTGTCCGGTTCGAAGCCCGGGAGCACCCTTGACGCATGATAGTCATCGAACAGCTTGCCGCCGAATTCCAGATAGAGCTTGCCGCCGAAGCGGGAAATCCTCTCTCGGATCTTATCCGACTGCATCTTCACATACTTCTGATTGTCAAATCCTGTCCTGTTCATCTTGTCATCTCCGATATCTCTGAGCCGCTTTGCGGCCGGTTTATCAAACAGCTATGTCTATATACCCGAGTTTCCTGCACGCCATAACATATTTCTGCATGCAGCAGTCCGTCTGCGGGTTCAGCTGGAAAACTCTCCCGTCCCCCGCGCCGATGAAGCAGCTGTTTGCTCCTCGTATAGCTATCCCGGATATTTCTTTTCCCTGCAGGATTATCCCACCGGGAAGCTCAAACCTGTCTTTGAAAAGGCTGATCCTGCCGCTGCCTAATTTTTCTCCGGTTTTGCCCATGCTTACCTCCAGGATCTCCACCCCGTCATCCGAGAAGATCGCCTCATCTCCGTTGCCGGCTATCATGCCATCGAGCAGTCCGTCCTGCCAGCGTGACCAGTCAAGCAGCGTGGTGAAGCGGAAATCTCCTTCGAGGAGTCCTGTGTCGAGGTACCTCGACGAGGCGCCGCACTTTGTGCAGCGAATCCTGTCACCTCTGCTTTTCAGGGTGTGCAGTGCACCGCACTCCGGGCAGGCAAAAAGGAAGGTCTCCAGATGCTCGGCCGGATCTTTTCCTTTGTAGCACACGGGTTCGGCCTTCTGGGTCTCCCAGGCGTCTTCATAGAGGTCCCTGCAAATGACCTGGTACACTTCATCGGAGCTCATGGCTTTCAGCTCCTCCGGAGAGTAGACCCCCACGACGCTTCCGGTCATCCGGCCTTTCCGGATCCTGCTGCCACCCCAGCGGGGGCTGGTGAAATATCCTCCCTTCATCCGGTAGGTCACAAGATAGGCTCCGGAAGTTCTGGCCATTTTGGCCGTGGCAGGAGGGATGGGGCCGGTGAGTCCGTCCCACGTCCGGTTGCCCTCCGGGAAGAGCGCCACGTTACAGCCGGCACGCAGCGTCCGGATAATGCCCTTCACCGTGCTCGCGGCGTTGCCGCCCTTCTGTCTCGTAATCGGTGCAAAAACAAATTCGAGCAGTTTCGAGACGAATCCCTGCCTCATGATATGCTCGCTCGCCACAAAATACATATGCTGCCGGAACGCGCTGCCCACCAGGATCGGATCCTGATCCGTAAGGTGGTTGCTGAGGAGCAGGAAGGGCCCGGGTACCTTCTCCCTTTTTGCCCTGAAATGCATAAAAAGCCTTGCGATCAGCTCTCCCAGGGGATGAATAAGTACCCACTGGCGTTTGAAATGCGCATGGTGTTTTATCCTGTCCATGATCTCACCTCCCGGGATGGCAGATGCAGGCTGTGGTCTGTGTTCCTTCAAAAATTTCAATTATATATTTTAGCATTTTTTTTCGCCGCGCACAAGCGGCCTTTTTAACTTGCCGCCTATGTACGTCATATATTTTTATTGCTTTTGCGGTTTTTTTTGTATATACTTTTGACAAGTAGTAAAATAAATCGGAGGGACAATGGAAGAGAAAAAAGAAAACAAAAGAGTGACCGTCTGGACAAGGAATTTCATCATCCTGTTTCTTTCTGCCTTCATCATAAACTTCGGTCACAGTATGGTTTCCAATCTGCTGCCGAAATACCTTAATGTGCTCGGCCTGACGAGCACAGTCATCGGCTTCATCATCTCACTGTTCTCCTTCACAGCCCTCGGCTTCAGGCCCGTTTCCGGCCCGCTGATCGACGGATGGAACAAGAAGAAGCTTTATATGCTCATGCTCGTCATTCTCATCGTGTCCTATGCAGGCTATACCTTCAATCCGACGCTGCCGGTAATCGTGGTCTGCAGGCTGCTGCAGGGTCTCGGTCAGGGCTGTATCTCGGCACTTGCCCTCGCTATGGCGACCGATGCGGTGCCACAGGAGAAGATGGCCTCCGGTCTTTCCCTCTACGGCATAGGGGGCGTGCTTGCCGGTGCACTGGGTCCGGGGCTCGGCATAACCATCATGGAAAAATATGGTTATTCATACGCCTTCTCCGCACCTCTTGTCCTCCTCGTCATTGCCCTGGGAATGTCCTTTCTTCTGGAAAACACCTATGTTCCCGGTACGAAGATCCGCTTCACACTTTCAGGCATGATCTGCAAAGAGTCCATTCTCCCGTCAATCCTCGTCCTGCTCGCAGGTCTGGTGCGAGGCGGTCTGTACACCTTTCTCATTATCTTCCTCTCCGACAGAAATATAGAGGGAATCTCCACATACTACTATGTGAACGCCGCCGTCATGATTATCACGCGTCCCTTCTTCGGAACACTTGCGGATAAAAAGGGTCTTCACATCGCGCTGATCCCCTCTTATGTATTCTTCGCCCTTTCCCTCATTGCCACGGCCTTCTGTCAGAACACCTGGCAGCTCATGGTTGTCGCGGTACTCAACGCCCTCGGCTTCGGCACGGTGTTCGCCTCTGCGCAGGCGCTGTGCATGAAGGTGGCTCCGGCAGAGCTCAGGGGCGCCGCCAGCACCACCTCCTTTATCGGCCTCGATATAGGCGACCTGCTCGGTCCCGTGATCTGCGGCGCGCTGGTGGATCTGATGGGCTGCGCAAACATGTTCCTCACCATGCTCGTCCCGGTTGTGCTGTCCGTGGTGCTGCTCTTCTCATGGCTGCCGAAGAACATCCATCTGGTAAAGCCCGGCTCCGCCGAATGATCTGTGCGGGAGAATCCATTTGCCTCAACGGAAAGACGGTCCGTCGAAAACGGGCCGTCTTCTTCTATCTTGAAGTATTGACAAACAGTGCTATAATTAAAATGTTACACTGATATTAAATAGTAGATAATCCTCAGCAAACATTATGGATAAGGATTGAAAAATGGGGCTTTTAGATAAAATATTCGGAAGCTATTCCGACCGCGAGCTTAAAAAGATATACCCGATAGCAGACGCCATCGAAAAGCTGGACTCGGAATACTCCGCCAAGTCCGATGCGGAACTGCGGGCAAAGACCGGTGAGTTCAAAGAGAGACTCGCTTCCGGAGAAACGTTAGACGATATCCTCCCGGAAGCATTCGCGACTGCGAGGGAGGCCGCCTGGCGCGTGCTGGGCATGAAGCCTTTCCGCGTTCAGCTCATAGGCGGCATTGTGCTCCATCAAGGGCGCATCGCCGAAATGAAGACCGGTGAAGGTAAGACCCTCGTCGCCGTGCTCCCCGCCTATCTGAACGCGCTCACCGGCAAGGGTGTCCACATTGTCACGGTAAACGACTACCTCGCCCGAAGAGACAGCGAGTGGATGGGCAAGGTGCACCGCTTCCTCGGCGTGTCCGTCGGCCTGATCGTCCACGGTCTCACCTCCGAAGAGCGCCGCGCCGCCTACGCCTGTGATATCACCTACGGAACCAACAACGAGATGGGCTTCGACTACCTGCGCGACAACATGGCTCTGTATAAACGAGACATGGTCCAGCGCGGACATGTGTTCGCCATCGTCGACGAGGTCGACTCCATTCTCATAGACGAGGCAAGGACCCCTCTGATCATCTCCGGTCAGGGCGACGAAAGCACCGACCTGTACCGCCAGGCGGACAATTTCGTCTGCGGGCTGCGCAAGCTCGTTTACGCCTCCGTCGATGAGAAGGAGGAAGAGAGCGAGGATATAGACGCTGACTACATCGTCGACGAGAAGGCCAGAACCGCCACACTCACCGCCCGCGGCATCGCGAAGGCGGAGCGCTATTTCTCGCTGGATAACCTTGCGGACATAGAAAACGCCACGCTCTCCCACCACATCAACCAGGCCCTGCGCGCCCACGGCATCATGAAGCGCGACATTGACTATATCGTCAAGGACGGCGAGATCATCATCGTCGATGAATTCACCGGCCGTCTCATGCTCGGAAGGCGCTACTCCGAGGGTCTCCATCAAGCCATTGAAGCCAAGGAGCACGTGGACGTACAGAAAGAGAACAAGACTCTCGCCACCATCACTTTCCAGAATTATTTCCGTCTTTATGACAAGCTCTCCGGCATGACCGGCACCGCCGCAACGGAAAGCGAGGAATTTGAGGCGATCTACAGGCTGGATATCATCGAGATACCCACCAACAAGCCGGTTATAAGGATCGACAATCCTGATGTCGTCTTTAAGAATGAAACCGGCAAGAACCGGGCGATCATCGACCAGATCGTCCGCTGCCACGACAAAGGGCAGCCGGTGCTGGTCGGTACGGTGTCCATCGAGAAGAGCGAATACATCTCCTCCCTGCTCAAAAAGAGAGGCATCCAGCACACGGTGCTGAACGCGAAATACCATGAAAAGGAAGCGGAGATCGTCGCACAGGCCGGCAAGTTCGGCGCCGTCACCATCGCCACCAACATGGCAGGCCGCGGTACCGACATCATGCTCGGCGGCAACGCAGAGTATCTGGCAAAGAGCGATCTGCGCAAAGCCGGCTTTGACGACGCCGTCATCACCGAGGCTACGGGCTACGCCGATTCTGATGACGAGGCAATTCTTGAGGCCAGGAAAATGTTCCGCGAACGACTGGCTTTTCATAAACAGTCAACTGACGCTGAGGCAGAGAAGGTCCGGGCAGTCGGCGGCCTGTTCATACTCGGCACGGAGCGCCATGAGTCGAGACGTATCGACAACCAGCTCCGCGGCCGTTCCGGCCGTCAGGGCGACCCGGGCGAGAGCCGCTTCTATCTCTCCCTCACCGATGACATCATGAGGCTCTTCGGTTCCGAGAGGATCATGGGCATGATGGAGGCGCTCAACGTGGATGAGGACACTCCTCTTGACCACAAGTTGCTCTCCAATGCCATCGAGCAGGCCCAGAAGACGGTGGAAAGCCGCAACTTCCAGACGAGGAAAAGCGTGCTCGAGTTTGATGATGTCATGAACCAGCAGCGCAACGTCGTTTACGATGAACGCCGGAAGGTGCTTGACGGCGAGGATCTCAAGGATCATATCCGCACCATGATAAAGGAATATGTTTCTTCGACCGTTGCGGACGGTCTTCCGGAGGGCTTTGCAGATGATCAGCAGCAGCTTGACACCGCCCTTGCTCCATTTGAAAAGCTCTTTATGCCGAAGGGAGCCCTTCATTTTGACAGTTTCCGCGGTCATGCCGGTGTCGAAGCCGTGACACAGGCAGTCGAAGACATCGCCTATAAGGCCTATGATGCCAGAGAGGCCGCTTTCGGTCCCGGACCGGAAGGTCTTCCGCTGATGCGGGAGCTTGAACGTGTGATCATGCTGCGCGTTGTCGATGAATATTGGATGGACCATATAGACGCCATGGCCGAGCTCAAACGCGGCATCGGCCTTCGGGGCTACGGCTCCGTCAAGCCGATCGACGCCTATAAGCAGGAAGGCTTTGATATGTTCGAGGCCATGATCCAGGGCATTCGCGAGGAGACGGTCAAGCGCCTGTTTACCGTGCGGATCCGCAAGGAAGCTCCGATCGAGCGCAAGGCCGTAGCGAAGAACGCCTCCCTTAATAACGTCGGCGGTGAACCGGAGAAGAAGCAGCCTGTCAAGAAAGTACCCAAGCCCGGCCGCAATGATCCCTGCCCCTGCGGGAAGATGAAAGCGGACGGAAGCCGCAGGCTCAAATACAAGGAATGCTGCGGAAGGAATTCCTGATATGGCTTTCACGGAAATGAACGAGGGCGGCATCATTTACATGCGCTCCTCCGTCATCGATGCAAGACATGCTTTCACCACGAGGGCCGGCGGTGTGAGCACGGGAATATACTCCTCCCTCAACCTCGGCTCCAAGGTCGGTGATCTGCAGGAAAATGTCGCCGAAAACTACACGAGGGTGTGCGCGCTCATGGGCGCAGGTCCGAACGACTGCGTTGTGACGAAGCAGGTCCACGGCTCTGTTGTCCGAATCGTCAGCACCGACGACAAGCATCCTGTCGGAGCGGAGGTCCCCTATGAGGCGGACGGGATCGTCACCGCGGAGCGCGGTCTTCCTCTCTTCTGCTTTACTGCCGACTGCACGCCCGTGCTCCTTCATGACCCGGTTGCCTCCGTTGCCGCGGCGGTCCACTGCGGATGGCGCGGCTCTGTGGCAGACATAATAGCCAACGCGGTAGGAAAAATGTGCTCACTTGGAGCAGCGCCTGAAAACATTCGTGCGGCCATAGGACCATCCATAAGCGTCTGCTGCTTTGAGACCGATGCCGATGTTCCCGAGGCGATCGACAGGTGGCTCGGCCCCGGCTCCGGGACGTATTACCTGAAAAGCAGCGGGAAATTCGTCGTCGACCTGAAAAAAGCAAATGCCATCCGTCTTCTGTCCCTCGGCCTTCTTTCCGAACATATGGATTTATCCGATGAGTGCACCATGTGCAGCCACGAGAAATACTGGTCCCACCGGTATACGCGGGGCAAACGGGGCGTACAGTGTGCAGTCATAGTACTATGATAAAGGACCTCTGATATGATCAGACTCAAAAAACTGACGGCGGTCGCGCTCATTACCGCGCTCGCTCTCCTCTTCACAGGCTGTCTCGGCGTTAAAACCGTGGACCAGTATTCACTCGTCCCGGAATCCACCGGCGGAAAGGATGTTGAACCCGCACCCGCAGCCGACAGTGTCATTTCTCTTAACTACAACAGAAAATACAGCCTCAATCCCATCATCGCCACCAACCACTCCAACCAGCTTGTCTGCAACCTGGTGTATGAAAACATGGTGGAGATCGACAACAACTTTGATGTGATCCCCAACATCATCACCGAATGGTCATGCAACGAGGGCGGCACCGTCTGGAACTTCAAGCTGGATACGACCCATGTCTTCCATGACGGAACACCCGTGCGCGGCATCGATCTGAGCTACTCTCTGCAAAGATGTATTTTCGCCGACCGCTTCACCGGACGGTTTGCCTCCTTCCAGGGCTGCAACTTTTCCGACGATTCTCTTGAGGTCTATCTCGGTATCGGAGACACGCAGTTCGTTAAGCTGCTGAATGTGCCCGTGATCAAATACGGCACCTTCACCGTCAACCGTGATGATTTTCCGCCTGTGGGCAGTGGCCCCTATGCCTTTTCCGAAGATCTGACGCAGCTGGTGGCCTTTGAGGGTTATCCGAACTATGACACGCTCCCCGTTGACACCATTTATCTCGTGGAATATACCACGGCCGCGGAGATCCTCAGTGCTTTCGAGGACTCGTACATTGACATAGCCCTGAACGACCCATCCAGCTATTCAAGCCTGGGCTTTGCGAGCAGTGACGAGACCCATCCCTACGCGACCACAAACATGCACTATGTCGTGATAAACCATGAGAGCACGGTGGGGAGATACGTCGCCTTCCGCTACGCCATGAACTATGCGTTCGACAGGGAATATTTCGAGGATCAGCTCATGAGCGGCAACGCAGTAGCATCCTCGGTTCCCATGTATCCGACCTGCAACCTGTATCCGTCTACTCTTGCGGACAGTCTGGACTATGATCTGACGATCTGCAAAAGGATCCTAGAGAACGGCGGCATCATGGATTATGACGATGACGGGAAGCTCGAGCTGATGCAGGGCGCTCCGGATCTCACCCTCGTTTTTCTGGTCTGCTCCGACAACAGCGCCAAGAACGGTGTCGTCCGCCGCTTCGCAAGTGACATGGAATCCATCGGGATAACGGTAGAGATTCACTCCCTGGTCTGGGATCAGTATATCGAAGCGCTTGAAAACGGTGAGTTCGATCTCTACTACGGCGAGATGAAGCTCCGCGCCGATTTCGACGTAACAGAACTGTTCGATATCCGGACCAAGGACAATGAGGACCGCAACATCAACTATTCCGGCAATACCGATCCTTCGTTCCTCAACTATATAAACGCCTACCTTTCCGCCGGTGGCGCCGGGGAATCCGGCGATTATGAGCGGAGGCAGAAATACATCGACATGGTCAAATATATCACCGATGACGGCGGTCTCATCACCATAGGCTTTGAAAAACAGCAGCTCATTGTACACCGGGGCATTATAAGGGGCGTGGCTCCGAACGCAGGCAATCCCCTCTATGATTTCGTCAACTGGCAGATCACCCTGAAATAAAGAAGGAGACAGTAAAATGACAGACAAGCAGCTATTGTCCATGGCTCAGAAGGCCTCCCTGAACGCGTATGTGCCCTATTCGCACTTTCAGGTCGGTGCGGCTCTTGAATGCTCCGACGGGACTGTTTATACCGGCTGCAATATCGAGAACGCCGCTTTCGGCAGCACCATCTGCGCCGAGCGCACCGCCTGCTGCAAAGCGGTGAGCGAAGGCCACCGGGATTTCGTGCGCATTGCCATTTTTGCCGACAGCGAGAACTGGGCGACCCCCTGCGGCGCCTGCAGACAGTTCCTCGCCGAATTCTCACCGGATATGGAGGTCCTCTGTACAAAGGCCGGCGGCAAGTATGTCAGCTACAGGCTCAGCGATCTTCTCCCGCAGCGATTCAACTTCTGAGATGGAACTCGAACAGCTCCGCATCTTCATTGCCGTGGCGGAGCACGGAAGCTATTCCGCCGCCGCAAAAGACCTTTTCGTGAGTCACTCCACCACATCGAGAGCGGTATCCGCTCTCGAAAACGAACTCGGTGTGACCCTGTTTGACCGAAAAAACAGGATCCTCGGCCTGACGCCGGCCGGAGAGTCCCTCCTGCGCGACGCCCGCGAGCTCCTCGAGAACGCCGCACAGCTGAAAAGCAACCTCAAAGAATTCCGCTGACCGCTGCATTCCGGACATTTTATGACGCCCTACAGCAAAAGACCGCAGGGGTTTATTCCCTGCGGTCTTTTGCCATTCAGTTTCTTTTCATTTCAGTCCATACAGTGCTGTAAACTTCTTCTCCAGATAATCGAGGTAGTACTCCGTGTTCAAGCCCTCCCCGGTTATGGCGCGGATCCACTCGTCCGGGGTGGATACGGAGGCTATGGAGAACACCCGATCCTTCAGCCAGGCGAGGATCCTTTCGAACTCTCCCTTCTCGACTGCTGCGTACACATCGAATTCCTTCAGCATGGTGCTGAGGATCTGCGCACCGTAGGCGTTGCCCAGCGCATAAGACGGGAAATAGCCGTAGTCCATGGTCCAATGCACGTCCTGGAGGCAGCCTTCTGCGTCGTTCGGCACGTCCACTCCCAGATACTCCCTGTACTTTGCATTCCACAGACCCGGGATCTCGTCCACGGAGATGTCTCCGTTAATAAAGGCTTTCTCCAGTTCATAGCGGATCATCACATGCAGCGAATAGGTCAGTTCATCGGAATCACAGCGGTTGAGTCCGGGCTTTGCAATGTTCATGGCCTCATACAGCTCCCTCTCGCTCACATCGCCGAAAATGTCCCCGGCGATGTCCATGAACTTCGGATAGACGAAGCGTACAAAAGCCTCACTTCTGCCGATGAGATTCTCATAGAACCGCGAAATGCACTCGTGCATGCCGTTCGTCATGCTGTCGTCCGCGTGTTCCTCATAGAACTCCTCGGGCTCATTCTGCATAAACAGGGCGTGTCCGCCTTCATGAAGGGTGGTGCAGATATTGGAGACGAAGCTCTCCTCATAATAGTGCGTGGTGACACGAACATCCTGCGGGCCGAAGTTTGTGGTAAAAGGATGTTCGGTGGTCATGAGTACCAGAGCACTCTTCTTCAGGCCCTCCAGCTCCAGCAGATACCGCGAGAATTCCTCCTGCCTCGAGATAGGACAGGCTCTTGTCAGGAAATCCTCCCGGATGGGTTTTCCCTCCGCCTGTATCCGCTTGATCAGCGGAACGATCCTCTCTTTCAGCGCACCGAAGAAGGCGTCCAGCTGCGGTTCACTGCCGCCCTTCTCGTGGTCGTCGAGACAGGCTGTGTAATAGGTGGGATATTTCCTGTCGCGCAGGTCTATGGCCTTGCGTGTGAGATCTATGGTCTTTCGGAGAGACGGGGCGAACATGGAGAAATCCGATGCCTTCTTGGCGCTGAGCCATTCCCCGTAGGCCTTGGCAAAAGCCACGTCCATCTCATAGGCGAATTTTGCGCTCTGATTGCAGGTCTTCAGCCAGTCCTCGTAAAGGTGCTCCGCCACTTTTTTCTGCACAGAAGTAAGGCCATCACAATCCTCGTGCAGCTCGCGCACGAGCTTGACATATCTGGGCGAATGCGTGAGCTTGTGGATCTGTTTCCCGAGCACCGCCATGTCCTCGCCGGCTCTTTCCATACCATCGGGAGGCGCACAGCACTGCATATCGAAATCCACCTTGCCGATACAGCGGCCGTAAGTTTCCACCTCATCGAGTATCTTCTTCAGCTGTTTGAACTTTTTTGCGTTATCCATTCTGTTCGGTCTCCTTGTAATAGTCACAATGCTCTTTCAGGCAGCACTCTTCGCACTTCGGTTTCCTCGCATCGCACACGGCCCTTCCGTGCAGGACGATGCAGTGGCAGAAATCCGACGATGTCTCTGGCGGGAGCTGCTGCCTGAGCTGCATCTCTATCTTCACGGGATCCTTCTGATCCTTCACAAGGCCGAGCCTGTTGGAGATCCTGATACAGTGCGTGTCCACCACGGTGGAACCGGGTACACGGAAAACATCCCCAAGAATGAGGTTTGCGGTCTTCCTTCCCACTCCCGGCAGCTCCGTGAGCTCCTCCATGGTCTTCGGAAGCTCTCCGCCGTATTTGTCAAGCAGCACTTTCGCACAGGCCACGATATCCCTCGCCTTTGCACGGTAAAAACCGCAGGAGTGCACATATTTCTCCACCTCTTCCACATCCGCCTCCGCGAACGACTCAAGCGTCGGAAAGCGTTCAAAGAGCGCAGGGGTCACCATGTTCACTCTCTCGTCCGTACACTGTGCCGAGAGCCGCACGGAGAACAGCAGCTCATAGTCTTTGTTCCAGTCTAAGCTGCAAACTGCTTCCGGATATTCAGTAAGCAGCAGCCTTACGATTTCATTTACTTCTTCCCTTGTCTTCATCTCTCACCTCTCCAGCGTGATGTCGCCTCCGCAGCCGAGTGTGGGGAAATCCTCGCCGCTGTATCTGCCGCGGAACTGCCATTCGACCTCGAGCGGCAGCGTCACACTCTCTCCCTGTGCCAGATCGATCGTGAAGGTCTTCGAACCCATCGGCGAGACGAGCAGTTCTCTCTCGTCATAGTCCACGGCAGCAGCGGTGATCGTCACACTCTGTGTCCCGAGGCTGATCGTAAGAGGCTGGGCTATGGTATGCAGCATGCGCGATTCAAGGCTCACGCTCACTTTTACTTCGACCTTGCCGTCCGGCAGAGAAACCGCTTTCCAATCCGCAACGATATTGAAGGAGACACCGGTATCGGACCGGAAAGTCCCCTCTCCGATCTGCACACCGCTGATCTCAGGCTCCGGCACAGGTTCCGAAGAAGGCTCCGGTGAAGGCTCGGGAGTCTGTTCCGGTGACGGTTCGGGCTTGGGTTCCGGATCTGCTGTGGGCGTAGGAGTCGGTTCTGCTGTCTCAACGGGCCTGTCCGACGGATTCGGCGTATTTATGATGATCGGGTTGGATGTGTCCTGCTGCACCGGTGTCTGGGAAGCGCTTCCCGCTCCGTCCCCCGTCACGGGAGAAGGCTCCGGCGTTTCCGAGGGTTTCGGATCAAATACACCCATTCCGTTAAGGAGCGAGAAGATCACGGCGAGCATCAGCGCGAACACCACAATGAACAGGAACACCCGCATCTTCATCGTATCCTGTTTTTTCTTTCTGTTAGCCATTATTATGCTGTTTTCCCCATATAAAACATGTTTTCATCCTGTACGCATTCATTATAATACGCTGAAAATGAATTGTCTATGAATTATGGCTTCTCCGCCTTGAGGTCCGAATGCGCAGCACTTCGAGGATTATTCTTTTTCACTCTCTTGTGCGCCGCCGTTTTCGATGGTAAACTTAAAATGGATAATTGTCGGACCAGTTTAAGTTTGTCTGCGGAGAGGATGACATGGAAGACGGCTTCATCGTATTCGAGAACGTAAAAAAGATCTACCGTGCAGGCGAAGTGCCTGTCACCGCGCTGCACGATGTGAACTTTTCTATCGGAAAGGGAGAGATCTGCGTAATAGTCGGCGAATCCGGCGCAGGGAAGACCACCCTGCTTAACATTCTCGGCGGCATGGACAGTCTGACCGAGGGCAGGATCGTCGTGGGCGGAAAGGAGATCTCCTCCTACGGGAAAAAGGAACTCACGGCATACCGCCGTACAGAGGTGGGCTTCGTCTTCCAGTTTTATAATCTGATCCCGAACCTCACCGCCCTCGAGAACATTGAGATCGCGGCCAAGCTCAGTCCGGATGCGCTGCCGCCTGCTCAGGTCCTCGCAGATGTCGGGCTGGCGGAACGCGCGGGAAATTTTCCCGCGCAGCTGTCCGGCGGTGAACAGCAGCGCGTGGCCATCGCAAGGGCTCTGGCTAAGAATCCCAAGCTTCTGCTCTGCGACGAGCCGACCGGCGCGCTGGACTACAACACAGGCAAAGCGGTCCTGAAACTCCTTCAGGATACCAGCCGCAGCACCGGCATGACGGTTATCATCATAACCCATAACAAAGCGCTCTGCGCCATGGCCGACAGAGTTGTCCGGGTACAGAGCGGAACAGTTCTCTCTGTCACGCTGAACGAGTCTGCGGTACCCATAGAAGAGATCGAATGGTAAGTCCATGAATCGTTTCACCCTGAAAATGCTTTTCCGGAGCATCCGCTCCGGGCTGGGCAGATACCTTGCCATACTCGCCATTGTGGCGCTCGGAGTCGGATTCTTCGCCGGACTGAAGAGCGCCCAGCCTTCCATGCTCTCAGCGGCGGAAAATTACTTTGCCTCTTCGCATATGCAGGACTTTCAGCTTCTTTCCACTCTGGGTTTCACGGAGGATGACGTGGAAGCATTTCGGAATCTGGATGCGGTCTTCTGCGCCGAAGGGGCTTATTTTGCCGATGCCGCAGCCAAGGTCGGGGGATCTGTTGAGGCCTGGCACTTTCTGTCGCTGACGCAGGAAGTCAGCATTCCCCAGCTCACTGCCGGCAGGATGCCTGAAAAAAGCGATGAGTGTCTCGCCGATGAAAAGGTCTTCCGTGAGTCTGACATCGGCAGCACGATCGTGATTTCCGAAGAAAACGACGAGGATACTCTCGATCTGTTTGCTTTCCGTACCTATACAATAACAGGGCTGGCACGTTCCCCCCGCTATATGAGCGGCGACCGCGGCAGCACATCCATTCTCTCCGGCTCGCTGAAAGGATTCATTTTTCTGCGTCCGGAGGGTTTTGTTTCCGAGGCTTTTCATGAGATCCTTCTCTGGGGTGATCTGCCGGGTAGCCTCTATTCCTCTGAATATGCCTCCGCGGCAGACTCCGCGGAAAAAGCAATTCGAGATCTTCTGAGCGTGCGCGGGAGACTTCGCCGCAGCTCACTGATGCGTGAGGCGGAGGAGAAGTTTGCCGAGGCGCAGGATGAGATCGACCGCGGTTGGGATGAGCTTGCGGAGGGAGAAAAGGAAGCGGAAGAAGAACTCGCCGCTGCCCGTGAGGAGCTTGAAGCAGCCGAAAAGGAGATCAACAGAGGCTGGACACGGGTCGAGGGCGGCCGGAAAAAGCTGGAAGACGGAATGGCCGCCATCCCCGAAGCCAGGGAGAAGATCGCCGCCGGTCGGGAAGAGGTCGCAGCCGGTTGGGCACAGCTCGAGGAAAGTGCAGCGGAAGTGGATCTGTTCCGCGCCATGTACGATGAGGCCGTCGTCCTGCTCAATGAAGAGGAAGGCCGCCTTTCGGAGCTTCTTCAGGAGGCAGACCTCACCAGATATGCAGCTCTGCGGCAATATTATGAGGCCGTTGCAGAGCATCAGGCAGAGGTGATCGTCCTGCAGGGAATGATCGATTCTGCCGGTGAGGATGCCGATATCGCCGCCTTGCAGGCCCGTCTCGACACAGCACAGGCAGCGCTCACGCAGGCGCAGGCAGAGCTTGCGGCAGCGGAGAGCAGCTATGTGCCGGATGATTCTGCAGTGGTTACAGCAGAGGAAATCATAGCCGGATTGCACGAAAGGGCCGCTGAGCTCGAGGCTCAGCTTACCGATGCGGAAAAGCAGCTGGCTGACGGACGGGCACAGCTGGAAGCAGCTGAAAAGGAACTGGACGACGCGGAGGCAGCCCTGAATAAGGCTGAGCAGGATTACCCCTCCAACCTGGCCCAGATCGAATACGCTGAGAATCAGCTTATTCAAGCCGAGAAAGAGCTTGCAGAAGGCCGTGCCGAATATGAAAAGGGATCTGCGGATGCGGAACGCGAGCTTGCCGAAGGCCGCCAGAAGCTTCTCGATGCTGAACGGGAACTTGCGGAAAACCGTGAAGAAGTTCTCAGCAAACTCTCACTGGAGCTCTACTGTCTCGACCGGAACAAGAATGCCGGCTATGTCTCTTTTCAGAATGACACGGGGATCGTCAATGCCGTTTCCTACGCCTTTCCGGTGTTTTTTGCACTGATAGCAGCCCTCGTCTGCACAACCACCATGACCCGTATGATCCACGAAGAGCGCATGGTGATCGGTACCATGAAAGCCATGGGCTACGGCAGCGGCGCCGTCATGTCGAAATATCTGCTTTATTCAGGCTCTTCCGCACTGCTCGGCTGCGTTCTGGGCTTCTTTTTCGGCACCCGGGCCATTCCCTATATCGTCTGGATCGCCTACAGCGTTCTGTATACCTTCTCGGGCGAAGCCTACTATTTTGACCCCCTTCTGTACGGCATCTGCCTTATCGTCTCCGTTCCAGGGATCCTTGCAGTCACCTGGCTCACCTGCCGCAGGGAACTGGCATCCAAGCCCGCGGAGCTCATCCGTCCCAAGCCTCCCGGAAACGGCAAGCGCGTATTCCTCGAGCATATCCGCCCTCTGTGGCAGTCTCTGTCTTTTCTCGGTAAGGTCACCCTGCGCAACGCCTTCCGCTACAGGCAGCGTTTTATTATGATGATCCTCGGAATCGGCGGATGCACCGCCCTGCTGGTCGCCGGTTTCGGGCTGCGCGATTCCATTTCGGATCTCGGCACACTGCAGTACGGCGAGGTCTCCCTGTACGACATTTCCGTTTCGCTCGACACCGAAGCATTTCCCTCCGATGCCGCCGCAGCCGCTATATGGCAGGATGAAGTCCTCTCCTGCGCCATGACGCGGCAGGAGGCCGTGACACTGATCCGCGGCAGCAAGGAGATGAACACCCATGCGGTCGCGGCGGATGCAGAAACCCTCCCGCAGGTGATCAATCTGCATGACGGCAGCGCCCGTCCGCTCCCTTTCCCGAAAAAAGGCGAGGCGATCATAGCGAAAAAACTCTCCACCAGACTCTCCCTCTCACCGGGGGACACCGCGATGATCCGGCTCGAGGATGGCCAGGAGCTGCCTGTCACCATCATCGGTGTCTGCGAAAACTACGTTGATCATTCTGTCTATCTCTCCCGTGACACGCTCGGCTCACCCCGCAGCAACAATGCTCTTCTTCGGCTGCCGGAAGGGGCTGACGCGGACCGGCTTGCAGCTTCTTTGCGTTCTGTCGACGGGATAAGCTATGTTTCCCTTTCCTCCCACGAACGTGAAATGCTCGAAATGTCCATTTCCGGCCTGGATCTGGTCATCGTTCTGATCGTCGTCAGTTCCGGAGCTCTCGCCTTTATCACGCTCTACAATCTCACCAATATCAATATCATCGAGCGTTCCCGCGAAGTGGCCACCGTAAAGGTCCTCGGCTTCACGCCTCATGAGACTGCTGCATACATTCTTCGGGAAAACCGGCTGCTCTCGGTCCTCGGTGCCATTCTGGGACTCGTGCTCGGGAAGCTGCTCCACCGCTTTATCATGGGACTGGTGGATGTTGAGATCATGACTCTTCCTCTGAAAATAAAGCCTTTGAGCTATCTGTTGTCCTTTGCGATAACCGTAGCTTTCGCTCTCGGAACGAACCTCGTGATGCGTCGGAAACTCGACAGGATAGACATGGCAGAGTCCCTTAAATCCGTGGAATAAATCCATTCAAGGTTTTAGATGATGGAGCGTTACAGAAGCCTCAGCAGCTTCCTGCGGGAGCGGTTCGGGGAAAAAGTATATAAGCTGGCCTTCGATGGGGGCTTTACATGTCCGACCAGAGACGGCAGCAAAGGCACACACGGCTGCATTTACTGTTCCGGCGGCAGCGGTGACTTTGCCGTTCCAGTCGGGGATGACTTCGATGCGGCTATGGAGATGGCCAGGTCCGTGGTGGCAGAAAAGGGAGCGAAAAAGTTCATCGCCTATTTTCAGAGCTACACCGGCACCTATGCGCCATTAGAGCGTCTTCGTTTTCTGTATACACAGGCGATCCGTCATCCGGATGTCGTCGGTCTCTCCATAGGCACGCGTCCGGACTGTCTCGGTGACGATGTACTCGATCTGTTAAGGGATCTTAACAGCATAAGGCCCGTATGGGTCGAACTCGGTCTGCAGACCATCCATCCCGCCACCGCCGTCTATATCCGACGCGGTTATGATCTGCCCGTATTTGATGAAGCGGTAAGGCGGCTCAGAGAGCGTGATATCACCACAGTCGTCCATATGATCATCGGCCTTCCCGGAGAAACGCCGGAGATGATACGGCAGACAGCGCAGTACATCGGTGAAAGCGGCGTTCAGGGAATCAAGCTCCAGCTTCTTCACGTCCTCCACGGCACAGATCTGGAGCGGGACTATCTTGATGGAAAGTTCAAATCCCTCTCGCTTGCCGAATACATCGATATCCTGGAAATGTGCATTGAAAGCCTGCCGCCGGAGATGGTGATCCACCGTCTCACGGGAGACGGAGCGAAACGGGACCTGATTGCGCCTCTCTGGAGTGCGGACAAGAAGACCGTGCTGAACGCAATAAACTCCGCCTTTGAGCGAGATAATGTAATACAGGGATCAAGGCTCTGAAAACATCAAAAGCCCCCGTCAGATGACGGGGGCTTTCAACATCTGTATCAAATTACAGCTGCTTCTGTGCGTTGACCTTCACGCCGGGGCCCATGGTGGAGGCAGTGACGCAGGTACGGATGTACTGGCCTTTCGCCGCAGCGGGCTTGGCCTTGATGATGGCTCCGAGGAGAGCAACATAGTTCTCGTAGAGCTTCTCAGCGCCGAAGCTGACCTTGCCGATGGGGCAGTGGATGATGTTGGTCTTGTCAAGTCTGTACTCGACCTTACCGGCTTTCGCCTCGCTGATAGCCTGAACGACGTTCGCGTTGACGGTACCGGCCTTCGGGGAGGGCATGAGACCCTTCGGTCCGAGGATCTTACCGAGACGGCCGATAACGCCCATCATCTTGGGATGCGCGATAACGGTATCGAACTCGAACCAGTTCTCTTTCTGGATCTTCTCGACCAGTTCCTGACCGCCGGCATAGTCTGCGCCGGCTGCGAGAGCCTCGTCAACGAGCTCGGGCATGCAGAAGCAGAGCACGCGGACGGTCTTGCCCGTGCCGTTCGGGAGAACGATGGCGCCGCGGACCTGCTGGTCAGCGTGACGTCCGTCAACACCGAGCTTCACGTGCAGTTCGACGGTCTCGTCGAACTTGGCTTTGCTTGCGTTGCAGACGATCTGGAGAGCCTCCATCGGATCATAGACGGTCTGCTTATCGAAGAGCTTGACGCTCTCTTTGTAATTTTTACCTCTGAACATTTTTCCTTACCTCCCTCAGTCTCCGACGATGACGCCCATGGAGCGGCAGGTACCCTTGATCATGCTGATGGCGGACTCGATATCCGTGCAGTTGAGGTCGGGCATCTTCTGCTCGGCGATCTTGCGGACATCTTCCATGCTGATCGTGGCGACCTTGTCTCTCTGGGGGACACCGGAAGCGGTCTCGATCCCGCAGGCCTTCTTGATGAGGAGGGCGGCAGGGGGAGTCTTGCAGACGAATGTGAAGCTGCGGTCTGAATAGACCGTGATGACGACGGGGATCATGAGACCCATGTCACCCTTGGTGCGTTCATTGAAATCTTTTGTAAACTGTCCTATATTCACGCCGTACTGGCCGAGCGCAGGGCCGACGGGGGGAGCCGGAGTGGCTTTTCCGGCAGGGACCTGGAACCTAACGTATCCGACAACTTTCTGTGCCAAAGTAAAGCACCTCTTTCTTTAATTAATCTTTGATTGCCTCGACCTGATCGAGCTCCAGATCCACCGGAGTCTCTCTTCCGAACATGGACACCACCACGCGCACGTAATCGTCATCCGGATCCAGCTCCTCCACAGTGCCAATAAAGCCTGCGAGCGGTCCGTCGACGACCTTGACGCTGTCGCCTACGGCATAGCCGACGACGATCTCTCTGTGCTCCACGCCCAGGTCAAGTATTTCCTGCTCCGTAAGAGGGACGGCCTTGCCGTCCGAGCCTACAAAGCCCGTTGCACCGCGGACATTGCGCACCAGATGCCAGCTCTCGTCCGTGAGGATCATCTTCACAAGGACATAGCCGGGGAAGACCTTGCGTTCCACGGTCTTTTCCCCTTCATCGGTGTACTCGGTGACCTTCTCCATCGGAATGTTTACTTCCTTGATCAGGTCCGTCATCCTGCGGTTTTCTGCCGCTTTCATTACAGCAGCGGCAACTGCGTTTTCATATCCCGAATAGGTATGTACAACATACCATTTTGCTTCTTCGGCCATTCTCTCACCTTGCGAAAGAGAGAAGCGCTTTGATCAGCAACTGTGCCAGCTGGTCAAAACCCCAGATCATTACCGCGGAAGAGACCATGACAGCCAGTGAAACACCCGTGTTCTTCATGAGCTGCTTGGGAGTGGGCCAGATCACCTTCTTGAGCTCACTCTTCATCTCGCGGAACCACTTGCCTATTCTTTTGAACAGGTTGGGTTTCTTGTCTTCCTTCTTTACGGCGGTGACGGCCTTTACGGGGGCAGCGTTGACTTTCTTTTCTTCAGCCATTTTCACTCATCCTTTCAGAAGTCACTTGGTCTCTACATGCTTGGTATGCTTCCGGCAGAAGGGGCAGTATTTACTGCGCTCCAAACGGTCAGACGTGTTTTTCTTGTTCTTGACCGTATTGTAGTTCCTCTGCTTGCATTCGTCGCATCTGAGCGTTATTTTTACTCGTGCGCCTGCAGCCATATTTCGGCACCTCCTATTAATATTTACCCTTGACGCGGGCATGCCTCCCTGTATGGGTCAGACAAGGCTTTTTTTGTAAAAAAGCGCGCAAAAATAAACCTATCCGCCGACAGGTAAGTCATAATATAGCACAGCAGCATCGCCGGGTCAACAGTTTTTTCAGTGTTTTTGAGGCTTTTTTTGAACGTTCCCCGCCCCTTCCCTTGCGCTGTGAAACATTCGGTGATATAGTCAGTTCGGCGGCTGGAGTTCTGAGCCGTGTATCATACAGGAGATCACAATATGGATTACACAGAAGCTATGAAATATATAAGCGGCACGTCCTGGTTCGGAGCCGAACCGTCGCTTGAACGGATCTCGGAGCTGCTGGAACGCCTTGCAAACCCGCAGGACAACCTGCGTTTCGTGCACATCGCCGGCACCAACGGCAAGGGCAGCTGCGCCGCCATGACCGCTTCCGTCCTGAAAGCCGCCGGGTACAGGACCGGCCTGTTCACCTCGCCCTACATTTCCCGCTTCAATGAGCGGATGCAGATCAACGGGAAACAGATCGGAGACGACGTCATCGCCGGCATCGTTACGGAAGTGCAGCCTGCGGCAGACGCGATGGCCGTGCACCCGACGCAGTTCGAGATGATGACCGCCTGCGCCATGCTGTGGTTCGCCCGTGAAAAATGTGACATAGCCGTACTCGAAACAGGGCTCGGCGGCAGATTCGACGCCACCAACGTCATCCTCTGCCCGGAGGCCGCCGTGATCATGAATATCGGTCTCGACCATACGGGCATCCTCGGCAGTACCGTGGAGCAGATCGCTTTCGAGAAGGCAGGGATCATCAAACCCGGCTGTGACTGCGTGCTGTACGATCAGCCGGAGAACGTCACCAAGGTCATATCGGACATCTGCCTGGAACGCGGTGCCCGCCTGCACCGGGCGGACTTTTCCCGCATTCACAGCGAGTTCGACAGCATAGACGGTCAGGTGTTCACCTACCGGGGCGACGCATACGCCATCCCTCTGCTCGGTGCAAACCAGCTTAGAAACGCCGCTGTGGTGATCGATACCGTGGATGTGCTTCGGAGCAAGGGATGGAAACTCGAGCAGAGCGACGTTGAACACGGGCTGTACGCTGTCAGCTGGCCGGCACGTTTTGAGATCATCTCGGATGATCCCTTCTTCGTCGTGGACGGCGGACACAATCCTCAGTGCGCCGCATCCGTTGCGGAGAATCTCCTTCACTACTTCCCTGACAGACGCCGCATCATCCTTACAGGCGTGATGCGGGACAAGGATTCCCGCGGTATCTTCACTGCACTCGATCCCGTGGCGGATGAATACATCTGTGTCGAACCGCAGAACAGCCCCAGGGCGCTTCCGGCGGCGGAACTTGCTGCGTTCCTGAGGGTCTTCGGCAAAAAGGCCACTGCCTGTGAAAGTATAAGCGAAGGCGTTGCAGCAGCACTCGATGCCGCAGGCGAAGACGGCATGATCTGTGCGACCGGTTCCATGTATATAGCCGGCCCCGTACGTGCATGCTTCGATCTGCCGTAAAGGAGGGTGCCATGAGGATTCTTGCAGTAGACTACGGTGACGCGAGGACCGGCCTCGCTGTCTCTGATCTCTCCGGACTCATCTGTGCGGACGCCTGGACAATTGAGGAATGGAACTTCGAGCGCTGCGCGGATAGGATCTGCTCCGCTGCTGCGGAGCGCGAAGCGGGACTCATCGTCCTCGGCCTGCCGAAAAATATGGACGGCAGTGAGGGCGCTCGGGCTCAGAAAAGCCGCGAGCTCAAGACAATGCTCGAAGAAAAAAGCGGTCTTGAGGTCGTCCTTTGGGATGAGAGGTTGAGTACGGTTCAGGCCCACGCCATTCTCCATTCCGTCGGGAAGAAAGAGAAAAAGCATAAAAGAAATGTAGATGCGGTAGCTGCGGAACTCATCCTCGAATCCTATCTCGGTTCTCTGCGCTGAAACACCGTTCATTAAAGAAAGCAGGACAACGGTCTGACAAGAGACTTTTGTCCTGCTTCTTTCTCTATTAATAATATCGGGAATACTGCCTCTGAGCTCAGAGGAACTTAGTGTTTTCCGGTATGTTATGGCCTTTTTCCGGCATCCTGTACGGCTGAGTGCCCAGGCGCTCCTCTTCCATGCAGTCTTTGACGAAATTGATGAACTCTCTCGAAATGTCCGACTGGAACCCGCTGCGGTTCCAAACCAGCGCGTATTCCACCTGCCTCGAACTCTCCGTGATGATCTTTTTCACCATGAGAGAATTCTCCATGTAGGTGGTCATGGGGAAGATGCAGATTCCGGCGTTCTGTTCGGCCAGTGCCTCCGCGTCGATATAGTTGGAGAGATCTCCAGCGATCACAGGTTCTTCTCCGAGTTCCGCGAACCAGACCCTTATTGCTTCCATTCTCGACTGGCGGGAAGGTATGAAGAGCGGCTGCCCTATTAGCTTCCGCAGAGGGATGGTATCTCCCTCCTCAGCTGCAAGCGGATGCTTTCTGGATATCATCGCAACCCATGGCTCGCGTCCCACCGGGATCCCTTCGAGCTGTTCCGCGTTATACGGTGCCGCCATCAGGGCGAGATCCGCCAGACCGTGATTCAGCCTTGCGAGCACCTCGTCCCCGCTGCCGTTCCACAGATGGATCCTCACGCTCGGATATTCGGCTCTGAATCCCGCTACCCATCTTGCAAGAAGGTACGGCGCGCGGCCCTCCACCAGACTGATGTTCAGATCGCCGGAAAGTCCGTCCAGCGACTGCAGCTCCTGCATGGTCTGGTCAGACATCTCCAGCATCTGTACAGCCCGGCGGTATAGATGCATCCCCGCATCGGTTATGGTTAGGTTGCGCTTTCCCCTCACGAAAAGCTGCACCCCCAGTTCTTTCTCCAGGCCCTTTATCTGGCTGGACAGCGGAGGCTGGCTCATCCCGAGCCTCTCAGCAGCGTGGGTAATGTTCAGTTCCTCGGCAACAACTACAAAATATTTCAGTGAACGCAGGTCCACAGCTCACTACTCTCCCTTCGGCCAGTTCATTCGATTATCATATGGAAATCATATCAAAAGTATACACAAAAACTTCATTTAAAGCAAGTATCATTCTTTTTTTAAATAATTAACCACTTTTTACGGGATCGTGATATGTCTGCTCAGCAAAGGTGCAAGCCAAATAACAAAAAATATTATTGACAAAGTCTGGCTTATTTGTTAATATAATCAAGCTAATTGGCCATGTAGTTCAGTTGGTTAGAACGCCGGCCTGTCACGCCGGAGGTCGTGGGTTCAAGTCCCATCGTGGTCGCCAAATGCCCCTTCTCCAAAAGGGGCATTCAATTTGCTGCTGTAGCTCAGTAGGTAGAGCGCATCCTTGGTAAGGATGAGGTCGGCAGTTCGAATCTGCCCAGCAGCTCCAAAGAAGACCGGAGAGCCTAATTGCTCTCCGGTCTTTTTTATACGTAATTCTTTCGGCAAAATGCAAAAATGGATTGAAAAAGTCCCCCTGTATTTGATATACTTTTTACAGTAATCCATAATTAACAAACTATTATTATAAAAACGGAGGAAAATCAATGCCGAAAGTAGTAGCATTCACCGCCGGCAGACGCAACGGCACCACCGAGACCCTCACCAAAATCGCGCTGGAAGCGATCGCGGCGATGGGTATAGAGGTTGAACTGATCCGCTTGAACGAGTGCGATCTTCACCCCTGCAGCGCCTGCGGCGCCGGTCCCTGCCATTCCAAAGGTCCGGCCGCCTGCATCTGGAAAGACGACGGCGCCTGGCTCAATGAGAAGTTCCTTGAATCCGACGGATACATCCTTGCGGCCCCCGTATGGTCCCTCTCCCCCTGCGGTATCGTCACCGACTTCCGCGACAGAGTCTTCGGACCCAAGATGGACATGGCCATGTGGGAGATGAACGGCGGCTGTCCCGAATGGGCAAAAGGCCGCAGAAAACAGCGCCCCGGCGGACTGATCTGTGCGGGCGGCGCTCTCACAGAGCATTGGACCAGCCTCGGCATGCCCACCCTTTACACCACCACCTTCTCCGCGCAGACCAATGTTGTCGACAACCTGAACCTCTACGCATGCGGGGACGCCGGTGAGGTCTTCCTGCGGCCGGACGTTGTCCGCAGAGCAAAATACCTCGGTCAGAATGTCGGCCACGCCGTTCTCAACCCGCAGATCGACTGGGAGAACCGCTGGCTCGGCTCCGATACCGATGGCGAGGCCTGTCCCGGCTGCCATCTCAGTCTCGTCATTGCCAAACCCGGCAGAGACTATGTGGAGTGTGCTGTTTGCGGACGAAAGGGCTTTATAAACCTCGATGAGAATGGCAAGATGAAGTTCACTTGGCCGGTAGACAACCAGAACCGTCTCACCATGATGGGCAAATTTGACCATGCACGTGAAATCAATCTGCACGGCGAGATCCGCTCCAAGCAGGGCAGTCCCGAGCTGGACGAGCAGATCAAGAAATACCGCCAAATGGAACAGTGGACCGTAAAGGCCCCCTCCAGGACCAAGAAAAAAGCGGCGAAGAAAGAAGACTGATTCATATTGTCAGCTGCAGATGCCGGCCATTTTCGGCCGGCATCTTTTTTTACTCTCTTATCGGAGGACTCATCTTCATTGCTCTGATTTCAGACCTGCCACTGACATGGTGATCCGGCAGATCACGATTTCATCATTGATTCCCTGGAGAACTTCACCGGCAATGAGCTTTCACGCGTCCGATCTCTGTTATCCGGCAGTTGATTTCACCTCCACTGATGCCAGGTTCCGCATATCAAAAAACGATGCAGACCCTTCCGGGATCTGCATCGTTTTTTCAGCCTTGGCTGTTATAATCGTTCTGCGCCTTGTTGATGAAGATGAACCCAGCGATCAGTCCGGCAAGAGCGGGCAGCCTCATAAGAACATATGACTTTGTTGCAAAGCCGAGCAGCCCCGTCAGGCATATGCCGATACCTATGAGCGTGACTCCGAAGCCTACAAGGCTCGTGTACGCGCGGACGTCCTCCGCTCTCACTCCATCATAATATGCCGTATGGATGAGTGTAAGTCTGTGCGTTTTCCATATCAGCAGACCGAATACAATGACCAGTATCCCGAAAGAAATGACCGGAATTACGAAAGAAAAGATTGTTGCCGCTTTTAACATCGTTATCATATTCTTTTTTCTCCTTGCATTTCACAGTCCGTAGTATTTGTCGGTGCCGCCGTAACCGGTGATCACCCTGTTCTGCTCCGTCTTGCGGATAAAGCTTTCAAGGCGTTTCCGGAACTCTTTCGGTCGGTTCCTTGCATCATCGATATAGGCAATGCGAATCCTTTTATAGGCGTCACTGAAATGCTGAAAGTTTTCCCAAGCAGTCTCGTTCTTCCGGATCTCATCCAGAATATCCTCCGGGAAGATGAAAGGTCTGCTCAAAAGCTCCTCAACGGAGACTCTGACTTTCGGATGGATGAGGCCCTGCTGATCGAGCCGTTTGAGCCGCTCAATGTTCAGCTGCGAATAGGCGCTCCCCTTCCGCCTCGGTGTAAACCGTCTGACCTGATGGCCGTCGTCAAAGGCTTTTGCCGTGCTGTCGATCCAGCCGAAGCATAGGGCTTCCTCAACGGAATCGTTATAGGATATGCCCTGCTCACCCGAGCATTTTAAAGGGACCATCAGCCAGATCTCTTTACTGGTCTCGAAGTTTTCCGAGAGCCATTCCCGCCACTGCCTGCGGTCAGCGGGATATATGGTTTCCGTTATCTCCATCGACCTGTTCTCCCAGTTTTTCCATGCACCAGACGAAGCCTTTAGCACAGCGAAGTTCCGGATCCATAAAGTGGTTGCCTTGGTTCCATTCAAGCATACTTCTGACGCTGCTTTCCTCAAGCAGTCGATGCTGCTCTCTTATACAGTCGCCGACTGAGGCAAGAGTTCTGTTTTTCGCCTTTTCCTCCCTGTCGCCCATGCTGAGATATATACAGCCTGCAAGGGGTTGATGCACACCCGCATACTCTATCCAGCCCGGAAACCACACCGAGGGGGATGCCGCTGCTGCCGCAGAGAATGTGTCTGTCTGATAAGCACACCATAATGCAAAAAAGGCGGCAAGAGAATAACCGCCGAGCACCGCAGGTACTTTCGGACCGATGCCGAACTCTTCCCGGACATACGGCAGCAGCTTTTCTTCAATGAACACGAGCGTCTCGGCCGCTCCGTCTCCAAAAGCGTCCCTGCCGAAAACAGGAGATGCGCTCCATGGCGAAAGTTCTCTGTTCCAGTCTGTCACTCTGAACGATATATGCAGAAAGGGGGTTCCGCACAGAGAGGAGATGAGCTCCGGCTGCTTCCAAAACTGCTCTTCTCTTTCGCCCTCCGGCTGGATGAGCAGGAATTGCGGCTCTTCGTCACCGTATGCAAAGCACTGTCTTTCCCCGATCAAGAATGCTCTTTTTGCCATTGGTCTGTGTTCTCCGTTGCAGGACACATTATCTTTCATTGATTGCTGTTCATTATACAGCGCTTTTCCCCGTATTTCAACAATTGCCGGTCTCCTCCGGAAAGGCCTTCATTTTTATATTCCCACCGGGGACATATGTGTTATAATACCAATATTATTTTTTATAAGCAGTTTTCGGGTGGTGCGACTGAATGATGTGTGATCTTTTTCCGGAAGTGCCGTACATCCGGGGAGAACGAATTGTCTTAAAAGGTCTTACGCAGGAGGACGCTCCCGCTCTGCGGGAATTTGTTGGTTCCCCGCATGTCTACAGGTATCTCCCCACTTTTTTATTCGAGAAGAAATACGATGACGTGCAATGCGTCATAGAGCGTCTATATACCGAATGTCTGGAAGATTCCCTTATCCTCGGTGTGTTCGACGAAGAAGGATTCTGCGGACTTGCGGAGTTTTACGGATATCGTGCGGAGTATAAAAAGATCAGCCTCGGGTACCGCTTTGCGGAAAGATGCTGGGGCAAGGGTATAGGCACGGAAACAACAGCACTGATGCTCAGATACCTAAGGGAGCATACGGATATCGATATCATCACTGCCAGCACCATGGTGGAAAACATCGGTTCCGATAAGGTGCTTCTCAAAAACGGTTTCTCTCTGGTAGTGCATGCGGCTGAAGAGGACTGGGGCTTTGAAAAGCCCGCGATCGTGAACAAATGGTTGCTTTAACAGAGATAAGCGGCGGAATGCCCTTTTTCAAAAACGATATGCCTCTCCGGCTGCCTGTTTTTGCTGCTGTTCTTCTTGCGGCGCTTTTTTTGGCAGCAGCCGTTATATGGATAGTCCGTTTTCTCCGTAAAAATGACGGGACGCCGGACTCCCCTGTCTATGTTCTTATCTTTTTCCTTAGCAGGCTGTTTCAGGGCAGAAGTCCGCGCCTGATCATCGAGGATGATGCGCTCTCTAAGGCTGAGACGCCCTATATCATGCTGGCCAATCACGAGTCCTTCTTTGACTTCAACTATATACACCGGATGTCTCATCCCCGTCCGCCGGCATTTCTGATCAACAACTATTACTGCACGCGACCTGTACTGAAAACGCTAAAGCGCAAGTCCGGTATGCTGGCAAAAAAGCTTTTCACTTCTGATTTCGGAGCGCCTGTCAGTATTATGCGGACTCTGCGCAGCGGTTACCCTGTTGTAATCTTCCCGGAAGGACGTCTTTCTCCGGACGGACGATCCAACCCCATTGTGGAAGAAGGAGCGGCTTTTTACCGGCGGCTTGGTGTTGACCTTGTTCTGGTTAAGATCCACGGTTCCTATTTTGCCGGCCCGAAATGGCGCAAACGTCGCTATCACGCTGACACCTGCGTCCGCGTTACTGTGGAGCGGGTAATAAAGCGCGATGAACTTGAGACCATGCAGGATGCGGAGATCAATGCTCTGATCGCTTCCACTTTGTATAACGACGCCTCTGTCGATCCTCCGTGTTCCTACCCCCAGAAGGACAAGGCTGAGGGTCTGGAAGGACTGCTCTACCGCTGTGCCGACTGCGGTGAACTGTATGCTATGCACAGCATAGGAAACACTCTGCAGTGCCGGGCCTGCGGAAGTATCCATATACTTGACGAAAAATATCATTTCACCGCTGAACCGTATTCTATTCCGTCCTGGTACGACCGGATCCGCGAAACGGAAAAAGCTGAACTGGACAGTTTTCATCTGAGTACGGCCGTGCAAACGCTCATCTGTCCCGCCGCAGGAGGTACCGCTCGAAAAGAAAAAGGTGAATGCAGCCTTGATCCCGCTTTTTTTTCCTTCCATTCGCCAAGCATTGATTTCTCGATCCCGACGGAGAAACTCCCTGCGCTCGCCTTTTCCTGTTCGAAGGAGTTTGAGTTATACTACAACAATGAGCAGTATTTCTTTTATCCCCTTGAGCATCCGGAGCAGTCTGCCCGCTGGGCCCTGTTCGTTGATCTTCTGTCTGAACGGCGGAGAAAAGAGAGTGAAATGACATGCAACAAAAGAAAAAAGCACTCCTGAACATCTCACGGAAGACTTTCTTTGAAGTAACGCTGCTTCTGGTCGTCCTGCTGTTGGTCTCGATCGTTCTGACCTATATCGTTCCGCGCGGCAGCTTCGGTCTTCTTCCGGACGGGCAGCCGGATTATCTCTCTTATACCCGCAGAGACGATTTGTCCGGGATCCCCATCTGGAAAGGGATCCTGGCACCAGTGCTAGTATTCTTTTCATCTGACGGACTCACACTTGCGGTGCTGTCGGTTTTCCTTCTTGTCATTTCAGCATCCTTTCAGGTTATGGAAGATGCCGGAGGCATCCGGGCTCTGGTCGGCGCAGTCGCACGCAAGTACGGGAGCCGGCGGCGCCTGCTGCTGATTCTTCTCGCTTTCCTTTTCTATTGTTTCGGCGCTTTTCTCGGGCTGTTCGAGGAAATGCTTACGATGCTTCCTATCGTGGTATCCCTTTGTGTTCTCCTCGGATACGATGCCTTCACGGGATTTCTTTGCTGCATCCTCTCATGCGGACTGGGTTTTGCAACCGCGATCACCAATCCCTTTACGGTGCTCCTGGCTTCGGAGATCATCGGTGTCAACCCGATGGTCAACATCTGGTTCCGGCTGATCATTTTTGCCGTAATGTTCCTGTTGCTGCTTGCGTACATCTTTCTGTACACATCCCGCACAGCGCAGGAACCGGCGGCAGTTCCGCACGAGGCTTTTGCCGAAGCGGAAGCCCCCGCAGCGGAGCGGCGGAAACGTCGGATATATGTATTGTTTCTTACGGCTGCCTTGGTTGTTATTGTTGCCGCATCCGTCATCCCTGCACTGCAGGGCCTTGCAGTGCCGATCCTTGCCGTATATTTCCTCGTTTTCGGTGTCGCGGCGGGCTGGGTTTCCACCGGTTCTCTTCCACAGGTGCTTCGAAGCTTTCTGCATGGCTTTGTCAGCGCACTGCCGACGATCGTTTTTATCGCACTCTCCGGCTCCATAAAATACATCTTTGATCAGGGCTCCATCCTCCCGACCATAGCCAACTCGATCACCTCCGCTGCCTCCGGTCACAGCGCATTGGCCGTCGCGCTGATGATCTACCTGATCGTTCTGGTCCTTGAGTTTTTCATCTCATCCTCCACGGCAAAGGCCATCCTTGTTATGGGAATCCTGGCAGTCGTGCAGGTCGGTCTGAGCCGCGAGATGCTTGTTCTGATCTACACCTTTGCGGACGGCTATACCAATATGCTTTTCCCGACTTCGCCCGTTTTGCTGATCTCCCTTTCCATGATTGAGAAGGACTACTTCACCTGGATCAAGCGATCCTGGCCGCTGTTCCTGGCAAACACACTGCTGGTGATCCTGTTCCTCGCCGTCGGGATCGCAGTCGGATACTGAAGTCATGCTCCAAATAAAAAAGACAGCCTCAACGGCTGTCTTTTTTATTTGTTTGGCTCAGTATTGCATCTTGATCTCCACTCGGATCTGCGGATCCACATTTGCGGCAAATGCCTCCGCATCATTTTCCGAGCCGACCACGCTGCCGTAATGTGTTGGAATGGCAGTTTCGGGACAAATGGCATTTACAAGCTCTGCCGCCTGTTTGGCGTTCATGGTGTAAGTCCCGCCTATCGGAACAAGCGCAAAATCGCATCTCACCTGTCTGGCTTCTGCGGTGAGGTCTGTATCCCCTGCAACATATATTCTCTTCCCTCCCAGGTCGAACACATATCCGACCCAGCCTGCTCCGCGCGGATGGAAGGGTTTGAGTCTGTTATACGCCGGAATCGCCTCGAAGGAAAAATCGTCAAACTCGAATGACTCTCCCGGAACTGCCGTGACTATGGAAACTTTTTCACTTGTTTCTTTGGATGCTTTCGCTTTCATGCTCTCCGGAACGACCAGTACCGTGCCCTCTTTAGCAACCTTTGCAATATCCTCCGGAGAAAAGTGGTCGTAGTGCTCATGGGTGACAAACACATAATCCGCGTCGTGCGTTTCCTCCCGGATCTTGAACGGATCTACATAAATCACGCCGCTGCCGCTCCGGATCCTTATGCTGCTGTGGGTAAATACATCTATCAGGTCTGTCATAGCGCCGATCCTTTCCTTTTTTATTCAACATACCACAGAACCCCGTAAAAATCCATATATGTTCCGCCGGATGGAATAGTTGAAACAACGGTTGAATACATCTATAATAAGTGTGTTATTAAACTATCAGGAGTGAGGCTCATGTTTCAGTTCATATGGCCCATCGCACTGGTCGTACTTTCAAACGTCTTTTATCAGATCAGCTCAAAGTCAGTATCAAGTGATATCGACCCTCTGGCATCGCTTACGGTCACATATCTGGTGGGAGCCGCTGCCAGCGCAGTGCTTTATTTTGTTCTCAACCGCGGCGGGAATCTGCTCAGAGAATACGGAAAGCTCAATTGGGCATCCTTTATCCTCGGCATCTCGGTTGTTGGACTCGAAGCAGGCTGGATATACGCATACAAGGCGGGATGGCAGATCAGCACCGGCTTTATCGTTCAGGCAGCATTTCTCTCCACACTGCTTGTCTTCGTAGGATATTTTCTCTATCATGAGGCTCTCACGTGGAACAAACTTGCTGGCGTGGCAATCTGCATGATCGGTCTGGTTTTTATCAACATCAAATAAAAAGGACCTATCGAAAAGCGCAGAGGCAGATGCACAAGCATCTGCCTCATTAATCTTGCCAAAAAAATCTCTGTCAGTGACTGATGGCCTTATCCCGCTCTTTTACAGTCAGTTTCCGGCGGATGATGTTCAGACGTCCCGCCTCATATGATGACAGCCATGGTACAGTAGTCTTTCTGCTGTTTGCCGTTTCCTGCAGGACCCTGTCCAAAAGACGGATCTCCGACAGCGTCAGCTCTACTGTTTTTGTCTCCTCCGCGGGTGTCATGTAGACTATGTTATCTGTCTTCGGTTCCTTGTCCTCACCCATAATGAGCATTTCTTCCAGGAAATTCCTGTCAATGTCCATCGTTCACCATTCCTTTCGCTTCTATTCTAATCACAGTGAAACAGCAGTACAACAACGAGGCATTAACAGAAAAATAAATAAAATATTTGAAGTGATTACAATTAGTTTATTCAAACCGCCGGCAACTTTGATGCCATGCAAGAAACCGGAACCATCCTGTGCTGATTACAAAAGAATAACGCTGATCCATATCAGGAAAAACGGGATACCGTAACGGTATCCCGTTTTATTATATTTGACATCAGTAATCGAAGCCCGGTCTGCCTTCGCCGGTATGGGCGGGCTTTACCTCAACATAGCAACCGATCTGGTCGGTCAGATCAATGTATGAGAAATCCATTCTGCCGCCGAAGCCCTGGCCGCGAAGCCATGTGTCCTTTCCGGTAAGGTCCTTGCATTCTTTGAGAAACTCCTCATAATCACCGTCGAGCCGGAAATCGATGTGGTGCAGACCGCTGCCGTGTTTGTCCACCCAGTCTTTGAGCGGAGAAGGCCCGATCGGCTCTATCATCTCTATCTCAAAACCGTAGCGGTGCAGCATGGATACTTTAAAGAAATCGTCATAGTAACGCTCTCCATTAACGTAAAGCTCCATGTTTTTTCCGCTGATTACGCCCGGTTCCCCCCAGGGTCCGATCCCGAGGATCTCTTCATAATTCTTTTTTGCCGCATCAAGATCCTTTACCAGGATTCCTATCTGAAATACCTTGTCGAGTTTTGGATTGTCGAATGCCATTGATCTTTTCTCCTTTTCATTTAGTATTAACAGCTTGATTATATTTCATTACGCCCTGATATTCAAGGAGATAGAGGGGAAACAGTTTCCTCCGATCACATTTTTAACACAATCCGCATCATGTGATTTGTTTCCTCTCGTGATCCGTTCCTCGATGCCGGATCCTTCGTATAAAAAGAAGTATTATATACAAAGGGATACGTCCTGAATGACGGGAAACCACATTACTAACAAATAAACACGAAAACCAATCCGTTTATTCATTCTGTATTCATGAATGAAGGGAATGAAAATGATAAACTGCATCACTGCCGGAGAGGATCATTTCTCCTGCTCCGGCACAGTGCGCAAAGAAAGGAAAACAAGATGAAAAAAAGATCAGTATTATGCATTCTTCTTGCCCTCGCAATGGTTTTGGCCCTTACGGCCTGCGTTGCGAAAACAGAAGAAAACAAAGAAGACGCAGCAAACGCTGCAAAAGATATAGTCTTGAGCACTGATGGACTGCAGCTCACCATACCCGCAGAATTTGCGGAACTGGTGATTGCCGAAGCACCTGCCGGTGACCTTCTCTTCAGTGTTTCGGAGAAAGCCTCCGTAGAAGCCGCGAAGGCTTTGGGTGAATCCGCTGACTCCGGTGCGGGCTGGCTTTTCGGTATCCGCCGCATCAGCGAGGATGAACTGCACGAGATGCTCTGTTATGATATGTCCGGCAGAGAGGTCATGGCCTCGGATAAAAACGGTGATTACTACCTGTTCTGTCATCCGACCGATGTGCGCATGGTACGCGAGAACACCGAGAATATGTATGAGGACATGGATCAATGGAGCGCACTTAATGAATGGGCGTGGAGTCTGCTTGAAGGTTTCATAAAGGAAAACCCCGGTCTTCAGGCGGAACATCGCGGCAACAGCAGCCTTGAGATGGATCTGTACAGAATCCTCTGGCGGCCGGGCTGGAACTATACGGTATCCGCTCCCGATTACGGGACTCTGGACCCGAAAGACCTCGATGCCACGGATTTTGTCTGCAAGCTTACCGAGGGGGTCCGCTATGAGTACACCGATGGGGGAGAGGCTCCCGACGGAGAGTATGTCCGGATCGAATTCCCCGATTCTGATGAGCGTTTTGATTTCTTCCTGATGGAAGGCGGCGAAAACTATATCCGTCAGGTATGGAGCGAGGGCTATGAAGTCCTTTACAAAGCGACCTTTGAAGATCCGTCTGTAAAAGCCGGTAAAGTTGCTTACGAATGGTACAGGGCTATCGCCGAGCACACCGGCGGCACCAACGGCTACACCCCCGATGATCTTCTGGGCAGATGGGCCGAGAAGATCGCCGGCCGCTGCGTCATTGAGATCACCAGAGGCACGGTAGAAGGAGAATACGCTGTTCACATTCATTGGGGCAGCAGCGCCTTTGAGAGTGCCAACTGGGATATGACCGCCTATGCCGAAGGGAACGGAGGAAAGCTCCGCTATGAAAATGCCCGCTGCTACATCCGAACCTACAGCTCCGAGACTGAATACACCGATACGGTGGAGTATGAAAACGGAACCGGCACTTTTATCCTCAACAGTGCGTATGAGATTCTGTGGGACGACGAGACCGCTCACGCCGCAGAGAACTGTGTCTTCGTCAACGTGGACATCCCCGTCGACTGAAGCTATTCCGGACAGCGAAAAGCAGGGACGCATTATGCGTCCCTGCTTTTTTACATCAGGTCAGAGGCCGTTCACGATGTTGACCGGCCTTTTTCCCTGTTTCACAGCTTCTATGTTCTCCACCACGATCTCGTAGGTCCGCCTGAAGGCGGATGCGGAAACACCCGCTATATGGGGTGAGAAAATGATTTTCCTGCGCACCTCTTCCGGCGCTGTGACGAGGATGTGGTCCTTCTGCACGGGCTCATGATCCAGCACATCCAGTCCTGCGCCGGCAAGCTGCCCCATTGCGATCGCATCGATGAGGTCAGCGCTGTTTACAAGTCCGCCTCTCGCCGTATTGATGAGATAGGCGCCTTTTTTCATCTTTGCGAATAAACTGCGGTCCGCCATATTCTCCGTCTCCTTCGTGAGAGGAAGATTCAGGCTGACGATGTCGCTGTCCGCAAGAAGCTCATCCAGCCCGCAGTATTCCGCATACTCCTCGTCCCCCGGGGTCGGTTTGTAATAAAGCGTGCGTGCCCCGAATGCACGGGCAAGCCTGGCTGCCTCGCGGCCGATAGCACCGTATCCAATGAAGCCCACCGTGCAGTCTCCGAGTTCCCGGAGGCTGCCGGTTTTCATATAGGCAACCTTTTTGTCGTTCTGCCGGCCGCTCAGCACATCCTCATTGCCGTTCACCACGTCGCGCAGGCAGCAGAGCATAAGCATGACGGTGTGCTCTGCAACCGCAAGGGCGTTTACACCGCGGCAGTTGCATACGAAGATATCGCGCTCTCTGGCCGCTTTCAGGTCCACCCCCTCAAAGCCGACGCCCTCTGTCTGTATGAGCCGGAGCCGGGGCAGCAAATCGATCATATCCCTGCCGATCCGTATGACGGGACTTGCCAGCAGCACGTCCGCATCGCCGCAGTTCTCTGCAACTTCCTCCGCGGTCGAATACGGACTCATGACGGTAACCGCGCATTCCGAGAACAACTCCTTCGGCGCATGCCTCTCAAACACGCTTTTTTCTTCAAGTACCAGCAGTTTCATCTGTTCCGTCTCCTGTCCGACAGTTATTTTTTGCATTGATATAAATACTGTTAAAAGTATAACGCATGCCTTTTCTCAAATCAACCTCTTCAAAGAGGATTCTTTTTGCGCATCCTTTCCCGGATCCCGGGAACATAAGAAGGTAAAAAGGCACCTTCCGGTGCCCTTTTAAGAATACCTCTATTTACCTAAGATAAAGCGGCTTCACTCGATCACGTACTTTGCCTTGTAATCCCGCAGCCAGCGCTCGTATGCGGCGGACCGGTCTTCCTTCACCTCTTCCACATACTCATGCGTGTCGAACGAGCCTTCACTGAGCTCGATCATGGCTACCGCGATATTGGAGCACTGGTCGCTCACGCGCTCGTAGTTGGTGATCAGATCGTTGAACACAAATCCGTTTGCGATGGTGCACATACCCTTCTGAAGCCGTTCCACATGCCGGAGCTTCAGCTTGTCGCAAAGGCCGTCCACCACTTCCTCCAGCGGCTCCACTTTTCTCGCAAGCTCTATATCCGCCGAATCGAAAGCTTTGATGGTGATGCTCAGCACCTCCGTCACGGCCGAGGTCATGACGGCAAGCTCACGCTTCGCATCTTCCGAGAAGGTCATTCCCTTCTCGTGCATTTCATTCGCGCTTTTTGCTATGTTCAGCGCATGGTCGGAGATCCGTTCAAAATCCGAGAGGGTATGGAGGAAAACCGATGCCGCCTTGCCCTGATTGTCCGACAGATCCCGCCCGGTAAGCTTGACAAGATAGGAACCGAGGGCGTCCTCATACCGGTCTCCGGCCGCCTCCAGATTCTGTACATACTCGAAACCTGCGTCGCTGTAGGCGCTGAGCAGCTTTGTGGCGGCTCGCATCGCCTCTTCCGTCTCATTTGCCATCTCACAGATGGTAAGACGGCTCTGCTCGATGGCAAGAGCCGGGTGGCTCAGGAAGCGCTCCTCCAGCCGCAGTGCGGGATCCGTCTCGGCGTGTCTGTCCGGGACAAGGATCAGCGAGACCGCCTCGAGCACATCGATGAACGGCGCCAGCAGCATTAGGATCGCCAGCCGGAGCACCGTGTTTACCAGTGCCAGCGAGAAGGGATCCATAATCATTTTCAGAAAACGGAACCGGAACATGGCGTCTCCGATGTAAAACAGAGAGGCGCAGACCATCACGCCCATGAAGGAGGCCACCAGGTAGCTGTATGCCGTGCGTTTTCCGGCGGGATTGGCTCCCAGCGCGGACAGCAGCACCGGCAGGGAGGCACCTATGGTGATACCCATCAGCAGCGGGAGCGCCGCACCGAGGGTCATGGCTCCGGTGACAGACATCGCCTGCACGATACCGACAGCCGCAGAGGCGGACTGCAGCAGCGCAGAGAAGGCAAGCCCCGCCAGAATGCCCACCAGGGGGTGCGACATGCGGGAGAACAGTCCCCTGAACCATTCCTGTTCGCCGAGCCCGCTGACGGCGCCGCTCATGAAGCTCATGCCGAACATCAGAACGGCAAAACCCATCAGGATGTCCCCCACATTCTTATGGATCCGTTTTTTGCTGAACATCCGCAGAATGATCCCCACGACGGCTATGATCCCGGTCAGGGTGGAAGTCGAAAGCAGGCTGCTGATCCCGGATGGTCCCTCGATATAACCGAGGCAGATGACCCAGCCGGTGATGCTGGTGCCCAGAATGGCCCCGAGGATCACGGATATGGCCTGCCGCACTTTCATCATGCCCGAGTTTACAAAACCGACCATCATGACGGAGGTGGCGGAGGAGGACTGGATCACCGCCGTGACCCCCGCGCCGAGCGCAATTCCCCGGAGCGGTGTGCCGGACAGGCGGAACAGTATCGGTTCGAGCTTGTTCCCCGAAACCTTCTTGAGCCCATCGCCCATCAGCGTCATGCCGAAGAGAAACAGCGCAATGCCGCTGAACAGGGCGATAATATCGGAAACGGTCATTCTTTCACATCCTTTACATATCTACTATAACCGTCTCATGTTAAATCTGCCATCTGTTTAACATTAAATCTGTGTTAAATCGCAAAAAACGCAAAAAGCGCTGTTCAGAGCCCGCCGTCTGTGTTACGATAGGAAAAGAGGTGAAAGCTATGATCTATCTGCTGGAAGATGACGACAGCATCCGCAAGCTGGTGGTATATGCTTTGGAGAGCCAGGGCTACCATGCCCTCGGCTTCGATACGCCGGAGCATTTCCGGAAAGCGCTGGAGCAACAGATCCCCAGACTCGCGATCCTGGACATTATGCTTCCCGGCGAGGACGGCATTTCGATCCTGCGGAGTCTCCGCGCCGCCCCTGCCACGGCAGCTCTTCCCGTTATCATGCTCACCGCAAAAAACACCGAATACGACCGCGTGGAGGGTCTGGACGCCGGGGCGGACGATTTTATCTCCAAACCCTTCGGCATGATGGAACTGGTCGCCCGGATCCGCGCGGTGCTTCGCCGTACGGAGAGCCGCGCTTCCTCTGCGGAATACCGCTTCGGTCCCCTTCATGTCTGTCCGGACAGGCACGAGGTGGAGGTGGACGGAAAACCGGTGGCCCTTACGTACAAGGAGTTCATGCTGCTGCAGTTTCTGATGGAAAACCGGGGACTTGTTCTCAAGCGGGAGCTTCTGCTTGATCGCATATGGGGGCCTGAAACGGAGCGGGAAAACCGCACCCTCGATGTGCACATCCGCACGCTGCGGGCAAAGCTCGGCCCTGCAGGCAGCTTTATTCAGACGGTCCGCGGCGTCGGATACCGTTTCACGGAGGTTGTTCCATGATTAAGACCATCTTTCGCAATACCTTTCTTGTGGGAATATCGGTCCTGATCCTCTGCGCCGCTCTGTTTTTCGGAGTCCAGTACTCCCAGGTCCAGGATCAGACCTATGCGGCGCTCCGGCAGGAAACCATGTATGCTGAGCAGGGGCTTCTCCTTTCCGGCGTCGATTACCTCAAAACGCTGGACAATGCCAACCGCATCACATGGATCGCCGGTGACGGCAGTGTCCTTTATGACAGCGAGTACGCCATGCCGGTCGACAACCAGCTGGATTGCGCCGAGGTCCAGGCGGCGCTGGAGGATGGCGACGGGCAGGGTACCCGCAGATCGGACAGCAGCGGCAGGACCACCATGTATTATGCCAAAAGGTGCCCGGACGGAACGGTGCTGCGGCTCAGCCGTCCGCTCGGGGCGGTAAGGCAGGCGCTGATCGCCGTCAGCCCCGTTTTCTGGGTACTGGTTCTGGTACTTCTGATCTCCGGCGTATTGTCTTTCCGGGCAGCCAAGCAGATCGTACGCCCGATCAACGACATGGATCTGGACCATCCGGAAACCACCTATCCCGAACTCGCCCCGCTGGTCGGAAAGATCCAGGAGCAGAAAATGACCATTCAGGAGGAAGTTGCCCAGCGCGAATCCCTGCGGCGCGAATTCTCCGCCAATGTTTCCCACGAGCTGAAGACTCCCCTGACCTCGATCTCGGGCTTTGCCGAACTGATTGCGGAAGGTGTGGCGGAGGGTGACAAGGCGAAGGAATTCTCAAGGGACATTTACAAGGAGTCCCAGCGCCTTCTTGCCCTGATCGAGGATATCATCCGGCTCTCAAAGCTGGACGAGGAGGCTGTCAGTCCGGACCACGACAAGGTCGATCTTTATGAGGTCTGTTCTGAGGTGGTCGGCAGCCTGCTTCCCATGGCGGAAAAGCAGATGATCAATATGAAGCTCACGGGCGTTCATGTGCAGGTACCCGGCAATTCCCAGCTTCTCAGCGAAATGGTATACAACCTGTGTGACAATGCGATCAAATACAACCACACCGGCGGCAGCGTCACCGTGGACGTTTCGGTGGAGGACGGGGCCCCGAAGCTCAGCGTTTCAGATACCGGAATAGGAATCGCTCCGGAGCATCAGAAGCGGGTGTTCGAGCGCTTCTACCGGGTGGACAAAAGCCATTCCAAGGAAATCGGCGGCACCGGTCTCGGCCTTTCCATCGTCAAGCACGGGGCTCAGTATCACGGAGCCCAGGTGAAGATGGAGAGTGAGCCCGGCATAGGGACGAAGATCATCCTGGAATTTCCGCCGTCTGAGGAATAACTGTTTCAAAACCGGCTTTCACATGTTATACTTATAATATTAATAATACAGTAAACGATACAGAAAACGGACAAAGGGGGAAGAATGATGAGTGAAAACATAATCTACTGCTATTCCGGCGCCGGCCATTGCCTGGATATGGCGAAAAGCATTGCGAAGGTCCTGGGCGACACAGACATTGTCCTGATGCGCAGTTATCCGGCAATAACGGACGCACGCGATGCAAAGCGCGTCGGCTTTATCTTTTCCTGTATGGCAGGCGGTCTTCCGGGCGACATGGAGTCTTATATCCGGGATATCCAGATCGCTCCCGACGCTTATATCTTTGCCGTTGAGCAGTATGCGGGCTATCTCGGATGCGGTCTGAGAAAGATCGACGAGATCGTGGACCTGGATTACTGGGACGCTGTCTCCAACCACTCAACAGCCATCTGGCTCATGCCCCACACACTGACCGTTCCTCCCACCTCTCCGGAAAAAGCGCAGAAACGCATCGATACGAAAGCCGCTGTCGTGGCAGCGGCGGTCCTCGAGGGAAAACAAAGCGAAAAACGGCCGCCGAGGGCAGCCGCTTTTGAGCTGATGAGCAAGGGGCTCGGAAAGACCCATGCCAAACGCGCGGAAAAATTCGCGGCCTCCGACAGCTGTATCGCCTGCGGCACCTGCGTTCAGATCTGTCCGCGGGGGAACATAAAGCTGGAGGGCAAAAAGCCCGTCTTCGGCACCAACTGCATCGGATGCCTGAGCTGCGTGCAGTACTGCCCGAAGCAGGCCATCAACATCGGAAGCATCACTGAGAAACGGGAGCGTTTCCCGAGTCCGAGAGTAAAAGCCTCCGAGCTGACGGAAAAGATCATCCATATCGACTGATACCTAAAAACAGGGAGCATTCGCTCCCTGTTTTTTATTTTCTGTATCCCGTCTCCGGGTCTACCACATTGCAGAACTCCTCGCCTTTCCTCCAGCGGCGGAGGTTCTCGCAGGCAATGTCCACGATGCACTCCAGCGTGTGCGGAATATGATAGCCGCCGGCAACATGCGGCGTGATCACCAGATTGGGCTGATGCCAGAGGGGGCTGTCCGCCGGCAGCGGCTCCGTCTCCGTCACGTCGACGGCGGCGGCGGCGATCTGTCCGTCCTGAAGCGCCTTCAGCAGCACGCCGCTTTCCACGGCGTTTCCTCTGCCGCAGTTGATGAACAGCGCGCTGTCCTTCATCAGCCGGAAGCGCTCCTCCGTATAGAAATGAACGGTCTGTTTCGTATTCGGCAGAATGGAGAACACAACGTCCGCCCGCGGAAGAACACGGTCGATCTCCTCCGTACGCGCCAGCTCGTCTATGCCCTCCGGGCAGCTGCCTTCGCGGCGTTTCACCCCTATGACATACGCGCCCATCTCCTTCATCCTCTGCGCATACTGCAGGCCGATCTCCCCGAGACCCACCACCAGCACCGTCGCGCCGACGGGAGACATCGCCGCGCCGAGATCGGTCCATCTGCCTTCCCTCTGCAGGTCGCGGTAGAGATAGAGCTTTTTCATCAGCATCAGCGTGAGGGCGACGGCGTGCTCGGTGACCGTGCGGTTATAAGCTCCGGTGGCGTTGCATAAAACCGTCTTTTCCGCCAGCACGCCGGCAGGGAGATAGGCGTCCGCTCCTGCGGATTCCAGCTGAAGCAGTTCAAGGTTTCCGGATGCCCGGATCATTCCGGCGGGGACGTTTCCGATGATCACGCTTGCTTCCGCCACCTGCTCCTCTGTTGCCTTTCCGGCAGGAACATAGGTCACGCTGCAGCCGCTCGCCAGTTCATTGATACGGGCCTTGTGACGTTCCTGTACGGGGATGGTCACCAACACTTTTTTCATACGCGGTTCCCTCCATAACTCTATTATTGTGTTTTGTCCATTTTAACACACCCTGTGAAAAGTTGTCTAATAAAATCGTACGGCCGTTTGACTTTTTTCCGAAGCTCTGTTACCTTTATGCAGGATAATTCTACGGACAAGGAGACCAATCATGTCCTACTGCCAAGAATGCGGAACTGAACTCATCTTGAAGGAGCACCCGGCCGAGGGAACCGTCCCTTTCTGCCCGGCGTGCGGAGAATACAGGTGGCCCGGCTTCAATACAGCTGTGAGCATGATAGTGCTGAACCATTCTAAGGACCGCGTCCTGTTGATACGGCAGTACGGCAGACCCTTTTATGTTCTTGTGGCCGGCTATGTGAACAAGGGAGAGGATGCCGAGGATGCCGTTGCACGTGAGATCAGAGAAGAGATAGGAGCGGAAGTCTCTGAGATCCGCTTCAACCACAGCCGTTATTTTCCGCCTTCCAACACCCTTATGCTCAATTTCATGGCAGTACTCAAAGACGAGGATCTTCACACGAACGGCGAGGTCGACGATTTCAAATGGTTCAGCTTTGAGGATGCCAGAAAAAACATCAAACCATGCAGTCTGGCCGAGGCTTTCCTGAACGGATTCTTCGACAAAACCTATACATGGCCGGAGTATAAGATCTGATGGAAAGAACAAAAAAGCAGGAGCACCGTTTGGTGCTCCTGCTTTTTTTCAGCTGTCAGTCTGTTATGCCCGGTCACAGGAAGACCCCTTCATTTCTTTCATTTCGAGGCAGAGCATCGTGAGATCGTCAAACTGATCCGCATCTCCCACAAATTCATCCACTGTCTTCAGAACGCCGTCGATGATCTCTTTCGGTGTTCCGTTTTTATACTTGTTCAGCGCCTCTATCATGCCTTCGGTCCCCAGCATGCGGTTTTCCCTGTCCGTCGATTCGGGCAGGCCGTCGGTATAAAGGAAGAGCTTGTCTCCCTCGCCGAGCTGAAGCTCGTAATCTTTGTACTTCATTCCCGGCATGCCGCCGAGCACGAAACCATGCTTGTCCTTCAGGATCTCAAAGCTTCCGTCTTTACGGTAAATGGCCGGATACTCGTGGCCGGCGTTTGCGGCAATAATGTGCCCCGTGGAAATCTCCAGAATGCCCAGCCAAACAGTTTCAAACATATCCGCCTGATTGTGCTCGCAGATATCGTCATTCATGATGCTCAGCACTTCGGACGGTGTGCCGTACGTCTCTATTCTGTCAGTGAGAAGGATGTTCGTTACCATCATGAACAGGGCTCCGGGTATGCCCTTGCCGCTGACATCTGCCATCACCAGTGCCAGATGATCATCATCAATCAGGAAGAAGTTGTAGAAATCTCCTCCGACTTCCCTGGCAGGATCCATCAATGCGTATAAATCGAATTCATTCCGGTCGGGAAAAGCCGGAAAATCATCAGGCAAAGCGTCATCCTGGATCATTGCCGCTATAGAGAGTTCAGCGCGCATTCTCTCCTTCTCGGCAGTAACATCGGTAAGATTGTCGATGTAATTCACCATATCCGCTTCCATGGAATCGATGGAATGTGCAAGGTCAAGAATCTCATCAAATCTGCTGATCTCTCCGAGCGGCTCGCTCAGCGCATGCTCTTTTGCAAAACGTGCCGCCTCTTTCGAGACCTTCTCGACAGGCCGAATGATCGACTGCCTCAAAAAAGTTGCCGCAAGAAAAGAAACTACCAGTACCATAAGTGCAACTCCGAGGACGATCAGCAGGTAATACGGCCGAAGAGCATCCTCCATTTCTCTTACCGGCCGCTGCACGCAGAGTATGGCTGTGACCTTCCCGGATGAGTCCTTCACGGGGACAAGCGTAGTCATGTGCGGATGGGAGCCGTCGTTTGTGTGAAGGCGGAAGACCGTTTCATACTCGCTGCCCTGTTCGTATATCGCTTTATATTTCAGCCGGTATTCATCATTTGTCGTATCTCGCCTGTGTCCAAGTTCCCACTCGGAATAATTCGAATTGTCGACACTGTTGTTCACGGCGTTAAACACGGATACGAATCGTCCGTAATCGCTCGTATCCACCTTTATCACATAGATAAGGGAAACATTCAGCTTCGTACAATGTATATCCAGACGGCTCTTTGTAAGGGCATACTCCTCTGTTTCCCCGCCTGCGAGATATTCCTCTATTTGATCGCCGTTAACGAATGCCGCTGCAGAATCCGCCATGTGATATGTAACGGTGGAATACTCTTTCTTGAATGCACTGACAAAGCTCCTGTTTCCGATAATGCTGACAATAAGCCCGAACATCAGTACAAGAAACAGAAGTCCGCCTATAACATTGAACGCCATGTTGGAACGCAGTTTTTCAAAGATTCTCATTCTTTCACCGATCTTTCCGTGTCCAGTTATTTTTCTGCTGTTTAAATAGAATATACCATAATACTCACAGAATAAACAGAGAGGATTTGTCTCCCTTCACGTGATCGGAACGAGGACCATTGACTCTATGTTTACCGGATGCTATTCTGAGATCGTGGGTTCAAAGCAACAGGAATGCCTGTATTGATCAGAAAGGACTTGTAAAAATGTCAGAAAAAGATGCTGCCCTTTTAGTGATAGATATGCAGAAGGGATTCATAAGTGAATGTTCTCCGCTTTATATCAAGGGAGCAGAGGCTACTGTTCCGGCCTGTGCCGCTGTGATAGACCACTGCAGAAAAAACAGCATCCCGGTATTCTTCGTAACCCGTTCATACAATGCGGACGGGAGCAATGTGGAACTTACAAGATTGGAGCATTGGCTGAACGGCGGGAAGCCTCTCTCTCCGGGATGTGCAGAGGAGATCTCTGCCGATATGCCGGAAGAATTCGGAAGTGACATACGGGACTATCACATTGTTAAGCCCAGATTTTCGGCATTTTTCGCAACAGAGCTTGACCTTGTACTTCGTCGCCTCGGAATTAAGAGAGTGATTCTTGCCGGTACTACCACGCCGAACTGTATCCGCACCACATGTTACGATGCCATTTCTCTTGATTATGCGGTTACTGTCCTCAGCGACGGCACCTCTTCCGCAACTCCCGAGATACAGCAAAGCAACCTGCTTGACATGGCTAACGTCGGCGCTGAAATCATCAGCTCTGATGTTTTCACAGCAGAATACAGATAAACACAGAACTGAAACCTCGAAGACTGTTCCGCTTACCGCGGAACAGTTTTTTTGTTTTTTCAGGCTTTCAGGGAGATCTAAAAGAGCATTAAAATGTATAAAAATTCATTAATTGCTTAAAGAGATGAATACTCTTGTATAATGAGCACATGTGTTCTAACGACAGTGCTCCAAATTTTGTCTATTATTTCGGCTATTTTTCTTTGTTTTTGCGATTGACAAACAAATACCGGTATGTATAATGGTTGCATAAATATTCATTATTTGAACAAAGGCAACAAATCCTACCGACCAGGCTTTCAGGAGGGAGCCGAACATGATGCAGGAATGGAAAACTCTTTATGAAGTGAAGGGGCCGAAAACTCTCCCGGAGATGACGGCCGCGGAGTTGAAGGAGGCATTGAAAGAGACCGATACGGTCATACTCTCCTTCGGTGCCATCGAAAACCACAGCGTGCATTTGCCGCTGGGGGCAGACTGGTATCAGGCCAACGTGCTGATTCGAAGAGTTTATGAGGAACTGCTTGCCATGGGCCACAAGACCGTCCCCGGTTTTCCGGTGCCGTTCGGTGTGCAGACTAATAAGTTTGAGCGCGATAAACTTTTCGGCAACTGTTTCCTCAGTGACAAGACCTTCATCGACATGACGATCGATCTCGTTCTTGCGCTGTATGAGAGCGGCTTCAAGAGATTCGTGCTCTGCATCAACCATTCGGAGAACCACTCGGCGCTCAATGTTGCTGCCAGAGAACTTGCCAACAAATACGGCATAAAATGTGTAGTCCCCGATTGGGTCCCTCCCCACAATGACTTCTGGCCGACCGTACTGAAGAACCCCGAGCATCAGGGCCATGGCGGCGAGGACGAGACCGCCTGTGTTATGGCTGCAGTTCCCCAGCTCGTGCATGTGGAAGGGGTGGAGCCCTATTACGCGCCGGAGGACACAAAGCCCGTTAAAATGGGCGGACTCTACTACTACGGCGGTTCTGTGGGCATATTCATGCCCGTGAAGGAAGATCTGAGTCCCGGCTACATCGGCGATCCGGCGGATGCTACCCCGGAGGAGGGCGTTCTTTGCTACGACGCCTACGCGAAATGGATCGCCCAGGTCGTCGACAAATACCTGTTCTGAACGATTGACGGATAATAAGCGGGAGACATCTCCCCATGAACCTTTCTGAAAGGAGAAAGACAATGGATAACAATGATGTCCAGAATGAAGTTCTGGAAGTGAAAGAAGCCCCGAAGATGCCGTTCGGCTGGGCTCTTTTCTGCATAGCATTTCTTCTCATATCAATGGTACTGTCCCTGCTGTGGCTCGACATACCGGTGCATATAAACCTCATCATTGCAATTGCCGTCACACTTCTGGTCTCCTGGCTGAACAACGGCCATGACTGGAAACTCCTGTCCGACGCGATAGACTACGGCGGCAAAATCTGTATCCAGCCCACCATTATCATGATGCTGATAGGCGTTCTCATCGCCTCGTGGATCGCCTCCGGTACCGTGCCGATGATCATCTACTGGGGTCTCAAACTGATAAGTCCCTCCGTGTTCCTTCTCACGGCATGCCTCATTTCGGCCATCATCGCCATTGCGATCGGCAGTTCCTGGTCCACCGCCGGAACGGTAGGTGTGGCTCTGATGGGCGTCGGTCTCGGACTGGGAATCAACCCCGCCATGACGGCAGGTGCCGTCATCTCCGGAGCCTACCTCGGCGACAAAATGTCCCCCATGTCCGACACCACGAACCTTGCGCCGGCCGTGGCGGAGGCGGATCTCTTCGATCACATCCGCTCCATGATGGTCACCACCCTTCCCGCCTTTATCCTCAGCCTTGTGATCTACGGTCTGCTCGGCCTGAAGTATTCCGCAGACAGTGTCGACTCTGCCATGGTCGCTGCCACCATGTCCGCCATTCAGGCAAACTTCAACATGAACATTCTGCTTCTGCTCCCCGCGGTGGTGGTCATTGTTCTGGCCATTTTGAAAGCCCCCTCCATCCCGACGCTGCTGCTTTCCGCACTCACAGCCGTGATCCTCGCGATGATCTTTCAGGGGCAGTCCCTCTCCTCCATCCTGAACATCCTGGACGGAGGCTTCTCGATCGATTCCGGTCTCGCTGAATTCGACAAGCTGATGAACCGCGGCGGACTGCAGAGCATGCTGTGGACGGCCGCCTTAGGCATACTCGGTATGCTCTACGGGGCGATCATGGAGAAAACGGGACTCCTCACCGCTTTCATGGAGAAGCTCAAGCCTCTCGTCAAGAGCACCGGCGGTCTCATCACCACTGTTGTCGTCTCCTGCACGATCCTTCTGGCAGCCACCGCCAGCCAGACCCTTGCGATCGTTGTGGGCGGCCGTATGTATATCACCGAATTCAAAAAGAAGGATCTCCTGCCCCAGACCCTTTCCCGTACGCTTGAAGACAGCGGTACCATCATCTCCCCGCTGATTCCCTGGAGCCTCTGCGGCGCTTACATGGCAGGCACGCTCGGGGTAAGCACCGTCTCATACCTGCCTTTCGCATTCTTCTGCTGGATATGTCCGATTCTGGCCATCATCTACGGCTACACCGGAAAATTCATGTGGAAAACCGGTGAAATTGCCAGCAAGAAAGTCTACAGCAAAGAAGCGGAGCCAGAACCGGCAGAATAGAAAGGTCCAACTCAATTTCGCGGCAATGAAAAGATGAAAAACAAAGGAAAAACTCCCGCAGGACGGATATCTGCGGGAGCTTTTCCTGTTTCCGGAACACATCAAATTTTCTTCCGCGGGCAATGGATATCAGGCGGATAATCTGCTATTATGAAAAAGCAAACAGCGAATCTGCCGGAGGGATATTTCATGGAAAACAGAGTGACACTCAAAATGATCCGCGAGGCTGCGGAGGCTCTCAAAGGCATCACGGAAATGACGCCTATCGTCACATCCACGCGTCTCGGGAAAAACCTCCTGATAAAATCTGAAAACCTGCAGAAGACCGGTTCGTTCAAGATACGCGGAGCATACAACAAGCTGCGCATGCTCTCTCCGGAGGAAGCTGCGCGGGGAGTTATCGCCTGCTCTGCCGGGAACCATGCGCAGGGCGTTGCTCTCTCAGCGACAAGACTGGGTATGAAGTCTGTAATCTGCATGCCGGAGGGCGCGCCCATCCTCAAGGTGGAAGCCACCCGCGGCTACGGCGCGGAAGTTGTGCTTGTGCCGGGAATTTATGACGATGCCGCAGCGGAGGCCGGACGGCTTTCCGAGGAAAAGGGATACACTTTCGCTCATCCTTTCAACGATCCCTACGTGATCGCGGGGCAGGGCACGATCGGTCTTGAAATTCTGGAGCAGGTCCCGGATGTGGAACAGATAGTCGTACCGATCGGAGGCGGCGGTCTGATCAGCGGAATTGCGGTCGCCGTCAAGTCCATGCGCCCCAATGTGAAAGTCATCGGTGTTCAGGCCGCCACCGTACCGTCTATGTTCGTTTCGCACCGCGCAGGTGAGATCACCACCGTGAAGGACGGACCGACCATAGCCGACGGTATCCACGTGCTCACGCCCGGAAGCCTTACCTTTGAACTCGTTGAGAAATATGTGGATGACATCGTCACCGTTTCCGAGGACGAAATAGCCGCCGCCATAGTTTCTCTGCTGGAAGGGCCGAAGACCGTAGCGGAAGGTGCCGGTGCAACGAGCGTTGCCGCCTATATCTTTGACAGGATCGACACCTCTCTGAAAACCGTTGCGGTGGTCTCCGGCGGCAACGTGGATATCACCACTCTCTCCCGCATCATAACCAAAGGCATGCAGAAGACCGGCCGCATCGTACAGATCACTACAAAGCTGACGGACAAGGCCGGCAACCTCGCGCAGCTGCTCACCTGTGTCGCAGAGAGCGGAGCCAACGTTCTCGACATAGCGCACGAACGCGAGGATGCAAAGACTGAAGTAAACTCCTGTGTTGTCACTATGACGCTCGAGACCCGCAATCCGGAGCATGTCCGCAGTCTGCGAGCCGATCTCATCCGTCACGGCTACCGTCTTCTCGACTGAATAAAACCGTCCGCATCTTCCGGGCAAAACAGACAACATCAATCTGAAAGGACTGGATAATACTATGAACATCATCGCTACTGACAAAGCTCCCGCCGCCATCGGCCCCTATTCTCAGGCGTACAAAGTGAACGGTTTCCTCTTTACCTCCGGGCAGATCCCTCTTGATCCCGCCTCCGGTACCATAGTCGGAACGGAAATCGCAGAGCAGGCTGAACAGAGCTGCAAAAATATCGGAGCCATACTCGAGGCAGCAGGCCTAGATTTCTCAAAGGTCATCAAGACCGTCTGCTTCCTTGCGGACATGAACGACTTTGCCGCTTTCAACGCTGTTTATGAAAAGTACTTCATCAGCAAGCCTGCCCGCTCCTGCGTCGCAGTGAAGACACTGCCGAAGAATGTCCTCTGCGAGATCGAGGCAATTGCTGCGGCAGACTGATCCTCTCTGAGACGATGTATAAAAGGGATTTCTCTCAAAACCCGCTGAAGGTCTTCTTCAGCTATTACGGGCCTCACAAAAAGCTCTTTACACTGGATATAATCATGGCTCTGCTGGGGGTGGCAGCGGATCTCGTCTTCCCCTGGGCAACGCGTCATGCCCTTCAGGCTCTGCTTCCCGATAAGAAATATGCCGCTTTCTTCACGGTCATGGCAGTACTTTTTGCAGCCTATATACTGCGCTCCCTGACGGTGTATATCGTAACGGTGTTCGGTCATGAGCTGGGTGTGCGCGTTGAGGCGGACATGCGTGCAGATATCTTCCGCCATGTTCAGCAGCTGTCCTTCTCCTTCTTTGACACGCACAGGACCGGGAAACTGATGAGCCGCATGACCACGGATCTTTTCGAGATAACGGAGCTCGCCCACCACGGACCGGAAAACGTGCTTCAGGCGGGGCTCACGCTCATCGGTGCCATCGTGATCCTTATGACGGTCCGCTGGGAGCTTGCTCTGGTTCTTCTCATCATGTTGCCCGTTCTTCTGGCTGTAGTCATCTCGCTGCGCGTGAAACTGCGCGACGCATCAAAGGACGTGAAACAGGAGACCGCAGAAATAAACGCCGCGGTTGAGGGCGGTGTTTCCGGCGCACGCACGGTCAAGGCCTTTGCCAATGAGAGCGTGGAAATGGAAAAATTCCGCGTCTCAAACGAGCGTTTCAAAAAAAGCAAGCGCGTTTACTACCGCCGGTTCGGTCTGTTCAACTCCGCCACGGAGTTTACTGTTGCCGCTATGCAGGTAGTCGTTTTTGCCCTCGGCGGATATTACATTATGAAAGGCAGGATGGATCTGGCCGACCTCGTGGCCTTCTCCCTCTATGTATCCATTTTCACCTCGCCCATACGCAAGCTTATCTTCTTCGTTGAGCAGTTTGAGACGGGCAGAGCCGGATTCGAACGTTTCCTTGAGATCATGAGGACTCCGGCAGCCGTAGAGGACGCTCCGGATGCAAAGGAGCTTGAGTCGGTAAGGGGCGATGTGGAATACAGGGATGTGGGCTTCCACTATGAAAACGGCCCGCCTGTGATCGAACACGTAGATCTGCATATAGCCCCGGGCGAGACCCTCGCTCTCGTTGGCCCCTCGGGAAGCGGCAAGACTACTCTGAGCCAGCTGCTCCCCCGCTTTTATGACGTCACGGAGGGAGCCGTGCTGGTCGACGGGCAGGACATACGTTCCGTCACGCAGGCCTCTCTGCGCAGGCACATAGGGATGATCCAACAGGATGTCTTTCTCTTTGCCGACACCGTACGTGAGAACATCCGCTACGGCCGTCCGGATGCAACAGACGAAGAGGTGGCGCACGCCGCCATGCTTGCTGCCATACACGACGAGATCCTTGCCATGCCCGAAGGCTATAATTCCTTTGTAGGGGAGCGCGGAGTGATGCTCTCCGGCGGGCAGAAGCAGAGGATCGCCATTGCCCGCGTCTTTTTGAAGAACCCGCCCATCCTCGTACTGGATGAAGCCACTTCAGCTCTCGACAGTGTCACCGAAGCGGCAATACAGCGCTCTCTTGAGGAACTGAGTTCCGGGCGCACCGTTATAGTCGTAGCCCACAGGCTTTCCACCATTCGCAATGCAGATCATATTGCAGTCATTGAAAACGAACACGTGGCCGAATACGGGACCCATGAGGAACTGCTCTCCAAAGGCGGCCTTTATGCCGGTCTGTGGAACACGCAGAAGCTCATGTGATTTCACAAACGATAGAAGGAGTATGACATGAAACTGGAAGGAAAAAAGATCAATTTTCTCGGCGACAGCATAACCTTTGGCTTCGGACTGCTGGATCTGCCCGAGCTGCCGGAGGATTTCGATCCGGCCTCAATTGCCCCGGAAGACAACCCTCTCCTCAGCATCGACCCGGACAGTCTTGAAGGCTCGTTCGTGAACGTGCTGCGCAGTGAGTGCAGACTTGCGGCAGCTCGCAACTACGGCATCTGCGGTTCAAGGATCGCCCGCCAGCAGGATGACGGCCGGTTCGACATGTTCCCGGATACTTTCTGCGACCGTGCAGACCGCATGGATCCGGATGCAGATATCGTCATTGTTTTCGGCGGAACGAACGATTTCGGCCACGGCAACGCTCCCTTCGGCTCTTTTGACGACCGCGACGACAGTACCTTCTGCGGAGCTCTGCATGTGCTGTTCCGAATGCTGATTGAGAAATACCCTGCAGCGGAAATAGTCATATGCACGCCGCTGCACCGCATCGATGAGGATAATCCTTTGGGAGATGGTTCGAAGCTCGTGCCCGGCAAGCCGCTGATCGAGTACGTGAAGGCCATCCGCCGGGCAGCCGAGTACTACAGTCTTCCCCTGCTCGACCTTTACGCATGCAGCGGACTGCAGCCGACCCTTCCCGTGATCGCGGAAAAGTACTGCCCGGACGGGCTGCACCCGAACAAAGCCGGCTACAGCATCCTCAGCCGCCGTATAAAAAGCTTTCTGGAATCACTCTGACAAACAACGGATTAATCGTCGCGGAGATATAAAATGAAATACGAAGCGATTCTGTTTGATATGGACGGCGTTCTCATAGACTCCGAGGAGCTCATGGCAAAAGCCGGGATCATGGCCCTGCACGATTTCGGCATAGAGGCAAAGCCTGAAGATTTCATTCCTTTCGTGGGACGCGGTGAGGACCTGTACATCGGCGGTGTGGCGGAAAAATACGGCCATACATATGTAACCGCCATGAAGGACAGTGCCTATGCGCACTATGGAGACTATGTCGAGTCGGAAGCCTTTGTACCGCCGGAAATCCCGTCTGTTCTCTTCAAGCTGCGGGATCTCGGCTTTAAAATCGCTGTCTGTACATCTGCGGACAAAGGAAAAGTAGTCCATAATCTGAGAGCCATGGGTGTTACGGAGGACGTTTTCCATGCCATCGTCACCGGCGACCGCATAAAGAACAAGAAGCCCGATCCCGAGATCTATCTCACCGGGGCCGGACTTGTAGGCTGCGCTCCCGAGAAGTGCGCGGTGGTGGAGGATGCCCCCAGCGGCATAAAGGCCGCCCTCGCCGCCGGTATGCTCGCCATAGGCATAGATACGAGCTTTTCTGCCGAACATCTTATGCAGATAGCGCACCCGGACAGAATGATCCATAGTCTGAACGAACTTCCCGGCCTCCTCGAAAAAATGAACGCGTGACATTCCTCTCATCATGTGATATAATTCAATTATTGTTATATAATATAAAAAAAGAGAGAGGGGTTTTACTTATGCAGGACAAACCGAGACTCGGCTTCGGCCTTATGCGTCTCCCGCGCACAGACGGGAAGATCGATGTCGAAACCGTTGCGAAGATGGCCGACCTCTTCCTTGAGAGAGGCTTCACCTATTTTGATACCGCTTATGTATATGAAGGCAGCGAAGAAGCCTTCCGGAAAGCCGTTGTAGAGCGCATCCCCCGTGACCGTTACACCATAGCGGACAAGCTTCCCGCCTGGGCATTGAGTGAGAACAAGAGTCCCGAGGAGATCTTCAACGAAAGTCTTCGCCGCGTCGGAGTTGACTACTTCGACTACTACCTCATGCATAATGTTAACGAGGACAGCGCACCTGTTTTTGACAAATATGATGCCTGGTCCTTCGTAAACAGGATGGTCGCCGAGGGTAAGATAAAGCATCTCGGCTTCTCCTGCCATGGCAAGCCGCCGCTTCTCGAGAAGGTCCTTACCGAGCATCCGGAAGTGGAGTTCGTGCAGCTGCAGATCAACTTCATGGACTGGGTAGACGATAACGTCCGCGCCGGTGAGATGTATGCCACCGTCCGCAGGCACGGCAAGAGCGTCACCGTTATGGAGCCCATCAAGGGAGGTACCCTTGCCCTTATCCGTCCCGAAGCCAAGGCAAAGCTCGAAGCACTGGGCACAGGAGCTTCCGTTGCAAGCTATGCGCTGCGCTGGGTAGGCAGTCTTGAGGGAGTGAAGACCATCCTCTCCGGTATGAACACTTTGGAGCAGATGGATGAAAACACGAAGACTTTCGCCGATATCCGGCCGCTCACCGAGGCAGAGCAGGAGGCCATGAAGGCCTGCCGCGAGGAACTGCTCGCCGTTCCCACGGTCCCCTGCACCGCATGCCGCTACTGCTGCGAAGGCTGCCCGGCTAAGATCAACATTCCGGGAATGATGAAAATCTACAATGCTCTTCTCGTCTACGGCGACCACCCCGGCGCCCACTTCATGTACGGCAGAGAACAGCAGGACGGCAGCGGTAAGCTCACTGACTGTATCAAGTGCGGCCAGTGCGCCGGCGTCTGTCCGCAGCATATAGCTATTCCTGATATCCTTGAAAAAGCGTCCGCCTTCCTTGACAAATAAGCTTAATGAGAGAATAATTGGACTTGACCGTCCGTCCTTCGGGGCGGGCGGTCAAATGATCTCCGCGAGGTCTTTGAATGAAAAGAGCATTATCACTTATCATAGCGCTGCTGATTCTGATTTTGAACTGTTCGGCTGCATTTGCAGCACCCGCTTCCATAACAATCAGCGATGCCGACGGTCTGCTCGCGATTCGTAATGATCCGTCCGGCAGTTATTCCCTTGAAGCCGATATAGACATGGCCGGGATCGACTGGAATCCTCTTCCGTTCAGCGGCAGATTCAATGGGAAGGGCCATACGATCTATAATCTGACGGTGTCTTCTCCCGGAGAGGCGGTCCGCACCGCCAGAGACGGAAACCTCAAGCCGTACGACACTGTCTTTGCTGGCCTCTTTTCCGTGCTCGAAGGCGGAGAGGTCTCGGATCTCAAGCTCAAAGGCGAGCGCATCAGCTTAGACACCGCAGAACACTGCTTTGCAGGCGGCATCACAGGCTATATGGACGGGGGCTCTATAAGCGGCTGCACTGTGGAGGCACACATCAGTCTGATAAACCATGCCGTTATGACAGGAATCGGCGGTATCGTGGGATACGGCTGCGGAACAGTGAAAGACTGCGTGACCGATACGGAGCTTATCTTTGAAGACAGAAACACTGCCTCACGATGCGAGCAGTTCATGGGCGGCGTACTCGCCTGCGGCGCTGCTGACATAGACGGGAACGATGTGACTGTCCGCGGGTATGACTCCTGCCGGGGCTACGTGCATGACGGCGGCCTCGTCGGAATGTACTATGCCTGCGGCATGCAGACAGCTGCGAATTCCGTCTGCGACAATGTGATAAACGGCTTTATCAGTTTTTTTGAGGATAACCCGGACCGCCGTGCCTACTGTGGACCGGCTTTCGGCGAATACCTGCAGATGCCCTATTATTTCCACGGCAACACGGATAACTTCGAACGGCGCGAAACATGGGATTACAATACGATTCTCTCGCCGGAGATGTGCTCTTCTCCGCATTACGAGGAGGAAACGACCCTCCCCGGCTGCAGCACCTGGGGCTTCACCGTACGCACCTGCACAGGCTGCGGGTACAGTACTGTTGAAAACTACACACCTCCGCGGCACACGCCCGGAGAGTGGGAGACAGTCAAAAAGCCCACATATGACAAGGAAGGCTCGGAGCGGCTGCACTGCACCGTCTGCGGAAAAGAGATTGAAAACCGCTCTGTTCCGGCGCTTGTCGCCTCCGTGAGCTGTATACTTGATCAGCATGCGGTTCTGCTTGATTCGGGTGACACACTCAAACTCAGTGCCGAGGTGCTTCCTGCAAACGCCACCGCGGGGTCCGTCATCTGGACAAGTTCCGATCCGACTGTTGCCGCTGTGGATGAAAACGGTACCGTCACCGCCAAAAGAAAAGGCCACGTTGTTATCCGTGCGGAAACGGAAGACGGTTTTGCATCCGACAGCTGTGAGATCACCGTAAGAAACCGGCTGTTCAAGCGGCTGCTGAACCTCCTCGGATGATATTTCCCATTAATAAATCAGGCAGAGCTGATATAGCTCTGCCTGTTGTTTTCACTCTTGTTTTATTGCTGTTCTCCGGAGGCGGCTCCCGGTGAAAGTTCGTTCAGCAGCGTGAAGCCGAGGATCAGCAGACCGCCTATCGCCTGCAGGAGTGTGATGGGCTCGCCCAGGATAACCACCGAAACGATAACAGCCACCAACGGGTCGATGTAACTCAGGATCGCCGTTTTCTGACCGGGAAGTTCCTTCATGGCTGAGAAATACACACAGTAGAAGACTCCCGTGTGAATTAGTCCGATCACAAGCAGGCATATCCAGCCCTTTCCGTCCATTGTGCCGAGCGTACTGCCGCCCGTGAGCGCCACATACGGCGCGAGCACCACGATGGCAGCGAAAAACTGAAGCAATGTCCGGTGAATCCCGTCCACGTTCTTTATGAACTTATTAAGCAGGATGACAGTGGCATAGAGAAAGGCGGCACCGATCCCGAAGAGGACACCGATAATGTCGCTCCCTCCGCTGAAACCTACCGTGCCTGTGATAAGCACAAGTCCGATCGTGGACATAACGAAACAGAGGATCTGCCTTCCCGTGAGTTTTTCACGAAACAGCAGTGTGGACGCTACGGTGACGATCACCGGGGCAAAGTAATAGCTGAGCGTGGCAAGAGAGACCGTGGTGTATTTGAATGCCTGAAAAAACAATATCCAGTTCACACCCATCACGGCGCCTGAGAGCAGAAGAAGTACTACCTCTTTCCCGATCTCCCGGAAGGGAATCTTCTGTCCGGTGACAAGCAGATATACGCCGATGAGCAAAGCCGCAAGCACCGCTCTGTACAGGGCAAGCTCCCCCGATGAGACAGAGATATTGCGCACAAAGAAGCCGATCGTGCCGAACACCGCCATCGACACGGCCATCGCAATTCGCGGGTCCCTGAATACCTTCACATCCTTTTCCCCCTTTCCTGCCTGCAATTTCCGTCATCATAATCTTCCATTCGGCCGCATGTCAATCTTTTTCTCAAAAACCTGTTCTGTTTCGTTGTTTTTCTTCAGATTTATCTATATAATAGTTACACATATCAATTCCTGAAACATTTCGGAGGACGTCATGAAAAGAACACTCTCCCTCATTTTAGCCCTGATCCTCATCCTTGCTCTGGCAATCACCGCATACGCCGCCGCTGCTTCCGGCGATACACTCGTTTACAGGACAGCCAGCGGAAAGAAATACCACACCATGACCTGTTCCCAGCTGAACGGAAAGGATTCCATAGAAATCACTCTCGCCGAAGCTGTAAAGGCCGGCCTGGAGCCCTGTTCCAAGTGCAATCCGCCCACACTGGCTGACGGGGGCACATCGGAAACCGCGTCCGCCCCTTCCACGGCAACGGGTGCGGCAGCTCCTGCCAAATCAGGAGGCTTCCTCACTGGAGTAAGCCCGATCCTCACCTTCTTTATCGGCCTTGTTGTAGGAGCGCTCGTGATAACCTATGTCAGGGGAAGGATCATCATGAAGCAGGAAGAGGCTGAGGCCGCAGCGGAAGCCGAAGCGGAAAAGTCTGAGGAATGATCATGTCCGCGATAAGCAATGAACCGAAGATAAAGAACCCGCTGATCGTCACCATACGGGAGCAGCTGGAGCACCGTGCTCTGTGGATGTATCTTTTGTGTGACGAGGCAAAGAAGAAGGGTCTTGCACCGGAAGAATACGCTCCGGAAGCGATTCACCGCTGTGGTATGTATCAGGGCGCGAACCTGCGCAAAAAAGCAGGCGGCGGATCATCTCTCAAAGGCCTGAAGAAAACGCTGTTCTCAAAGTTTGCGCAGTGGGTTTTTGAAATGGATATCAAACGCTGCGACGATGACCATCTGGATATCGACTTTCACTACTGCCCGCTGGTGAAGGCCTGGCAGAAACAGGGCTGCAGTGACGGGGAGATACGTCTTCTCTGTGACCACGCCATGTGCGGCGACCGCGGGATCGCTGAAAGCTTCGGCTGTCAGCTCGAATTGCCGTCTACGATCGCGCATGGTGACGCCACTTGTCAGATCCGTTTTGTAAGAAAATAAGTACATATAACAGGAAACATCCCCGCAGGACTATCCTGCGGGGATGTTTGTTTTTCAATCCCGTCACGCTCCGTCCGGGAAAGTAATGATGATCCGTATCCTTTTCTTCTTTTCGCCTCCATGTCCGCTCAGTCAAACAGCGAGTTCTGTCTGGCAAGCGCCTCGCAGTAACCGCAGTACCAGCAGCCATATGGTTTTGAACATTGCTCCCCCATCGCTTCCATGATTTCCGTCTTCGACTCCTTAACGGCTTTCAGCCTCTCGATGTTTTCATCCACAACTCCGGCAAATTCTATCGCTTCATCGGTGACGTCGACCGGCTCGAAGGGATCATTCTCATCGTCGTAGTGATACACAACGAACACTCCATCGAGCTGGATTCCGCACCAGTCTGCTACCCACGCCTGATATCCGGCATCCGCAATGAACTGCGGCTTTACTTCCGGCGAATCTTTTACTTCATAAAGCTCCCAGACATCATCCTCCACCCTGTGAAGGATATCAACCGCACAGAATTCTCCATCATGGTCAAACGAGGCTTCACATATGTTCTCCACCCCTCTTCGGATGGCTTCTCTTGTTTTCTGCACCATTTTCTTCTTGTCCAGGTACTTTGTTCCGGGAATATACTCCGTCATCTCCTCAAAGGGGCCAAACATGGCCATGGCTTTGTCCCCGAATTCATTTCCTCTGTCAAGGCGCTTCTGCGTCTCATCCGGGATCACTTTCAGTCCCGGTCTGTGCGCATCGAGCCACAGCATTTTCGGGCACTGCATTCCCCGCATAAAATCGGTCTTGGATATACTCATGTCTGCCGCTCCCTTCATCATCAAACAGATAATAATTCAGGCCCCATATGTTGTCAAACGAAAGATGATTCCAGATCCCTGCATTCCGGCCTTTCCATTTTTGTCCCTTTGTATATGACCAAGGGGCAGAAAAGGACACGTTCAAAAGCAAAAACGGATCCGTGCGTTCCCGTTTTATCCCTCTCCCATCTTTTCCGTCAGATCATGAAGGCTCTTTTCGTATTGCGCTCTTGTTATGGTGCCATGCTCCAGAAAAGTATCGAGCAGCTCCTTTTGTTTCATATAAAGCTGATGCTTCTTTTCATTTTTCACAGGCATTTGCGCGTTTATGCTTTCAATGTCATTATTCATCGTGTTTTCCGCTTTTCTCTCTCTTTGTTCCCTCAGCACGGCGTTTTCTGCGAAGATGATTTATACGTCTTTCCAGTTCGCCGCATCGTATGAATTCGGCAAGCACCAGCTGATCGAACACCGGCACTGTGCAGGAATAGAAGCCAAGCCGCTCTCTGGCTGCCGCAAGCAGCTCCTCCGGAATCACCATGTACCCCGTTCGCATGGACGGGGCAAGCGTCTTCGAAAAGGTGTTCAAATAGATAACCCGCTCCGGAGCAAGTGAGGCAATGGTCTCTATCTGCGGCAGAGAAACGCTGAGCTCAGAATCATAATCATCCTCAATGATATATGCGTCGCGCTTCCTGGCCCAGTCCGCGTATTCGCGCCGTTTGGCTGCCGTTGCGGTCACGCCGCTCGGGTAACTGTGGTATGGCGTAACATGCAGCACACCCGCACAGCTTCCGGCAAGTGCCTCGGAGCGGATGCCGTTGGTTCCCATTATAAGGCCTTCGCAAACAGCTCCGTTTGCCTCATAGACTCGCCGTATCGTCTCCCAGCAGGGATCTTCCTGGGCATAAACATATTTCCTCCCAAACAGCTGGACCACAAGGCCATAGAGATATTCGGCTCCCGAACCCACCACTATCTGATCCGGTTCCACACGAAGTCCGCGGCTTCGCCGAAGATAGTCAGAAAGCTCGTTTCTCAATTCTTCACATCCGCTCCCCGGAGATCGCATGAGAATTCTCTCCCCGTAATCGGAAAGAACCCTCCTCATTACCCGAGCCAGCACCGAAAAGGGGAAATCCTCCGGCATATCAGCAAGGCTCATTTGCGGGACCGTTGCTCTTTCATGCGGTGTTTCCGCAGGAGCTCCTGATCCGGCATAGAAACCGCTGCGCTGCCTGGGAATCACATAGCCCTCATCGGCAAGCAGTTCCAAAGCATGTTCCACGGTTATGAGACTGAGATCCAGTTCCTCGGCAAACTGTCTCTTGGAGGGCAGTTTCGCTCCCGGCTTATACACTCCCTCGGAAATGTCCTGCCGCAGCTGGCGGTAAAGCTGCAGATATGCACTCTCATGCAGAGATCTGTCTATCCTGTATTTCATCACGGGCTCCAAACTGGTCTTATATAAATAGCGCGAACTGAATATATACATCATACCAGATGCAGTGTATAATCTGAAAAATTAAAAGTCAAGAGGTGTACAGAATGAAAAGGATCGTTAGTATCCAAGATATCTCCGCTCTCGGAAAATGTTCGCTGACGGTAGCTCTTCCGATTATCTCAGCCATGGGGATTGAATGCGCTGTTGTCCCGACGGCTGTGCTGTCAACACATACCCAGTTTAAAGGCTGGACTTTCCACGACCTCACCGACGAGATGGAGCCAATCGCCGAACACTGGAAGCAGGAAGATTTCCATTTTGATGCAATCTATACGGGATATCTCGGTTCCTTCCGTCAGGTGGACATCGTGAAGCAGTATTTTCATGACTTTGGAAACGGAGCGAAGATTATCGTCGATCCCGCCATGGCAGACAACGGGAAGCTATATGCCGGCTTTACCCCGGACTTTCCTCTGAAAATGGCTGAACTGCTGACCGGAGCGGATCTGGTTCTTCCGAACCTGACAGAAGCATGCTTTCTCCTCGGAAAGGAGTATCGTGAGGATTACGACCGCGCTTATATCACAGATATTCTTGAAGGACTCCTCGACCGGGGTGCAAAAAACGCCGCGCTTACCGGCGTAAGCTTTGAGGAAGGCCGCATCGGTGTTGTGTCCATGTGTGGCAGGACCGGGGCTTTTTCCGAGTATTATACCGAGCATCTGCCTGTAAGTTTCCACGGTACGGGAGATATTTATTCCTCGGCTGCCGTCGGCGCGATCGTGAATGGCATGTCTGTTCCGGATGCGCTGGCTCTCGCCGCGGATTACACGGTCGAGTGCATCCGTCTGACTCTTGCCGAGAAAGATCACAGCTGGTACGGTGTGAACTTTGAACAGGCAATTCCGTATCTTTTGGAGCGGCTGAAAAAATAATACAGCACCGCATCTGATGCTATATAAAACAAAACCGGTCAGGCCAAATATGGTCCGGCCGGTTTTGCTTATTAAGAAAAAGAAACCAGTTAAAATCACCCGTTCGGATATTTGTGCTTGCTTCTGCAGAACCCGTGCGCTATAATGGCATTGGAAATAAAGTAGAAATGTTGGAGTAATACAGATGAAATACAGAAAAACCGATACGCGCGTCTGTTATGATGCGGGGAAAGCCAGAGAAAGAAATGAGATCGGTGAAATAATAAAAGAACTCCGCCGTTCGGAGAAAATGAGCCTGAAGGAATTCACCATCGAACTTGAAAAGCGCGGTGTCATTACCTCTGTGAGCGCCGTGAGCAAATGGGAACTCGGACAGACTCTTCCGAATGCCTATCAGCTGCTTGCGGTGTTCGACTGCTTCGGCATTGCGGATCCCGCAGCCTATTTTGCCGGTACCAATCTGCTCAATGAGCTTGGGCTGCGTAAGGCAGCTGAATATAAAAACGATCTCATCGCATCCGGACGTTATGCGCCTGAAAGCTCCCTGAAACAGGCGGAAATCATATATATTCGCATGCCAGTGAGCCTTCTTCCTGCCTCAGCAGGCACCGGTGACATCCTTAACGAGGAAATGTTTGAATACCGGACCTTCCCGGCCGATGAAGTCCCGGACGGGGCAGACTTTGCTGTTCGCGTGGATGGAGACAGCATGAGTCCCGAATATGAAGATGGCCAGATCATATGGGTCAGGCGCACCGCTTCCCTGCTTCCGGGTGAGGAAGGTCTGTTTATTTTGAACGGGAACGGCTACATAAAACAGTATCAGGAACGCGAGCCGGCAGACACCACCGAGTTTACGGACAGTCAGGGCACGGTTCACCTACAGCCGCTGCTTGTTTCGTACAACAAGCTCTACGCTCCGATACCCGTCGGAGTCAACGATTCTTTCCGCATCTGCGGAAAGATACTCCGCCGCTGAACAGCAAAACAAAAAACGGAGGCTTATGCCTCCGTTTTTTATTTTGCTCAGATCAGATGTCCAGGCTGTGTCCGCAGCCTGTGCAGAACTTCTGCCCGATGGTTATGGGTGTGTCACAGTAGGGGCAGAAACCGGTTGTCGTAGCAGTGGAATTGCTGATCGGCTCTTCCTCTTTCACGTCGGTGAATACCGCCTCCTGCGCCTGCGTGCAGTAGTCGGGCTCCGCCGGTGCCGCATAGGGATTCGCCGTGTAAACAGCGGCTCCCTGCCCCTTGGGGTTTTCCCCGTATTGGTTCGGACCGGGCACACTGTCGGTACACAAAGCTACTACTACAAAGATCACGCCGACAATCGGAATCAACCACATCAGCAGATACCATCCGCTCCTTCCGACGTCATGCATTCTCCTTACAGCAACTGCAAGAAGCGGAATAAAGAACGCAAGGCCGACAATGCCGGAAAAACCGTAATGATCAGACCCAAAAATCCATGCAGCCAATCCGCTTACAATAGTGGTGAACAGATACCAGAACCAGAACTCGGAACGTCTTGCTCTTCCCGAAAAATCGACATACTTTCTAAAACAGGTCTTTATTGCTTCTGCAAATGACATTGCTTGTCCTCCCTATATGTTTTCTTGATCAAAAGATACTATACTTTCCGGTCTTTGTTTAATAACTTTTTGTAAACATGCGCATCATTCAGTTATCTGCAAGGCTGTAGCCGTTCTTCATGTGTTCGCTGGCGGTCTGGAGCACCTTACCGAGCACGGCATAGGTCTCCTCTTTCGCCATCTCGCAGAGCTTTCTGTCCGCCTCGGCGGTCTTCAAAAAGTCTCCGCTCCCGATCATGCTCCGGTCATATTCCCGGATGATCTGTCTTCCCTTTACCGCAATTGCATCATGGTAGCGTTCAATATCCTGCGCACAGTAGGAGAACCACGGATCAGCCAGAGCGCCGATCATCCTGCTGGCCCAATAGAAGCTCTCCGTGGAGGGTTCGAGGCCTACCTTTGTGAGGTATGCAGGCAGAGACGGAGTGTTCGCGTAAAGCGGGAGGAAAGCGGAAAATACCGTGGAGCCGAAGCAGATCCATTCTATCCCCTTGATGGCATCCGGAACACCGGGGCGGATCTGGCAGATGGACGTCACTCCGGTGCGGTTGATGCCGATGGAGCGGTAGATACCGCGTTTTCCGCTGTCGCGCTTGGAATAGGGATCATAGGGAGTGCCCTGGAAGTGGCCGGAGAGGAGATATATTACATCCTCTACCGCTACCTTTCTCTCGGGCACGAGGCTCCACGGGATATTCTCGCTCTCAGGTCTGAAGTCGGCATCCTCCCCTTCCCACCGGTATGTGTGCGGGGCAAGATAGCGGCCCATGAACCAGGCACGCGGTGTATTGTAAATATGGTCCATATCCCTGTGAGAGCCGAAGATGTCACGCGGGTCGAACCTGCCGTTCTGATTGAGATCAAGGGAATTGTCTTTTATGAATTCCCTGAGATCCGCGGAGCAGAGATGCTCCTTTTGGGAACCCAGAGCATCTTCAAGGTCGAAGTTGTCGAGGCCGAAGCGGTTCGGCATCAGCACGACCTGATCGTCCGGAACACGCTTTGCGATCCAGTGGTGGCCGCCTATGGTCTCCATCCACCAGATCTCGTTTTCATCGTTGAAGGCAATACCGTTGCTTTCATAAGTGCCGTACTTTTCCAGCAGAGATGCCAGCCTGATTACACCCTCTCTCGCACTGCGGATATAGGGCAGCACCAGCACAACAAAGTCTTCCTCGCCGAGGCCTCCGGGCACATCCTTCTTTCCGCCGCCGCCTTTTTTGTACTCCACCAGCGGATCCGCCGCAAGAACGCGTGGATTCGTGGTGATGGTCTCTGTGGCGGTCATGCCCACATTGGCGGCGTTGATCCCCGTGGCGGCCCAGATGCCCTTTACCTTGTCCACGCTCGGGCAGGCAGTGTAGCGCATCGGTTCCTCCGGAAGCAGGACCTCACAGTGCGATATCACACTTTTATACTTTTTCGGTTGTTTATCCGGCTCAACAACAATCATCTTTTTTACGTCGAAATGTCCGTCGTCCGTCCTTGATATCATGGTGGAGCCGTCATTGCTCGCTTTTTTCCCAACAAGTACTGTCGTGCAGGCCATGGTTTTTCCTCCGGAAACACTGTTTTTTGATTCCCTATCAGTATAATCTTTTTTCGCTCCGGCGCAAGGGTGAAAAAGATTTCTCCACTGCCGAGCTGAATCGATACAAGTACACGACGCACCCAAAACGCCCCAAAACGGGCGGTACGGCGTATCATGCGGCAGTATGAGAAAGCGTCTCCGGAGAGACGCTTAAAGAATTGAAAAGCCTAAGCAAAATGTGCGTTTCTCAGCACCAGATAAAGATAGTAATTCCCGTTAACTTCCTCTTTATAGGAATCAAATGTTCCGACTACGGTGATCTCCGTACCGGGTTCGGGATAATCATCCGGATAAACAAGTTCCTCCGCCAGCTCAAACTCCAGCCCCTGAGCGCAGCAGGCAGTCGCATCCTGGACGATGCAGGCATAAAACCTTTCGTCGTCATATTCCTGTGTTGCAAACAGGCCGTGCATCTTTACCGTTTTCCCGATATACTTCTCCGGTTCATATACCATAGCATATACTTCGGAATAGACCATCGTGCTGCTCAACTGCGTGAGATCCACATCCACAACTCCGGAATCGATGCTCTCCGCAGGCAAGGCTTCCTTTGGACCAGACACAGCCTCAGCAGTTTCTTCGGGCAAGACTTCCATCGGATCAGACACCGTCTCGGCTGTTTCTTCCGGTTCGGGTTCAGGTGCAGCTGACGGCATTGTTTCCTCTGGCTGTATTGGAATTACAGGGCTTGGACTCGGCACCGGAGGGAAGACTTCCTTCAAAGCTGCACCTGAACCGCAGGCGGTCAGGGAAAGGACCAGAGTCAGGGAAAGCAGGAGAATCATAACTTTTTTCATGCGTGAACACCTCCGAGTATTGTGCCAAAGGCAGAGAACACAAAGAACAGTACGATATCCACCGCTACGATGGTGGAGCCCACCGGCGTTCCGGCGAGGATTGAGATCAGGATGCCGAGTATTGAGCAAAAGACCGAGAGAATAGCCGAGCAGATCGTCACAGCGCGAAAGCTTTTGAACACCCGCATGGCGGAGAGCGCCGGGAAGATGATCAGTGCGGAGATCAGCAGCGAGCCGACGAGGTTCATCGCCAGTACGATAATGATCGCAATGATAACGGCAATAAGGAAATTGTAGACCTTGGTTTTCACACCGGTTGCGGCGGCGAAGCTCTCGTCGAAGGTCACGGCAAAAACCTTGTGATAGAAGAAAACAAAAGCCGCCACAACGAGAATCGACAGCACCATGCAGAGCCGGACTTCCGCCTTTGTCAGCGTCAGGATCGACATGGAACCGAACAGCGTGGAGCAGACGTCGCCGGAGAGGTTTCCGGAGGGCGAAAAAAGATTCATCAACAAATAGCCGATCGCAAGCGCCCCGACGGAGATCATGGCAACCGCCGCGTCTCCTTTGATCTTCGCGTTCTGCCCGGTGCACAGCAGTGCGATCGCGCTGAGGACTGTGATGAGCAGCACCAGCGGCATGTCGTTTGTGAAATGCAGTACCGAGGCGATCGCCATCGCGCCGAAGGCCACATGGCTCAGTCCGTCCCCGATGAAGGAGAAGCGCTTGAGCACCAGCGTCACGCCTAAGAGCGAAGAACACAGGGAGATCAGCACGCCTACCACCAGCGCATAGCGGACGAAGGGGTAATTCTGCCAGTAAAGCGTCAGTTTTTCCAGCATTGCCATCACTGTGTATCGCCCCCTTTCGTGAAAGTCATGCCGAGCCCGCTGTCCAGGTATGCCGGCCTGGTTCCGTAGAATATCCGGTCGCCTATGTGGAGAATATGACTGGCATAACGGAGTGCCGCGCCGATGTCGTGGGAGATCATGATGACCGTTATTCCCTGTTCACGGTTGAGCCGTTCGATCAGCTCATACATCTCCTCCGTGGCTTTGGGATCAAGGCCGGAAACCGGCTCATCCAGAAAAAGGAGCTTGCTGGTGGCGCAGAGGGCGCGGGCAAGCAGGGCACGCTGCTGCTGGCCGCCGGACAGCTCCCGGTAGCAGTGCCTTGACAGGTGCTCGATCCCCATTGACCGGATGCTGTCTTCTGCCCGCTGCTTTTCCTCTCTCGTATAATAGGGACGCCAGCCGCAGCCTCCCTCAAAGCCGGACAGGACTACCTCCCGGACATAAGCCGGGAAATCCTTCTGTACCTGCGTCTGCTGGGGCAGGTAGCCGATCTCGTTGAGCCGGAGGCCATCGCCTGTCAGGATCTTTCCGGCAAGCGGCTTCTGCAGGCCGAGGATCGTCCGCATGAGGGTACTTTTGCCGGAGCCGTTCTCTCCGACGATGCAGAGATAGTCTCCGCTGTTTACTTCAAATGACAGGTCATGAAGGATCTCCCGTCCGTCGTAGCCTAAGCACAGATTCTGACAGGTGATGAGTGCCATTGTTCCTCCTCAGCCAAGAGCGGCTTTCAGTACATCAAGATTCTTTTCCATGATCGAGAGATAAGTTGCTCCCGCCGTGATATCTTTTGCTGTGGTGGACTGCATGGAATCCATGGTCAGTATCTTCTGATCTCCGGACCGGGTGTTTTCCACAACGGTGCGGGCAATGCTCCCGTCCGCGCTCTCGATCTGCAGCACGGCGGGAAGTCCAAGCTCATCCAGCTTTCCGGCGAGGAAGATGATCGTTTCAAAGCTGGCCTCGGTCTCCGCGGAGCAGCCCGCAAAAGCGGCATAGTAATCCAGTGCGTAATCGTCCGCCAGATACCGGAAAGGAAAACGGTCGCCGAACAGAAGCGTCTGATGGGCTGCAGCGGCAACGGCTGTCTGATACTGCACATCCAGTGCGTTCAGCTTTTCGATATAAGTGTCGGCATTGGCCGCGTAGAGCGCCGCGTTTTCGCTGTCAGTCTGGCCGAGCGCATCGGAAATGGCGCGGCAGAGAACGGCGGCGTTTTTCAGCGAGAGCCAGACGTGCTCGTCGTATTCGATTTCTTCATGCTCATGCTCCATCCCCTCGACGATCTCTTCCTCTTTTACGGAAGCTCCGAGGATTTCCATCAGGTTGATGACTATCATGTTTTTGTTTGTCGCTTCCTGCAGAGCGTCCTCCACCCATTCATCGCTCTCACCGCCCACATAAATGAACAGATCACAGTCGGAGATGCGGACGATATCCTCAGCTGTGGGCTGATAGCTGTGCAGATCCACGCCGCTGTCCAGCAGCATGGTCACTTCGGCGCTGGCAGTCTGTTCACCGAGCACATTCAGGACCCAGTCATAAATCGGAAAAATCGTCGTCACAATACCCAGCTTCGGCGCGGTGTCCGTCTCCTTCACCGGTTCAGTCCCGCACCCTGCCAGAAGGCAGAGGGCAAGAGCGAATATAAGAATGGCAGATAATAGTTTTTTCATAACAAAACCTCCGAATCAATCCAAAAATAAGCGCAAAAAGACAAGGGGTATGGCGATGCACAGGAAACGTGCAGCCGTCCAGGCATGGCCGGCAATGCCAAGCAAGCCTATCCCGCCGGATAGACTGACCCCTTGTAATGTTCTATGGATTTAATCGGAAAGCTTGACTTTTAAGGCAAACAAGGTATGCGGATGGAAAGCGCAGCAACCGACACCCGCAAAAACACGACGGAGCACTAAAAAGCACCAGGCAGCCACCGCAGTCAACACGGCTGTAAGGATGTTCCGAAGCAAGTCCTCACAGGCCCGGATCTGAGCACAGACGGAGCAGCCTTCTCCGCAGCAGTCGTGGTCAGCTTCAAGTGCAATATACAGAACGGAGAAGAGCATGATGAAAGCCGCCAGCAGCGCAAGCACGGGGGCAAGATGTTTCAGCTTTTTCATGATCTCATCTCCTTTCCATAAGCAGCAGTTATTTCTGACACTCAGCGCAGATACCGTAGAGAACAGTGTCTGTCCGGTCCAATGCAAAGCCCTCGTTCTTTGCAAGCTGGTGAGCCAGCGCATCTGTCTCTGTCTCTTCCACGTGCACGGTCTTCCCACAGCGCAGGCAGCTCAGATGCAGGTGTCCTCGGCAATAGTCATCATCGGCATAACGGTAATATGTTTCCCGGCTTCCCGGTTTTATTGAACACTTGAGTTTTCCTTCCTGCTCAAGCGCTGCCAGATTGCGGTAGATGGCACTTGCACTGATCCCTTTTTCCGACAGTGCCTTCGCAATCTGTCCGGTAGACAGCGCTTCGTCCGTATGTTCTGAGAGAAAGTCCAGCAGAAGTTTTCTCTGCTTCGTCATATACTTTGCCAATTCTGACACTCCAAACGCCGATTTGCGAATAATTCGCAAATTAAAATACACCTGCCCCCGCTATTTGTCAAGATAAACACATGTCTCCATCCCGGTCCGCAGACTCCAGTCGAAGCATCTCGATTCCCGCATCGTATCCTTGCATCAGATCGCTGCGCAAGTGTTCCCGTTTAAATGTGAAGATTTGTCTATCCATCTGCATCGAAATATGATAAAATAATTATATCTGCGCTGAAAATTCAAAACAGAAAACTTGAGAGGGGAAACTTATGGCACATTTGAGACCGAAAATCGTAAAGCTCGCCAAGATCATCGGCGGTGTTTCCGGAATGACCGTCAAAATCGATGAAAACACACCGGAATACTATTCCATGGCGGAGTATGTCACCGATGACCAGGCGGACATAGCCATCGCCGCAGGCCTGCGCACCGAGCGCACGACCGAATACCTTGCAAAGAAGGTCGGCAAGACCGTGGAAGAGATCATGCCCGATCTCGACAGGCTGGTCTACTATGGGATCTTCCGCCGCACCTACAGCGAAAAGGCCGGTGAGGACGTCTACTACATGCAGGTGTTCGCTCCCGGCATCATGGAGATGATGGTCAACAACCAGGAACTGCTCCGCGAACACCCCGAGGTTGGCAGAGCCTTCGAAGAATACACCCGTCTGCGCATGCGCGATCTGGGACCGATCCTCCCGCAGGGCTACGGTCTTATGCGCGTTGTGCCGGTGGAGGAGGCCATTGCCGACTGTGAAGGCGTCAGCGATTTTGAGAAGCTCAGCTATTACCTGAGCAAATACGACCGCTTCTCCGTATCCCCGTGCTCCTGCCGCGCTTCCCGTTCCTCCATCGGGGACGGCTGCGGCCATCTCGCCGATGACATGTGCGTGCAGATGGGCAAGGGTGCCGAGCACTATATCCGCTCCGGCCGCGCCAGGGAGATCACCAGGGAAGAGGCTCTTGAGATCATCAAGCGCGCTGAGGACAACGGCCTCATGCACAACATGGTGAACATCGAGGAGCCGGGCGAGAGCTCCGCCATCTGCAACTGCTGCTCCTGCGCCTGCTTCGGCCTGCGCGCCGGACTCATGTGGGGCGCCAGGGATGCCATCCGCTCCAACTTTGAAGCCTATGTCGACGAGAGCAAGTGCGTGGCCTGCGGACAGTGCGTGGAAAACTGCCCCGCCAACGCCGTGCGTCTCGGCCAGAAGCTCTGCTCCACGGAGGCGATCCCCGGCTTTGAGGGCACCTATGTGAAGCTCTCCGAGACCTTCAACAACAAGAAGGCCTGGAACCTTGACTACCGTGAGAATCGCGAGGACACCATGCCCGGCGGGACCGCCCCCTGCAAGACGGCCTGCCCGGCCCACATCGCCGTTCAGGGCTACCTGAAGCTCGCCGCCCAGGGCCGCTATACCGAGGCTCTCGAGCTCATCAAGAAGGAAAACCCCTTCCCCGCCGTCTGCGGACGCATCTGCAACAAGAAGTGCGAAGAGGCCTGCATGAGAGGCAGCGTGGATGAGGCGGTCGCCATCGACGAGGTCAAGCGTTTCATCGCGGACCACGACCTGGATGAGAAGACCCGCTTTGTTCCCAAGATGCTCAACCAGATCGGCAGACCCTATACCAGAAAGATTGCCGTCATCGGTGCCGGCCCCGCCGGTATGAGCTGCGCCTACTATCTTGCCAACAAGGGCTACCCTGTCACCGTGTTCGATAAGAACCCGGTCCCCGGCGGCATGCTCGTGCTCGGCATCCCCAACTTCCGTCTCGAAAAGGACGTGCTCAACGCCGAGATCGACATTCTCCGTGAGATGGGCGTCGAGTTCCGCTGCGGCGTTGAAGTCGGAAAGGACGTCACCATCCAGCAGCTCCGCGATGAAGGATACGAGGGCTTCTACCTTGCCATCGGCGCGCAGAAGAGCGCAAAGCTCGGCATCCCCGGAGAGGATCTCGAGGGTGTGCTCGGCGGCGTGGACTTCCTGCGCGAAGTGAATCTCGGCAAGGAAGTGAAGATCGGCAAGAAGGTCGTCGTCATCGGCGGCGGCAATGTTGCCATCGACGTTGCCCGCACGGCTGTCCGCCTCGGTGCCGATGTCACCGTAGCCTACCGCCGGAGGGAAGAGAACATGCCCGCCGATCCCGAAGAAGTGAAAGAGGCGAAAGCGGAAGGCATCCGCTTCCTGTTCGAGCACAAACCGGTGGAGATCGTCGGCGAGAACGGCAAGGCCGTGAAGCTCGTCTGCGAAGGCGACGAGTGTGAGGTTGACTGCATCATAGCCGCCATCGGCCAGAGAGTGGATCTCGGCGGCCTTGCGGGTGAGGTCGAGGTGAATGAGAAGGGTCTCGTCATAGCCGATCCTCTCACGCAGCAGACCTCCGTCAAGGACATCTTCGCGGGCGGTGACGTCGTCACCGGGCCGAAGTTTGCCATCGATGCGATCGCAGCCGGCAAGGAAGGCTCCATCTCCCTCCACAGGGCGGTCAACCCCGGCCAGACCCTCACTATGGGCCGTGACCGCAGGATCTACCGCACGCTGGACAAGGATCACGTTCTCATTGAGGCGGGCGGATTCGACAGCGACCGCCGTCAGGTCCCCGGATACAACGAGGCCAAGGCCAAGACCTTCTCCGATGCGAGAGTCACCTTCACCGAAGAGCAGGTACAGAAGGAATGCGCCCGCTGCCTCGGCTGCGGTGCCGCGAAGGTGGATCCGTACCTGTGCATCGGCTGTGGACAGTGCACCACCAAGTGCAGGTTTGACGCCATTAAGCTCCGCAAGGTCCGCGACTGGCACGCCCAGAAGTTCGAGACCCTCCCGATCCACGCCGTTGCCGACGTGATCAAGAAGGTCCCCAAGGTCGTGAAGAAGGCTGTGTCGCCGGATGCATGAACTAGGACTTTGCGACGCGCTCCTGAAGAAGGTCGATTCCCTCGTAAAGGAAAACGAGCTCGAAGGTGTCAACTCCGTTACCATCGAAGTCGGGACTCTCAGCGGCGTGATCCCCCGTTTCATGGAGGACTGCTGGGAAGCCGTCATCGACGGCACTGCCTACAGTGAAACAAAGCTGATTGTCAATTCCGTGCCCGGTACAGCCAGATGTGCCGACTGCGGAGCGGAGTTCACAGTAGACATGGACAACCTGGTCTGCCCGGACTGCGGAGAAAAACATCTCATTCCGATAGACGGCAACGGAATGACCATAACCGAGATCGAAGCCTATTAGAAACGGCAAACGGCCCTGCAAGCAGCAGGGCCGTTGTTTTATATGAGTCCGTACGGTCTACAGCACGGCCTTCACGGCGCACCAGATCAGGGCAAGGCCCATGACGATGCCGAAGGGCTTCCTGTATTTTGCCAGGATATCGTGCAGTCCCCAGCCGAAGGCCGTCCAGATGAGCGAGCTCCCTATGGCAAGGATCACAAACAGGATCGTTGCGAAAAGCACTGCTCCGAAGTTCGTGCTGATGGGTGTCACATACACGGCGAACATGCTCAGGGCCACCATCCAGCTCTTTCCGTTGAAGATCTGGAGGGAAATGCCGTCCCGCACCGTTCCCCCGCTGTATTTCCCGCCTCCCGTCTTTGCTTCCTTCCAGCCGGACAGCATCATGACCACCGCGAGATAGATCATGTAGGCCGCGCCGATCCACGTGAGCCATCTTGCCACGACGGGGAGGTAGTTTGCCAGAAGCATGCTGAAGGTCCCGCACAGCAGGGTTTTCACAAAAAGGGCAGACTTGCTGCCGATCATAAACGGGATCACGCCCTTCATCCCGTATGTGGCGCCGAGATACAGGCAGGTGAAGTTATTGGGTCCGGGCGTGATGCACTGGATGCACAGATACACGATGAGCGGATACCAGACTTTCATGGCGTTCTTCCGTTTCAGCAATATTTTTAACAATTGATGGCATTATATCACCGCGATCCCGCTCCGTCTATAGATACTTCACAAAAAAACTATTGACACTTTAAATCGTTAGTGCTACTATCCACCCATAAACCGAAGAGCGGGAGGAGTACTCCGCGAACGTTTCCTTTCAGAGAGCAGCCGGCCGGTGCGAGACTGCAGGAGATACGCGAAGGAATGGACCTGCGAGGGCAAACAGAACGGGGAGCGATCCCTCAGTATGGGCGACGGAGCCGGCGATCCGTTATAACAGGGCCGACGTGTGATGGCACGTAAGAGAGGGCGCATTGCGCCAAGCCGGGTGGTACCGCAGGAGTGTATTTGCTCTTGTCCCTGCAAAAACTTGCAGAGGCAGGAGCTTTTTTGCTGCCTCTGACATCAATCATCCTGAAAGGAGAACGAGAAAATGAGCAGCCAGATCCCCTACAAGACCTACCTTAACGAAAGCGAGATCCCCACGGCATGGTACAACGTCCGAGCGGACATGAAGGTAAAGCCCGCTCCCCTTCTCAACCCCGGAACCGGCAAGCCCCTGAGTGCCGAAGAGCTCACTCCCATATTCTGTGAGGAGCTTGTTCAGCAGGAACTTGATAACGACACCGCGTTTATCCCGATCCCGCAGGAAATCCTGGACTTCTACAAGATGTACCGTCCCTCGCCGCTGGTGAGAGCCTACTGTCTGGAAAAAGTCCTCGACACGCCGGCAAAGATCTACTACAAATTTGAAGGCAACAACACCTCCGGCAGCCATAAGCTCAATTCCGCCATCGCCCAGGCCTACTATGCCAAGAAGCAGGGTCTGAAGGGCGTTACCACCGAGACCGGCGCCGGCCAGTGGGGCACCGCGCTTTCCATGGCCTGTGCCTATCTGGGGCTCGACTGCAAGGTATTCATGGTGAAGGTCAGCTACGAGCAGAAGCCCTTCCGCCGCGAGGTCATGCGGACCTACGGAGCCAGCGTCACCCCGTCCCCCTCCATGGAGACGGATGTCGGAAGAAAGATCCTGGCCGAGCATCCCGGCACCACCGGCTCTCTCGGCTGCGCGATCTCCGAGGCGGTCGAAGTGGCCGTGAAGAACCCCGGCTACCGCTACGTGCTCGGCAGCGTGCTCAACCAGGTCCTGCTGCACCAGAGCATCATCGGCCTGGAGACCAAGGCCGCGTTCGATAAAATCGGCGTAAAGCCGGATATGATCATCGGCTGCGCGGGCGGCGGCTCCAACCTCGGCGGTCTGATCTCCCCTTTCATGGGCGAGAAGCTCCGGGGCGAGGCGGACTATCAGATCATAGCGGTGGAGCCCGCGTCCTGCCCGAGCTTCACCAGAGGCAAGTTCGCCTATGACTTCTGCGACACCGGCATGATCTGTCCGCTGGCCAAGATGTACACGCTCGGCAGCGGCTTCATCCCCTCCCCGAACCATGCCGGCGGACTGCGCTTCCACGGCATGTCCACCATCCTGAGCCAGCTCTACCACGACGGACTCATGGAAGCCAGAGCCGTTGAGCAGACAGCTGTGTTTGAAGCGGCGGAGCAGTTTGCGCGCTGCGAGGGCATCCTGCCCGCGCCCGAGAGCAGCCATGCCATAAAGGTCGCAATGGACGAAGCGCTCAAGTGCAAAGAGACCGGCGAGGAGAAGACGATTCTCTTCGGTCTCACCGGCACCGGCTACTTCGATCTCATGGCATACCAGCAGTTCAACGACGGCAAGATGAGCGACTACATCCCCACCGACGAGGATCTTGCCAAGGGCTTTGCAGGTCTGCCCGTCGTCCCGGAAACCTGATTCCGCATAATAGTATAAAAGAAAGAGATCCGGGCTGCTGTCCGGATCTCTTTCTTTTAATGACAGATGATCCCGCCGCCAATAATGCAGCCGTCATCGTCATAAAACACCGCCGACTGACCGGGGGCAGGAGCTCTTACCGGCTCGGCAAAAAGCACCTTTACCCTGTGATCCTCCAGCATCGTGATCTCTGCCCGCTGGCCGCCATGACGGTAGCGGATCTTCACTTCACAGGAAAGCGTTTCCCCTCTTTCCATTCCCGAAATGCTCATAAAGCTGACTTCTTCGCACTGCAGTTCCCGCCTGTACAGGGTCTGTTTCTCTCCCAGAACCACTTCGTTCCGATCCGCACGCAGTTCCTTCACATAGACCGGGTATCCGAGCGCGATGCCGAGACCCCTCCTCTGACCGACTGTATAGTGGATGATCCCTTTATGTCTGCCGAGCGGTTTCCCGGACGGATCTACGAACATTCCTTCTCCCGGAAGTCCGGTTTTTGCCGTATCCCGGATATAGTCCGCGTAATTCCTTTCCGTAACGAAGCAGACCTCCTGAGAATCCGGCTTCGATGCAACAGGCAGCCCTGCCTCCCGGGCAAATCGCCGCACCTCCCCTTTAGACAGTCCCCCGAGCGGCATCTGTGTGACCGCCAGCTGATCCTGTGTGAGCCTGTACAGCATATAGGACTGGTCCTTTTCGGGATGCAGCGCCTTTTTTACCGTATATCTCCCGTTTTCCCGTTTTACGACTGAGGCATAATGACCGGTGGCAATATATCGCGCTCCGACCACTTTCGAATAATACAGCAGTTTCTCCCACTTGACCCGGCGGTTGCATTCGATGCAGGGATTCGGGGTTCTTCCCTTCAGGTATTCCTCCACAAAAGGGGCCGCAACATAACGCTGAAAGTCCTGTGTGCAGTTTACGGCAAGAAACCGGATTCCCAAGGTCTCCGCCGCACTTCTTGCATCATCGATGGCGCAGCAGCGGCTTTCAGCGCCGTTACCGGACTGCCAGGTACGGAGCGTGGCGCCGATCACTTCGTATCCGGCTTTTTGCAGAAGCGCTGCGGCAACCGCACTGTCCACCCCTCCGGACATCCCGACAAGCACTTTTTCCAAACCAGTCACCTGAAAAACTTCCGCTTATGCGGCTACCGCACAAAGGGTGCGGAATAATTCGCATTGATCTCGCTGATTTCCATCAATCCGTCGATATACGGCTGATAGATGCTTTCGATGCGTCCGCCGCCCAGGTTATCGCACCCGGAGCAGAACTCGCACTCTGCCCCGCAGGTTCCCCACAGCGCCTGCCGGACGATCTGCTCCCGTTCCTCACGCGTTGTATCTTTTATCAGGATCGATCTGCTCATCGGACAATGATCACCTCATCTCCCGCCTTGGCATCGCCCTCTTCGAGAACGACGGCAAAGATGCCCTCCCGCGGCATCACACAGTCTCCCGCCTGCTGCCGGATCGCACAGTCCGAGTGGCACTCCTTGCCGATCTGGGTAACTACGCACAGCGCCGTACCTACCCGCAGCTTTGTTCCGACGGGAAGCTTATAAAGTGGTAGGCCCTCACAGAGTATATTTTCCGCAAAAGCACCGGGCAGAAGCGGGATGCTGATTTTCTCCTGCAGCCGGTCCACGCTCTCCTGTCCCAGCAGGCTCACCTGCCTGTGCCAGTTTCCCGCATGGGCGTCCCCGTCGATCCCGTGCTCCGGCCGCAGATGGACCGCCCCGACAGGATGCTTCTGCTGGCCCTTCCGCTCGCTGATGCACACCGCCTTGATCACCGCAGACCCTTCGTTCATGAGAACACCTCCGACGACGCAAAATAAACATATCTTTTTACTATGTTATACATCTTTTTCCCGGACCCGTCAATCCTTTCCGTCCCGGACGTCCTCGGCTCCCTCTTTGGCATTCCCGTATAAAAAGACTATTGACAAGACCAATTTGACGGGTAAAATATTATCAACCTACTATTTTAATGGGTGAAACGTGTGAGAACAGTGAATACTTCCCGGAAGTATGAAAATATGCGTGATCTGGCCGCACATGCGGACAAATGCTTCCCCGACACGGCCTTTTTTCTGTGCACGGATGAGGAGATGCCGCATGTCACCGGGGCGGAACTGTTCCGTCTCTGCAGGAAAGCATCCGCCGTACTGGACGGGTACGGACAACGCAGTCATATAGCCCTTCTTGGCCCGTCCTGTGCCGCATGGCTGGCGGCATATTTTGCGGTCCTCTCTGCCGGCCGGGTCATCGTACCGCTTCACGACGGGATGCAGCAGCAGGAGCTTGAGGACTGTGTCCGGCAGGCGGACTGCAGCGTTCTCTTATACGACCGCCGCCGCGCCGAGACCGCATCGGTCATCGCGGACGAGGTTCCCGGTCTCTGCCTGCTGGAGCTGCACACGTTTATTCAGATGCTGAGGGAAGAGGAGCGTGAGAGCCTTCCGGAGCTGGAGGCAGAGGCTGTTGCTGCCATGTATTTCACTTCGGGCACCATGGGAAAAGCCCGCTGCGTCATGCTCACACACCGCAACATGGGAAGTCAGATCAGTTCCGTGACCGAAGTGCTGCCTCTCTCGGAAAAGGATGTGGGGCTCTCTCTTCTTCCTCTGAGCCATACGTTTGAAATGATGACATATATAGCGGGAGCCCTGCATTGCGGCGGCACGCTGTATCTGAACGAAAGCGTGCGGACGGTTAAGAAGAATCTCCGGGAAAAGAAGCCCACCATCCTTGTGGCGGTTCCCCTGATCCTTCAGACGCTACATAAGGAGATCCTGAACACCGCGCGGAAACAGGGCAGGCTTGACATGCTGCAACGTGCAGTCCGCCTCAGCGGATATACGCAGGCGATCGGGCTTGATTTGAGCGCACGCCTGTTCGGTGAACTGCGGGAACTGCTCGGCGGCAGGCTGCATACCATTCTGTGCGGTGGCGCGGCTTTGGATACGGAACTGATCCGTTTCTTTCAGGCTCTAGGGATTGAGATCCTGCAGGGCTACGGGATCACGGAATGCTCCCCCGTCGTTTCCGTGAACAGGCCCGGGAAAAACGTGATCGGTTCCGTCGGACAGTGTCTGCCGTGCTGTGAGGTCAAGATCCTCGACCGGGAGATCTGCGTCCGCGGCGCCAGTGTTTCACCCGGATACTATAAAGATCCGGAATCCACCGCCGAGAGCTTTCGGGACGGATGGTTCCATACAGGTGACCTCGGGCGTCTGGATAAAAACGGCAGCCTTTATTTTGAAGGCCGGATCAAAAACCTGATCATCCTTGCTAACGGAGAGAACGTCTCTCCGGAAGAACTGGAAGAAAAGCTCTATCTTGCGGAAGGGATCCTGGACGCAGTCGTGTATGAGCGCGGCGGGAAGATAACAGCGGAGCTCTTTACAGACAGGTCGCTTATCCCGGACATCTCCGCGGCATGGCGGATCGTCAGTCCCATAAACCGCAGCCTCGCTCCATTCAAACAGATCGGTGAAATCGTTCTTCGGGAAACGGAGTTTGAAAAGACTGCAACTCGGAAAATAAAGCGCTACAAGCTGGAAAGGAGATAATCCATGGAGGAGAAGATAAAGGAGATCCTGTCCGAGCTGTCCGGCATTCCGGTCGCCTCGCTTCGCGAGGATACAAGACTGGTCGGGGATCTCGGAATGAGTTCTTTTGATCTGGCCGATACCATTGTCACTGTTGAGGAGCTCTACGGAGTAAGGATCCCAGATGAGCGCTTCCCCGAGCTGGAGACGGTGGCGGACATTGTCCGGGTCATCCGGGAGGAGAACGCATTATGAATCTGGACGGGATCCCGCATATCGATCCGGCTGCAGTCACCTATGACCACAGCTTTGTATTTGATGCGCACAACCATGACCGGACACAGCTGATCACCCGCTGCCGCGGGACGGTGATCCGCCGTACGGAGCCGGGTCTCACGGTCACAGGCTGGCAGAAGAGCATCTACCATTTCGGCGGTCTGAACCGCGAGGTCCCTATCGTCGTCAGTATGATGCTTGACGGGTCCGGGCTTATACAGGATATTCGGATCGACCGGCGGAGCCGCGGCAGCCAGGGCAAACGATGTGACTTTGCCTGCCTTGAACAGCTCTGCTCCGATAAACTGAAAGGAGTCCGTCTTGCTGAGCTGGGTAGCCGGGTATCCTCCGCTCCGGACGTCAAGTGCCTGCATCTGTTTGAGATACTCAGCGCATGCTCGTCCTTTTACAGCCATCTCACCTCGCAGAAAATGACGGAAGGGATCGAGCAGGAATATACGGCGATCCGCCCCGAACGTAACGGTCTGATATCGGATTCGACCCACGAGATCCTCGGGAGACGGGATCAGATGCGCATCCGCCTGGAACACAGGACTCCCCCTGCGCTCAACGGCCAGAACCTGCCTGAGAGCCTCGACGCTTCTGTCACAATCCGGTATAACGACGAGGAAGCTTTCACGGAAGAACTCCATGCCTCTGACTTTGAGACGGCTTATGCGCAGCTTAACCGGCTTTTTTCAAAGTGCCATCATCTGGAAAAAGCTTTCTTCGGTTTGAAGGGTCGCGTGAAGTTTTCCAACACCCCGTCCATGGTGGGTCTGTTTCTCCTAACCTTCAGCCACAGCGGCGTGCACGGCGGCATAACGCGTGCCTGGAAGATAGAAAAGATCCTGCACTATCTGCAGACAGGCTACGGCAAAAACCCCTGCAAGGGATTCGGAGGATAAAAAAAGAGTTGACAGGCGAGGATACCTGTGTTATAAACATATCAAATTAATAGGAATTTATTCTGCGGAGACAAAAATGACGATATTCGGCAAAAACAGCATGAAGTGTTGCTGCGTGCGCTGTGAACTGCGCGCGTGCTTTGCTGTGCCCATTTAGGTCTCCCTGCCGTTTCTGCACGTACCGGAGGACCCGATGGGTCCTCCGGTTTTTTATTCTATACAAAGGAGATCACCGACAGTGTTCATTTTTGACAAACGATGTAGACCCTGAAAATGATTCATTTTAATCAACATCTTGATCTTATTATTTCATAATCATTTATCAGGAGGAGAACAACATGTCTAAAATATTTACATCCGCAGATCAGCTTATAGGGGGCACTCCGCTGCTTGAACTGACACACATAGAAAAAGAGGAGGCCCTTGAGGCCACGATCCTTGCAAAGCTTGAATACTTCAATCCCGCAGGTTCCGTAAAAGACCGCATTGCCAAGGCCATGATCGACGATGCTGAGGCGAAGGGCCTGCTCAAAGAGGGCTCGGTGATAATCGAGCCGACTTCCGGCAACACGGGTATCGGCCTGGCATCCGTTGCGGCCGCCAGAGGCTACAGGATCATCATAGTGATGCCTGAGACGATGAGCGTTGAGCGCAGGCAGCTCATGAAGGCATACGGTGCGGAACTCGTTCTCACAGAGGGCTCCAAGGGAATGAAAGGGGCCATAGCCAAAGCCGATGAACTTGCGCAGGAGATTCCGAATGCCTTTATCCCGGGCCAGTTCGTCAATCCCGCGAACCCTGCCGTGCACAAGGCCACCACCGGCCCGGAGATTTGGGCAGACACCGACGGAAAAGTGGATATTTTCGTAGCAGGTGTGGGCACTGGAGGCACAATAACAGGCGTGGGCGAATATCTGAAGGAACAGAATCCTTCTGTGAAAGTTGTAGCCGTTGAACCTGCGTCTTCTCCGGTGCTCAGCAAAGGCACGGCCGGCTCACACAAGATCCAGGGCATCGGTGCCGGATTTGTGCCCGATGTGCTCAACACAGCTGTTTACGATGAGGTGATTCCAGTGGAAAATGATGACGCCTTCGCCGCCGGAAGAAAGGTCGGCCGGGCAGAGGGCGTGCTTGTGGGCATCTCTTCCGGGGCAGCGGTATGGGCCTCGATTGAGCTTGCGAAGAGAGCCGAAAACAAAGGCAAAACCATAGTAGCCCTGCTCCCCGATACCGGCGACCGCTATCTTTCCACTCCGCTGTTTGCCGAATAAGATGGACCAGCTTTTTTCACCTGTGATCAGACGGATAGTCAGCGAACTCGAGCAGACAGATGCCTACGGGGACCGTCAGGTATCGGATTATTACAGTCTTCGGCAGGAAACAGCAAGACTTGTCGATACGCTGATAGACACCATTTTTCCCCGATTCGCCCAGAACGGTGTTCCGAGAGAAGTCAGGCTGGAGCAGGCCGTGGGGCTTCTTGAGCACATGCTTTCACACATTCCTTCTTCTCCTCCGGCAAAGGATGTCATCGCATCCCTGCTTGGGGCTCTTCCAGAAGTGAGACGGCAGCTGCAGACCGATCTTGTGGCAGCATATCAGGGCGATCCGGCAGCAAAGAGCATAGACGAGGTGATCCTCTGCTATCCGGCTTTCATTGCCATCAGTACCTACAGGCTCGCACACATCCTGTACACGGAAAAGGTGCCGCTTCTGCCGCGCATGATGACGGAATACGCGCATCGTCTCACAGGGATCGATATCCATCCTGGTGCAAAGATCGGTGATTCATTTTTCATCGACCACGGAACGGGTGTTGTGATTGGGGAAACGACTACCATAGGAACAAATGTCAAGCTTTATCAGCACGTTACTCTCGGGGCCAAAAGTTTCGAAGTTGGCGAAGACGGGACCCTCGTCAAAGGGATCAAGCGTCACCCCGACATCGGCGACCGTGTTGTTATTTATTCCGGTGCCACTATACTCGGAGGAGAAACACGCATCGGAAATGACTGCGTCATCGGAGGCAGTGTCTGGCTGACACACTCCGTGCCTGCAGGAAAAATGGTTCTTGCCAGGACGGCCGTTACGGACACGCCTCTGACACGGGACATCATAACCGACCCCATACTGGACTGTTCCATGCTGTAAAAAAAGAGCTTCAGAGCATTTATTCTCTGAAGCTCTTTTTTATATGAAAAGCTGCTACTTTCCCTTTATCAGATCCTGCAGTGTGAAACCGCCGAGATACTCGCTGACCACTTTATTCAGCCCTTCCCAGAGCGGGAGAGTCCGGCATTCAGCCGCGCGGGAGCAGGGTTCACTTCCCTCTTCCAGACAGGCTACCGGAACCAGCGTCCCATCCGCAGACTGCAAAACTTCCAGCACATTAATCTCATCTGCCGTGCGGGCAAGCCTGTAGCCACCGCCTTTGCCGCGGAGCCCCTCCACGATGCCTTCTCTTACAAGATCCTTCACGATGCTCTCCAGATACTTCTCGGAGATCTCCTGCCGCTCGGCTGCTTCTTTCAGTGTTATATAACCGTCATTCTGGTTCTCGGCCAGATCAACAAGAATACGCAGCGCATAACGTCCGCGTGTGGATATCATCATAAGGATGTCACCCCTTTCCGGTCATATCACTTTATCTTCGCACACATCTCATCATGCGCGGCAAGCTCCGCGCCGTCATCCAGCGGGGTGAGCTCTGCAGAACCGTATTTCCGCTTCAGCGCGGTCAGGAGCAGATGGTCGCAGAATTCCGGGTTCTTCGGAAGCACGGGGCCGTGGCTGTAGGTCCCGAAGACATTTCTGTAATGTGCGCCTTCCGTGCCGTCTTCTCCGTTGTTTCCGTAACCCGCGAGCACTTTTCCGAGCGGTTCCAGACCGCTGCCGAGCATGGTCCTGCCGCTGTGGTTCTCGAAACCGACGATGGTGCTGCCTCCGGCTGAATCGGTGCATTGGAATTTATAATTCCCGATCATCCTCTTCACGCCGCCCACGGTGTAAAGTTCGAGAAGTCCGGTAAAATCGCAGCGCTTGCCGTCGTAGGTCTCGTAATAGGAGCCCAGCATCTGATACCCGCCGCACACTGCCAGAAGGACGATCCCGTCCTCAACAGCTGCTCTGAGTTCATCCGTCTTGCCTCTGTGGAGGTCGTCAAGCAGCACCTCCTGCTCAAAATCCTGGCCGCCGCCGATGAACACCAGATCGAAACCGGCAAGCTCGAGTTTCGAGCCGATGGGCTTTGTCTCGACAAGGGCGTCTATCCCGCGCCACTGCAGGCGCTTTTTCATGCAGATGATATTTCCCGTGTCTCCGTAGAGATTGAGTACGTCGGGATACATATGGCATATTTTCAGTTCCATGATCAGCCCTCCCAGAATTCGGCTCCGCCGCAGCGCTTGACGACAACATGTCTCAGATCGAGCATGGCGGTATAGGTGGGCAGGATATAAACCGGGCACTCCTGGTCGGCGCACCAGTCGGTGAGCTTCTCATAGTCCTGTATCACCTGCGTGCGTTCCGGATCCGCTCCGGCATACTTGAGGCGCATCGCCATGTCGCGTGCCCGTATTCCGCCGACAGCTGCGGAGACGATGCGGTCCTTCATATTCTCCAGACGCTCAAAATCCGCGTCCCAGATCCATGAGATGTCCGTTCCGTCCGCGTCCCGGTCGTTCAGGCAGACAGCTATGGAAAACGGCCCCTCCGTGCCCTCGAGGAATTCGAGCACACGGCTGCATCCCGCCGGATTCTTCACGAGCATCATGGTCGTTCCGGCCTTCCCGAGTTCAAAGTGCTCATAGCGTCCGAATCCGCATTTGAAGGACCCGAGAGCGGTCACGGTCTTTTCGGCAGGTATGCCCGCTTCCGCGCAGGCGGCGTACACCCCCGCAGCATTATACAGGTTATATACCGCAGGAAGGTTCACCCGCACTCTGCGCTCCGCTCCGTCGATCCCGCGGATCACGGCGGTGCTTCCCAGCAGGTCGCTCTCGATGAGAGACTCCACGGCGCAGTCGGTCTGGTGCCTCGAATAGCCGCAGTTCGGGCAGCGGAAGCCGCCGAGATGGCCATAGGTCACATAGTCGTATTCGTATCTCGTCTTGCACTTAATGCAAAAGGCGGCATCACTCAGCGCGGAGCTCTCCTGCTCCGGCACCGCGCCGGGTTCGATACCGTACCAGACGACCTTGTTCGATATTCCCTCTGCAAGAGAGGCCGTGAGCGAACAGTCGGCGTTGAGGCAGACAACGGCGTCAGGCGCGCCGAGGATACCCTTTTTTATATTCTCCACGGTATGGGTCACTTCCCCGTACCGATCAAGCTGATCGCGGAAAACATTGGTGACGATGATCACTTCCGGCTTCAGCTGTCGGAAAACGCTTCCGGAGGCAGCCTCATCACACTCGATCACGGCATAGTGCTTCTTCATTTTTCCGCTCAGCGTGCAGTTCATGACAAATTCCGTCGTAATGCCGCTGAGGAGATTCGCTCCGCTGCGGTTGGCAAGGCAGTCTCTTCCTGCCTGTCTGTAGGCCTCCTCGATCATCCTGGCACTGCTTGTTTTTCCGTTCGTGCCGGTTATAGCCACCGAGCGGACGTCTTTGGCAAGGTATCCGAGCAGCTCCGGGCAGATCTTCAGTGCCCAGCGTCCGGGCATGGCCGTGCCGCCTCTGCGGAGGATGCGGGAGACAAGCCTCAGGGCCTTGCACAGGAGTATTGCCAAAATTGCTTTTATCTTCATCTGGTCAGTTGTTCTCCTTTTATTCCACCGTGACGGATTTGGCAAGATTTTTGGGTTTGTCTATGTCACAGCCGTTGCAGAGCGCTACGAAATAGGCGAATAGCTGCAGGGGTATTATCTCCACTATCGGGACGAGCAGCCTGTGGGTGGACGGCACGAGAAGCACATCGTCCGCCTCTGAGAAGATGCGGCGGTTATTCTCCAGCGCAACAGCCAGCACCTTGGCGCCTCTGGCCTTCACCTGCTGGATGTTGGAGACCGTCTTGTCGAAGAGCCTCTCGCAGCAGCACAGTGCCACCACCAGCCTTCCCGGCTCGATCAGGGCGATGGTGCCGTGCTTGAGTTCTCCCGCGGCGTATGCCTCGGAGTGTATATAGGAGATCTCCTTGAGTTTCAGGGATCCCTCCAGGCAGCTTGAGTAGTCGAGATTTCTGCCGATGAAGAACAGTGATTCCCTGTCATGGTATTTCTTCGCGAGTCGGCGGACCCTTGCATTCAGGTCCAGCGTTCTCTGCGCTCTTTCCGGTATCTTGCGCAGGGCGGCGACCATTTCGGAATACTCCTCCGGCGTGATCCTCCCCAGCCTGTCGGAAGCCCAGATGGCGAACATAGTGAGCACGGCCACCTGGGTCGTATAGCCTTTGGTGGTGGCAACTGCGATCTCGGGACCTGCCCACGTGTAGATCACATGGTCGGCGAGTTTTGCAATGCTGCTTCCCACCACGTTCACGATGGCAAGAACGGTGGCCCCGCGTCCGCGGCATTCTCTGAGAGCCGCGATAGTATCCGCCGTCTCTCCCGACTGGCTCACCACAATGACCAGGGTCTTCTCATCCATGACGAAGTCCCTGTATCTCAGTTCGCTTGCGACTTCCGCCTCAACGTTGATGCGGCAGAGCGTCTCTATTATGCTCCGGCCGACACAGCCCGCATGATAGGCGGATCCGCAGGCGGTTATCATGATCCGGTCAAAGCGGCTCATATCGAGATCAAGGTCATCCAGCACGATCCTGCCTTCCCTTACTCTGGGATCGATGGTGGCCTTCAGGGCGTTGGGCTGCTCCATGATCTCCTTGAGCATGAAATGATCGTAGCCGTTTTTCTCCGCCGCTGCCACGTCCCAGGTGATATGCCTTTCCGCCTTTTCAACGGTCCGTCCCGCATGATCGAATATGCTGACTCTGTCCGCCAGTATCTCCGCCACCTCGCCGTCATCCAGATCGATAACGTTCTTCGTATGGCTTACAAGTGCGGTGATGTCGGAGGCAAAGAAGTTCTCGCCTGCACCGAGCCCGATTATCAGCGGGCTTGCCTCTCTCGCTGTATACAGCACCCCCGGATAATCTCTGCACATGATCCCTACGGCATAGGATCCTTCCAGCCTTGAGAGAGTTTTGAAAACAGTGTTGCGGAAATCCCCGTCATAATACTTTGACAGCAGCTGTACTATGACCTCGGTATCGGTCTCGCTGAGGAACTTTACTCCCTCGTCGGTGAGTTCTTTCCGTATTTGAGCGTAGTTTTCTATTATGCCGTTATGCACTATGGCAAAACGTCCGTCCATCGACATATGCGGATGCGCGTTTATGTCGCTCGGTGCACCGTGGGTGGCCCATCTGGTATGTCCGATTCCGCAGATGCCGTTCATCTGCCTGTCCTGTCCATAGCGTTCGATGAGCGTGTCTACCTTGCCGGTAGCCTTGAGCATGCGGATCTCTTCCTCACACTGCACGGCTATTCCGGCGGAGTCATAGCCACGGTATTCCAGTCTTTTCAATCCGCTCAGGAGGATAGGCGCAGCCTGAGTAGCGCCTGTGAAACCTATTATCCCGCACATGGTATTTCTCCTTTACTGTTTGAGTCTTCCGTTCAGATCTTTGCTTTGAATTCCTCCACCGCTTCTCTCACGCCTGCCATCACCTTTTCCACGGTACCCTCGGCGAAGGGATTGTCAAGTCCGGCATATTCAAGGAGCTCAAAATATCCTTTGCTTCCTCCCGCTTTGCAGAGCTTCAGGTAATCCTTCCACGCGCCTTCTCTGTCTTCTCTCATTCTGAGGAAAAACTGAAACGCACAGATCTGTGCGAGGGCATAGTCCACATAGTAGAACGGATAGAGGAAGATGTGCTGCTTCTGCATCCAGAATCCGCCGTTTGCGAGAAACGCATTTCCGTCATAGTCTCTCCACGGCAGATAGGTCTGTTCTATCTCCTTCCACACTTTGCGGCGGTCGGCGGCAGACATGCCCGGGTTTTCAAACACGCGGTGCTGGAACTCGTCCACGCACACGAGGTAAGGGATGGTCTCGACGGCACTGCACAGGTGTGCAAATCTGTATTTATCCGCCTGTTCTCCAAAAAAGCTCTCCATCCACGGGTAGGCGAAATGCTCCATGGACATGGAGTGGATCTCATTGATCTCGCTGGTGGAGCTTATCTGGTTTAAAAGCGGGAGCGTCCTGCTGGCGGTAAAGATTTCGAAAGCGTGGCCGGCTTCATGGGTGAGCACATCCACATCGGCTGAGGTGCCGTTAAAGTTTGAGAAAATGAACGGTGCTTTGTAATCCGGCAGGAAGGTGCAGTATCCGCCCAGATGCTTGCCCGGTCTTGTCTCAAGGTCGAAAAGTCCGTATTCTCTCATAAAACTGAAGAACTCACCTGTCTCCGGGGACATCTCCGAATACATGCGTCCGGCCTTCTCGACGAGTTCCGGCATGCTTCCCTCGGGCACAGCATTTCCCTCGGGAAAGATCAGCGCCTCATCATACCAGTGCATGTCATCGACACCGATGCGTGCAGCCTGTTCTTTATAGAGTTCCGCGCAGAACGGAACGATGACCTCCCGCACCTTGGCCCGGAAGCGCTCAACGTCAGCAGCAGTGTAGTCGAAGCGCCCGCGCTCGGGATAGATATAATCGATAAAGCTTGAAAAGCCGAGTTTCTTCGCCTTGCGCACTCTCAGCGCCACAAGCTTGTCATAGGTCCTGTCGAGTTTTTCCGAGACGCCCTCATACAAAGCGGCCCATGCCCGGAAGGCCTCCGCGCGCTCGGATCTGTCGGTGCTCTCCATATGCTTGAGGAGACCGTAGAAATTGCATTCCTCCCCTCTGAAATCGCATTTGCAGAGCGCGGCGTCCTTGGAATACTTCTGGCAGAGTCTGTCCTCTTTGATCATGTCCGGGATGATCCGGAAGCTGATGAGCTTCAGCTGCATTTCGAAGCTCTTCATGAGTTGAGGCCCGAATTCCTCGTCGAACTGTTTCCGGAAAGGTGATGCGACGGCCGCCTTCATGAGTTTCTGCAGAGAGAGGGACATTTTCGCGTTTCCGGAGGAAATGACCCTCTGTTCGGCCTCATAGAAGCTGTCAGTCTTGTCCATCGTATTCCGGATCTCACAGAGAGCAGACATGGTAAAGACTTCCGTTATGACTTTTTCTGTCTCAATATAGGCGGATCTGTAGTCCTCATATGACCCGGCGGCCTTTACCTTTTTCGTGATCTGTGCAAGCCTTTTCCGGCAGGCGGCAAAATCCGGCCTGCGGTATTCCATGCTGCTGAATCTCTCCATAACGGTCCCTCCGTTTAAATTGTATTACCCGCGGCATCATGCGGCCGCGGGTATGATCCTGTCTCCTGCGGACAGGCAGTTATTCTTCTATAAAGAGCACACCGAGGCATCTCGGCCCGCAGTGGGAGGCGATCGTCGCTCCAGCGACCGTATGGTGCACTTCTCTGCAGCCGGATTTCTCCTTAATCAGCTGCATGAGCTCCTCCAGCAGCCCTTCATCTATCTCGCCGGATTCGGTGAGGAAGATATGGCCCGGACGGATCTTCTTTCCCTCGAGCCGCTCACTTATATACTGGCGGTAGACATTGTTCATGTTTCCGCGGTATTTTTTATAGACATCGAGTTTGCCGTTCTTCATCTCAAGGCCCGGCTTAATCTTGAGGAGGTTGGCTCCGAAAGCGGCGGTGGCAGAGCAGCGGCCGCCCTTATACATGAATTCGAGCGTGTCAAGCACGAAGCTGGTGGAGACTTTTCCGGTGAGAGACTCAAGATGCGCTGCTATATCTGCCGCGCTCATTCCCCTCTCTGCACACTCCACGCCCTCGATCGCGAGCAGTCCCACGCCCGTGGAGAGCATCCTGCTGTCCACGACATAAACGCCCTCGAACTCCTCGGCGGCAAGTCTGGCGATGCTGTATGTGCTCGAAAGCTCTGAGCTTATATCAACATGGACCACATCGTAGCCTGCGTCCACATAGGACTGGAAGAAATCGATGAAGCTCTGCAGGCTGGGTGCAGCGGTCTCGGGGAGGGTGCCGTCCTTATGGTAGCGCTCGAACATCTGCAGAGTGGAAAAATTCACGCCGTCCTGATAGCTCTCGCCCCCCAGGCCTATCGTGAGAGGAACGGTTTTTATATGGAAGCGCTCATAGAGTTCCGGGGAAAGATCCAGTGTACTGTCGCCTGTGACCATTATGGGCTTGCTCATGGGGGTCGACCTCCTGAGATAGTTTCTTTGCCATGCAACGCTGTACGGATCTGTTTTCGATCTGTACACAACATTATAATTTTATAATGTTTTTGCCTTCAAGTCAATCAAAACGTGCCTCAGCGCGTCTTTCCCGCCTTCACTGCGGCGATCTGCGATGCTGTCCAGTCGCAGAAAGCATCCACTCCCTCGCCTGTCTTTGCGCTCATCGGGAAGAAGATCGCCCGAGGATTGAGGTTGAGAATCCTCTCCTTCGCCTTTTCGATATCGAAATCGAAATACGGCAGGGTGTCGATCTTGTTGATGAGGACAACGTCGCTCACAGTATACATCAGAGGGTATTTCAGGGGCTTGTCGTCGCCCTCCGGAACGGAAAGGATCGTTATGTTCCAGTGGGCGCCCGTGTCGAACTCGGCGGGGCAGACAAGATTGCCTATGTTTTCAAGAATGAGAAGGTCAAGGCCTTCGGTGTCGAATTCGGCAAGAGCGCGGGAAGTCATGTCCGCGTCTATATGGCATAGTCCACCGTTATGGATCTGCATCGAGCGGACGCCCGTTCTGTCTGCAACGCGCTGTGCATCAAGCGTGGAGGCAATGTCAACGTCCATTTCGGCAATGCTGTATTTTTCCTTCAGCCGGTTAATAACGGCAACGAGAGTGCTGGTCTTGCCGCTGCCGGGCGAGGACATGAAGTTGAGGAACAGGGTGCCCTGATCCGTCAGTTTCTGCCTTACGAGCAGAGACTGCCTGTCATTTTCGGCGAAGATGGATTCATTAACCTGTATTACCTTTACTTCTCCCATGTCCCGTTCCACTCCTTCACTCTCTTTATAATTGCTTCCGCAAGTTCCGGAACTCCCTCTCCGGTCTTCGCGGAGATATAGAATATGTCTATGTCCGGGTTGAGTTTTCTTGCACAGTTTTCCATGTATTCCCTGTTGAAGTCAAAAACGGGAAGCACATCAATTTTGTTGACGGCGAGGATGTCACAGGTCTCGTACATCAGCGGATACTTTGCAGGCTTGTCGTCCCCCTCGGGAACGGAGAGGATCGTCATGTTGATGGCCGCGCCTGTGTCGAACTCTGCAGGGCAGACAAGGTTCCCTATGTTCTCCAGCACAATGAGCTCCAGGTCTTTTTCTCCCAGCGCGGCAATGCCCTGACGGGTCATGTCCGCGTCAAGGTGACACATACCGCCCGTGTGGAGCTGAACGGAGGGCAGTCCGGCTTCCTTTATCGTCCTCGCGTCGACGTCGCTGTCGATGTCCGCCTCCATCACACCCCAGCGCAGACGACCGTCAAACGCCTTATTGAGTGCCAGCAGCGTGCTTGTCTTGCCGCTGCCTGGGGATGACATGAGATTGAGCAGGCAGGTGCCTTTGCTCTTTAGCTCCTGTCTCAGGTTTTCGGCATCGGCGTTGTTGTCTTCCAGAACGCTCTCCTTCAGTTCAATTATCTTTATATCTTCCATGCTCCTGAATTCCTTTCTTTGTGTCCGATCAGAGCTTATTGATAAGCTTTTCGATCTCCGCAGTGACCTTCTTCAGCAGGCTGTTGGCAAGGCCTTCGGCGGCACGGCACTTCTTAAGCAGCCTCTCCGCCGCAGCGACGAGCTCCTGATAAGCCGAGACCGCACGCTGATCTTTTTTCTGCGTTTCAACTGCTCCGGCTATCGGTCTTCCCTCGGTGATCCGGATGAACTCTCCGGATATGAGGTCAAAGGAGGTACCGCTGAAAGGAGCGCATGCCACCAGATCCCTTGTCTCGGTCAGGCACTTCCGGAAGCTCTCCACCACATCCGGGTCTCCGTGATTCACAAATACGGTTTTCGGCTTTTCCCTGAAGCCGTCCACCCAGCGGAGCAGTCCGTCCTTGTCGGCGTGCCCGCTGACTCCGGGCAGCGTGTCGATCTCGGCATTCACGATGATGTCTTCGCCGAAGAGCTTCACCTTCCTGACGCCGTCCACCAGCAGACGACCGAGCGTACCTGCCGCCTGATAGCCCACGAACAGGATCATGCTGTCTGCGCGCCAGAGATTATGCTTGAGGTGGTGGCGGATCCTTCCCGCGTCGCACATGCCGGCCGCAGAAATGATCACCTTCGGAACCGGATCCTCGTTTATCCTTCTGGAATCCTCCTGGCTCTCTGTGAACTCAAGTCCGGGAAACACCAGCGGGTTTATTCCGTCGTGTATCATATCTCTCGTCACGGAATCGAGATAAGCCGGATCGCACTGGAGAAAAACTGTTGTAGCCTCTATGGCGAGGGGACTGTCGAGATAGACGGGAAAACCGTCATGGCCCTTCACAAGACGGCGATCCTTCAGTTCACGGATGAAATACAGGATCTCCTGCGTGCGGCCCACGGCAAAGGACGGGATCACGATATTGCCGCCTCTGTCGAACACTTTCTGGATCCTTGACGCAAGTTCGGCCACGTAGTCGGTCTTCACCTTTTCATGGTTCCTGTCGCCGTAGGTGGACTCAATAACAAGGTAATCCGCCTGCCTGACATATTTCGGATCGATGAGGATCGGCTGCCCGCTGTTGCCGAGGTCGCCGCTGAAGCAGATGCTCCTCGTCTCATCGCCCTCTTTGAGGAAGACCTCAATCGCAGCAGATCCCAGCAGGTGTCCCACATCCGTAAGCCTTATGGAAACACTTTCGTTCACCTGCACGAGAGTGCCGTACGGGCAGGGCCGGACGAGCTTCATAAGCCCGGCCACGTCCTCAAGGTCATAGAGCGGCTCGATTTCCGCATCGCCTCTTCTTTTTGCCTTTCTGCTGTCGTATTCGGCAGTGGACATCTGGATGTTCGCCGAATCGTTCAGCATGATGTTCACAAGCGTAGCGGTAGCCTCGCTGGTATATACCGAACCGCGGAAGCCCTGTTTATACAGGAGGGGCAGGAGACCGCTATGGTCGATATGCGCATGGGTCAGCAGTGCAAAGTCAAGCTCTGAAGGGGCAACCGGCAGGCCTTCATTCTCATAAAAGTTTTTGCCCTGCTCCATGCCGTAGTCGACAATGCCCTTTTTATCCCCGACTTCGATATACGTACAGCTTCCGGTCACCTCATGGGCAGCTCCGAGAAATACGATCTTCATACCAGCACGTCTCCCAGTTTTTTATACATACAGTTTATCCAAAAGCGCGGTTTTTTTCAAGAACATTCGACATCTGCTCCATTCATTGCGGAACACCGGACAGCCTTTGTCGTTCTGACGTGACCTGCCGAAAAACGCTGTCATCTTCTATATGAAAAAACAGGCGGAATCAGATATTATATTTGTTAAGAATCAGATGAAGCAAACCCGTCTGCGCACTTCCGTTTTATATACTCGATATATATGGAGGGACACATGGATAAGCAAGAAAAGAAAAAGAGAAGAGAACGCTGGAGCGATATCGTCGGTATCAGCTGCGGCATCATCCTCCTGATCTTCCTCGTGGTGAATATCATTCAGAGCCATACGGTAAAAACGGTCGGTGATACCAACATCTCCGCCGAGGCGATGACGCTCACCGGCACTGCCATGGGCAGGAACGGCCACGTGGAAGTGGAGGTCGTTGCCGACGCCAACAGGATCTATCAGATCCGCGTCCTCAATCATGAAGAGACCGAGGGCATCGGTTCCGTCGCCGTGGAAAACGTACCCCTCTCTGTCTATATCAATCAGAGCATTGAGGTGGATGCCGTCGCCGGAGCCACCCTGACCTCCGAAGCCGTTAAGGCTGCCATCGTGGACGCCCTGGAATCCGGCGGTCTTAATCCCGATAGTTTCCGTCGTGCGGTCGCCGCGGCCGCGCCGGTCGAAAAGACCCCGATGGAGCTTGACTGCGATATTGTGGTGGTAGGCGCAGGCGGCGCCGGGCTCACCGCTTCGGTCCTTGCAACACAGCAGGGCGCAAAGGTCATCCTGCTTGAGAAGATGCCCTTCGTCGGCGGCAACAGTCTGCGCGCCGAGGGCGGCATGAACGCCGCGGGCACCAATCTTGAGAAAGAGCTCGGCCTGGACGACAGCACGGTCGAGAACTTCACGGAGGATACGCTGCGACTCGGCCACTATCTGGCCAACCCCGAGCTGGTGCGGACTCTGGCGGAAAACAGCTCCGAGGCGATCGAATGGCTCAAGACCGTTGACGCCACGTTTACCGGCGTCAAAGCCACCGGCGGCTGCGAAGGCCGGAAGTACCTGCATCAGCCGGAAGGCGGCGTAGCTGTGGGCGAGTACCTGGTAGCCAAGCTCAAGACGCAGGTCGAGAAGCTCGGCATCAATGTGCGCGTCAACACCAAGGCAACCGAGATCCTGATGGAGAACGGGCAGGCGGTCGGCGTTATGGCCGAAGACGCGGAGCACATCTACACGATCCATGCCAAAGCCGTTGTGCTTGCGACCGGCGGCTTCGGCGCGAACTTCGAGCTGATGTCCAGCTACGATCCCAGCCTTGCCAATGCCGTGACGACCAACCATTCCGGCGCTCAGGGAGACGGTATCATGATGGCCCAGGCCGTCGGCCCTGACACGGTCGACATGGAGCAGATCCAGCTGCACCCGACGGTCATCCAGTCGGACGGCAGCCTGGTATCCGAGTCCTTCCGAAGCCTTGGCGCGATCGTAGTCAATACCGAGGGCAAACGTTTCGTCAACGACCTGGCGGGTCGTGACGTGGTCTCCCAGGCGGAGCTCAAGCAGCCGGACGGATACTGCTTCATCATCTTCGACCAGAATCTGGTGGATCATCTGGCCCTCTCCCAGCGTTTCATCGACGGCGGATACACCATCCAGGGCAACACCTATGAGGAGCTTGCCCGGAACATGGGTCTGCAGGGCGAGGCTGTGCAGAACTTCGTCAACACCATGAACACCTGGAACGAGTCCGTCTCCAAGGGCATCGATGAGGAGTGGGGCCGAAACAACTGCATGGACGACGATCTGTCCACCGCTCCCTTCTACGCGATCAAGATCGCCCCGGGCATCCACCACACCATGGGCGGCATCAAGATCAACAGCAATGCCGAAGTGATCGATACCAACGGCAATGTGATCCCCGGTCTGTTTGCAGCCGGTGAGACCACCGGCGGGATCCACGGCGGAAACCGTGTCGGCGGCAACGCCGTATGCGACTTCATCGTATTCGGACGCATCGCCGGCAAGAGCGCCTCGGACTTTGCGGCAGCCCTGAGCTGATCAGATACCGGATCGTCTTGATAGGAAAAGTATTTGATAAATGCTGAAAAAAAGCGCTCTGCCCTCTTCGGAGGCGGAGCGCTTTTCTTACGTATCAAGAAATAAAATCCCTTTCAAGAAACCGGGTTCCATGGTATTATGAATAATATGCTGATGACTACGGAGGAGTATGATTATGCGGATCATTTCCGGAAGCGCCTCGAAAGGCGGCCACTATTCTCCCGGTATCGTTTCGCACGGAACACTGTATATTTCCGGTCAGCTTCCGATCGATCATGATACGGGCAGACTTGTCCCGGGCGGCATTGCGGAGCAGACGAAGACAGCGCTTCGGAATATGGATCGCATCCTTGCAGCTGCGGGCCTTGTTAAGGAAGCGGTGGTATTGTGCCGTGTATATATCCCCGATATCCGCCTTTGGGATGAAGTAAACAGGATATATGCGGATTTTTTCGGAGAGCATAAGCCTGCCCGTGTTGTCATCCCGACCGGAGAACTCCATCATGGAGCATTGCTAGAGATTGAAGCGATAGCGGAAATGCCGGAGGAGGGCTGAAATGGAATTTATCTGTTCTGCATGCGGAAAACGCGAGATCATCAGCACCCGCAAAGCGCATTGTGACTGCGGCGGGCTTTGGAAACTGGACTATAAGCCGCCGAGATTTGACCCGGAAAAGCTCGATCGGAATGAGTGGAGCATGTTCCGCTACCGGGCATTCATGGCTCTGGACGATGACATATCATGGCGCAGCATCACGCTCGGCGAGGGCATGACCCCCATCGTCCGACTGAATGAGAATGTGCTGCTCAAGATGGATTACTACATGCCGACCCTTTCTTTCAAGGATCGCGGCGCGGCAATGGTGGTCGCCCACAGCAAGGCGATCGGCGTGGACAGCGTTGTACAGGATTCCAGCGGCAATGCGGGCAACTCTGTCGCGGCATACTGTGCCCGAGCAGGGATCAAATGCGAGATCTTCGTAAAGGATGGCACCAGTCCCAAAAAGATCGACATGATCCGGGCTCACGGAGCAACATGTACCATCGTTCCCGGAAGCCGCGACCATTGTGCGGATGTCTGCCGGGAGAAGGTGGAACGTCAGGGTGTCTATTATGCAAACCATGTCTATAATCCTTTCTTCTATGAAGGAACAAAGACCTATATCTACGAGGTTTATGAACAGCTGCACCGCATTCCGGAGAATATCATCATCCCCGTCGGGAACGGAACGCTGTTTCTGGGCGTGATATACGGACTGGAGCATCTGCTCGAATCCGGCTGTATTGAAAAGATGCCGCAGATCATCGCTCTTCAGACCGAGACATGCGATCCCCTCCTCCGTGCCGCAGCACAGGGTCTGACGGAGCCGGCGGATATTTCTCCGAAGCCGACCATTGCGGAGGGGATCGCCATCGGAAAGCCCATGCGCGGCAGAGAGATTCTGGAATATGTCTATAAATACGGAATCCGTTTCATTCACGCTCCGGAGGCAAGGATCCTCGAGGCCCGAAATGCGCTGGCGTTAAAAGGGGTCTATTGCGAACATACCACGGCGGCCAACTACGCGGCGTATCTCGCATACTGCGAGAAATACGGCCCGACGCCTGACTGCCTGATCACCATGTGCGGAGCAGGACTCAAATCCGACCACTGATTCAGCCTTGGAAAAACGTAAAGCGCTTCTTCCCTGTGAAGAAGCGCTCTTTTTTCTCATAGGATTCCGGAAAACCGGATTCTCCTGATCGAGTCTGACATCAGCCTGCCGGCTCTTGTTTCATTGTGTATCCGATAATCCTTCAGTCGTTATCTGCCCAGAATCCTCTCATCATTCTTTCATAATCCGCTCTGTTCACATAGTAGCTCATGCCGTGGTCCGCACCGGAAACGGTGAGGAGTTTTACGGGCATGGTGCAGGCTTTGTAATTCTCATAGCACATGCTCACCGGGACGAAATGATCGTCCTCGCCGTGGATGAGCAGAACGGGCACTTTTGCGTGCGCAAGTGAGCTCAGCGTGGAAAACTGTTTTGAACCGTAGCCGATCTTGCTGCGGCAGATCAGATCCGCCACCCTGCTGCGGAGATTATACGGAAGATGCAGATTGTCATGCACCACATGGCGCCATATACCGTCGGGAGAAGTAAAGGCGCAGTCCGCCATTATCCCGTGTACCTGTCCGGGAAGATCGAGGTCCGCCGCCATGAGCACGGTAGTGCCTCCCATGGAGATGCCCGCGAGGTAAATGGGGACACCGGGGAAATTTTCCGCTGCCCACTTTGCCCAGTCAATGCAGTCAAAGCGCTCGGTGAGTCCGAAGCCCATATGTCTGCAGCGGCTCTCGTTCTGTCCTCTCTGCTCCACAAGCAGCATACTTGAGCCTTCGCTTTCCCAGAAATGGCAGATCATGCCGAAGTCTCTTCCCCATCTCGCTCTCCAGCCGTGGAAAGCAATAATCATACGCTTCGGCTGCGAAACGGTAAACAGATGCCCGCTCAGCTCGGTGCCGTCAGCGGCCGTTATCTTTATCAGCTGATGCTCTCTCGCGTTTATCTCCTCCTCTGCCTTGCTTCTGGCAATGGTGAAGTCACTCGCCTTTCTGGACCTGGATATCCTGCTCTTCAGAGCCGTAAGGATCTTCGGCGGCTCGTGGTCCAGCGCGATGTCCATAAGCGTCTTGGTTATGGTATAGGAAGCGGCGGAGTATGCCGCTCCGGCAAAGGCGGCGCTTCCCGCCGTAAGTGCAATTACTCCCGCTGCATTGATCATCGTTTTCCATCCTTTCTGCGGAACTCTGCCCGCATATCTGTTATTTGCCAGCTTCATTTTTGCTGTGTTTTTATATTATTACATCTGGTAATAAAAACAAGATAATCTATTTTTAAAAAATTGTCAATAGGGATGTTTAAATTATCTGTTGTAATTGCCTATACCAAATGTTAGAATGAATAAAGCATGGATTTCGGAGGAAAAACATGGAAAACGAGAATGCAAACATGGTCATGGAGCCGGCGGAAAGCATGGCTAAAATACACCTCCCGCGCTGGAAAGAACTGCCGGATCTCGAGATATACATGGATCAGGTCCTCTCACTGATCACCAGATATTTTGCGGATTATCCCGGATTCGACAGCAAAGGCATAACCGCCTCGATGGTGAACAATTATGTGAAACTCGGAATAATACCCCCACCCTCAAAAAAGAAATACCATCGTATGCATCTGGCTTATCTGATCATTATCTGTGTACTCAAGACCGTACTGCCGATCAGTCTTGTAAGCGGCATGATTTCCGGGAAGATAGAGAGCGGCTGCTCCTATGAGGAGCTTTACAATATGTTCTGTGATCTGTTTGAAAGCTCTGTCTCATCGGCTGTGGCTTCCTTTTCACAGTCCCCGGAGTCTGTCAGCAGCACAGATGCAGCTTTCAGAGCCGCCCTGAATGCGCATGCGGAACAGACTCTGGCAATGGGCCTCATGCAGGCCGGATGATCGGACCGAAGCTATGAAAATACACATTTTTCACTGCGGCTGCATCCGTGTTTCAGAATCGGTCCCCTTCGGCAATGGTATAAACCTGAAGAACACGGCAAGGCAGCTTGCTGCAGCGGATAAGGACAGACTTCTCCTTCCGGTGTGCTGTTATCTGATAGAACACCCGAAGGGGCTTATCCTTGTGGATACGGGCTGGTGTCGGGATATAAGTCCTGCCGGTGTGGACGATCAGAAGGCTGTAAAAGAGGTCCTGCCCGCCCATCTGGCGGCTCTTTTCCATCCGTGGCTGCCCGAGGGCATGGCTATACATGAGCAACTGGCAGCTATGGATATTGCTCCGGAAGACCTGGACTATGTTCTGCTTACCCATCTGGATGCGGATCATGCGGCGGGACTCAGACATGTGAACAGGGCAAAACACATCATATTGCCGGAGGATGAATACTTCTGGTCCTGCCGCACCGTGTACAAGGCCCGTCAGCCGCAGAGCCTCTGGCTGGACCAGCCTTTTGAACGGGTATACTACCGCGGCTCACCGCTCGGACCCAACCGCTGGGCCTTTGACGTGCTGGGAGATGAGTCCGTACTGATGGTGAACGTCCCCGGACACACAGACGGTCAGGCGGCTGTACTGCTCCGGAACGGAAAGCGCTTTGTGCTGCTGACCGCCGATGCGGCCTATTCTCCCCGGAACTGGCAGGAAGGCATTACTCCCGGCTTCGGCTTTGACCGGGAACTGCAGCTCAGGTCCCTCAACTGGATCGCAGAGATGGCGGCAGATCCCGGATGCACTGCGGTGCTCTGCAGCCATGACCCGGACGTCGCGCCGGGATGCATCGAATTCTGACGGTATCACGCAGGTCTTCAGCATCTTTTTTTCTTGATTTTAGTTCTGCTCACTGCTATTCTTATTAGGCAAGTGAATACACGGGGCAAAACGCCCGGTCTTCCTTTGGGACCGGCAGCGGAACGGGGTGTAAATCCCCACGGGACGGCCACTGTGATGCCTGCCGGGCAGGATAAGTCAGATACGCTGAGAGTTGTACCCGGACTATACTGTCACTGTAGTCGAAGATGGATGTCGGAACCGTGCCGTCTTGTGTGACTGCGCGGTTTTTTCGTCCGTCAAAAAGAAGGAGAAAAAAATGAAAGAAAGAAAAAAACTCATCTCAGTTATCATCCTGGCAGCACTTATGCTCACGCTCTTTACCGGGTGCGGAACAAACTCCTCAAAGGGCCCGCTGACTGTTACGGACATGATGGGCAGAGAAGTCTCCCTGGCGGCTCCTGCATCGAAAATTGTAGTCCTTACCGCAGCGGAATGTGAGATTCTTTATGCCTTAGGTGCAGGCGACGCAGTTGTCGGAAAAGGCGAATACTGCGACTGGCCTGCCGAAGCGGCGGATGTGCCCGTGGTCAATTCGGGATTCCAGACAAACGTGGAGCAGATCATTGCTCTGGAGCCCGATCTTGTAATAATGAACAGCATGGATCAGTCCCCCGAGGATGTAAGCAAGCTTGAGGAGGCAGGCATTCCTGTGGCCGTGACTCTTGCGGCGGATATCAGCGGCGTGTATGAATCGATCAGTCTGATCGGTACTCTGACCGGGAAGACCAAGGCAGCAGATCTGATCGTGAAGAGCATGAAGAAGGTATTCGACGACATCAGCGCAAAGCCCGCCGGAGACGGCGAGCAGACCGTCTATTTTGAAGTCTCCCCGCTGCAGTGGGGCCTTTGGACCGCCGGCAAGGGCACCTTCATGGATGAGGTCGCCTCGCTCGTCGGACTGAAGAACTGCTTCGGTGACGTGGACGGATGGGCCGAGATCTCCGAGGAGCAGGTCCTTGAACGCAACCCCGATTTTATCGTTACAATAAGCATGTACTACGGCGAGGGCCCGACTCCCGTTGAGGAGATTCTCTCCAGACCCGGCTGGGAAAATATCACGGCTGTCAAAAACGGCTCCATTCTCAACCTTCAGGACAATGAGCTCACCAGGCCCGGTCCGCGTCTTGCCGACGGAACCGTTATGCTCAACGATTTCGTAGCCGCGCAGAACGCGCTTGACGCCGCAGCCTGAAATTGATCAACAATAAACGTATGAGGGAACCTTTCCGTTCCCTCATACGTTTATTCAGAAAAAACTATGGGCAGAAAACTGGAAAGATTCAACCCAGCTGAATATCTTGTGTTCGCCGCGGTCACAGCCGCGGTGTTCTGCCTCTGCGTCTGCGCAGGGAGCGTGAACATACCGCTGGTCACAACTGTCAGGGTGATTCTCGCCGCGCTTAAGGGACTGCCGCAGGAGAGCGGCACATACAGCTCGATCATTCTGACTGTGCGCATTCCGCGTGTGATCTGCGTGGCGCTGACAGGTGCCGCTCTTTCCCTCGCAGGGGCAGCCATGCAGGGTCTGCTCAAAAACCCGCTGGCGGACGGTTCCACGCTGGGTGTTTCTTCCGGAGCATCTCTCGGCGCGGTAATCGCGATTGCCTTCGGAATATCATTTCCTGCTCTGCCGTTTGCGGGGACCATGGTGATGGCCGTGCTGTTCGCATTCGGCTCTCTGCTGCTCATCCTCGGGCTTGCCTACCGGCTCGACGGATCGCTTTCCACAAACACGATCATCCTCGTGGGTGTGATATTCTCAATGTTTGTATCGAGCGTGATGAACATCATCATCACCTTCTCCTCCGAAAAGATCCGCAGCATCACCTTCTGGACCATGGGCAGCCTGCAGAGTTCCACCATGACCAATGCGGCCGTGCTGTCCGGCGCTCTCGCCATCGGAAGCATCATACTTCTGAGCCTCTGCCGGGAGCTCAATGCCTTTGCCGTGGGAGAGGAAAATGCCGGAAGCATAGGCGTGGATATCAAAAAGACCAAGCTCACCGTGCTGATCACAGTCTCCGTCCTGATAGGCGTGTGCGTATCCATAGGCGGCACCATCGCTTTCGTCGGGCTCGTTACCCCGCACATGGTGCGGCTCATCGTCGGGCCCAATCACCGGAAGCTCCTTCCCGCATCCATGTTCGGCGGAGCTGTTTTTCTCATGCTCTCCGATCTTACGGCGCGTGTGCTGCTCGACCCCATAGAGCTTCCCATCGGTGTGGTCACAAGCATAGTGGGCTCGGTGGTGTTCGTCATCATCTTCTATCATTCGAGGAGGAGGTGAGCGTATGCTTGAAGTACGGGATATCACGGTTCGTTACGGGAAAACCACGGTGCTTGATTCTTTCTCCATAAGTGTGAATGAAGGTCAGTGGCTGATGATGGCCGGCCCGAACGGAGCAGGGAAATCCACCGCTCTCGGCGCCATTGCCTGCAGTATACCCTGCACAGGAGAGCTTCTTCTTGAGGGCAGTGATCTTAAAAAGATGCGCAGCGCCGAGAGAGCCCGTGCAATTGGCGTGCTCTCGCAGAACCACTATGTCGGCTACTCCTTCTCCGTTGAGGAAGTCGTGCGGCTGGGCAGATATTCTCACAGCACCGGATTGTTTTCGAAAAAGGATCTCCGTGACGATGAAGCCGTTGAATATGCCCTGTCGGTAACGGGTATGGAAAGGCAGCGGGACCAGTCCGTGCTCACGCTCTCCGGCGGCGAACTGCAGCGGACATTTCTTGCTCAGGTGTTTGCCCAGGAGCCAAGACTTCTGCTTCTGGACGAGCCTACGAACCATCTCGACCTGATCTATCAGAAACAGATCTTCGCCCTCATCCGTAACTGGCTGAAAGAACCCGGCCGGGCAGTCATATCCGTGGTCCATGATCTTTCCATCGCCAAAGCATACGGGACACATGCCGTGCTCCTTGACAAAGGCAGGACCGCCGCATACGGAACGGTCGATGAAGTGTTCAGCCCGGAACACCTGGATCCCGTATACGGAATGGATGTGTCGGAATGGATGAACGGACTGCTGTCCGTTTGGGAGAAGGCTTGATTGTACTGCTGCTTTCGATTATACTTGCAGCATGAATGTTTTCGATTTTGACAAAACGATATATCGCGTGGATTCCACTTTCGGCTTCTTCCGCTACGCAATGCGGAAAAAGCCGGCTCTGCTGCGTTATCTTCCGAAAGTTGCCGCGGGAGCTTTTCTCTATTTTCTGCACATCGGCGACCGGGACAGAGCTAAGAGCCTGTTCATGTCCTATTTCGCGGGACTTGAGGATCTTTCGCTTATAGAACAGTACTGGGACGAGCATATAGACGGCATCCTTCCCTGGTACTTCGAAGCGCAGCAGGAGGATGACCTTGTCATCAGTGCTTCCGCCGAGCAGATCGTAGGTCCCGCCTGCCGCAGGCTTGGGATAAAAAACCTGATAGCTACCCGGATGGATCCTTCCACTGGGAAACTGCTTGCCGGAAACTGCAAGGGGCAGCAAAAGGTGGAGGAATTCAGACGCGTTTACGGAGACACACAGATAGACCGCTTTTACTCCGATTCTCTGTCCGATACGCCGCTCGCTCAGCTGGCAAAAGAGAGTTTTCTCATCGTGAACGGAAAACCGGTCCCCTGGCCCGAGAAAAAATACTGAACGCCTCAGATAACAGAAGACACACCGCTCCGAAAGAAGCTGTGTGTCTTTTTGTATATGCAGCCGTCAGAGAACAGCGTTTATCAGTCCTCGTCTCCCATGCTGGCGACCAGTTTCTCGAGAAGTTCGGAAACACTGACGCCTCCGATCCTTGCCTTCTGCTTGAGTTTGTTAATCGCAGAAACGCTCAGGCTGTAAGAGACAGTCTTCTTCTCATCGTTTTCGGGCACGTTGAAAATAAGATCATAGTCTTCCTTTGAAAGATGCTCTCTGGCCCATTCCTCAGCCTCTTCATAAGTGAGCGGGAATACTTTTGCGCTGCCTTTCCATCCCTTGCCGACGCGCTCGGCATAACTGCTCTCAGAGCCGCCTTCACCCCACAGGAAGAACTCGCCCGTACGTTTGATGAAAAGGGTCTCCTCCTTGGACTCCGGATCACGGAAGCTCTTGTTGTTGCTCCAGTGTGCCAGACCGACCGCTGTTGAAGTATCGTATACTTTCCCGTTGATTATTGTTCTCATATAAACTCTCCTTTAGCTATGATTTATTGTAATTCAATTATAGCAAGAGTTTATATAAAGTCAAGTAGAAATTTGGCTCATTTAAACTCTATTTTTTGTGGAGTTTATATAATCAGGCAAGTCCGACATCTTTATATGCCTTGCGGAGGAAGAAGATACACAGTACGATGGACGCCACCTCGCCGATGAGGAAAGAATACCAGACATTTTCCAGTACTCCCGTAAGTGAAAGCAGATAAGCCGACGGAAGCAGAAAGAAGAGCGACCGGCCGAGAGCGGTGATCAGCGAGTAGAAGGGTTTTCCGAGGGCCTGGTTGATCGAGCCGCTCACGATGCTGAAAGCTGCCGCGACAAAATGGATCGCGATAATGCGGAAGGCCGTTGTGCCTACCCGAAGCAGTTCCTCCGAAGGAGTGAAGAGTCCCAGAAGGGTCTGCGGAATGAGTTCAAACAGCAGCGTGCCGATCACCATAATGCCCATGGCCGCGAGGACCGCGATCCTGGCCGACTGCCTTACGCGGTCTCTCCTGCCGGCGCCGAGATTATAGGACAGTATGGGGACAAGCGCGTTGTTCATGCCGATCACCGGCATAAAGATGAAGCTCTGTATCTTGTAATAGGCACCGAGCGCCGCCGTTGCCGCCTCGGAGAAGCCGATCAGGATCTTGTTCAGGAAGAAGTTCATGATCGAGCCGCCTAACTGCACGATGATGGACGGTACTCCCACCTTGTATATGCCTGCGGAGATTTTTCGGTCGAAGCGTATGAGTTTTCCCGTGATCCGGATCTCCGGATTCCGGCGCACATTCAGAACAAACCCGATCACGGCCGCTATGCTCTGGCCTATGATCGTTGCAGCGGCCGCACCGGCGACCTCCATCCTCGGGAAACCCAGCAGGCCGAAAATAAGGATGGGATCGAGCACCATGTTGATAAGGGCACCGGTGATCTGCGGGATCATCGCGAGATTTGTCCGGCCGGTGGCCTGAAGCAGGCGTTCCGAGCACATCTGGGCAAACAGGGCGAAAGACATGCCCGTAATAATACGGACGTAGGCGGTGCCGTAGCGGATGATCGCTTCGTTCTCCGTCTGGAACCGGTAATATGCCCCGGCCCCCAGCAGCCCGATCACTGCAAAGACCAGCGCCGTGACGATGTAAAGGAAGATCCCCGTGTTGGTGATGCGGTTGACCCTGTCGTAATCCTTTGCTCCCAGCGAGCGGGAAAGAAACGCATTTATGCCGACGCCTGTGCCTGCGGAAAACGCGATTTCCATATTTTGTACCGGAAAGGCAAGGCTCACGGAATTCATCGCATCCTGGCCGAGCCTTGCCACAAACATGCTGTCGACTATATTATAAAATGCCTGGAACAGCATGGACGCGACGAGCGGAGCGCTCATCGTGAGCAGGAGTCTGCCTACCGGCATCACACCCATCTTGTTTTCCTGCAGTTGTTCGCTCATTCTGATTCTCCTCCGGTCTTTGACTGTCTGAGTATAACACGGCATTCCCTTGCTGCGCAATCGTGCACATGCCTTCTTTGTCAAAGCATCTCCATCACCCGCAGGATCCTGTAGCGGTCGGCCTCGGCGATGGAGTCGAAGTCGATGCCGTTGATCGTGACCCGCTGGTGGTTGACCTTTCCCCTTTTCTTTCCGGCAAACCCCGTCATAGTCGCAAAAGCCATACAGATACACTCCTTTTCTCCATCGTATCACGGCAGCCTTCCGATACGACCCACCCCGTCGTCCTCCTCGCGGATTCCGTATCATCCGCCCCGCCGCAGACGGCAGGGCTTTATCACTCCGTCGCTCGTCGTCTCAGAATCAGACCCGGTTCCTTGGGCTCTGATTCTGTTTTTTACGCAGGGATACGGCTTTGTCGGGGGACGAAAAAGACAGACCGTTTCCGGCCTGTCAAAAGGGGTGCATTGTACATTTTATGGGACTATGACAGAATACCGCATTATCTTCTTTGTCACCGGTGAAGCGGATTATCAGGAGAATACCGTTGGTATTAACTGCCATATAATGATATAATCGCAAACAGAATAAGAAAAGAATTATGTAAAAAGCTGTATTTTGTATGTGTTATCGGGATAGACACAAAATGTAATACTTGAACGATACTCCAAAAATGGTGTATCGTTCAACCTTCCGTCCGCAAATGGAACAGTTAATCCGTCGTTCAATCCACCAGAATTGTTTTCCGAATAAAAGATTTCTTCGTCGTAAAGATATACCGCATCTACTCCAGAAAGCCTAAACAATCTCGTAACTGCATTGGCCTCACTACGAGTATAGTTCTCTACAGGGACATACGCTGACTCAGTTCTGGCAAGTCTGCCATTTTTATTTAACCACAACCTGCCATTCTTGTTGGCGTTCCTAACGTTTTTTGCGGCTTGGCTTTTGCCTTTCTTTAGCTGATGAACGCGCTTTAGCTTTTCAACGGTTTCTACTTGTTCTTCGTCTGAGGCGTATCCAAGTTCCGAGCTGGATAGACGCGTGTCATTTCCGCGAGCTTGTCCATTTCTGGCGTTCTCTTGGCGTGCCTGTATTTCGCTATCCGAGACGTTGTTTGAAGACTGCTTTCTTGCTCCTTGTCGTTTACCAAGTAATTCTTTTCCACGCCGTATTTCCTCCTCAGTTAGTTTACGTCCGCTATAATAACCATTATATCCGTTGCCAAAGATACTGTCCAGTCTTTCGGTGGACAAAAGGTCTACCCATGAACTTTTGCCTGAGTAACGAGAACTATTAGATGGCAGGATTTCGCCATTTAAAATTCTGTTTGCATAGTCGCGCTCTGCGTCAGACAGTATTAACTCACCGCCAAAATATTCCTCATAAAATATCTTTCGGATTTGGTCTGGAGATAATTTGTCAAGCCATGTACTCTTTATGGCATCGCGAGCGTTGCCTCTGATTGTGCTATTCCATGTATCTTTTTTAGAAAGCTTCTTTTGTTCTGCGTCGATTTCTGCATAAAGCTCTTTGGCTTTTTCTGCAAGCGTTTCAATCTGTGCAAGCAACTTCTGATGTATACTTGAACGATACTCCAAAAATGGTGTATCGTTCAACGCAAAAGCTCGAAAAGTGGGAGAAGCAGGCTACCAGATATCCTGAGGCGAGGAAAGAAATCCTTAGAAAAATCAAAACAGGCGAGTATAGTCTTGAATTAAAACATCAGAAGTATTTACAACATTCTCAAGGGAAAGTACAGTTTGCTAATACAACAGAGGACAGAAAACGCCATCAGAGCTTCTTGACAATTTCAGAAAAGGAAGCTCAGAAAATAATATATAGATACTCTGGACTTGGAGATCCTCAATTTGGGAAAAATGGAGCAATACTAAATCAAGAATTTGTATCAACAGGCAAGGCAGTAGGATATTGTTATTGGGATGGTGGGTACCACATGACGGATAGAGTTGCTATCATTCATGATAAAAACGGCTCTCATATTTATCCTGTAAAACCAAAGGAGATTGTGTTATGAATATTTGGGATTATGAATATAAAGACAATGTAAAAATTGTTACAGACGACGGGAAAATGTTTCAAGGTACTGTAATTGCTATTATGGATATAGATGAAATGGGCAACACTGAGCCTATGGTTGATATTGAAACAAAGGATGGTATATTCGGCCTATGGGAAAGTGAGATAGTCAGCATCGAGGTTGTAGAAAATGCCTAAGGACGATTACGACGTAATCCTCTGCTTGAACGATACTCCAAAAATGGTGTATCGTTCAACCGAAAGAAAGCACCGAGCTATAATTGGCTCGGTGCTTCTTTCATTCACATATGCCGGACGAAGGCGTCGTAGACCGGACACTCCTCGAAATCCTTCCCGCAGAACTTCTTCCTGTAGGTGAAACAGGATGCCGAATCCACAGCTGTACGCCGGGCTCGCTCTTGGAAGGCACTTGTGTGAACCGCCGTTTTCCGCTATAATGCCAAAAGCGGAGGATTGGTTTATGCATGCGGATAACTATGCCGTCGTAGTCGGCGGAATCAATATCGATATAGGCGGAAGGCCCTTTCTCCCCATGATCTCCGGAGACTCCAACCCCGGAAAAGTCTGTATGGGGCTTGGGGGCGTCGGCAGAAACATCGCCCATGATCTCAGCCTCATGGGTGCGGATGTGTGTTTTCTCACCGCTTTCGGTGAGGATATGCACGCATATAGGATCGAGGCTTCCTGCGCTGAACTGAATATCGATATTAGCAAAGCTCTGAAAGTGAAAGGCGGCAGCACCCCTGTGTACTTATACATGAACGATGCCGACGGGGACATGCTGATGGCGGTGTCCGATATGGCCCTTTGTGACAGTGTCACCCCCGATTATCTCTCCGCCCATGCTGATCTCCTTCGCGGTGCGAAAGCCATTGCGGCGGATACCAACATCCCCGTGGAGTCTCTCTCGTGGTTGGCGGAACACTTCGGTCCCTCCCTCTTTGTAGATCCTGTTTCCGTAAGAAAGGCCGAGAAACTGAAAGGCCTCACCGGAATGCTGCATACACTGAAAGCGAATATCAAAGAGGCGGAACTTCTTTCGGGCATCGAAATCAAAGACCGTGAGAGCCTTGTCTCTGCCGCCCGCGCGATCCTCGGCACGGGTACGGAACAGCTCTTCATCACGCTTGGAAAGCGCGGCGCCCTTGCCGCGGGCAGGACGGAGATGTTCTATGCCCCCGCCTTCCCGGTAGAGGTAAACAGCACCACCGGCGCCGGTGATGCTTTCATGGCGTCCCTTGTCCGCTCCTGCATGGACGGAGCCTGTCTGGAAGATACGCTGCGCCGTGCCACAGCGGCCGCTTCTCTTACGGCGGAGAGCACCGACGCGGTGAACTCCTCCCTGACGCCGGAAAAGATCCTCCTCCGTGCGGGATCGGTCCGTACGGAACGTTTTCATTTCAAATAAACCAACGGAAAGGATATCCAGAACATGACAAACCCTTACCTTGACGTCAACCCCGAAGTCGCCGAGGCCGTTGCCGCCGGCAGACCGGTGGTCGCCCTCGAATCCACCATCATCTCCCATGGAATGCCCTATCCGCAGAATGTGGAGACAGCACTGAATGTGGAACGGATCGTGCGCGAGAACGGCGCCGTCCCCGCCACCATCGCCATCCTCGGCGGAAGGCTGAAGGCCGGTCTCACCGCGGACGAAATCACCTACCTCGGCAAGGCCGGGACGAATGTAACCAAGGCCTCCCGCAGGGATCTGCCCGTGATCGTCGCCAAGCGCATGGACGGCGCTACCACTGTTACCACCACCATGATCATTGCCCACATGGCGGGGATAATGATCTTTGCCACCGGCGGGATCGGAGGCGTGCACCGCGGTGCCGAGACCACCATGGATATCTCCGCGGATCTGGAGGAGCTGGCAGGCACTCCCGTAATGGTCATCTGCGCTGGTGCCAAGTCCATCCTCGATCTCGGGCTCACACTCGAATATCTCGAGACCCACGGTGTGCCGGTGATCGGATACGGCACGAAAGAGCTCCCTGCGTTTTACACCCGCAGGAGCGGCTTTTCCGTGGATTACCGTCTCGACAGTCCCGAGGAGCTCGCCGCCGCCTTCAAGGCACAGCGTGAACTGGGGATGAAGGGCGGCATGCTCGTCACCAACCCGATCCCGGAGGAGTATGCCATGGACTATGACGTCATCAACCGCGCCATCGACGACGCCATCGCCGAATCCCGGAAAGAGGGTATCCACGGCAAGGCGACCACGCCCTACCTTCTCGCCAAGGTGAAAGACATCACCGGCGGCGACAGCCTTGCAAGCAATATCCGCCTGGTATACAACAACGCCGCTCTTGCGGCCAGGACCGCAGCCGCTTTCTGCAGTCTCTGAGAAAAACGGCAGAGCAGGACTCGGGATACGGCGCATTTGAAAGAGCGCTGTACCCCGGGTCCCTTCGTTTCCGTGTTCTATCCGGACCTCAGTCGTCCGAAACCGAGTCGTAATAATCCGATTCGCTGGCAAAGAGGATATAGATCCCGTTTACAAGTCCGAAAAAACCGGCATTCGTATAATAACCTCTCATTTCCATCTTCCTTTCCTCATCCGTCTCAAACATGTGTTTCCTTCACTCCGGCATTTTTCGGTTCCCGCTCAAGGCCGGAACGCACCGCCGCGCTGACCAGTCCGATCACAATCGGCACAAAATCCATTACCACCATAACTAAAAGCGCGCTTTCCATGATCCATACCTCCGTTCATGATTCATCTCTCTTCAGGTCCGCTTCTCTTCCGCGGCCTCCTATGATTGGATCATACCCGATCAACTGTCCGATAAAACGGACAGTTGATCTTTCCCCCGGAGTTTTTTCTGAAATCGGATCGTTGAAAAACAGGGGGATGCTCCCGGTGAAGCATCCCCCTGTTTTTTGAACTGTTTTCAGTTTCTGTTTCTGGCAAGGCTGAGCAGGCGCAGAAACTGCACCATCACGGACGCGAGCGCCACAAAATAGGTCATAGCAGCAGCATTCAGAAGCTTTTTTGAAAGACCCTCCGAATCTGCTGAAACCAGTCCGAGCGATTCCATATTGGCAAGCGCTCTTCTCGAGGCGTTCACTTCTACCGGCAAGGTGACCAGGTGAACCAGCACGACTACTGCAAACATAATGACTCCGATGTCTATCAGGAGACCGAACCTGGTACCGTACTGCTGCAGGATCAATCCGGCGATCACAAAAATATAGGAAAACCGGGAGCAGATATTAGCAGCGGGAACAAGTGTTTTTCGGATATTCAGCGGCACATAGCCCTCCGCATGCTGGATCGCATGCCCGCTCTCATGGGCAGCTATTGCTACTGCCGCTACCGAAGCGGTATCGATGACATTTTCCGACAGGTTCAGAGTCTTGTTCCTGGGGCTGTAATTATCGGTGAGTATCCCTCTGATGCCCGTTACAGCCACATCGTATATTCCGTTGGCATGCAGAATTTTCTCCGCCGCCTGCCGTCCCGTAAGAGGAGCGGGGACAGACGAGTATTTTTTGAACTGGGATTTTACATGTGCGGAAATGATCAGGCTCATGATCAGCAGTCCGATCGTAAGTATATAGTAGATTCCGGTCGTCATTCTATTCTCTCCTTCCTAAAATCATATCCGATGATCATCTTATGCTCTTTCATTATCCATTATACTCATCCGGGCACTGTATTAAACAGTTTTTTGTGAATGATAAAGCCGGGTATTCCGTTTTTCCGGCAAAATAGTTCTCAGTCCGAAATCTCATTGATCAGTGCCCTGAAAGCCGGAAGACTGTTGATGATCGTCTGCTTTGAGACACAGTAGCTCAGCCGGAGATATCCCGGGCAGCCGAACCCCGTCGCGGGAACAACGAGCAGATTATGCTCGAGTTTTGCTTTTTCCGAAAACTCTTCTGCGTTGCCGTTCGGAGCCTTTACAAAGAGATAGAACGCACCTTCGGGCTTCACACATTCATAACCCATCCCGCAAAGGCCTTCATACAGCAGCTTTCTGTTCTCATCATAAGCTCTCAGATCCGGCCTTTTATCCGCGCATCCGGCTATCACCTTCTGGATCAGTGTCGGCGGGCAGACATGCCCCATGATCCTCGCGGCGCCGGCAACAGCGTAATACACATCCTCACTGTCCTCTGCAAAAGATGGGACATATACATAGCCTATTCGTTCTCCGGGCAGAGAAAGTGACTTGGAATAGGAATAACAGACCACGGTATTGTTATAAATCGCCGGGATGAAAGGCACTTCAGCACCGTCATATACAAGCTCCCTGTACGGCTCGTCTGCTATGATATAGATGGGATGGCCGAATTCCGTGCTTTTTCTTTTCAGCATTCCGGCGAGCGCTTCCAGTACTTCTCGCGAATAGACCGCTCCGGAAGGATTGTTTGGTGAATTGACTATTATCCCCTGCGTTTTCTCTGAAACAAGCTTTTCAACCCCGTCAAGGTTTATCCCGAAATCCTTCATGTCCGGAGGCACGATAACGCACTTTGCCCCGTTGGATTCAATGAAAGGCCTGTACTCGGGGAAGAAGGGTGCGATGACCATGATTTCGCTTTCATGTCCGATGCACAGCGCCTTAATGACAGAGATCAGCGCCGGCGCCGCGCCGCATGTCATAAAGATCTCCTTCGCTTTCACATCGAGTCCGAACCTGCTGCTGAGATCCGCGGCTACAGCTTCTCTGGCTTCGTCGAAGCCGGCTGCGGAGGAGTATCCATGCACCTTAACGGGATCCTCCCTATCGAGTATCTCCTTTATTGTCTCGTTCACCTCTTTCGGAGCCGGAATGCTCGGATTTCCGAGGGAATAATCAAAAACATTCTCCGCTCCGAGTTTCTTTTTCTGCTCCAATCCGTATGCAAACAGATCCCGTATGACTGAAGGGCTGTTACCCAGCTTTTTATATTCGCTGTTGACCATTTCTGCCTCCCTGATCGCTTTTTATGGATTATATCAGAAAAATACCAGGAAGAAAACCGAATCTGTCTCCGGATAACAAAATATCCCGAAAGCAGAAAAATCTGCTTTCGGGATATGGAAACTCGGAGCACCCGGCTTTACCGGGGGTGTGGCAGTTCGAAAACAGCCGCGAACGATCAGGCAAAACTCCTGACGGATTCGGCCAGAGCCTCTTCGGTGAAGTCCGAACTGAGCAGAGAAGAGAGAGCATCGACTGCAGCTTCTTCATCCACACCGCTCGCTGTAAGGGTAATTCTGTTTCCCTTGAATATGCCAAGTGAAAGTACTCCAAGGAGGCTTTTTGCGTTTGCATGCTTTTCTTCTTTGCTTATGAGAACGTCACTGCGAAAGCGGGCAGCAGCCTGAACAAAAAGAGTGGCAGGCTTGGCATAAAGGCCGACCTTGTTTTCAATGATGACTTCTTTGCTTGTCATATGATACTCCTTTCTCAAGATGGCAAGACATTAACATGAAAACCCTTGAGCAGTCAACGTTTTTATTCATTTTTGTATGATTGACCAACATATTATTATTAATTATTTAAGTAAATGCGGTCCAGCCTTTGTTAATGCGCTGAAAAGTTCTGAAAACAGGGCTTTTAGTCCCTTTTCCAGGAACAAAAAAATAGCTAAAAAATCGGAAAATATCTGTTTTTATGATGTTTCCCCTTTAATCCTCGATATTATTAACTCCGCATCTCGAAAAAATGCCCAATTCTATCTTTATATTCTTGTGAACTTTGTTTGTTGACTTGCCCTTTTTCAATCATTATCATAAATACGGTTTTATATGTGCAGACTTCAGTTTCCGCAGATTTCAGAGAAAAGGAAGATATTTATGAAAGATATTCATGCTCTTTATAATGAAAAACTGACAAGCGCTTCCGAACTCGCCTCGCGCGTGGAAAGCGGCTGGCTTATCGGGATGGACAACGCCATCTCGCAGCCGAAAGATTTTATCAATGCTGTTTCCGAGCGTGCGAAGCAGGGGGACCTCTCCGGCGTTTGGGTGCAGACAATGCTTGATTCCTATCCTTACGCGTTCTATGAGGATGATTCTCTGAACGGCAAGGTCAACGGCATCTCCTGGTTTTCTTCCGCCGGTTCCAGAAAGGCTGTGAACGGCGGTTATGCGGATGTTGTTCCGGGCTATTACAGAGACATGCCCTCCCACATTCGCAGCAGCTGGGACTATGACACAGTCGCGATCTCCGTCTCTCCCATGGACAGCCACGGCTATTTTTCCCTCTCGTGTACCAGTTCCTACGCGGAAGCCCTGCTGGACAAAACAAAACGGGTGTATCTCGAGATCAACCGCCAGCTGCCCAGAGCGGTGCGCGGAAGCCAGATCCATATCAGCCGGGTCGACGCGCTGTATGAGACAGATTATGCCCTTCCGGTGCTTCCGCCTGCAAAGCTCGATGAAACCAGCACCACGATAGGCGCTTATATTGCCGAGTTGATTCCTGACGGAGCCTGCATCCAGCTCGGCATCGGCGCCATCCCGGACGCAGTCGGCGCAGCTCTCAAGAGCAAGCACGATCTCGGCATCCATACGGAGATGTTCACGGATTCCATGGTGGAGCTGATCTCCTGCGGAGCTGTCAACAATTCGAAAAAGCAGACCCACCGGTACCGCAGCGTAACCACGTTTGCCTTCGGGTCCCAGAGGATCTACGATTATGTGGATGACAATCCCGCCATCGAAATTCTTCCCGTCGACTATGTGAATGACCCGGCTGTGATCTGCCTGAACGACAACATGATCTCCATCAATGCCGCTCTCGAAGTGGACTTCTGGGGGCAGGTATGCGCGGAATCCATCGGCACGAAGCATGTCTCCGGTTCCGGCGGACAGGTGGACTATGTACGCGGAGCCTGCCAGTCAAAAGGCGGTAAAAGCTTTATTGCTTTCCCCTCAACGGCCAAAGGAGGCACTATCAGCAAGATCAAGCCGATCCTCACCCCCGGCGCCATCGTTACCACCAGCAAAAATGACGTGGATTACATCGTGACCGAGTTCGGGGTCGCCCATCTGAGAGGTCAGTCTCTTGCAAGCAGGACAAAACAGCTCATCGCCATCGCCCATCCGGACTTCCGGGACGAGCTTACTTTTGAGGCCAGAAAACGCGGGATCATGGTCTGATCCTTTACAAATATCAAATAAAACAAAATGGAGGAAAAATAATATGGAAATGAAATTCTATCAGTGTGAAAACTGCGGTCAGATCATAGCCATCGTAAAGAAGACCGGCGTACCGGTCATGTGCTGCGGAAAACCCATGAAGGAGATCATACCCGGAACCACCGACGCTTCCGTTGAGAAACATGTTCCGGTGTACGAAGTGAAAGACGGAAAGGTGATCGTCACCGTAGGTTCGGTCGCTCATCCCATGATCCCCGAGCATTACATTGAGTGGGTCTCTCTTCAGACAAAGAGCGGCAACCAGCGCAAGGCCCTGCAGCCCGGTGATGAGCCAAAGGTCTGCTTCTCCATCTGTGACGGCGACGAAGTCGAGGCGGTATATGCCTACTGCAATCTCCACAGTCTCTGGAAAGCCTGAGATCGAACTGTTTATAAGAGGACACGGGCGATGGCCAGATAGCCATTGCCCGTGTCCTTTACGCTGTTTATGATCATTTAAGACTGACTTTGATGCATACTGGATTGTGGTCTGAATCAGCAAACCCAAGATCTATGCTCTCCGCAGAGATCAGTTCCACGTTCGGAGAAAGGATGAATCCGTCGATCACATAATACTGTGTGTTCTCCGTATCCGACGGGTCATAGGGCTGGTTCAGAAGCCTGCAGGTCGGCGTATTGAGATCATATGCATAATTCCACCCCTCGCCCTCCGGAAGCAGGCTGTCGTCCAGCTCGCCCGGCATCCAGAGCTCCGGATGGTTATTGGGATAGATCTCCGGGCTTCCGGGGAACACCTGATTAAAATCCCCTCCCGCAATAACATAGTTTCCCTTTTCATATTCGCTCTGTATGAATTCGCGGAGCTGTTTTGTCTGCGCTATTTTGCCCTCACCGCTGTCATATGCCTCAAGGTGAAGATTCACCAGAACAAGCTGTTTGTCGCTTCCCTCGACAGGGATATAGCTCACAAGCAGACAGCGTTTCAGATTGACGGTCCTGAGCGGCCATGAGAACGGACACGGGAGAGCCATGCGATCCGCTTTCCCTATATTGAAGCTCGAGCACGTAAGCAGCCCGCTGTTCACCATTCCGATCGGATCTGTCACTATAGTGCTGGGGTTGGGGACAAAGGGACAGGAATAATTCATCGCATAGACTGCATCTCCGGTCCCAAGGACTTCTTTTTCATCGATCTTGAACGTGCGTGCGGACTTGGTATCCACCTCCTGGAGCAGGATGAGGTCATACTCTCCTCCGCACACTGCTGCTATTCCGTCAAGATACTTGTTAACGGTCGCTTTATCTGCGGCTTTGGCGTGCGAGCCGCCATCCATGATAAAGTCCGAACCTGCGCCGAGCCCCGCATAGCCGATATTCCAGCTGAGTATTGTAAGATCCCGGCCCTCACCAGGCACGGTAAGAGCCTCTGACGCGGTATCTTTCACCTGCTCCGCTTCTTCAACATCTGCCGGCCTGTATTCAGTTGCGGAAAAATAGCCGAGCAGTCCTCCGACGGCAACGATGATGACCAGTATAATGATCAGGAGTATTTTCAGTACCTTTTTCATATTGCTTCCTTTTTTTCATTTTCCCTGGATGAAAGGATCAGAACAGTTGTCTGCTCAATCTCCTGTAACCTTCTGCAAGGAGTTCCTCGTCGCTCAGCGATGAGGCGGCCGTGTCGTCCGGAGAGATCAGAGAAAGCTGGTATTCTCCGGTCCATTCGGTACCGATGTCTTTTTTGGCAAATTCCCGGATATCTTTCTCAAGCTCAGAATGATCTTTTATTCCGCCGGGCAGTATATGCTTTACGGTATAACCCATCCGGCTGAGTGCCCTGGCAATCAGAAGGCCTCTGGCACACATTGCCGGATCAGCCGCTTCGCCCATTATTACAGGGATAAGCCCTTTTTCCACCCCGAAAATGAGTCTTGAGATCCCTTTGCTGAAGCCTTCTGTCTTTGCGATCTCTTCAAGATCCGGCTTGTTTTCGGGATAGTCGTCATCTTCGTCCGTATCTATACCGAAATCGTCCTCAAACCGTATGTATGCCAGATCATCTCTTGTAAGAGCATTCCGGAGATTATTCTCTTCATACTGCTCAAAGTATGCCTGATACGGTCTTTTTCTGATATCTATCAGCGTGGTGATCCCGTATTTTTTCAATTCCGCGATGAATCCGCTGATGTCAGGGTACCCCGCATATCCTATTGTATACAACAAAGAACCCATCACTTTTTCCCTCTGTTTTTTATCTTTTTTAATAAAATACCACAAAAATGATTGACAATCAATCATCTTTCAGCCGCCGGCCCGGGCGGTCTTGCTTGCCGATCAGATATAGGTATCGGTATTTGAGAGCTTTTTGACGGTTCTGTACGCCACGAAGAACATAAGCGCAATGAAAACTACAAATACCAGCAACAGCGGACTATTCTGGTTCCTCATGGCAAGATAATCATAAGTCCCGTGCAGCAGGACCGGAACCACGACAGCGAGTATTCTGCATCTTCTGGCTGCGGCAGCGTTTCCGTATGCTTCATTTTTCTTTGCAGCGCCGTAAAACACACCCATGAACACGCCGAAGCAGGCATGCCCCGGTATAGCTGTCACCGCTCTTATGATGGCGGTGCCCATCCCGTAGGTCAGCACATACAGGACGTTCTCCCAAAGGGAAAAGCCGAGGCTCACTGCGCAGGCATATACAATCCCGTCGAAGCGGCAGTTGAACTCCGGGGATCTCCAGGTACGCAGCCTCAGTATGAGGTATTTGAAGCCCTCTTCGGACAAACCGATGATCACATAGCACAGGATAAGATAATACGCTCTTCCGCCTGCCGAAACGATATAGGGCAGGCCTGCGATCCCTATGCTCTCGGTGATCTGGGCGAGCGCAGTCGAGATCGCACCGAAAAGTCCCAGCCGCCATATGATGGACCAGGGCTCCTTTTCAAGCCTGTCCATCCTGTATACATATAAGAGCAGCAATACAGCTGGTACGGTCGCCGCCGCGATCAGCAGCACGCTGGGGGTCAGAAAAAGCGGGATCAGATTAAACACACCGGCATCACCTCTCGTTATTGAAAAATTCTAATTCAAGCGCCTCTGCCTGTCAATTGATTTTCTTGATTTACAATTCCCCTTGTCGTATGATAGCCACATAAAACTCTGCTTACCGGTACGGAGGTCCCGATATGTTCGAACTTATACAGGTCTCGGACCGCACATATTATATCCAGAGTCCCGCGAAGATCGGTCTGGTCCGTCTCGGTGGTTCCGGGGTGTGCCTGATCGACAGCGGGAACGATAAAGATGCCGGGAGGAAGATCCGCCAGATCCTTGATGCAAACGGCTGGAAACTCTCTGCCATCTATAATACCCATTCCAACGCCGATCATATCGGCGGAAACCGCTATCTGCAGAACCAGACCGGCTGCCGCATATTTGCCCCCGGCATTGAGCGGGATTTCACGGTCCATCCCGTTCTTGAGACCGCATTCCTCTATGGAGGATATCCTGTCAGGGAACTGCGCCATAAATTTCTTATGGCACAGGAGAGTGATGCATCGCCGCTCACAGCAGAATCTCTTCCGGAGGGATTCGAACTCATACCTCTTCCCGGCCATTTCTTTGATATGTGCGGCTTCCGCACACCGGACGATGTGGTTTTTCTCGCCGACTGCCTTTCGAGCAGAGAGACACTTGAAAAATACAGGATCGGTTTTATCTATGACGTGGCCGCGTATCTTGACACTCTGGAAAAGGTCAAAAACATGCAGGCAGCCATGTTTGTTCCTTCCCATGCCGCCGCTTCGGAAGACATAAGCGCGCTTGCCCAGTACAATATAGACACCGTAAACGAAATTGCTGAAAGAATAAAAACTCTCTGTGCGGAACCGCTTTGCTTCGAACAGCTTCTGCAGATGCTGTTCAGGGAATTCTCTCTCTCGATGAACTTTGAGCAATATGTCCTTGTGGGCAGCACAGTGAGATCCTATCTGAGCTGGCTCAAGGACAGAGGAGATCTGACCGCATTATTTGAGGACGGCATGCTGCTTTGGAGAAGGAGCTGAGACTTTGAGCTGCAGGATTTATATAATCAGGCATGGTCAGACCGAAATGAACAGCCGTAAGGTCCTGCAGGGCAGATCGGACCTCCCTCTTAACGCCGCAGGCATCTCTCAGGCTGAGGAAACCGCTGCCCTGTTAGACCGCATGGGCATCCTATTTGACCGGATCTATTCAAGCCCTCTGATCAGGGCGGTCCGTACAGCCGAACTGCTCGCCCCCGGAAAACAGGTCGAGCCCGACATCCGGCTCATCGAAATGGACTACGGCCCGTATGAGGGCATGGATCTGTTCGATCCCGCTCCGGAGGTGATAAGGTTTTTTAGCGACTTTGTCAACAACCCCGCTCCGGAAGGAATGGAACCCTTGCATTCCGTTGTGGAACGGGCCGGAGATTTTATTGAAAGCCTGCGCGGCATCGACGGGAATATCCTTATATCCACACATGCAATCGCGATGAAGGGCATATTGGAGTACCTCACACCCGGTTCCAACGGTGTATACTGGTCAAAGCATATCGGTAACTGCGCCGTTTACATGACGGAATACGACGGTTCCGGTTTTTCCGTTCCCTGCGAACTGTTCAATCCGGCAAATGACATCCCCGGAGAAAAACGCGTCCGGCAAAAGGAGAACTGATGCGCACAAGAAAGATCGTCAATAATATCATACTGGTGATCGGGATACTATGCATACTGTATTACCTTGCTATGGGCTTCGCCGTGCGCTTCGGCCAGTCGCTTCTGTGGCTCTGGCCTGCGATGGGAGTTCTTTTCATAGTTCACTGGTTCATTGTGAACCGATCCATCAGGACGGGAAAACCCGTTCCGCTTCCGAAATGGGCGATTACTCTCTGTCTGATCCTGATAGCCATCGCCATTCTGCTTTTTGCAGTGGTACAGGGCTTCATTGCATCTGCCGCTTCCGGAAAACCGCCGGCGGATCTTGACTGCATCATAGTGCTCGGCGCCAAAGTCAACGGGACCGAACCGAGCGGAGCGCTGAGCCAGCGGATCCATGCGGCGTACCGTTATCTCTCCGAGAATCCCGATACCGTCTGTATTGCCACCGGCGGGCAGGGTGAAGACGAAGGAATAAGCGAGGCTGAATGCATAAGAAGAGGTCTGACTGCTTTGGGTATTCCGGACAGCAGGATCATCCTGGAGGAGGCTGCAACAGATACCGCCAGCAACTTCACCAACAGCTTCAGCCTGCTTCCAGAGAGAGCCGCGGAAATCGGCGTGGTAACCAATGATTTTCATGTCCTGCGCGCGTTGTGGACAGCGCGGGAGCTCAGCGATCTGAACTTTTACGGCATTTCCGCCCGTTCCACCCCCTGGGGCTATGTCCATTACTGTCTCAGAGAATTCTGCGCACTGGCTGTAGGCATCGTTACGGGTGAATTCCATTTTTAAAACCGCTCTCATGCAATCATAATGCAAAAAAGAGGGACTTTGAGATCACTTCAAAGTCCCTCTTTTGTTATTGTTATCTGCCGATCAGAGCACCCCTGCAAACAGCCGCACGAGAGCGTAAGTCAGAGGAATGGAAAACAGCAGGCTGTCCGCCCTGTCGAGCATTCCGCCGTGGCCGGGGATAATGTTCGAAAAATCCTTAATGCCGATCATTCTTTTGATGAGCGATTCCGCCAGGTCCCCCAACTGACCGGCTGTCGATGACACCAGGGAGATCACCAGGCATCCCCAAAGCGGTATAAGTCTGTACGAATTAGAGAGAAAGCTTCCTCCGAAAGCCCTTCCGAGCAGCCATGCAAGCACTCCGGCAACAAGTGAGGCAGCCGCTCCGCAAATACTGCCTTCCAGTGTCTTGTGCGGAGAGATCTCCGGAGCGATCTTGGTCTTCCCGAATTTCATCCCGCCGAGGAGTGCAAAGCAGTCACAAATCCATGTGGAGAAAAATGCAAGGATGAGCGTCTCGAGCCAGAATTTTCCGACGCATATCGCCATGATCACCGCGAACTGCATGCACGGATATCCGAGCACTGCAATCGTTACCACAGTGCCGCCTCCCTTGACTTCTTTGCGCAGAACAGCAAAAACCATGGCAAGAAAAACACAGATCACAAACCATATGCAGTATACGACAATATCCGGACACAGCAGCACCGCAAGTGCCTGCCCCGCAAGATAAACGACCGCCACGGAAAGCTGACAGCCCACATTCATCTTCTCCAGATTCGTTGAAAGCTCCCAGGCACACATATAGGCAGCCACAAAGAAAAAGAGAACCCTCGTGATCTTTGTAGCAAACACACAGACGCTCAACAGCAGAACAAGCACTACTCCTGATATGACCCTTTTTTTCATCAGTCAGGAAAGACCTCCGGAAACATTTTGGCAGACACCGCAGCAATACAGAGTATTACTTCAAAAAATTGATATATCAAATAATACATCCTGGCTGCCCGCAAGTCAAGGCAAAGCTGTGCCTCGGATTTATGAATATCACCACTTGCCTAATCATATTTGTTATGCTATCTTTAGGATCAACAACATTCAATGAGACGGTGATGCTATGCACGAAGACGATGTCTACTATCATGATCATGGTGACGGGATCATCCACAGCCACAGTGCTGCGGACCATATCCATGAAGACGGTTCCCCCCATACCCATCTGCACGACCATGGCCATCCCCATGTCCATACGCAGACGAAAGCGGTGCTGAACCGCCTCGCCAGAGCCATCGGGCATCTGGAACATGTCAGGCGGATGGTAGAGGACGGGCAGGACTGCACCGATGTGCTGATCCAGCTTGCCGCCGTGCGCTCCGCATTGAGCAGCACAGCAAAAATCATCCTCAAGGATCATATCGAGCACTGTGTTTCCGGAGCCAACAGCGGCGATAACGAAAGTCTTTCCGCCTTGAACGATGCAATAGACAAATTCATCTGATCTTCACCTGTCCGGTTGATCACCTTTGAACGGACAAAACCGAAAGTAAGCGCTTTAAACGGCGCTTACTTTCATTCTATATTGAAGAAATCGAATATCTTCGTTGCCCAGCGGACTGTCCGGCGCGGGTCCCTCCCATAATCAAGCGAAACATCTTTTGCACTCCCGCGCTCTAAATTCACGCTGTATGCAGCATTGTGGAACTCCCACTCAGCAGACAGATCCTCGTAATTCCGACGGGTAAGTCCCGTCCTGCTGATGATCTCGCAGATCAGATGCCTGTCCAGCTTTGAAGTAACAAGATAGGAATCTTTTATCTCAGCGTCGGTTTCCCTGAACAGGACTTCACAGCTGCTGCCGTATTTTTTCAGGATGTCATCGATCTGCCTCTTCGCCTCTTTCGGACTGAGTCTTTCCGGAAGAAGCCGGAAGACGGCAGGTCTGTTTTTTTTCTTCATAGCAGCTCCTTCCGCCGGTTTTCGGCATGCTCACGGTTCTGCTGCATCTTCCTGATCAGCAGTTTCTTCCGCCTCACCGATCTTCTCCCATTGCGCATACAACGTGATACTGCTGTTATTGTAGAACACAAAATCGCTGATTTTTGCGCCATCCTCAAGTGCGGTCCCGCTCCCGTCCGGAGCTGTGTTCCATCCGCAGAAGCGATAGCCTTCATATTCGAACGCGTTTGTGGTCAGGGCCGATTTCGGACCGATGGATGCGCTCATTTTTTTCATGCTTCCGGTGGCTTCCTCCGCATTCTTGTCGAACGTCACCGTATACCGGAAGCCCATATTGTCCGTGCCGGGTTTAAGATATTTTGCCTTCACGGTGACACCCGCTGCAGGCATCCTGAAGGAGTATACTGCAGTTCCGTCTGAAACGCCTTCATCAACAAATGTTACCGGTTTCCCCGTTTTTGTCTCAAGTACGGATATCCCGACAGGAATATAACCTTCTTCCGCTCTGCTCAGCACCAGAACCGTTTCTCCAAGCCCTGCGCTTTCTTCCTCATCGCCGTTTCTGTCCGTGATTGAAAAGCCGCCCTTCTTGCTTTCCGCGCCTTTTTCGATCTTATACGGGTGTTTTGAGATGGTATAGCTGCGGCTCAGTTCTCCCATGGTCACCGTGAGGATCATATCCTCATCTATCAGCGATACATCCGGGATATAACCGCTTTCCGTCATTACTCCGGTCACTTCGGATCCGTCCGAGCAGCGGGAAAGCCCCATTTTCATGCCACTGCACGAATCGCCTCTCGGAAACGTCACGGCCACGAGCTGGGCGGCATATTTTTCTCCGGGATTGGCAGATCCGGTAAGCCGCATATTTTCATCCAGATAGATCGTGCTGCCTTCTTCATAAACAGTTCTGCCGTTCTGGCCGTACAGGACGAAATCATCCGCCTGATTTCCGCTGAACCGTCCGGAGTACAGACTGTCAGCCGCTTCAAGGCCCATGATGTCATATCCCGACTGATTATAATGCACGCCGTTGTAAAGGGCACTTATGGTGCTGACCTTTACCTCGCTTCCTGCAATGGAAGTGAAACTGAAGGCTTTTCTCTGTGATTTGTCCCATTCTTCCGCAGAAGATGATGCCATAAATATGTCGCTCCGGCTGTTCGCCAGATACTGCTGTGCCGCACGTGGGCCGCAGTAATCGTTCAGTTTGCTGACTCCCAGCAGATTTCCCCATGTCCGGATAGTGAAGATCCCGGCGAAAGCCTCTATCCCTTTTGATGCGAAAGCAGAGATATAAGCGTTATGGACTTCCGTGAATTCCGTTATATACTCTTCGGGGGTCGTATATCTCATCTGGTTGGTGCGTTCATATATGTCACTGTTCGATTCGCCCTGAAACCAGAAATATCCTCCGCAGGCTATGGTGAACAGTTCCGTATCGATCGAATCTATGCACGCCTCTATCTGCTGAACGCCTGTAAGATAATAACCGGATGTCCAGTGCTGGATCGGAGCCCCGTTCTGTGCAAGATTCATCACAACGGCTTTTTCTCCCGTCAGTGCATACCACTCGGCGGCCAATGCGGGCCATGAACCGATGCTTGCCCTTGGCATCATCTTTTCCAGTGCCTTCACATATTCTTTGGCATCCGTCATAATGCCATTGTTCCAGAAATATCCGCAGCCGACATCCGGCGTGATCGGCGCTTTATCATGTCTTCCGGCGGCTCCCCAGGCGTTCGACTGACCGTCTATGACAAATACAGCCACCGCGGCCTTATCGATTGTGACATGATACTCTGTTCCGTCGACGGAAATTGAAACAGGCGTCTCCGTTATCCCCGCAGCCCTGATGGTGTTTCCAAAGACTTCGATCGCAGGATCTCCGTTTTCGACCTCAACGGTCTTTGCCCCTTGGAATGTGTACCTGTCATCATATTTGAGAGCCAGTTCCCTGCTCTCTGCTTCACCGGACGGATCCGGCTCCTCGGCGGATGCAGTGCCGAAACAGAGTCCGCAGCTCATAAGAAAGGCTAAAATCGAACTGACTATTTTTTTCATTCAAAAAAACGATCCTTAAAATGTTTAATGATTTGCTGTTATTATAAAACAGGTGGAAAAAGACAGCAACATTTTCTTTTCCCTTCAAATGCAGTGCTTAGTGAAACATATAACGCATTCACAGCGCCGTTTCTATTGCGCCGCGTAAGTTGCTGATGATATAATACAGTTTAACCTCATGATCAAATACCATTTATAACAGAAACATCGGAAAAGGACTCTGAAATGGAAAAATTCAAAGCTTTTCTGAAAAGGAAAAACATTGTCTTCACCGCAAAGCGTTACGGGATCGATGCTCTCGGCGCCATGGCACAGGGATTGTTCTGCTCCCTTCTGATCGGCACCATCATTAAGACCCTCGGACAACAGCTTCATATCCAGTTTCTTACTGACATAGGGACCTACGCGATGGCGGTTTCCGGCCCCGCAATGGCGGTTGCCATAGGTTATGCTCTGCAGGCCCCGCCGATGGTGCTGTTTTCTCTTGCTGCGGTTGGCTGGGCTGCAAATGCAGAGGGCGGGGCAGGCGGTCCTCTCGCTGTGCTTATTATTGCCATAGTGGCAGCGGAATTCGGCAAGGCGGTATCAAAGGAGACCAAGGTGGATATTCTCGTCACACCTGCCGTGACTATTCTGGTCGGTGTGGCCCTTGCAAAGCTCATTGCGCCGCCCATAGGCTCCGCCGCAAATGCTTTCGGGCTCATGATCGACAGCGCGACCAAGCTACAGCCTTTCTGGATGGGTATTGCCGTCTCGGTTCTGGTCGGTATTGCCCTGACCCTTCCGATCTCTTCCGCAGCCATATGCTCGGTTCTGGGTCTCACGGGCCTTGCAGGCGGTGCAGCAGTTGCGGGCTGCTGTGCGCAGATGGTCGGATTTGCCGTAATGAGCTTCCGGGAAAACAGATGGGGCGGACTGGTTTCACAGGGTCTCGGCACCTCTATGCTGCAGATGCCGAACATTGTCAAAAATCCGCGGGTATGGATCGCCCCTATAATCACTTCCGCCATTACCGGTCCGATCGCGTCCTGTCTTTTCAAAATGGAAATGAACGGGGCCGCCATCAATTCCGGAATGGGCACCTGCGGGCTCTGCGGCCCGATCGGAGTGTGGACCGGCTGGCTCAGTCCTTCTGAGACTGCGATAGAACGCGGCGCATCTGCGATCCGTGCGGGAGCCTTTGATTGGATCGGTCTGATCCTCATCTGCATCGTACTCCCTGCTGTGATATGTCCTCTCATTAACCTCGTCTGCCGCAGACTCGGCTGGGTCAAAGACGGAGACCTGAAACTCAGTTGAGCTTTTATCAATAATTTCAGAGGTGATCACTCATGAATGAAATACTCAGTGCTTATCTTTCAGCCAGAGACTATGACAGGATAACCGACGGCTGCATCGAATGGATACGGAACTGGTTTGCGGAGAATGGACCTTCCTCTCCTGCCGTGATCGGTGTTTCAGGCGGAAAGGACTCCAGCGTCGTTTCCGCGCTCTGTAAAGAGGCGCTCGGAAAAGACCGTGTGTTCGGTGTGCTCATGCCCAATTCCGTTCAGCCCGACATTGATTATTCCCGTCTACTTGTTGAGCACCTTGACATCGCTCATGCGGAGATCAACATAGCCGAGGCCGTTAACGGGGTCAGAAACTCCGTCCGTGCCGGCGGACTCAACTTTACTGACCAGATGACCATTAATCTTCCGCCGAGGATCCGGATGACCACTCTTTACGCCGTCTCCCAGTGCATGAACGGCAGGGTGTCCAACAACTGCAACCGCTCAGAGAACTATGTGGGCTATTCCACCATCTTCGGCGATGCTGCAGGCGATTTCTCCCCGCTTGCAAATCTCACCGTAACCGAGGTAAAGATCATCGGCAGATGTCTCGGCTTACCCGAGATGTTTATTGAAAAGCCGCCTTCCGACGGGCTTACCGACAGAACAGACGAAGATAATTTCGGTTTTTCCTATGAAGCCCTTGATACATATATCCTTACCGGCTCATGCCCGGATGATGCGGTCAGAGCCATGATCGAGAAGCGGCATAAAGCCAATCTTTTCAAGCTCAAGCCGATGCCCGAATATGTTTTTGACATGAAGGAGCAAGAATGAACCAGCACGATAACAGAAACATCACCATGGTGATGGACTTTTACGAGATGACCATGGCGAACGGTTATTTCAACAACCGCGTAAACGATACCAAAGCAGTGTTTGACGTTTTTTTCCGCAAGAACCCGGACAATGCCGGTTTCTCCATCTTTGCCGGGCTTGAGCAGGTCATCGAGTATATCAAAAATCTGCATTTTGACAAGGATGACATCGAGTATTTCCGCAGCCAGCATCTGTTCAGCGAGGAGTTTCTCTCTTTTCTGGCAGATTACAGGTTCAGCGGCGATATATATGCCATGCCCGAGGGTACGATCATCTATCCGAATGAGCCGATTATCACGGTAGTAGCACCCCTGCTTGATGCGCAGCTTGTCGAGACCGCGATCCTGCTGCAGGTAAATCACCAGTCCCTGATAGCCACCAAGACCAACAGGATCGTCCGCGCGGCCGAAGGAAGGGCTGTTTCGGATTTCGGAGCCAGACGCGCCCACAACGTGGACGCCGCGGTCTACGGTGCGAGAGCGGCTTATATCGGCGGAGCAGTCGGCACCGCCACGGTGCTTGCCGGTCAGATGTTCGACATTCCGATTTCCGGGACCATGGCCCACAGCTGGGTCATGTTCTTTGAAAATGAGTATGAAGCTTTCAAACGGTATGCTGAGACATATCCGGATGCCACTCTCCTCCTTGTCGATACCTTCGATGTGCTGAAGAGCGGCGTTCCCAACGCGATCCGCATAGCAAAAGAGGTCCTCGAACCGATGGGTAAGCGGCTAAAAGGAATACGGCTCGATTCGGGCGACCTTGCGTATCTTTCCAAGGAAGCTCGTGCCATGCTGGACGATGCCGGTCTGACGGACTGCATTATTGTTGCCTCCAACAGTCTCGACGAATTTACCCTGCAGTCCCTCAAGCAGCAGGGTGCCAGGATCGACAGCTTCGGTGTGGGTGAAAGGCTGATCACTTCCGCTTCCAATCCGGTCTTCGGTGCCGTATATAAAATGGCTGCCATTGTCAGGGACGGCAGATTCATTCCGAAGATAAAAGTCTCGGAAACTCCGGAGAAAATCACCAATCCGGGACTCAAAAAGGTCTACCGTGTATACGATGCCGACGGGAAAGCGATAGCCGAATACCTCACTCGTGCTGACGAGAAGATCGATTTTACAAAGCCAGTACGCTATATCGACTCTCAGAAATACTGGAAGAACCGCTATTTCGAAAACTGCAGCTTTAAGGAGCTTCAGGTGCCGATCTTCAAAGACGGGGAATGCGTATATGAATGCCCGCCTCTCAAGAAGATACGAGACTATGTGCGCAAGCAGCTCAATGAAGAGATCTGGGACGAGGAACAGCGCTTTACAAATCCGCACACCCACTATTTCGATTTCAGCCCGCTTCTCTACGAGACCAAGATGGATCTTCTTGCGGGCGACCGTAATTCCTGATGAGGACCGCGATTTACGGAGGAAGCTTCAATCCTCCCCATCTCGGACATTTCTCCGCTGTGAGCACAGTGGCCTCCGAGCTCGCTCCGGACAGGATTCTTGTCATGCCGGACTGTATCGCTCCGCATAAGGCCATGGCGGAGAACACCCCGTCTCCGGAACACAGGCTTGCGATGTGCCGTCTTGCTTTCGAGGATCTGCCCGGTGTGGAAATCTCTGATCTGGAGATACGCAGGGGCGGCAGGAGTTATACCGTTGATACGCTCGAACAGCTCACTGCGCTTTTTCCCGAGGATCACTTCTATCTCGTAATCGGCTCGGACATGCTGACCAGCTTCACGACCGGATGGTTCCGCTTTGAGGACATTCTGAAGATGTGTACCCTTACGGTGATATCCAGAGAGATGGACGATCTTGAAGATCTCGAACGGAATGCGGCGATGCTGAGAAGCATATATTCTGCGCAGGTGGTGATCCTGAAAAACCACCGGCCGCTCCCCCTGAGCTCCAGCGAGGTCCGTCAGGCAATGCTCAACGGGAACACATCCGGCATGCTGAACGAAAATGTCTGGGAATATATAAAGAAAAACGGTCTGTACAGATAAGTACAGACCGTTTTTTCATATTCTTTCAAGTTATTCCACTTCTGAATTCTTTTTGTGGAAAAGCACATCCCTGTACTGCAGAAGCAGCATGATCCCGAACAGCACTACGATGATCCCCATGCATACGAACTGGTGCGTCATGCTCCGCGGTACGAATCCCATCATCAGCAGCATCGGTGCTCCCAGCACGATGGACCACAGATTCTGATAAATCAGATTATGAGAGGCAGGCGTCTTGAACAGCGGATCGATCTCACGCAGAAGGATCACGCCGGTGGAAGCAGTCCCTGTCAGTGTCCCGTACATGACAAGGAACATCTCATCCGAATAGTCGGGGAAAAGATGCCTGCTGATCTTCTGGCAGTACCAGTATGTAATGAAGGCTCCGGCGACACAGACGAGCAGCAGCGGCACCCAGAACTCTTTGTAGCGGAAAGCTGAGAGATCAATTGCGGCAATGGATGCCACCACCATGATATCGAACATAAGCCCGCTTATGCGGTTGAGCATGAAGTTATTGGTATATTCCCTGTGCATGATGCCCTTTGCCCGGAGTTTGTTGCCGATGTTTTTGAAAAGGATCGCCCACGCCGTACCGACGAGGAAGTTGAACCCCCAGACCAGAGGATTGATGGTGTTCATGGCAAACCCTCCCGCGGGAGCAAGCACGAACTTATACAGCAGCCACATGGAAAGGAATGCCACCGCATAAGTCAGGAAAACTAGCCCGAACTGGATCGTCAGCTTGTCCATCGACTCCGATACGGGGATCTCGTTATCACCGCAGTAATCCTCGGCCTTCAGATCGTCCTTGATCTCCTCCCCATCCTTGCGAAGCCTGTTTTTTATCGCAGGCCTGTTCAGATAGATGATGCCTCCCACACTTGCGCTTACAAATCCCATGGCGGCAATCGTAAGGCCGAAGCTCGATCCGTTCGTAAAGCCGTATCCGTTCTGGTAATTGGTTCCCCAGTTGAACGCCTGACCGGGCCCCTGTCCGTAGCCCATGGGAAGGATGATTCCTCCTGCGGCGAAGCAACCGATCAGGTAGAACAGAATCGTCGTGATGGCAAGGCCTGCTACGGCCTGTATCAGATATCCCCCCACCATCATCGTGGAAGTGTTGAAGACATCCCTGCGGGCTTTTTTGCCTTTCACACCGTCGAGATGGCGCCAGGCAAGTGCAATGAAGCCAAGTCCCAGGCCGTGGTACGTCAGGGCTTCGAGCGTATTTGCCTGGAAAATGGATGTACCGGTGATCTTTTTATAGATACTGTCCGCAATCAGGGCGATGAAACCGCCGAGGACCGCGCTTGGCAAAAGAGACCTGCGGAGAAACGGGATCTTTCTCCTCAGTATATTTGCGAGGAGCATGGCTCCGATCAGAACAGCAATAGTAATGATAAAAGACCATATCTCTACGTCCCAGAAATTGAAAGAGCCCATTTCGATCCCCCTTTGAAGCAGATCCGATTATGCTTTAATAATACACATTTCGCTCTTATTATTCAATGCCAATTGCTCAATCATTTAAAATTTTTTAAATAAACAGCGCCGGCAGAAAACTGCCGGCGCATCTGTTATACAATTATCAGTAGATTCTATTCTCGATTCAGGCCTCTTTCTCCCCATATCTGATGCTGTCGAATTCCGCTGTGATCTCCTCGGAGGGTTTTCCGGTGGCAAGGCTCACAACCACGATCACAATGCAGGAGATGATGAATGCGGGCAGGAGCTCATAGATGGCCAGTACGCCGCCGAGCTTCGCCACACCGAACTTCCAGATGAAAATCATGGCCGCTCCCGTGATCATGCCTGCGATTGCGCCCCATTTATTGCAGCGCTTCCAGAACAGGCTGAAGAGCATGATAGGTCCGAAGGTCGCGCCGAATCCGGCCCATGCGAAGGAGACAACCTTGAAGATGGAGCTGTTCTGATCCCGTGCAAAGATGATACCGAGTATGGCAACCGCAATGACCGTGAGCCTGGCAACGATCATATTGGCCTTGTCGCTGAGCTTCACTCCGAGAACACCGCTGAGGAAATTCTGTGTCACGGCCGATGAGGCTCCGAGCAGCTGCGCGTCAGCGGTGGACATTGTAGCTGCCAGAATACCGGCAAGGCAGAGACCGCCGATGATCGCGAAGAAGATCCCTTTCTGCGCCAGAAGCGAAGAACTGTCCACAATGATGCTCTCTGCAGCGGAAGCACTCTCATATGCGGGGACCGCTCCGGCTTTCAGCATGGAGTAGCCGACAATTCCGACCAGCACCGCCACGGCAAGGGAGACCACACACCATATGCTTCCGACCCTGCGGCTTGTATTCAGTTTCTCCTCGCTCTCAACCGCCATAAAGTGGATAAGTACATGCGGCATTCCGAAATAGCCAAGGCCCCATGCGAGTGTGGTGGCGATCAGGAACGGAGTATATACTCCATTGGATTTGCTGATTATGTTCGTGTTTCCGAAAATATCCAGATAGCCGGGAATGCTCTGGGCATTGGCCACCACATTCGACCAGCCGCCCGCCACTCGGATTCCGAAGAGCACCATCACGATCAGTGAGAAGGTCATCACAATGCTCTGGATGAGGCTGGTGACGGATGCTGCCATAAATCCGCCGACCGCACAATAGGCAACGATCACGATTGCGGAGATAATCATGGTGGTCATGTAATCAAAGCCGAACAGGCTGTTAAACAGTTTTCCGCAGGCACAGAAACCGGATGCCACGTAAGGCACGAAGAACACGATGATCATCAGGCCGCCTATGATCTGGATGATCCTGGTGTTGTCCCTGAATCGTGCGGAAATAAAATCCGGAACCGTGATGGCACCCAGTTTTGAGCTGTAGCGGCGCAGCCTCTTTGCAACCAGCAGCCAGTTGAGATAGGTGCCTATGGAAAGGCCTATCGCCGTCCAGCTCGCCTCTGCGACGCCGCAGAACAGGGCCAGTCCCGGAACACCCATCAGCAGATACGCGCTCATGTCCGAGGCTTCTGTACTCATTGCCGTGACGATCGGGCCGAGCTTTCTTCCGCCGAGATAGAAGTCTTCTGAGTTTTTGTTTTTAGAATACCTTACTCCGATATAGAGCATGCCGAGCAGATATACGATAATTGCGATAAGGATACAGATTGTCGAAGCAGTCATAGTTTTGTCCTCTTTCCTATAATAAACAAATCGGATTATAGACACCGCGTCAGAACTCATCAAGCGTCTTTTCGGCAGAATACTCTTGAAATCCTGCAAATAAGCTCTATAATATTAGAAAAAGTAATTATATTCATAAATATATGAGATGATTTCATGAATACTGCCAAATTCGAAACATTCCTTGCGACCATAGAGGCAGGCAGCCTGACGCAGGCGGCTTATGATCTCGGCTGCACGCAAAGTGCCGTCAGCCACAGTATCGCTTCTCTCGAGGCCGATCTGGGCTTTCCGCTCATCACCCGCAGCAGAGGCGGCGTCAAGCTCACAGAGGAGGGAGAGAAACTGCTCCCTGCCATCCGGGCACTGATGGCGAGCGCCGAGAGTCTGGAGCAGACCGCCTCATCGATCCGCGGCCTTCAGGCCGGTACCGTTCGGATCGGTGCTTTCACCTCGGTCGCCGTGCACTGGCTTCCTCCGATCCTCAAACGTTTTCAGAACGATTTCCCGAATGTGGAATTCCGCCTGCTCAACGGAGACTATCACGATGTCGACCAATGGGTCCAGGACGGCAGCGTGGACATAGGCTTCATCAACATGCCCAGCCGCCTCGACTGCGAGTGCATCGCCCTCATAGAGGACCGCCTGCTCGCCATTGTGCCGGAGGGCAGCCGATTCGCATCCTATCCCAAATTTCCTCTTCTGGAGTGCGAAACAGAGCCGTTTATCAGCCTGCTCGAAAGCTCCGACCATGACGCTCGAAGAGCCCTTGATGCCGCAGGGGTGAAGCCGAATGTCCGCTTCTATACAAAGGACGATTACGCGATTATTGCCATGGTCGAGCAGGGTCTCGGCGTTTCCATCATGCCGGAGCTGCTGCTGAAGGGGAGACACGATCGTCTCAAGGTGCTGCCTTTACAGCCGGAGGCAGTCAGAACGATAGGTCTTGCGGTGGCCTCCAAAGGACCGGCAGCATTGAAATTTGCTGAATATGTCATCGACTTCGTCAGAAACGGAAGGGGGCAGGAAACATGACGAATTACCGCTTTGAGATCAGCTACGACGGGACCCGCTATTTCGGATGGGAGCGACAGCCGGGCAAGGATACCATACAGGGTAAGCTGGAGGCTGTTCTCAGCCGCATGACGGACACAGAGGCCGAAATCATCGGTGCCGGCAGGACCGACGCGGGTGTCCACGCGAGAGGCATGATCGCAAATGCCCATCTGGAAACGGCTCTGAACCCCGACGAGATCCTTGCCTATATGAACCGCTATCTTCCCGATGATATCTCCGTCAACCGTGTGACCATTGTTTCCGACCGCTTTCACGCGAGGTACAACGCCGCCGGCAAGCTCTATACATACACATGCTACGTTGGTGCCTCCAAGCCTGTGTTTAATCGGAAATATGTCACTCTTCTCGAATCCGTTCCGGATGTGGAGGCCATGCGGAAGGCCGCTGCGTATCTTGTCGGAGAGCACGATTTCAAGGCCTTCTGCTCCAATCCGAAAATGAAAAAGTCCACCGTGCGGACGGTGGACTCCCTTGAGATCACAAAACGGAAGGACTTTCTCTATATCAATGTCCACGGTGACGGCTTCCTGCAGAACATGGTGCGGATCATCACCGGCACCCTCCTTGAAGTCGGCTTCGGACGCATGGAGCCGGATCAGGTAAAAGAGATCCTCGAAAGCAGGGACCGCCGTTTCGCCGGCCCCACCGCTCCGCCGCAGGGCCTGTGCCTCATGAAGGTAGATTACTGATCAGACATACGCAAAGACCGCCGGGCTGAGCCTGGCGGTCCTGTTTTTTACTGTTCTTTTCTTGTTCTCGAGAGGAACTCTCTCGTCCTGTCCTGCTGCGGATGCTCGAAGATCTGCTCCGGCGTTCCCTGTTCGCAGATCACGCCGTCCGCCATGTACACGACCCGGTTGGAGACCTCTCTTGCAAAGGCCATCTCGTGGGTCACCACGAGCATTGTCATGCCGTCGTCCGCGATGGTCCGCATGGCGCTGAGCACTTCTCCCACCATCTCGGGATCCAGCGCGGAGGTCGGCTCGTCGAAGAGCAGCACCTCGGGGTCCATCGCGAGCGCCCTCGCAATGGCTACGCGCTGCTTCTGTCCGCCGGAGATCTGTCGGGGCTTTGCGTTGATATAGGGACCCATGCCGACTTTTGTCAGATACTGCAGGGCATTGCGCCTTGCCTCCTCGCGGCTGCGCCGCAGCACCTTCATCTGGCCGATGACGCAGTTTTCTAGCACGGAGAGATTGCTGAACAGGTTGAAGGTCTGGAACACCATGCCGACCTTTGCCCTGTAGGCAGGCACGTTCGCGCCTCTGCGCGCCACGTCCTCGCCGTGGAACAGGATCTCGCCGCCGCTGGGAGTTTCCAGCAGATTTATGCAGCGCAGGAGTGTGGACTTTCCGGAACCGGAGGCGCCGATGATACTGATCACGTCTCCCCTGCTGACGGAAAAGTCAATATCTTTGAGTACCTCATTGCTGCCGAAGCTTTTGGAAAGGTGGTTCACCTGAAGAATGAGTTCATCCATGGGGCTCACCTCTTCCCTTCCGTATATTCGGTGCTGCGCTCGTCGAAGGGACTGCCCTTCACCGGGTGGTTGTAAGTACCTGCTGTCATCACCAGCTGGTCATCGTTGACGAGCTCATAGCTGTCCGAGCCGTCCATCTTCTTCTCCACCCATCGCAAGATGAACGAGGCGAGCAGCGTCATGCACAGATACCCCGCCATCTCCACCGTGGCACTGGGGAAATACTTGAAAGTGGCCCCTGCCGCCATCTTGTGCACGGCGAAGAACTCGATGAAGCCGATGATGAACATGACGGAGGTGTCCTTCACATTGATTATGTAGTTGTTGCCGATCTGCGGCATGATGTTCCGCAGTGCCTGCGGAAGGATGATGTTCACCATGGTCTGAAAGTGCGTCATGCCGATGGACTTGGCGGCCTCAGTCTGTCCGGGATCGATCGAGAGGATGCCTCCCCTTACGGATTCGGACATATACGCCCCGGTGTTGATGGAGACGACAAGGATCGCCACGCCCCAAATGCTCGTGAACTGCAGACGGTTGCCCGAGAAGTACGGCAGGCCGTAATAGATGAATACGGCCTGCAGGATCATCGGGGTGCCTCGGAAGACTTCGACATAGATCCGGATGATCACCCGGATCACACCGAGCAGGAACTTCTTCAAGGCCCCGTCTCCGGGATTGACGGGGATGGTCTGGAGTATGCCGCAGATGAAGCCGATCACGCAGCCTATGAAGGTGGCAATGATGGCAAGCAGCAGCGTGCTCCCGGCGCCCTTCAGATAAGCCCCTCCGTAGGTGCTCATCAGGGCGGCAATATCTTTAAACAGAAGAGAAACGCGTTCGGCGAACATCTTGGTCCTCCCGGAGAATCGGAATCGTTACGGGTATATGCTGAGGATCAGCCGATGGGCTGGATGGCGGTGGCCTGCGCCATCAGAGCATTGAAATCATCAGCGGTCTTCGTACTGAGGACGGCGTTGATCGCATCCAGCAGAACGGTGTTGCCCTTGGCAACGGAGATGCCGATGTTTACCTCTTCCTCGCTGACCTCGAAGTCATCGTCGGTACTGGTAAAGTCCAGAATGACCATGTCGGGGTAGACGATCAGGGCGCCTTGCGCCGTGGGCATGTCGGTGCAGACGAAATCGACCGTGCCGCTCTCGAGAGCCATGAGCATGGAGGGAGCGTCTGCAGCAGCTGTGGCGATATTGGCTCCCTCAATCTGAGGCAGGCAGGACTCGTACCAGATGGTGCCGCTCTGGCTGGTGGCGGTGCCGCCGGCAAGATCAGACTTGCCCTGCGCAGATGCAAAGTCACTGTTCTGGAGCGTGAGGCACACGATGGAAGCATAAAGGTACGGTCCCGCGAAGTCGACGGACTCCATCCTCTCGGAGGTCATGGACTGTCCGGCGATAACGGCGTCAACGGTACCGGACATGACGGCAGGGATCAGACTGTCCCATTCGAGCTGGACGATCTCGAGCTCCCAGCCGTTGGCCTCGCAGATCTGCTTGGCAGTCATGACATCGTAGCCGTTGGCATACATATTGGTGCCCTTGATGGGGACAGCACCGTTTGAATCGTCAGGCTGAGCCCAGTTATACGGGGCATAGGCGCATTCCATGGCAACCGTAAGCACACCGTCTTCAACGCCGGAGGGCACTACTGCGGCAGCAGGGGCGGCGGAATCGCCGGAAGTGGAAGCTGCGGGTGCGCTGCCGGTCGCAGCAACGGGGGCTGAGTTGCCGCATGCGGCCATGCCGAGCAGCATTACCAGTGAGAGGATGACAGCGAGAATTCTTGTTGTGCGGTTCATTTGTTTTTCTCCTTCCCTTTTCGGGTAAAAAATTCGGCCGAAGCGTTGTGCTTCGGCCGCTTACCTTCGAAAGAAAGATCATAGCGCGAACAATAGCACTCCGCATTTCTGCGACAGTCGTCAGGATATTCTCCAGCCGCCCAGCTCCGATCCGCTCAAACGGACCCTCGCTTCGGCGAAACACCCTTTCCCGCATCCTTCACAGGCCTTTGAGGGCCTCCGGAAAGGTACTGATGAGCTTCGCGCCTCTATCATTGCTTCGGTTGTGCATTAATTTAGCATACTAAATCATTGCTGTCAATCATACATAATCACAATAAAAACAGGACGAACCCGGAATGTTATTGTGAAAATTACACCGAAATCTTCGCCGTCCGCTCTTTTTCCTCCTTTTCGGCGTCATTTATCATTCTGTTCAGTTTTACCATAGCGGGTATGGCGAACAAAAGCGTGAGAAGGTCTGCCACGGCCTGTACCGAGGCAATGCCCTCCGCTCCGAAGGTGCGTGACAGAGGATACAAGATAGGAATGAAGCAGCTGCCCTGCCTTGCCGTAGCGAGGAGCAGCGCGATCTTCGCTTTGCCGAGTCCACCCGCCAGATGGTTCACGATAGCAACCCAGGCGTGAATGGGCAGGGCAGCCGCCTGCAGCCTGATGCACAGTGTACCGAGCCGGATGAGCTCCGGGTCTCCGCTGGAAAACCATCCTATGATCTGCGGCGCAAACAAGGCCATCACCAATCCCATTGCGGCTCCGCCAGCAAGTGCCGTTACGGAGGCGAAGCGGAAGCTGCCTCTCACCCTGTCGTAGCGTTTTGCGCCCCAGTTGAATCCGGCAACCGGCTGGAAACCCGAGCCGAAGCCGAGGATGATGCTGAAACAGAACATCATGCACTTGTTTGTCACGCCGATGCTTGCAAGCGCTGCATCGGAAATAAGCCCAGCTTCCTTATTGATAAGGATCCCTGAAAGGATCGACAGCAACGTACGGAACATAGAGGAGGATCCGACGGCGATGACTTCCTTGATCATGCCGAAGTCGAAGATCACGTTCTTTATGCTGAGAGTGAGCAGGCTGTGTCCGCGAACATACGGATAAAGAAGAACCACAAAGCTGATAAGCTTTGAAAGTGCTGTGGCGAGAGAAGCTCCTGCGACTCCCATATTCAGCCCCCACGGGAGGATAAATACAGGGTCAAGAAAGCAGTTGATCACGCCGCCTATGCCCATTCCTATCATGGAATAAAGTGCGCTGCCCTCCGAACGCAGCGACTGGTTCATGACGAAATTTGCCGCCATGAACGGTGCCGCGTAAAGCACATAGGATGCATAGTCCATGGCGTATTTCTCACAGGTGTCGGTCGCCCCGAACAGCCGGACCATCGGTCTGCGGAAGCACACGCCCAGGATCATGATGACCGCACCAAGGCCCATGGCAAAGAAGAACGACGAAGAAAGCGTCTTGCTCGCGCGCTCCCTGTTCCCGGCCCCGAGCAGTCTTGCAATATAGCTGCTGGCGCCGACGGCAAACAGGCTGCCGGCCACCATGATCAGGCTGTCGAGGGATGCGTTGACACTGACGGCAGCAGTGGCATTCGTGCCCAGAGAACTGACGAAATAGATGTCCGCCATGCTGTAGATCGACGTTATGAGAAAGGCGATGATGGTCGGGTAGGCCATCTTGAGTATCACTTTTGACAGTGGTTCCGTGAGCATCATGGTCTCACGGGCAAGCTGTCTTTCTCCTGCTGCAGCCATACGTATCCCGCCCCCTTCCCGACAGCATTGTGGATGGTTTTTTTACATAGTATAATAAGTATATCACCTGTGGCAGCTTACGGGCAAGTGTGATCTATCTCCGCTTATCCGGCCGACACAAATTGTGCTTTTTGTGGGATTTACCAAAAGTGATAACACAAGATGTTGTTTTTCGGATGAAAATTATAAGAGCTGACGATTGCTTTTTACTATGGGCTGATATATAATCCATCACAGTAAACAGATTTTTAAAAACGGTACAGAGAGACCGGCAAAATCGACATATAGCAGAGCTCTGCTCCTGCAGTCAGCTTATTCTGTGTCTTGCCGGGTCCCGGCAGGGCATTTTTGTTTTTCACGAGGTGTTTGATGAAGATCAAAGCCAGACTTATGGATGAGGCGGCCATGAACCGGGCGCTCATGCGTATTTCCCATGAGATCGTTGAAAAGAACAAAGGCGCGGAAAACATCTGCCTTGTCGGCATCCTACGCAGAGGAGGTACCCTCGCGCAGAGGCTGCAGAAGAACATCGGAGCTATCGAGAACACTTCAGTGCCGGTCGGAAGCGTGGATATACGTTTCTACCGGGATGATCTGACGCACATTGCCGACAATCCCGAGATCAAACGCTCTGAGCTCCCCTTCGACGTCACGGGAAAAGATATCGTACTGGTGGACGACGTTCTGTATACCGGGCGCACGGCCAGAGCGGCGATCGAAGCGGTCTTCTCCTGCGGAAGGCCTAAGAGTATACAGTTTGCGGTGCTTGTGGACAGAGGCCACAGGGAACTCCCGATCCGGGCCGACTTTGTCGGAAAGAACGTCCCCACATCTCACAGCGAGATGATCGAGGTGATGCTCCCCGAATATGACGGAGAGACCGCCGTTTACCTGGTGGATCTGAGCGATTGAAAACCGCTCTTTCCAAATATATTTTCATTTAAGATTATTTAGAAAGGTAACAATGAAAATGGCAAAAGAAAAGAAAACAATCACCGACGAGCCGATTTATGACGCCAAAACCCTCGGAACTCCGAGAATGCTCGTCCTCGGCGTGCAGCACCTGTTCGCCATGTTCGGCGCAACGGTCCTCGTCCCGATCCTGACCGGCCTGAGCGTCTCCGCGACGCTGCTCTTCGCCGGCCTCGCCACGCTGTTCATGCACCTGATCACCAAGAGAAAGGTCCCCGTGTTCCTGGGCTCCTCCTTCGCCTTCCTCGGCGGATACTTCGCCGTCGTCGCCTCCGGCGCCGAGCTCGGCCTCTCCCAGGTTGAATCCCTGCCCTACGCCTGTGTCGGCGTAGCCTGCGCGGGTCTGCTCTACCTCGTCCTCTCTCTGATCTGCAAAGCCTTCGGTTCAAAGAACGTCATGCGCTTCTTCCCGCCCGTTGTCACCGGTCCGATCATCATCGCCATCGGCCTGATCCTCGCCCCCTCCGCCATCAACAACTGCTCCGCCAACTGGTGGATCGCTCTGCTGGCCATCGTTGTGGTCATCGTCTGCAACATCTGGGGCAAAGGCATGATCAAGATCGTCCCGATCCTCATGGGCGTCCTCGTTTCCTACATCGTTGCCGCCATCTGCGGCCAGGTCGACTTCAGCGGCGTGAAAGAAGCCGCCTGGATCGGCTTCCCTGTTCAGGGACAGAACACCGTTTTCAGCCTCTTCGGTGCTGAGAATTTCAATGCCGGCCTCCTCGTCTCCTCGATCATCATGATCGTCCCCATCGCCTTCGCCACCATGATGGAGCATGTAGGCGACATCTCCGCCATCAGCGGCACGATCGAGAAGAACCTGATTGAAGATCCTGGTCTCCACCGCACCCTCATCGGTGACGGTATCGGAACCACCATCGCCGCCCTCTTCGGCGCCCCGGCTAACACCACCTACGGCGAGAACACCGGCGTCCTCGTACTCACCAAGGTCTATGATCCGAAGGTCGTCCGCATCGCCGCCTACTTCGCGGTCGTCCTCTCCTTCTGCCCGAAGTTCGCAGCCCTGATCGCAGCCATGCCCACCGCCACCATCGGCGGCGTGTCCATCATCCTCTACGGCATGATCTCCGCGGTCGGCGTCCGCAACATGGTCGAGAACCACACCGACTTCCAGAAGTCCAGGAACGTCATCGTAGCAGCCGTCATCCTCGGCCTTGCGATCGGCATCAACTTCTCCGGCCTCCTCGGTGCGAACATCACCACCGCCGGAAACAATGCGACCGGCGCCATCACCTTCATGATCGGAAACATGAAGATCGCCCTCTCCGGCCTTGCGGTCGCCTCCATCGTCGGCATCATCCTCAACGCCGTCCTCCCCGGCAAGCGCGAAGAGTACATGCCCAACGAGGAGAACTCCGGCTCACTCGGCAAGTTCTGATAAATCTTCAGATAATACAAGGAACCGCAGGGTCAAACCCCTGCGGTTTTTTCGATATGTAAAAACGTCCGCGGATCGCTCCGCGGACGCCTGCCGCTCGTGCCGTGTCGGCCGCATTATAACCTGCACAGAAAGGCAGGTGGGTCGCCTAAGTTCTGTTTCACTGCTTCCAACGTCCGGCAGGGCCGGGAGGCCTGCAATCCGCAGACTCAATTCGGCATCCCTTATAAGTGATGTGGGTTTAACGGGCCGATATCCCGATTCGGGTACACGCGCACAGCAGCAGGGAAATCTTACTGTTTCGGATCTTCTTCATCCTCTTCTTCGTAGAGGATGGCCATGAAGCGCTCGTAGATCTCTTCCTCTTTCCGGTCGTCATCGACGGAATCATAGACTTCGAAGCCCTCTTCATCGACACCGTTTTTCAGAATGATGTAGCCATAATCCGGATCATCCTCGTCCATTTCCGCAGGAAGGAATGCGCTGTAGGTCTCCCCGTCGTATTCCATCTCGCCGATGAGTTCCAGCTCGAAGCTGTTGCCCGCATCATCTTCCAAAACGATGAAGGTGCCGCCGGTATCCTCGTCCATCATGCATCGCTCCTTTCTCTTCCTTTTCTGAGGTTATTTTAACCTAAGGCCCGTTATAAATCAATAGGGCGGCAGTCCTTCCCTTTCGGCGGCAAAATTTACAAAATGTCTATCGCATCGGCATCCTTTATGGTATAATTTTAAATCAGTTATGCTTTCAAGGGGGATCTTCCGTCTTTGAAAAACAGGAAATTCAGCCTGCGCAGTCTCTTCAGCACCTCGGCCGTTGTCGCAGACAGGACCGTGGATGTCGCTATCGGAACGCTGACAGTTGTCATAAAGCTCATATTCTCCATCCTGCTGGTGCTGCTGATCGCCGGCCTGCTTTTTTCGCTCATTTTTGCCTATTACGTGAAATCCTGCCTGACACCGACCGTCGGCATAAGCCTTGAGGAATACAGGCTGAGCGAATCAAGCACGATATGGTACAAGGATTCCTCCGGGAAATGGCAGATTTTGGAGACCCTCTCCGGCAAGCAGAACCGCGTATGGGTCGATCTGGATCAGATCCCGGACTACATGGCCAAGGCCGTCATCGCCATTGAGGACAAGCGATTCTACGACCACCAGGGTGTGGACTGGTTTCGCACGGGCACGGCATTCTTCAAGATGTTTGCCACCATGCAGGACACCTACGGCGGCTCCACCATCACGCAGCAGCTGATCAAGAACCTGACGGGAAACGACGAGGTGACCGTCCAGAGGAAGCTGGGCGAGATCTTCAGTGCGATGGAGCTGGAGAAAAAATACCAGAAGGACGAGATACTCGAGTGGTATCTCAATGCGGTGTATTTCGGCGAAGGGTGCTGGGGTGTTCAGACAGCAGCACGGACCTATTTCGGGAAGGACGTAAAGGACCTCACGCTCGCTGAGTGCGCCGCCATAGCGGGCATTACGAACCAGCCTACCAAGTTTGACCCCTTCTACAACGAGGAAAACAACAAGGAGCGCCAGGAGACCATCCTGCGCGAGATGTACGAGCAGGGATACATCGATCATGAGACCTATCTGGCAGCCTGCGCCGAGGAGCTCGTGTTCGCCCACAGCGCAAACTCCGTATATACTCAGAAGATCTACAGCTACTATACGGAGACCGTTATCAACGACGCTATTTCAGATCTGATGCGGGAAAGGAATATAGGCAAGGAAACGGCCAAGCAGCTCATCTACGGCGGAGGTTATCAGATCTATAGCTGTCTCGATCCGGAAATTCAGGGCTATGTGGACGATTACTACACCAACCTTTCGAATTTTGAAACGAGAGGAACCAGCCAGCAGCTCCAGAGCGCCATCGTAATCCTTGACCCTTACAACGGGGATATCGTAGCGCTGGCGGGCGGCGTGGGCACCAAGACACAAAACTTCCCGCTGAACAGGGCATCCGACTCGACAAGACCGACCGGATCCGCTATCAAACCGCTGGCTTCTTACGCACCGGCTGTGGAGATCGGGCTGATAACACCCAACACGTTGGTAAACGACTCCCCGGACATCCGGCTCACCGGGACTGACTGGTACCCGCATAACGACAGTTACGGCTACATGGGCATCGTGACGATACAGACCGCACTGGTGAACTCGATCAACACGGTGGCGGCACAGATCGTGGATAAGCTCACGCCCCAGTACTGCTATGATTATCTGGTCGGAAAGCTGGGATTCACCTCCCTGGTGGAGGGTTCGGACAACTCCTACGCGCCGATGGCGCTGGGGCAGCAGACCAACGGCGTGACCGTGCGGGAGATGGCTCAGGCCTACTCCGCCTTCGTCAACGACGGCACTTTCACTTACGCCCGCACCTATTCGAAGATCACCGATAAATTCGGCAACATCATCATCGACAACACATCGGAAACGATCCAGGCCTTCTCCGAAAACACTGCCCACGTGATGACCTACATGCTCAAGAGCGCTGTTGACTACGGTACTGGCGGCGGCGCGTCACTTCCGAACATGCCTGCAGCGGGCAAAACCGGTACCTCCGGAGACTCCAAGGACCGCTGGTTCGTCGGCTGCACTCCCTACTACGTTGCCGCAGTCTGGACCGGCTATGACACGCCTGAGTTCATCAATGTGTCAGGCAACCCCTGCATAAAGACATTCCGGACCATCATGACGCAGGTGCACGAGGGCATGGCGTACAAGACCTTCACCTACCCCTTCATCGGCGGGGACACCTACGCATTCGGCGATCTGCGCCAGGCCTACGCGGATCAGGAAGCGGCAAAAGCTGCGGCGGCGGCCGCAGCGATGTTCGGCTTCGGCGTGGGATGATCTCAAAGCAAATTAACTGTTGACAATCTAAATAATTTATGGTAACATTTCGGTTACATATGGAGGTAATTTTATGGCAAAAGATCTGATTTACAAAGGACACCCCCTCCAGAGAAAGGACAACATCATCTATTACGGCAGTTTTGCCGATCCATATGTAATCATGATGCAGATCCTTGAAACCAAAAAGGTCGGCGACCTTGACGTTGCCACGAAAGTCTCGGTACAGCTTCAGCTGACCGATCCGAACGTGCGCTCAAGGGACAGGATTGTCAAAAAAACGGAGAAGGACAGTCTGTATGCCGCGATAGACGTTGCCGCTATATGGCTTGAAAGGTCACTTGCCGGAAGGTAACGATTAAGGATGGGCTTATGCGAAAACAAATCATACGGTTTCTCATTCTGGCCTCACTTATCTGTCTTGCTCTTACCGTCACTGCATTCGCCGATGAGGCTACCGTAACGGGTGACGATGTCAACATGAGGGGCGGTCCCGGAACGAACTACGAGATCGTAGCCTGCCTTGAGAAAGGCTCCACCGTAACCGTGAACGACTGCTCCAACAGCTACTGGTACAATGTGACATATAACGGCAGGACGGGCTTCATGTCCTCCTATTACCTGAAGATCAATCCCTCACCTGTCGTCGAACAGGTGACGGAGAGTGCGTCGACTACGAACGGATACATCAACGCGATGTACGTGCGTTTCCGCAGCGGTCCCGGTACGGGTTACACCGTTCTCGGCGAATACAAGACGGGCACGAAGCTCACCATAACCGGGAGCGCCGGAGACTGGACACAAGTGAATATCAACGGTAAGGACGGCTACGTTTGGAGCGGCTATGTCTCCCGCGAGGAGGCTGCACCCGCAGCTACGCCCGCACCGGTGCAGGAGACTCCGGCCCAGCAGCCCGCACAGCAGCAGCCTGCTTATCAGGTGAGTGCGCAGACGGAGAAAAGCGGCACCATCAGCGGCAACTATGTCCGCTTCCGCACGGGGCCGGGCACGACCTATACCATCATCACCAGTTATAACTCCGGCACGCCGCTGACCGTGAAGGGCACCAGCGGGAGCTGGTCCCAGGTCGTGATCAACGGGAAGGAAGGCTTCGTCTTCTCGCAGTATGTGAAGATCGACGCCATCCAGCAGCAGGCTCCCGCCACCACGGAGCAGCCCGCCCAGACGACAGACGCGGCCGGCAGCACCCAGACGGCGGGGACCGGAAGCACATCTTCCGACACCAATGGATATATCCGCGGCAACTGCGTACGCTTCCGCGCAGGCGCTTCTACGAACACGCAGATCCTCGCCGAATACAACTCCGGAAAGGCCTTGAAAGTGACCGGATACAACGGCGCCTGGACCAGATGCGTGATTGACGGAAAAGAGGGCTTCGTCTACAGCGATTACGTTGCTTTAGATAAGCCTGCGGTAAGCAATGAAGGCTCCGACACGGGCAAGCAGATAGCAGCATATGCTCTGCAGCATCTCGGATGCCCCTACAGATGGGGCGGCACCTCTCCCGATACCGGCTTCGACTGCTCAGGCTTCGTGTGGTATGTGTACAAGCACTTCGGCTACACGATCCAACGCGTGGCCTGCAATCAGGCGAACGAAGGCGTACACGTGGATCATGCGGACATACAACCCGGCGACATCCTGTGCTTCTATCAGGGAGACAACTATATCGGGCACTCCGGTATCTATATAGGCAACGGGCAGTTCATCCACTCTTCCACAGAGACCACCGGTGTCATCATCTCCGATTTGAACACCGACAACTATGAGGCGAGAAGACTTGCCTGATAACTCATCCCGATGGTGATATTGAATAAAAACTCTCCGCAGAGCGATGTTTTTCTGCGGAGAATTTTTTTGTTTTTTCCCTATAGATTTGTGTTGTTTTTATGATATAATGAAGATTGTTAAAAATTCAATTATCGGAGGAACGTTTATTATATGAAGAAGGTACAGTTTACCGAGACGGTCCTGCGTGACGCGAGCCAGTCCCTCATAGCCACCCGTCTGCCGTACAGCAAGATGGAGCCGATCCTCGACACCATCAATAAGGCGGGCTACTACTCCGCAGAGGTCTGGGGCGGCGCCACGTTCGACGTCTGTCTCCGCTTCCTGAACGAGGATCCCTGGGAAAGACTGAGAAAGATCCGCGAGCACATGCCGGACACCAAGCTCCAGATGCTTCTCCGCGGCCAGAACATTCTCGGCTACAAGCACTATCCCGACGACATCGTCCGCCGCTTTGTGCGCTGCTCTGTCAAGAACGGCATCGACATCATCCGTATCTTTGACGCTCTCAACGACATCGACAACCTGAAGGTCGCCGTGGAAGAGGCTGTCAACAGCGGAGCTATGGCTTCCGCTGCCATTTCCTACACGATCAGCCCGGTGCATACCCTCGAAAAGTATGTGTCCATGGTCAAGGAACTTGCCGCCATGGGCGTCGGCTCCATCTGCATCAAGGACATGGCCGGCATCCTCACCCCGCAGAACGCCTATGATCTCGTCGCAGCCATCAAGGACGCCGTAGACCTGCCCGTCGTCATGCACACGCACTGCACCACCGGTCTTGCCTTCATGACCTACCTCAAGGGTATCGAGGCGGGCGCCGACGTCATCGACACGGCGATCTCCCCCTTCTCCGGCGGCACCTCCCAGCCCGCCACGGAGACTCTGTTCTACACGCTCCGCGAGATGGGATATGACACCGGTCTGGACGAGGCCTCCATCAACAAGATGGCCGACTACTTCAAGCCCATACGCGCCGGTTACCTGGCGGACGGCACCCTCAACCCGGTGTCCCTCACCACCGACACCCGCTGCCTGACCTACCAGATCCCCGGCGGCATGCTCTCCAACCTGCTCAGCCAGCTCAAGAGCCTGAATGCCTCCGACAAGTTTGAGGAAGCCCTCATCGAGACCCCCAAGGTCCGTGAAGACATGGGCTATCCCCCGCTCGTCACCCCCACCAGCCAGCTGATCGGCACCCAGGCCGTGCAGAATGTCCTTGCCGGTGAGCGTTACAAGAACGTCGGCGCCGAGCTCAAGGCTTACTGCCGCGGCGAATACGGCAAGACCCCCGCTCCCATCAATCCCGAGATCCGCGAGAAGATCCTCGCCGGTGAGAAACCTCTTGAGGTCCGCTATGCGGACACTCTACCGACCGATACATTTGAAAAAGCGCAGGAGAAGCTTGGCGACACTGCCAGATGCGAAGAGGACGTGCTCAGCTACATAGCCTTCCCGCAGGTGGCCGAGAACTTCTTTGAGAAACGCCGCGAAGCGGAAGAGAAGATCGTGCGCTACACGATCACGGAGGCATGAATATGGATCTGCAGGGATTTCTTTCCGTCGGTGACTCTGCGGTCATAGGGGTCCTCGGATACCTTGTGGTTTTCCTCGGACTCGTACTTCTGATGATCGTTGTGTTCATCCTGACCAGGATCATGATCGCCAAATCCAAAAAGGCTGCCGCGGAGGCCCCCGCGGAGGCAGCTCCCGCAACCGAGCCGGTCAAGGCAGCTCCCGCTCCGGGAACCGCCGGCGACCTGAAGCTTTACGACACCGATCCCAAGGACGCCGCCATGATCATGGCAATCGTCGCGGATTCTCTCGGCAAGCCCCTCAACGAGCTTCGTTTCAAGTCTATCAAGGAGGTCAAGGATAAATGAAATATAAAGTCACGCTCAACAACAGAGTATATGAAGTAGAGGTAGACGCAGGCGAAGCCATGCTCGTGGACGAGTACGAGGCCCTTGCTCCCGCCGCTCCCGCTCCGGTCGTTGCGGCAGCTCCCGTTCCCGTTGCTGCTGCTCCCGCTGCGGCGCCTGCTCCCGCTCCCGCCGCCGGTCTTGCCGCCGGGGAAGTGGTGAAGTCCCCGATGCCCGGCAATATCCTCAAGATCAACGTTGCCGCCGGCCAGAAGGTGAACGAAGGCGATGTGGTCATCATTCTCGAGGCCATGAAGATGGAAAACGAGATCACGGCGTCCAAGTCCGGAACCGTCGCCCAGATCGTCGTTACAAAAGGACAGGTCGTGGAAACCGGTTCCCCCTTGGTCGTCATCGCATAAGGAGGACGCCGGATGGATATATTTGGTACTCTTCTGAAACTGGCAAGCGAGTCCGGATTCGCCGGTTTCTTTGCGGACGGAGGCTGGAAGAACCTGATCATGATCGTGATCGCGTTCGTGCTTCTGTACCTCGGCATCGTGAAGAAGTTCGAGCCCCTGCTCCTGTGCGGGATCGCCTTCGGATGCCTGCTCGCAAATCTCAGCTACTTTATTTCCCTCGGCGGGGCCAACGCCCTGTACCACCCGGAGCTCTGGGCGGAGTTTCTTGACGAGACCAGCCCCTACTACCACAGCTACGGACATATCATGCAGCACTGCGGTCTGCTTGACTTCTTCTATATCGGCGTCAAGGCCGGTATCTATCCGTCCCTGATCTTCATGGGCGTCGGCGCGATGACCGACTTCGGTCCGCTTATCGCCAACCCGATCAGCTTCCTGATGGGCGCGGCGGCCCAGCTCGGTATTTACATCGCTTACATCTTCGCGATCCTGCTCGGCTTCAACGGCAGAGCGGCGGCGGCGATCTCGATCATCGGCGGCGCGGACGGCCCGACGTCGATCTTCCTGGCTTCCAAGCTCAGTCAGACGTCCCTCATGGGACCGATCGCCGTGGCGGCGTATTCCTATATGTCGTTGGTTCCGATCATCCAGCCTCTTATCATGAAGCTCTTCAC
>JAZMZR010000010.1:0-6236 GCA_045586065.1 Candidatus Limivicinus sp.
ATTCTTCTTTATTTTCAAGACAAGTCTGAAAGCCGTGACTTCAGCGATTCAAGCATTTCCGCAGCAACGATCCGCTTCCTGCGTTCTTCATTGACTACAGTCTCCGGAGCCCGCGCTAGGAATTTCTCATTTGCAAGCTTACCGTCTGCCCTTGCTATCTCTCCTTCCATCCGCTCGATTTCTTTCATGATTCTGCTTTTCTCTGCTTCAATATCCACCAGGGATGCCAGCGGAATGAAAGCTTCGGCGCCTTTGCAGACTAGGTGCACATCCGTTTTCTCAGGTTCTTCCCGCTTGTCTGTAACGGCGATTTTTTCCGCTCCGACAAGTTTCATCAGCAGTTTTGCGGTTCTCTTGATCGGTTCGGGATCCGGAACTATCAGTTTGATTTCGATCTTCTGTCCGATTGGCACTTTCTTTTCCGCACGAACATTGCGAATTGCCCGGACAGTTTCCATCAGCACCTCCATCAATGATGATTCTTCAGCATACTCGGGAATACCGCTCTGCTTAGGCCATTGTGTGAGCATAATCGTGTCTGCATGTCCCGGCAGTCTCTGATAGATCTCCTCTGTGATAAACGGCATGAAGGGATGCAGCAGTTTGAGGATCTCGGTGAGTACATAGAGAAGCACCTTCTGAGCTGAAAGGTTTAGATCCTTATCTTCACCGTTCAGCCTCGGCTTGGTAATTTCGATATACCAGTCGCAGAAAGAATCCCAGATAAAGTCGTAGATCTTCCCTGCTGCCACACCGAGCTCAAAGTTGTCCATATTGGTGTTCACTTCGTTGATCACACTGTTGAGCTTGGAGAGGATCCATCTGTCTTCAAGCTCCAACTTCTCCGGAAGCTCGTTTTTATCGATGGTGAGGTTCATCATCACAAAGCGAGATGCATTCCAAAGCTTGTTGGCAAAGTTGCGCATAGCTTCGCACTTCTCAATATAGAAGCGCATATCGTTTCCGGGAGAATTGCCTGTTATGAGGTTGAAGCGCAGTGCATCGGCGCCGTAGGCCTCGATCATATCCAGCGGGTCGATGCCGTTGCCGAGGGATTTGCTCATCTTCCGGCCCTGGCTGTCGCGCACGAGGCCATGGATGAACACCGTTTTGAACGGCTCCTCGTCAATTTGTTCCATGGCAGAGAATATCATCCTGGCAACCCAGAAGAAGATGATATCATAGCCGGTGACCATAACGGAGGTAGGATACCAATAGCCCAATGTATCGGTCTTCTCCGGCCAGCCCATCGTAGAAAAAGGCCAGAGTGCAGAGGAGAACCAGGTATCCAAAACGTCTTCGTCACGGGTAATATTCTTTGAATGGCAGTGAGCGCACTCAGTTGCATCCTGTCTTGAAACAGTGATCTTGCCGCAGTCGGCGCAGTACCAAGCGGGAATCTGATGGCCCCACCAGAGCTGTCTGGAGATGCACCAATCGTGCACGTTCTCCATCCAGTTGAGATAGGTCTTTGTGAAACGCTCAGGAACAAATTTGATCCTGCCGTCCTCGACAACATCGATGGCCTTCTTTGCCAGCGGCTTCATCTTCACGAACCACTGGGGGCTGATGAGCGGCTCAACCACGGTGCCGCAGCGATAACAGCAGCCGACGTTGTGGCTGTAAGGCTCAACTTTAACGAGGTAACCTTGCTCCTCGAGATCCTTCACGATCACTTCACGGCACTCGTAACGGTCAAGTCCGTCATATTTTCCGCCGTTGATAATCTTGCCGTCCTCGTCTATTACCTGTACCTGCTCAAGATCGTGTCTGAGACCAACTTCATAGTCGTTCGGGTCGTGGCAGGGCGTCATCTTCACCGCACCGGTTCCGAAATCAAGTTCAACGTAGTCATCGGCGATGATCGGGAGTTTCCTTCCAACGAGCGGGAGGATAGCGTTCTTTCCGAGAAGATGGGTGTATCTCTCGTCTTTCGGGTTAACGGCAACGCCGGTGTCGCCCAGCATGGTCTCCGGACGGGTCGTGGCAATGATAAATTCCTCGTCAGAATTCTCTACAGGATAGCGGATGTGCCAGAAATAGCCGGGGATATCCTTGTACTCCACTTCCGCATCGGATAGCGCGGTACGGCAATGCGGACACCAGTTGATAATTCTCTTGCCTTTGTAAATGAGGCCCTTTTCATACAGATCGCAGAAGGTTTCCCTGACTGCTCTGGCGCAGACGTCATCCATCGTGAAACGGTTTCTGTCCCAGTCGCAGGAAACACCGAGCTTCATCTGCTGCTCCACGATCTTATCGCCATACTTCCCTTTCCATTCCCATACACGGTCGAGGAACTTCTCCCTGCCCAGATCATAGCGGGTCAGATTTTGCTCTTTCCTGAGAGTCTCTTCAACCTTGATCTGCGTGGCGATGCCGGCGTGGTCGACGCCCGGGAGCCACAGGGCGGAATAGCCCTGCATCCTTTTATATCTTGTAAGGATATCCTGCAAAGTGGCATCGAGCGCATGGCCCATGTGCAGCTGTCCCGTAACGTTGGGTGGCGGCATAACGATGGAGAAAGGCTTTTTCTGCTCATCGATCTCAGCTCTAAAAAATCCGCCTTTCAGCCAGTAATCATACACTTTGCTCTCAACAGCTTTAGGATCATACACTTTCGGAAGTTCTTTCATATCCTCTTTTCTCCTAAAAAACAAACGCCCAGAAGCATCGCTTCAGGGCGTGATGATTACGCGGTACCACCTGAATTCCGTAAAGAATTACGGCACTCTGTATCATTAACGCTGATAAAACGTCCGCCGCTAATCGCTGTGCTTTCACAACGGAAACTCGGGGCCGACCTTCACCGGAAATCATTGAGCATTCACACCACCCATGCTCTCTCTGAAAAAGACTCTCCGCCTACTCCTGCCCGTCACGGTCTTTTACTTGTGAAAGTATAATAAAAAACACTCCTATTGTCAATACAAACAAATTACACTTTATAAATTTGTTCAACTCAGACGAAAACTGTTGTTTTCAGCATTTTCATAGTTTATAATACGAACCATCTTTATTATGGAGCGTTCATATGGAAGAGAGCAAAAACTTCATTCAAGAATTCATCGAAGAGGATATAAACAACCCGGAATGCCGCTTCTACGGCATGCAGGTGCACACACGCTTTCCGCCCGAGCCCAACGGCTATCTGCACATCGGCCACTGCAAGGCACTGACCATTGACTTCGGCACGGCGGAGAAGTTCGGTGGTATATGTAACCTCCGCATGGACGATACGAACCCCGCAAAGGAAGACTCCGAATACGTCGACGCCATCCAGGAGGACATCCACTGGCTCGGTTTTGACTGGGGCGACCGTTTCTTTTACGGCTCCGATTACTTCGAGCAGACCTATGAATATGCCGTGGAGCTGATAAAAAAGGGCCTCGCCTACGTCTGCGAGCTCACTCCTGAGCAGTTCAGGGAATACCGCGGCGATACCTCCCGTCCTGCTGTAAGCCCCTGGAGGGACAGGCCCATTGAAGAGAGCCTTGACCTTTTCGAGCGCATGAAGAACGGCGAATTCGAAGAAGGAAAATACACCCTCCGCGCGAAGATCGACCTCGCTAGCGGCAACTTCAACATGCGTGATCCGGTCCTCTATCGCATCCGCTATATTGAGCACCACAGACAGGGCAGCAAATGGTGCATCTTCCCGATGTATGACCTGGCCCATCCCATCCAGGATGCCATCGAGGGCATCACCCACTCGCTCTGTTCTCTCGAATATGAGGCCCACAGGCCCCTTTACGACTGGGTGGTGAACAATGTCTCCATTCCGGGCATCTCCCCGCGTCAGATTGAATTTGCGCGTCTGAACATCAACTATACGGTCATGTCCAAGAGAAAGCTCCGGTACCTCGTGGATGAGAAAATTGTCTCCGGCTGGAACGATCCCAGAATGCCGACTCTCTGCGGACTCCGTCGCAGAGGATATACTTCCCGTTCGATCCGTGATTTCTGCGAGAGGATCGGCGTATCCAAGGTGGACTCCACCGTTGACTGGGCTCTGCTCGAAAGCTGCCTGCGCGACGATCTGAACGATAACGCACAGCGTCTCATGGCCGTCCTGAATCCTGTGAAACTTGTTATCACGAACTATCCCGAGGACAAGACCGAAATGCTCTCCGTGGAAAACAATCCCGTACATCCCGAGACAGGAAACCGCGAGGTTTCCTTTTCCAAGTATCTCTGGGTGGAGCGCGAAGACTTCAGTGAGACGCAGATTCCCAAGTTCAAGCGACTCTTCCCCGGCAATGAGGTAAGGCTTAAAGGCGCTTACGTCATTACCTGCACCGGCTTCAACAAAGATGAAAACGGCAAGGTCACCGAGATCCTTTGCGAGTATCAGCCTGACAGCCGCGGCGGCGATCCTGCTGACGGACACAAAGTCAAAGGAGCAACCATCCACTGGGTAAACGCGCTCGACTGCGTGGATGCACAGGTAAACCTTTACAATTACCTTTTCTCCGATCCTGATCCCGACGGCAGCGGCAAGAACTACGTGGACTGCCTCAATCCTGAGAGTCTGATCGTCCTCGAAGGCTGCAAGATCGAGTCCACGATCAATAATTACTCAATCCCGGATAAGAGCAAAGATGCTCTCTCCTTCCAGTTCATCCGTAATGGCTACTTCTGTGTTGACAGCATCGATTCAAAGCCCGGCAAGCTGGTCTTCAACAGATCAGTTGCTCTTAAAGACTCATACAAAAAATAAAAAGATGGCCATTAGGGCCATCTTTTTTGTGCGGACTGTTGATCTCATACGCGTTAGTGCACAGGAACTTAAATCCTGCTCGTAAACAAACTCCTCCATATTGCTCAAGCAAAGATATATCCTTATAGGCGATCTTGACAAAGAGAAGAGGAGCACATATAATCGGCCGCTTGATGAGAAGATAGTCCTCACGAGAGAGATGGATCTTATAGTCATCGGAGAAAAATAAAACTTCTCAGGCATGAGAAAATGGCGGCCTCTTTTATTTTCATGAAGATATATATATGTTGAAAAAATCTATCAGGCGTATTGCTTGACTAGACATTTCCTCTGTGTTAACATTTCAGAGCAATGCGGATATGGTGGAATTGGCAGACACGCAGGATTTAGGTTCCTGTGCTTCACCGCGTGTGGGTTCAAGTCCCACTATCCGCACCAAACGGGGTCCGGGAGCACAGAAGGCTCTCAGGCCCTGTTATAGTATCAGGAGGTTGAATGTGGACAAGATAAAGATCATGCAGGCTCAGATAAAAGTTCCGGAGAACAAGGCAGATGTTAGAGGTATTCTTGATGCACTCTGCAGGATCGCCGCAGACAAAAAAGCTGATCTGCTCACGCTGCCGGAAATGTTCTGCTGCCCGTATCAGTCATCCCTTTTCCCGCTTTATGCAGAACCTGATGGAGGGCAGATTTGCTCACTTTGTTCAGAACTTGCAAAAGAATACGGCATATACTTCTCTGCCGGCACCATGCCGGAATTCGCTGATGGTAATATTTACAACACAGCTTATGTTTTTGACCGGAATGGAAATCAGATCGCAAAACACAGAAAGATGCACATGTTCGATATAAACATAAAGAACGGACAGGCATTTCGTGAATCCGACACGCTGAAACCCGGCAATGATGCAACGGTATTTGATACAGAATTCGGAAAGATCGGGCTATGTGTTTGTTTCGACTTCCGGTTCCCGGAGCTTGGCAGAATTATGGCAATCAAAGGGGCCAGAATGGTTCTATGCCCAGCTGCATTCAATATGACCACTGGTCCTGCGCACTGGGAGCTGATGTTCAGGGCAGAGGCAATGTTCAATCAGTATTTTTGCATAGGAACCGCGCCTGCTCTTGACAGCGGCGCATCATACCATTCCTGGGGCCACAGTATTGCCGTAAATCCATGGGGCGAAGTGATCAGCCAGATGGGTACGGAAGAAGGCAATCAATTTGTTGAACTGGATCTTTCTCTGGTTGATTCCGTAAGGACTCAACTTCCCCTGCTCGCTAACAGGCGCACCGATGTCTATTCTTTGTCAGAGCTCTGAATCCGGATAAAAAGTAATCAGGCAGAAGCAAATGATGCTTCTGCCTGATTATTATGGAGCGGCTTACGAGGCTCGAACTCGCTACCTCCACCTTGGCAAGGTGGCGCTCTACCGGATGAGCTAAAGCCGCAAAACAGCATAGTTATATTATCACAAAAATCGATAATGTCAAGTATACTGTTCAGGGATTATCC
>JAZMZR010000011.1:0-178152 GCA_045586065.1 Candidatus Limivicinus sp.
GTCAGCGGGAACGGCACCAGTCCATCCGTATTCACGGGCCCGTCGGAATGGATACCGAGCGTCGATTCAATGGGAAGAAAATCAGCATAAGCGTTAGCAAGGCCGTGCTCCGTCACATCCAGCCCCTCGATCTCCTCTTCAGCGCTCGTCCGAAGGCCGATCGTTGCCTTGATAAGCTTGAAAACCGGTATCATGCACAGCACTGTATAGCTGCCGACCGTCAGCACACCGAGAGCCTGCACTCCGAGCTGATGAAAACCTCCTCCGTAAAAAAGGCCTTTTGTCCCGTAGACCTCATTGCAGGCAAAAAGTCCGACGGCAATCGTTCCCCAGATACCGTTCACACAGTGAACGGCAACAGCACCGACCGGGTCATCCACATGAAAGCGGATATCCAGTATCTCTACCGCCAGATCCACAATGATGCCAGAAACAAGGCCGATCACAGCGGCGCCAAGCGCGTCCACACTGGCACAGCCCGCAGTGACGGCGACCAGACCCGCAAGCGAGGCGTTGAGGCACATGGATACATCCGGCTTCCCGTTTTTCAGCCACGTGAACAGCATACAGGTGACCGTCGCAACTGCCGGCGCAATCGTAGTCGTGCCGAAGATACGGGCCATCTCTCCGACATCTGCCGCCGCCGCTCCGTTGAAGCCGTACCAGGCAAACCATAGGATAAAAACGCCCAGAGCGCCGAGTGTTACGGAATGGCCGGGGATCGCGTTGGAAACGAGTTTCCCGTCCGCGCCGCGGGTATACTTTCCTATGCGCGGGCCGAGGATCACCGCGCCGATCAGCGCGGAAAGGCCACCGACCATGTGGATCGCGCACGATCCGGCGAAGTCTATAAAACCGAGCCTGCTCAGCCAGCCGCCTCCCCAGACCCAGCCGGCTTCTATCGGATATATCACGAGGCTGATCACGGCGGAATAGAGGCAATAGGCGGAAAACTTCGTGCGTTCCGCCATCGCACCGGAGACGATCGTTGCCGCCGTAGCGCAGAATACAAGCTGGAAAACAAAGTTTGACCAGTCAAAGCCGGCAAAGTCCGTGAACATGCTCCAGTCCGGCCGGCCGATCAGGCCGGCCGCCCCGTGCTGCCCCATCATCAGTCCGTAGCCGAGCAGGAAGAACATCACCGTGCCGATGCAGAAATCCATCAGGTTTTTCATAATGATGTTCCCCGCGTTTTTGGATCTGGTGAAGCCTGTCTCCACCATGGCGAAACCGCACTGCATAAAGAACACCAATACCGCGCCGATCAGAAACCAGACTGACATGTTCATATCATACACCTCCGTAAAAATGAAAAGACGGCAGGGATCCGTTGCTCCTCGCGCAGTTCCGTGCCTTCCGAATATGTTGTGGATTATAGGGAAAGCGGAAGAGATAGTCAATGCTTCTTAGATACGCAAAATGTATGGATAGGCGAATAATATACATATTATATTTATTTATATCCCTGTGATATGCTTTTCATGTATTTTTATGAATGTCGGAACGGTCAGGATACGCAGGCCGGAACGAATCAAGCCGGAAACGGACTCCGTGACTGTGGAAGAATCGGTGCGGAAAAGAGGACCGTTGAATGGTCCGGGGAGGAAAATCATGAAAAGCTGCGCGATAGTCGGCATCAACTGGGGCGATGAAGGAAAGGGAAGAATGGTGGATCTGCTGACGGAGGACTACGATGTGGTGGTCCGCTATCAGGGAGGCGGCAATGCCGGGCACACGGTCGTGAACAGCTACGGCAAAACGGCGCTCCATCTGCTGCCGTCCGGCGTGTTCCGTCCGGATGTGGTGAATGTGCTGGGAAACGGAGTTGCACTGGATCCGGAGAATCTGTGGACGGAGATCGAGGAGCTGCGGAAAAAGGGCGTCTCCATCGGTCCGGAAAACCTGAAGATCAGCGACAGGGCTTCCCTTCTGATGCCGTGGCACCGGGAGCAGGATGCGTTGGAGGAGACCCGTCTCGGCGCTAAAAAATACGGTTCCACGAAACAGGGCATAGCCCCTTTTTATTCCGATAAATATCAGAAGAAAACCATTCTGGCGGGCGAGCTGCTCTACCCGGACATCCTTGAGGAGCACATGGAGGAACTGCTAGAGTGGAAGAACTTGACCTTGAGCGGGGTATACGGTGCAGAGGCCTTTACGGAGGAGTATCTCCAAGCTTGGCTGAAGGATTTCGGCGGTAAGATACGGCCTTTCATCTGCGACACCGGCGCATTCCTCCGCGCCGCCGCGGCCGAGGGAAAAAGCCTCCTCTTCGAGGCGCAGCTCGGCGCCCTGCGCGACCTTGACTACGGTATCTATCCCTATACCACCTCCTCCAATGCTATCGCCGCCTACGCGCCGATCGGCTCTGGGCTGACTTCGCTGAAGCTGAGCGAGGTCATCGGTGTTGTAAAGGCCTATTCCACCTGTGTGGGTGAGGGCCCCTTCGTCTGCGAGCTGTTTGGAGAGGAAGCCTCGAAGCTCCGGGAAGCCGGCGGTGAATACGGCGCCAAGACAGGGCGTCCGCGCCGCGTTGGCCCGCTCGATCTGGTGGCCACACGCTACGGTGTGGAAGTCCAAAGCGCCACCGCGATCGCACTCACAAAGCTCGACGTGCTGAGCTATCTTGAGTCCGTCCCCGTCTGCGTGCAGTACGAGATAGGCGGAAAGCTGACAAACACCTTCCCCTTCCCCGCAGAACTCGGCAGAGCCAAACCCGTAACAGAACTTCTTGAAGGCTGGGCATGCGACATATCGGGCATCCGCCGCTGGGAGGACCTGCCCGAAGCGGCGCGCCGCTATGTGGAGTTTACAGAGGAACGCATCGGCTGTCCGATCCGCTATATCTCCGTCGGCGCCGAAAGAGACGCGATCATCATCCGATAAGGAGCTTACAATGAACGACAGATATGAATCCCCCCTGTGCACGCGTTATGCCTCCGAATATATGCTCGAACTTTTCTCCTCCCGGAAACGGGTCGAGACCTGGCGAAGACTCTGGACTGAACTGGCCCGTGCCGAATACGAGCTGGGACTGCCCGTCAGTGCGGAGCAGGTAAAAGAACTGGAAGATCATATCACGGATATTGACTTTGAGTATGCCGCTCAGCGTGAGAAGGAAGTCCGTCATGACGTCATGGCACATATAGCCGCCTACGGGAAAGCGGCGCCCGGGGCGGCGGGGATCATCCATCTCGGCGCCACCAGCTGCTATGTGACGGACAACGGGGACCTGATTCTCTACCGCGAGGGCCTACGCTATCTGCGCGGCGAACTGCTGAAGCTGCTGAAGATCCTTGCGGGATTTGCAGGCCGCTGGAAAGCGCTGCCCACGCCCGGCTATACCCACTACCAGCCAGCCCAGCCCGTTACAGTCGGCAAGCGGGCAACGCTTTGGATGCAGGACCTCGTTTCGGATCTGGAAGAGATCGATTTTGTTCTTTCTTCCTTCCGCTTCCTCGGCTGCCGGGGCACTACCGGCACGGAAGCGAGCTTCCTTGCTCTTTTTGAGGGAGATGAAGCGAGGATCGATGAACTCAACCGCAGGCTGGCAGCCGCATTCGGATTTGAGGCGTGCTTCCCCGTGTGTGGGCAGACCTATCCCCGCAAGCTGGACAGCCGCATCCTCAACAGTTTGAGTTCCCTGGCGCAGAGCCTGTACCGCATGGCACAGGACATCCGGCTCCTGCAGCATGACAGACAGCTGGAAGAACCCTTCGGGGAGGCGCAGATCGGTTCCTCCGCCATGGCCTACAAGCGCAATCCCATGCGCTGCGAGCGGATCTGTTCCCTGAGCCGCTATCTTATGGCGGAAGCTATGAACGCGCCGCTGACCGCTTCTGCCCAGTGGCTGGAGAGAACGCTTGACGATTCCGCGAACCGCCGGATCTCCATGCCGGAGGCATTCCTCTGCGCGGATTCCGTGCTGCGGCTTGGCCAAAACGTGTGCGCCGGGCTGCGTGTCAATGAGAAGGCCACCGACAAGGCCTTACGGGAGGTCCTTCCTTTCATTGCCACGGAGAATCTTCTTATGGAGGCGGTCAAACGCGGAGGAGACCGCCAGCAGGTGCATGAGATCATTCGCCGCTGTTCCATGGAGGCTACGGAAAACATGCGCGGCGGGGGCGAATGTGATCTGCTCGAGCGGCTCGAAAGGCAGCCCGAGCTTGCCATGACGAAACAGGAGCTCATGGAAACGCTCAACCCCGAAAAATACATTGGCCGCTGTCCGCAGCAAGTCGAGACATTCCTGAAAAGGATCCAGCCTCTGCTTGAAGGAGTCGTCGCAGCCGCACACGAACCCGGCCTTTAAACTAAGAATGCCGGCTGTCTGCCGGCAGCGGAGAAAAGAGGTGCTTTCTTTGAGGAGCCGTATTACGGATTCCATTCCCTGCGCGATCCTGCTGGCATTGTCCGGCGGCTGCATGGACGCGTATTCCTACCTTTTCCGGGATCATGTTTTTGCAAACGCGCAGACCGGCAACATCCTTCTGTTTGCTGTGAACCTCGCCGACGGGGACCTTTCCGGCGCGCTGAAGTATTTCTCGCTGACCCTGTCGTTTGTTGCGGGGATCATGCTGGCGGATCTCATCAGCAGGAAAAAAGCAGCCCCCGGGAGCCGACGCCTGCCTTTCTCCGTCCTCTTCGAGGCCCTGCTGCTGTTTCTTACCGCGTTCCTTCCTGTTTCGTTGAACGCAGCGGCCAACATGACCATCTCCTTCGTCTGCGGCATCCAGCTGGAAAACTTCCGGGAACTGCGCGGCCACGGCATCGCCACCACCATGTGCATCGGGAACCTGCGGAACGGGACCTATTATCTCGATAAATACATCCAGACGCACAGCCGCCCGTATCTGCGGCGGGCAGCGCTGTATTTCGGGATCATTGCGCTGTTTGCGGCGGGAGCCGTTATCGAAAGCAAGCTGATCCGCATCATCGGCACCTATGCAATCTGGTTTTCATCCGTTCTTCTGATCGCGAGCGCGCTGCTTATGTTCCGTGAGGCCCGCGCTTCGGAAAAAGACGCTTTCATCTGATCGAGGCTTTGCAGAAGGACCCGCACAATTGTGCGGGTCTTTTCCTCACCCTGAGACGATGCGGCAGTCTTCCCTGTCCGTCGGAAACAGAAAAAATCCCTGTTGTCCTCACAAGCGGCATATTATATAATCGACCCGAAAGAGTGAGGTTTGAAAAGGGTGACGGAAAATGACCGTATCGCAGATTACGGAAAAGATGATCGCCTTCTCCGAAGGCAATATCCATGATATCGACCACTTTATCCGCGTGTGGACGTTTGCAAAGACCATCGGTGAATTGGAACGCCTTGATCCCGAAACACAGTTCATTCTTGAGGTCGCCGCCCTCACGCATGATATCGCCTGCCCGCTTTGCCGGAAAAAATACGGGAACACCAACGGCAGATATCAGGAGAACGAAGGTGTTCCTCTGGTAAAAGAGTTTCTTTCGGATACGGGGATGACGGAGGAGCAGATCGAACGGGTTGCTTTTCTCGTGGGCCACCATCATACGTTCAGCGACATTGACGGGCTCGATCATCAGATCCTGGTGGAGGCCGATTATATCGCCAACGCCGTAGAAAACGGGTACGGCAGGCAGAACGCTGAAAACTTCCTGCGGAAATTTATGAAGACCGAAAGCGGCAGACGGATCCTTCGTACGGTCTTCCGCGTCTGACCGGGATTTGCGAGGTGAAAGAAAATGATCTTCAAGGAAAAGGAATTCACATTGAAAGACGGGCGGAAGGCACTGCTCCGGAGCCCCTGCGAAGCGGATGCGGAAGAGATGCTTCGTTTCATCATCAAGGCCTCCGGCGAGACGGATTTCCTCATGCGCTTTCCGGAGGAATATGCCGACTTTACCCTTGAGCAGGAAAAAGAATTCATCAACGGGGACTACTATAACGAAAACGCACTGATGATCGCCTGCGTGGTGGATGGGAAAATCGCCGGCAACTGCCAGATCTCGTTCCGCACGGGAATGAAGGACCGCCACAGGGCCTCCGTCGCGATCGGCCTTATGAAGGAGTACTGGAATCTCGGGATCGGGACACGGATGTTCGAGGAACTGATCCGGGCTGCGCAGGAACGCGGCGGGGTCCTGCAGCTCGAACTGGATTTCATTGAAGGGAATACCCGGGCAAGACATCTGTATGAGAAGATGGGTTTCCGTATCACCGGGGTGAAACCGGACGCCATCCGCCGAAAAGACGGCTCTTTTGCGAACGAGTATATGATGGTGAAACGTCTCTGACCGGCATAGGCCGCCTGTTCATAAGATGAAAAAGCATCGGACAGATAATGTCCGATGCTTTTCTTTTCTCTTCTATCATATGCATACAGCCTACTGCATTACCTCGTTGACATTCAGCAGCACTTCCAGGATCATGTTCACAGGGAAATCCTGCAGCCGGGAAGGTGCCGGACGCCGCAGGACCTCCGTGAAGCCCGCGCGTCTGGCTATATGGGCCGCCCGGAACATGTGATAATTGCTGCTTATCAGCACGACCGGCTCGTCCGGGTCAATCATCCGGGCGATGTTTTCGAAGTTCTCGATCGTGGTCGTCGCCTGATCCTCGAGGATCAGCCTGTCTTCCGGCACTCCCCTTTCCAGAAGAAGATCGCGCATCACTTCTGCTTCGGTAAGTCCGGAAAGGTCTGCATTGCCGCCCGTAAGGATCAGGTGCGCGTCCGGATATTCGTCCAGATAATCCGCGGCCGTTTCGATTCTGGAGATCAGGTCGGCCGTTGGGCTGCCGTTTTCCAGCGCCAGTCCGAGCACGATGGCGTTGTCCGCGGGACCGTCTGTCCGTATCAGGCTGCCGTAGATCACGCTCGCGCCGAAGAAAATGATCACCGCAGCGTGCAGTGCGACAATGACCCGCACGATCCAGCCGACAACGCGGAGGGCTTTTGATTTTGCAGCGGTGAAGATGCCGAAGCGGATATCCAGTCCGAACAGGATCAGAAACGCACATACGAGCATCTGCAGATGGTACCCGCCTTCGGAGTTTGCCTTCAGAACGACGGTATCGACCCTGTTCATCATGACAATGAAGACATCTGCGGTAAGGATAGTCGCCACGGCAAGCACTAAATCTCCGAAAATCCTACGGACTGTGGAAATGCTTTTCTCCGATCTCATTATGAGTTTCCTCTACTGGTGTTTTCTGAAAGTATACCACGACGCATGCCGAAAAAACAAGATTGCCGTGAAGTTCCTCCGGTGCAGTCAACACTGTCCCGCCCGGCAGTCTTGCCTGCTTTACGGACTCATAGTATAATCACAGTGAACAAATGGATCCGCAGAGGAAGCGGCATACGTCGTCGGATCGAAGGAGGATCGCACATGCTTGAAACAGGGATAAAGGGCTATGGAAAGACTGTAGTGACGGAGACGCTTACGGCAAGAGTCTTCGGCAGCGGCGAACTGGATGTGTACGCCACGCCTGCGATGATAGCCCTGGCAGAAGAAACCGCGCTCAAAAGCGTCTCGGACCGGCTGGAGCCCGGACAAGGAACGGTCGGTACCCGGGTCGATATCGCACATCTGGCGGCCACACCACTCGGGATGCAGGTCCGCTGCGAAACGGAACTGATCGAAGTAGACAGGCGGCGGCTTACCTTTTCTGTGCTGGTCTATGATGAGGTCGAGAAGATTGCGGAAGGGACCCATGAACGTTTCATCATCGACAACGAGAAGTTTTTGAAAAAGGCCGGCGCCAAAGGTGCAGGGCGGGACTGAGCGTCTGCATACACAGAGGACACTGCCATGGAAAAAATCTGGACACATCTTTATGAGGCTGCAAAGGCGGTACAAAGACCGCGGGAGATCTCCGGAACGGTATCCGCCGGTGAGGTCGCGGCAGCCATCGAATCGGCGAGCGGCAGGATCTACACCGGCGTTTGTGTCGACACGGCATGTACGCTTGGGATCTGTGCGGAACGCAACGCCATTTTCAATATGATCACCAACGGTGAAAGCGAGATCCGACGTGTTCTGGCGATCTTGCCCGACGGGAAGACAGGAGCTCCCTGCGGAGCCTGCCGGGAACTGATGGTCCAGCTGATGCCCGGCCGCTGTAAGGACATCGAGATCATGCTCGATCTTGAACAGGAGAAAACAGTGACCCTCGGGGAACTTACCCCGGCGTGGTGGCTGTAACATTTTAGGATATCCCTGTGAAGATAAATACTTAGGGAGGGAATGCACATGTCTGTTATCGGTGCGATCATGGTCCCGCATCCTCCGATCATCCTTCCGGAGGTTGGACGGGGAGAGGAGAAAAAGATAGCCGCGAGCGACAGCGCCTACCGGAAGGCGGCAATGCTCGCCGCGGAGCTGAAGCCGGAAACCGTCGTGCTCAGCTCTCCGCATTCGGTGATGTACGCAGACTGGTTCCACATTTCTCCGGGCAAAAGCGCGCGGGGAGATATGGGGCAGTTCCGCGCCCCGCAGCTGCGCTTTCAGGTGAGCTATGACGAGGAATTCACCAGGGAACTGACCGGACTGGCGGTACAGGAAGGCTTCCCTGCGGGCACCCTCGGTGAGCGCAGCGCCGTACTCGACCACGGGACGATGATCCCGCTGTATTATCTTGATCAGGTTTATCCTGACTACAAGCTTGTTCGCATCGGTCTGTCCGGGCTTTCACTAAAAGAGCACTACCGTCTGGGACAGCTGGTCGCACGGACAGCGGAGAAACTGGACCGGCGCGTGCTGTTCATCGGCAGCGGCGATCTCTCCCACAAGTTGCTGACAGAAGGGCCTTACGGATTTGTCCCGGAGGGACCCGCCTATGACGAGCGCATCATGGATGTGATGGGCAGGGCAGCCTTCGACGAGCTTCTCGATTTTGACGAGACCTTCTGCGACAAAGCTGCAGAGTGCGGTCACAGGAGCTTCTGCATGATGGCAGGCGCATTGGACGGAAAGGCTCTGGAGACGGAAAAACTGAGCCATGAGGGCACTTTCGGCGTCGGCTACGGGATCTGCACCTACCGGGTCACCGGAGACGATTCCGAACGGCAGATGCTGAAAAAGTGGGAGCTGCGTCACGAAAGGCTGCTGGAAGAGCAGCGCCGGAATGAGGATGCATGGGTGCGGTTGGCCCGCGCTGAGGTGGAAGCCTGGATACGGGAACGCAGGAGGATCGAGCCCCCCTCGGATCTGCCGGCTGAGATGCTCTCCTCAAAAGCAGGCGTATTCGTTTCCCTGCACAAGGACGGACGTCTGCGCGGATGCATCGGCACCATTGAACCCGCGCGGTGCTGTGTTGCGGAGGAGATCATCGAGAACGCGATCTCCGCTTCGAGCCGGGATCCGCGTTTCAGCCCGGTCCGGAAGGATGAGCTGGACTCTCTGGAGATCAGCGTGGATGTGCTTGCCCCGCCGGAGAAGATCGCTTCAAAGGACGAGCTCGACGTCCGGCGCTACGGCGTGATCGTCACCAAGGGCCGGAACCGGGGACTGCTGCTGCCGAATCTCGACGGCGTGGACACTGTGGACGAGCAAGTCTCCATTGCGCTGCGGAAGGCGGGCCTGTCCGAGCGGGAGAAGGACTATGCGATGGAGCGCTTCGAGGTGGTACGCCATGTCTGAAGAAAAGAAGGCATGCCCCGTCTGCCCACGCCGCTGCATGCTCTCGGAGGGAAAGACCGGCTTCTGCCGCGCGCGGGGGATGCGAAACGGCGAGATCGTCCCGCTCAATTACGGCATCATTTCCTCTATCGCTCTGGACCCCATCGAGAAGAAGCCGCTGGCGCGGTATTTTCCGGGCAGCCGTATCCTCTCGGTGGGCAGCTTCGGCTGCAGCCTGCACTGCCCCTTCTGCCAGAATTATGAGATCTCGATGTCCGACGGGGAGGAATTCCTGCGCGGCGGACGGGTTCTCTCTCCCGAGGAACTGACGGACTACGCGGTGAAGCTGCGCGGCAGAGGCAATATCGGCGTGGCCTTCACCTACAATGAGCCGCTCATCGGCTGGGAATATGTGCTGGATACGGCGAAGCTCCTCCGGGAGAAGGATCTTAAGGTTGTTCTCGTCACGAACGGCTGCGCGAACGAAGAGATTGCGGAGATGCTTCTCCCGTGGGTCGACGCGCTCAACATCGACCTCAAGTGCTTCCGCGCGGAGACCTATGCCAAGACCCTCGGCGGTGATCTGGAGACGGTGAAGCGCTTCATCGAGCGGGCGGCGGAAAACTGCCACATGGAGCTTACCACCCTGATCGTGCCCGGGATGAATGATACAGAGGAGGAGATCCGGGACCTGACGCAATGGGTCGCTTCACTTCCCGGAGGTGCGGACATTCCCCTGCACCTGACCCGATTCTTCCCGCGTTATAAGATGACGGACCGGAACGCCACCGAACGGCAGAGCGTGCTCCGGCTGGTGTCCGTTGCGCGGGAGCGTCTGCGCTATGTCTACGCAGGCAACATGTAAGAGCACCGGTCGGAAGTTGCGGTTTTCCCCGCATCCTTAACCGTTTGTTCATCAGCCTTCGTTTATAATGGAGTTCGTCAAAACAATGGACTTGGAGGCTTGACAGTATGAAAAAAGCCAGAATAACCATACTTGTACTGCTGATCTGCGTTCTGCTGGCGGCATGCGGAAAACCCGCCCCGGAAAGTGAGCCGGCCCCGGCCCCTTCGGAAACAGTACAAACTGCGCAGGAAGCTTCCGGCCTGACGTCGGAGATTGCGAAGGCGTATCTTGCCGTCGTGGATGAAGCGGCTGAACATCTGGGCTATGACGAGGCGGAAGCCTCTGAAGGAGAGTGTCTGTTCAGCGGTTTCATCCGTGACTGGGACGGTGACGGGACACCGGAGCTGTGCCTGCTGCTCAAAACGAGTCCGCGGGATTCCGGCGGCTGGGACGGCACACCGCTCTACGGGTGGTATCCCCCGACGCTTTATCTCTACACATATCAGGACGGACAGGCCATGCTTGCCGGCGAGTGTGACCTCTATTTCGCAACTGCCGGCAGAGAAGCAGCAGTGGCCGCGCTGACGGACGGAAACTGTACACAGCTCATCCGGTGGGACCGCACCGATCTCACGGAGGAGACTTATCTGAGCTGCCTCGCGCTGAACGGCGGTAAGCTATTGGATGCGGAGATCCCAGCTGACGCGGCAGCGGCTTCCGAGGGAGCAGCCTCGGCGCAGGCCTTCCTGGATGCGCTCGGAGCCGGCAGGGTTCAGCTTCTGCTGTATAACTGCAGCGGCGACGCAAGGATCGAAGGTGAAGCAAATGCTCGGGAGCTTCGCGCGGAACTTACAGCGAAAACAGCATAAAAGATCCTGAAGAGAGGGACCTGGCGGGCAGGTCCCTCTCTTCTTTTCACAAGGCATTGACGCAGGACGGACTATGTAGTATAGTGAATTCGTTCATGGTCTGCTGAAGCGTGCCGGAAAGGAGGATGAAAAGAAAATATGATCATTTGCGAGGTTATCGCCGGCTGAACTGAATACAGGCGCAGAACTTAAGGAGGGATCCCCCTTCTTGCTTTCGTGCGCATACCATAGTAACTTTCGAATATGTGGAGACCGCAGAACGCAGCCACAGACGGGAGCTGCTTGCTGCGGTATTTTTGCGCCTGTTTTCGATCGGTGACGTTATACAGGAATCATTAATAACCCATATATTCAAGGAGAAAAACAAATCATGAGTATCAGACTCGAAGCTATAAACGAAAAGAACAGAGAGGCTGTTCTGACCCTGTCCGTGCGCGAGGATCAGCCCTTTGTCGCGACGAATGAAGTTTCGCTGCGCCAGGCGGCGGAAACCAACGCGGAGCATCCCGGCAGTGCACGTCCCTTTGCGATCTATGCGGATGACCGGCTAGTCGGATTCTGCATGTTCGCCTTTGCCCCGGAAGCGAGAGACCCGGAAGATCGATACTGGCTCTGGCGCTTCATGATCGACAAAAGCGAGCAGGGCAAAGGCTACGGCCAGGCAGCGCTTTCCGAAATCATCCGCTATTTCAAGGAGAACGGTGCGGATCGGCTTTACCTGTCCACAGAGCCGGAGAACGAGCGAGGTCTTCACATCTATCATAAAGCCGGTTTCCGGGAAACCGGCATCATCAGTGAAGATGAGGCCGTTCTGATGCGGATGCTGAAGGGCCCGAACAAGACGATCAAAGAGTTTTACGGTGTCAACGTGAACGAGCGTCTGCGGGTCAAGAGCAAAAAAGGCTACGGCGTGAGCATCGCTGTTTTCGACGGGGAGGACCTGGACACCTATTGCGCCGGCAGCGGCCGCTTCGGTCAGGACTTCCCGGTGAATCCGGATATGCTGTTCCAAGCGGGCTCTGTCAGCAAGCCCATGTTTGCGCTGACCCTCCTGCGATATGCGGACAAGGGACTTATTGATCTTGACGCGGATATCTCCTGCGTCGTGCCGGAATTTGTCAGAAAAGGGCCGATGACCTTCACCTCTCTGCTCAGCCACACGGCAGGCTTCAACCTGCACGGCTTCCCCGGCTACCGGGCGGATCATGAACCGCTTTCCCTCGAAGATGTGCTGAACGGGAAAGGAAAAACGCCAAAGCTCCGCAGGATCCGTCCCTACGGCAAACAGTGCATGTACTCCGGCGGCGGCGTCACGCTGGCCGAACTCGCCTTTACACGCCTCACCGGAACGACATTGCGGGAGGCCTTCCAAAAAGAGGTCGCCAAACCTCTGGGGCTGAAGCGCACCGGTTTTTTCCAGCCGCTGGACGAAGATCTGCTTTCCAACGCAGCGTTCGGAGGCAGACTTGCCGAGAAGGAGGATCCCGCGCACGGCTATCACTATTATCCCGAGCATGCAGCTGCCGGCCTTTGGACGACGCCCACGGAACTGGTCAGGATCGGCCTTGAACTTTCGAAGAGCTACCGCAAAGGCGGCTTTCTCAAGAAGAAGACCGCCCGGCGTATGCTGACGCCGGTCATGGACAGCTGCGGGCTTTGCATCTATAATCTCAGAGGTGACATCGGCGAGCACGACGGCAGGAACGAAGGCTTCCTGACGGAGTGGATCTTCTCTCTGCGGGAAGATCTGTGTGTAGCCAGTATGTTCAACCGGTCCACGGACGAGATGGATTGGAAACAATCCTATATCGCCATCGAGCTGTTCCAAACTGCGGAAGAGGACCTGGCCGGGACGCCGGGCAAAGGTCGCCTGAAAGTCTTGTGCGGCAAATACGAGCATCCCGAGAACGCTGAGATCTGCGTGGACGAGGTTTTCATGCAGGACGGAAAGCTGTACGCAAAGTTCCTCGGCGACGACGGAGAATTCACCAGTCAGCTCTATCCCATCGGAAAGAAGACCTTCGGCCGCAAGGGCGGCTTCGTCAAGATTCTCTTCGGCGAGGGATGCCTGACAATTGACGGAATCACCTGCAAAAAACTGTGAGGAGAATCAAACAAATGGATAAGAATACAAGGATGAAGAACCTGGCCCGTGAGCTGTATGAAAAGGACGGCTTCAACGGGGCCTGGCTCTACGCCGAAAAGGGCGAGATCGTTTCCAAGGGCGTTCTCGGTTTCCGGGATCCTGAAGACACGCTGCCGATCACGGAGGACACGGTCTTCCAGCTCGCTTCGGTCAGCAAGACCTTCACCTCGGCGGCGGTCATGCTGCTGATGCGGCAGGGCCTTCTCAGCACGGAGGACGAGATCACGAAGTTTTTTCCGGAGATCCCGTATCCGGGCGTGACGCTCCGGCATCTGCTGACCCACACAAGCGGCATTCCCGATTATTTTGACGACGCGGATTGGTTCATCACGATCTGGAAGGAAGAAAAGCGGGTTCCGGGCAACGATGAGATTCTGCGCTTTCTCCGGGAAACCAAGGCGAAACCGTACTTCGCCCCGGGGGAAGGCCTGCGTTACTCCAACACCGGCTATAATCTGCTGGCGCTGCTGGTGGAGCGGCTCTCCGGCGTTCCCTATGAAGAGTTCCTGCAAAAGAATATCTTCGAGCCCGCCGGCATGAGCTCCACCCGCTGCTGCCATATCCGCAGAGACGGCGTTCCTTTCGAGAAGTATGCCCAGGCGACGGTGTTCCAAGACAGCAAATGGGTGGCTGATGTGGACTCCGCCGAGGACGGCGACGTGGTCGCCTTTGACGGTCTGAACGGCGACGACTACGTGTATACCACCATCTACGATATGTTCCTCTGGGATCGGGCGCTGCGCGAGGGTAAGGTGCTCACCCGGGAAGAGCAGCAGCTCATGTACACCCCCGGGAAGCTCAACAACGGCGAGGATAGCGTTTACGATGAGGGTGAGGGAATGAGCTACGGTTTCGGCTGGGCAGTCGGCCGCGACGAGGAACTCGGGCTCGTCGTCAGCCACAGCGGCGGCATGCCGGGCGTCGCCACCTGGTTCGAGCGCTTCATCGACGCCGACAGGGTACTTGTGATACTCAGCAACCGGGACTACAGGGACGTCAGAGCATATCTGGGCTACTGGGATGGCATGGAAGCTGTCGCAAGGGACCGGGAGCCCCAGCCCATCGTCTCCATCGAGGATATCACAATCAAAGATCCCGATAAGTCGAAGTGGGAGAGCTATTGCGGCAGATACGAGCATCCCGAGGACGCTGACTTCATCGTCGACGAGGTCTTTCTGAAGGACTGTGAGCTTCACGCCAAGGCCATAGACGAAGACGGGGATGAAATGAGCTTCCGCCTCTATCTCATCGGAGAGAATGAGTTTGGCCGCAAAGGGGGCATGCTCAAGCTGACCTTCGGCGACGACTGCGTGATATACGACGATTTCACCTGCCAAAAACTCTGATTGAACGCAAAACAGGAGAGAATCAAATTGATACATCTGGAAAAGGTTACGTATAAAAATGCACTGGACATCTGCCGCCTGTCAGTCTTCGAATCGCAGTACTCCTTCGTTGCGGATAACGAAGAAAGCCTGGTGGAGGCGTATCTCGCTGTCACATCAGACGCATCCTATGCTTACCCGTTTGCTGTCTACGACGACGATACGCTGGTGGGATTTCTGATGCTGGGATACAACGAAGCCGCCCTCGAAGGACTTGACGCCCCCGCATCCCTGAGAGACAACTACAGCCTCTGGCGTCTGATGATCGACAAGCGCTATCAGAAGCAAGGCTTTGGCCGGGAGGCCGTGCGCCTTGCATTGGAATTCGTCAGAACCTGGCCCCACGGGAAGGCGGAGGCCTGTGTTACCTCATACAATCCGGAAAATGAGGCGGCAAAGAAGCTGTACGCCTCCTTCGGATTCGTGGAAAACGGTGAAACGGACGATGATGAGATCGTCGCGGTGCTGAAGCTGTAAGCCTCATCCCTGCTTTGCCGGTGAAAAACTCTTCCGCCATGCAGGGGAAGCTGCCGGTCACAAGGAGGAAAAAATGGTTGAATTAAAAGCAATAACAGAGGATAATTTCCTTGACGCGTTCGCCCTCTCCCTCGCGCCGGGACAGGAGGCTTTCGTCTCCCACCCCGTCCGGAGCCTTGCGCAGGCATATGTCTACCGGGATCAGTGTCAGCCCTTCGGCATCTATGCGGACGGGAAGATGGTGGGCTATGTGCTGGTGATCTATGACTATGACATTCCCGAGTATGATATCTGGCACATGATGATCGACTGTTCGGAGCAGCGGCGCGGTTACGGCGCTGAGGCCCTCGACCGGGTGCTCGGATACATCCGGAAGAAGCCTTTCGGCGATTCGGATCGAGTCGCCCTGACCTGCAGCAGGCGCAACTCTGCTGCAAGAAAGCTGTATGAGAGCAGGGGCTTCTCCCCGACCGGCGCGGAAGATGAGGACGAAATCGAGCTGGCTCTGACGCTTGCCGGACAGTCTCCGCCGAACGGGACAAAAGAACAATAAGAAGGTTGACCATATGGACAAAACAATCGATACCTGCGACATCCGGATCTACAAGGAGCCGGACGTTGCAAAATACCTGCCGCGGATCCGGTGCCGGGTCGAGAACGAGGACTTTTACGAGGAAGTGGCCGAAAACAGCGGGGAAGTGTTCACAGTCGCCTATGGGGATGAGGTCATAGGCCTCGTGTATATGGACGATGACACCGAGGGCTTTCTCTATGTCTTCATTTTCCCGGAGCACCGGCGCAGGGGATACGGCTTCGCTGCCGCCCGCGCAGCGGAAGGGCTGCTGAAGACCCCGCCGCCGAAAAGCATCCTGACCGGCTACCCCGCCGATGACGAGGCGGCAAGGAGACTGGCCGGAAAACTCGGTTACGGGAAGAAGTTCTCCTCCGCCGTCATGCAGTACCGCGGGGAGATGTTTGACGATCCGGCCATGCCCGTACGGAAATACAGGGACGAAGACTTTCCCGAGGCCTTCGCCCTTTCCGCCGGGGCGTTTCACAGGATGCGGCTCGAAACGGGCTGCTTCCCCGACTCCGTGCTTTCTCAGCCGGATGAGGAGGCAAGAGCGAACTGGGCCGAGACGGCGGACGAACGTTACGTATATGTTCTGGGCAATGAGATCGTCGGTCATGCACAGATCAGCGGGGATGTGCTGGACAGCGTTTCGATCGGGATCTCCCATCAGGGGAAAGGGCTCGGAAGAGTCTTTGTGCGCTACCTTGTAAACCGCCTGCTGGAAGCAGGGAGCAAATGCCCGCATCTCTGGTGCGTGGTGGGCAACGATAAGGCGCGGAGCCTTTATGAGTCCCTCGGTTTTGAGGAAACGGGCCGCGCAGAGTATGCTGAGAAAAAGATCCGTACGGATGAAAGGAGCCATACAATGAAGTTTTCGGAAATGCCTTACAACAGACCGGATCCCGAAGAGGTAAAGAACGGCCTCAAGGATCTGACAGAGCGGCTGAAGGCCGCGAAAAGCTACGAGGAGGCCCGCGCGGTTTTCCTCGAAAAGGAAGAGGAAGCGAAACTCGTCAATACGATGTGGTGCCTCGCGTCCGTACGTCATTCCATCGACACACGCGACGAATTCTACGATGCAGAGAATGATTTCTGGGACGATTTTGGCCCTGAGCTGGAAGAGTATTTGCAGGAATGGATCGATGCCATGCTTGTCTCTCCCTTCCGCAGGGACTTTGAAGCCGAATACGGCGATCTGCTTTTTGTGAACGCGGAAATTGCGAAGAAGACCTTCTCGCCGGAGATCATCGAAGATATGCAGCGGGAAAACGAGCTCACCACCGAATACGCCAAGCTGATCGCCTCCGCGCAGATCCCCTTCGAGGAAGGCGTCTATACACTGTCGCAGATGGAGCCCTTCCAGACCGACCCCGATGACGGGCGCAGGCTTGCCGCATGGAAGGCAAAGGGACAGTGGTACAAGGACAATCAGCCTCAGCTCGACAGGATCTATGACGATCTCACCCATCTGCGCGACACGATGGGCCGGAAGCTCGGTTACGGCGGCTACACGCAGCTCGGCTACTACCGCATGGAGCGCAACTGCTACACCAAGGACGATGTGGAGAAATTCCGCACCGCCGTGCAGAAGTATCTCGTGCCGGTGGCGGACCGGATCCTGCGCGAGCAGGCCAGGCGCCTCGGCAAAGAATATCCCCTCTCCTTTGCGGACAATGCACTGAGCTTCCGCAGCGGCAATCCCCGCCCCGTCGGCACGGCGGAGGACATTCTTGAGCAGGGACAGGTGTTCTATGACGCGCTCTCGCCCGAGACGAGCGAATTCTTCCGCACCATGCGGGGAAACGGGCTGATGGACGTACTATCCACCGAGGGAAAGGAAGGCGGCGGCTACTGCACGGACTTCGAGCTGTATCAGGTGCCGTTCATCTTCGCCAACTTCAACGGTACGCAGGGCGACGTGGAGGTGGTCACCCATGAGGCGGGCCACGCTTTCGCCTACTGGATGAACCGCGACCGCATCCCGACCGAGTATATTGATCCGACGCTCGAAGCCTGCGAAGTGCACTCGATGAGCATGGAGTTCTTCGGCTGGAGGAACGCGGAGGGCTTCTTCGGCCCGGACGCGCGGAAATTCCTCTACAGCCATCTGGCTGGTGCTCTCACCTTCATCCCTTACGGCACAATGGTGGACCACTTCCAGCACATCGTCTACGAGAAGCCGGAGCTGACTCCCGCAGACCGCCACGCCGAGTGGAAGCGCCTGCTCGGCATCTATCAGCCCTGGCTGAAGCTGGACGGGGAAATCCCCTTCTTCTCCGATGGCGAGGGCTGGCAGCGCCAGAGTCATATCTATGAATGCCCCTTCTACTACATCGACTACTGCCTCGCACAGACCGTCTCGCTGGAGTTCTGGGCAATGATCCAGAAGGATCCCGCAGACGCATGGCGGCACTATATGGCCTACACGAAGCAGGGCGGCAGCCGCACCTTCACCGAGCTGCTCAGGAACGCGGGCCTCAAGAGTCCCTTCGACGAGGAATGTCTGAAGGAAGTCTGCGAGACCGCGACAAAGTGGCTGGAGAGTTTCGATCTCACGGGAATCGAGTAAACACAAACCGCAAAGCCTCTTCCGTCATTCGCGGCGGAGGAGGTTTTTCATTGCCCGTTCCGGCGGCGTGTGGTATCATCTCCTAAAAGGCTCAGCATCATCGGAGGTAATCGGAATGCCTTATGATTTCTATGAAGACTATATAAAAAACAATGACCGCAGCCGCGAGGAGATCGTGAGCGGCTTTTACGGGCAGACCGACGAGGACAGCCGCCTTGTGCGTACCCGGCACGGACAGCTCGAGTACCGCACCACCATGGCATACATCCATCGCTTTGCGGGAAAAGACGCCAAAGTTCTGGAGATCGGCGCAGGAACGGGCCGCTATTCCATCGCCCTCGCAAAGGAGGGCATGGACGTTACCGCCGTGGAGCTGGTGGAGCGCAATCTGGCAGTCCTCCGGGAGAACGGCAAAGGCCTCGAAAATCTCCATTCTTATCAGGGCGATGCGACGGATCTGAGCCGCTTTGCGGACGACACTTTCGACGTGACCCTTGTCTTCGGCCCCATGTATCACCTTTACGAGCCGGAGGACGTAAACAAGGCCATTGACGAGGCCATCCGCGCCACAAAGCCTGGCGGGGCGATCCTGTTCGCCTTCATCTCCATGTTTGCCATCATGTATGCAAACTACCTTTACGGACGGTGGGCCTTCGGGCAGGCGGAGAACTTCACGGACGACAACCGGATAAAGCATTTCAAGGAGCAGCTGTTCACGGGCTATGACGTCACGGAGTTCGAGGACCTGTTCAAAGACAAGCCTGTCGACCGGATCACCACGGCTGGCGTGGACGGGCTGTTGGAGCCCCTCGAGCATCGTCCCGATTTTTGTATCCCGGACGAGGACTTCGACGCCTTCGCAGACTGGTATCTGGCCTTCGCGGAAAAGCGCGAGTTGCTCGGCTGCACGAACCACCTTCTGTATATCTGCAGGAAGAGACGCTATAATTGATAATCACCAATAGACGGTTGGATGGCCTTGTTGCAGAAAAGGAGCTCTGACACCTTCCAATCTGAAACACCAGGGGAGAAGAGTGATGGCTGATAATCCTTATAAACGGATCCTCTGTTTTGGAGATTCGAACACATACGGTTACGACCCGTGTGATCCCTTCGGCGGCCGCTATCCCCCTTCCGAGCGATGGCCGGAGATCCTCGCTGAGAGCACGGGCCGGGACGTGGTGAATATGGGTCTCAATGGGAGACCTGTCCCGCATTCGAAGCGGGAAGTGGATCTGGCTCTGTCTCTGATCCGGAAAGAACTCCCGGCGGACCTCGTCATCATCCTGCTCGGCACCAATGATGCATTCCTGCTAAACGAGCCGTCCGCAGAGAAGATCGCTGCCCGGATGGACACCTTCCTGCGGGAGTTGAATGCAGCGTTCCCCGAACTGCCGGTTTTCCTGATCTCGCCGCCGCGGGTGGAGATCCCTTTTGCCCACGTGCAGGAGATCTTCTGGGACCTGATCCCGCTGTACCGCAGGCTGGCGGCAAAGCACGGCGCCCTTTTCGCCGCTGCCCCTTCGTGGAACCTTCCCCTCTCTGCGGACGGGGTCCACTTCTCTCCGGAGGCACACCGGGAATTTGCCGCCCAGGTGGAGAGATATTTGCAGGAATTATGAACTGAACTGTAAAATTATAAGATTTTTAAAAATCCCCCTGCGTTAGGTCTTGCTCATGACGCTGCGTCATATGGTATGATTGGCTCAGATCGGAGGATGAATACTATGACTGATAAAGTAGAATACAACCGGAAACAGGTCGTGAAATATCTGATCTGGACCTTCATACTCGCCTATGCGATCCAGTTTGCCGCGGCCTATATATGGAACAATGTGAATGCGGGCATCGGGGCTTTGATCGTGGCCGCCATGATGTTCGTGCCTACGCTCGGCGTTCTGCTCGCCGGAGGAAAGCTGAAGGGCATGGGATGGAACCCGCGGATCCGGAAGAACATCGGATCCTTCCTGATTGCCTGGTTCATGCCGATCGTTTTCACCGCTCTCGGAGCCGCTCTGTATTTTCTTGGCTTCCCACACCATCTCGATCTCAGCGGAGCCGCAGTCTCAGCCGGCACCGGTGTGGACGTTCTCGCTCAGCTGGAGGCTCAGGGGCTGACTTTCGGCGTGTATCTGCTGATCTCCGTGATCGAAGCCGCTTTCTTCGCTCCGCTGCTGAACATGGCTCTGGCGCTGGGTGAGGAGATCGGCTGGCGGGGCTTCCTCTATCCCCAGCTGAAGGCGCGGTTCGGCAGCGTATGGGGCAGGATCCTCGGCGGCGTGATCTGGGGTGCGTGGCACTGGCCGCTCATCTGGCTGATCGGCTATGAATACGGCGCCTCGGCGATGAACAACGCAGGCTATTTCGGCTTCCCCGTCACTGGGATGCTGGTGTTCTGCGTGGGCACAGTCGCCTGGGGCATCCTCCATGACTGGCTGTATGAGCGCAGCGGGAGCATCTGGGTGCCCTCCCTGCTGCATGGTGCGATAAACGCCTCCGCCAGTCTCCCTCTGCTGCTGTGCCTGCCGGATACCGGCACTCTGCGGCTGCTCGGCCCCGCGCCGAACGGTCTTCTGGCTTGCATTCCCTTCCTTGTTGTCGCGGCAATCGTGCTGCTGCGTGGAAAGGAAGAACCTGCTGTGGAATAATACCGCTTTCTGCCATAGAAACACAAAAACAGTGCGGCAAAATGCCGCACTGTTTTTGTGTTTTCATGAACCCCGCTGTCTCGGACAGAATGGTTTACAGATAGATGATAATCAGGCCGACCAGGATGCCCAGAATGACCATCGCCGCAGGAAGCTTTGATTTCCACATCAGGATCGACTCAGGAAGCAACTCACCGAACACCACATACAGCATGGCGCCGGAAGCAAAGCTCAGGGAGATCACCAGCGCCGTCGGGCCGATGGTGCCGATCAGAAAGCCCAGCACAGCTCCTATGACGGTGGGCGCGCCGGACAGGGCAGTCACCCCGACGGAGCGCCTTTTTTTCATACCGCCCGAAATCAGCGGCACCGCCACGGCCATGCCCTCTGGGATATTGTGCAGACCGATCACCACAGCCATGGTCAGTCCGCCGCGGTTCGCCAGCATTTGGTCCGTTGTTCTGGCAAACGAAGAACCGATCACCATGCCCTCCGGCACATTGTGCAGCGCAATGGCAGCCGCCATTACGAGGCCGGCCAGAAACAGTCCGCTGCGGGGCTGGCGGCCTTTCATATGCTCATACAGATGGTTGGCATGGGTCAGTTCCTTCAGGGAGTCGGCGGTCTTCGGGTGGTTTTCGTCTATATGCGCGATCTCGTGGTTCGTGGCTTTATCGATCCATGCGTTGAGCAGCGCGATCAGCGCAAATCCCGCAATGACCCCGCAAACGACCATCCCTACGCCGGAAGCCTCCCCTTCGGTGTTCAGCGCTTCCGTCAGCAGGTCGAAGCAGACCACGGCGGTCATGACACCGGCTGCAAACGAAAGCAGCAGGCTGACGTCCTTATCCGAATCCTTCCGGAACAGGCAGGCAATGGCGCCGCCCAGGCCCGTTCCGCCGATGCCGGCAAGGGCTGTTATTCCTATCAGGATCCAGATCGGGCCCATACGTTTACCTCATTCTTTCTCTTTCTTTTTGCACTTCATGCTGCAGGCGCTGCAATTCCCGCAGCAGGATCCCGAAGAGCAGCTGCAGCTGCCGCTCTTGTGCCACACCCGGATCGCGATCACGATCAGTGCGGCGACGGCGGCAAGGATGATCCAATCGAGCAGGCTCATACGAACAGCCCTCCGATGTTATACACGAAGAAGGCAACGATCCAGGCAACTGTGCACTGAGCAATCACGATCAGGACGGTCTTGATCGCCGAGCCGTATTCCCTCCGTATCGTGGCAACGGCCGCGGCGCAGGGAGTGTAGAGCAGGGTAAAGGCGAGGAAGGAGGCCGCGGAAAGCGGCGTGAACAGGGATTTCAGCACCGGGGTGAGGTTTTCCGCTCCGGTGTTCATGATCACCGACAGCGTGGACACGACCGCCTCCTTGGCGGTAATGCCCGTCACCAGTGCGGAAACCATCCTCCAGTCGCCGAAGCCGAGGGGCCTGAAGATCGGGGCGACAATCGTGGCTATGATCGCGAGCAGACTCTGTGACTGATCCTCCGCCACGTTCAGCCGCATGTCGAAGGTGCGCAGGAACCAGATGATCACGGTTGCAAGGAAGATAATAGTGAAGGCCCTCTGCAGGAAGTCCTTCGCTTTCTCCCACAGGAGCAGCCCAGTGTTCTTTGCGGAAGGCAGCCGGTAGTTCGGAAGTTCCATCACGAAGGGGACCGGCTCGCCCTTGAACACGGTGCGCTTGAGGATGGAGGCCACGATCACGCCCGTGATGATACCCGTGAGATAAATGATAATCATAGCAAGGGCGCTCTGCTTTCCGAAGAAAGCCGCCACGAAGACGGAGTAGATCGGAATCTTGGCCGAACAGCTCATATACGGCGTCAGCAGGATGGTCATCTTCCTGTCCCGCTCCGAAGAGGAGGTCCGTGTGGCCATGATGGCGGGGACAGAGCAGCCGAAGCCGATCAGCATCGGAACGAAGCTCCTTCCCGAAAGGCCGAGCTTGCGGAGGATCTTGTCCATGAAGAAAGCGATTCGCGCCATATATCCGGTGTCCTCCAGGATGGAGAGGAAGAAGAACATCACGACGATGACCGGAAGGAAGCTCACAACGGAGCCGACTCCCGCGAAGATCCCGTCGATGACGAGCGAATGCACCACCGGGTTGATGCCGTAGGCAGTGAGTCCGGCGTCCACAACGCCGGCAAGCCAGTCGATGCCGGAGCTGAGCAGATCCTGCAGCCAGGCGCCGATGACGTTGAAGGTCAGATAGAAGATAAGGCCCATGATCGCGATAAACACAGGAATCGCAGTATATTTGCCGGTAAGGATCTTATCCATCTTTACGGACCGCGCGTGCTCCTTGCTCTCCTGCGGCTTCACCACCGATTCCGCCACGGCGTTCTCGATGAAGGTATAGCGCATGTCCGCCAGAGCCGCATTGCGGTCGAGACCTGTTTCGGTCTCCATCTGGACGATGCAGTGCTCGATGAGCTCCCGCTCGTTTTTATCGAGTCCGAGCCAATCCTCGAGATCAGGATCTCCCTCGATGAGCTTGGCAGTGCAGAACCTTGAAGAGACACCCTTTCTGTCCGCATGGTCCTGGATAAGGTGGACAACGGCATGTATGCAGCGGTGGACCTGGGAATCCGCATCGCAGAAGTCCGTCATCGTCGGGAGGACCTTCTCGGAGGCCACCTCCACAGCCCTTTCCGTCAGTTCGCTGACGCCCTTGTTTTTCACGGCGGAAATGGGAATCACGGGGACCCCGAGTGCAGCGCTCAGCTTTTCAATATCCACGGTACCGCCGTTGGCAGTCATCTCGTCCATCATGTTCAGAGCTACCACCATGGGGATGCGCAGCTCAAGCAGCTGGAGCGTCAGATACAGATTCCGCTCGATATTCGTGGCGTCCACAATGTTAATGATCCCGTCCGGGTGGCTTTTGAGGATGAAATCGCGGGAGACGATCTCCTCCTGCGTGTAGGTGCGCATAGAGTAGATGCCGGGCAGATCCACGACCTCGCAGTCCTTCTGCCCCTTTATGCTGCCGGTCTTCTGGTCGACCGTCACGCCGGGGAAGTTGCCGACATGCTGATTTGAGCCCGTGAGGGCATTGAACAGGGTGGTCTTGCCGCTGTTCTGGTTCCCAGCCAATGCGAATATCATTCGATCGCCTCCAGTTCTATCTTCTCGGCATCCTCCTTACGCAGGGTCAGCTCATAGCCCCGAATATAGATCTGAATAGGGTCGCCGAGAGGCGCCACCTTGATCTTTGTCACTTTCGTGCGGGGGATGAGTCCCATATCCAGAAACCTGCACCGGAGCGGGCCGTTCCCGCCCACGGTCTTTATGATACCGCTCTTTCCGATCTCAAGCTCGTCAAGCGTCATCGCTGCGATCCTCCATGCTCCCGGCCTTGTGTTAAGGCCCTCTAACTCTTTCTTGTTTTTATTATACCCGCAAAACAGCCGTTGTCAATGATTAGTGCTCAACTGTTCCCTATCGGAGAATAAAAAACAGCGCCTTGTCGGCGCTGTTTTTCTTTTCGGTTCGATCAAATGCCCGCAAGATCTTTGATGACGTATGTCCAGATCGCCATCCAGATCGCAAAGACGAAGCCGAGGATCAGGACCACGCCCGTGAGGGCCCAGCGGTCCCTTTTCATGCCCTTTGCCCGTTTGCCGTAGCCGATCCTCCGAAGGATGCGCAGGAGGATATCGATCACGACTGCCGGAGCAAACAGCAGGACCCCGTACTGGATAAGATGCTGCACGATACCTTTTCCGGGCATCTCCGGCCAGAGCTTTATACATGTGAGGGCCGCCCAGCCGAGATAGGCAATATACAGGATGACCCGGAGGATCTGATAAAGGACTCTCACCGCCTTGGAGCCCCCGGGCGGTTCCGGTTGCGGGGGAGGAGGCGCGTTCTCATACACGCGCATGGGATCTGCGGCAGGCGCCGCGGTCGGGTAGCTCACCGCAGGGGCGGACGGAGACGCTTCACCGCTTTTGGCATCCGGCATTTCCGGACGCGGGGTCACTTCATTTTCTGCCATGATTACCTCCTGTTTCAGTTTGTTCCGCGGGATCCGAAGAACGATGTGATCTGCTCCCAGACATCTTCGGCAAACGGATACATTTCGTTTATGATCTCAAGACACTCGTTTTCCATATCCTGAAAACCCGGGACGGCGTCTTCCGCCGCTTCGAGTTCACCGAGGACAGCGTTCCGGAATTCTTCCCCGAAGTAGGCAAGCTCGGAGTCGTTGAAGAGCTTGTCCCCGTATTTCGCGAGGCTCTCCCCGGCACGCTTCAGGCTCTCCGGAGACGCTTCCTCCCCGATGATATCCAGACAGATGTCCTTCAGCTCGTCAAGGAAGGAATGGTCGACCGAAGTCATGTAGTAGCACCGGCCGCGAAGATCGTCACTGTCGGCATAGTCCGTCTGATCGAACTGGGCGATGGCCTCCTCGTACAGGCCATCCTCCATAAGGACCACGCCATACCGATAGCGGTATTCGGAAAGGAGATCCTCTGATAACTCATAGGAATTGCCCTCGAGCAGCGCGATGGCCTCCTCAAATTTCTCTCTCTCCGCCGCTTCCATGGCAAGATTGTAGTTGACCTCACCGGTGAGCTTTTTCGCCTCATCCGCATCTTCCCCGTCTATGCCTTCCAGAAGCGTGAGGGCCGTCTGCCAGTCCTTGCTTGAAACAGCTTTCCTGGCCATCACAAGCGCTGCTTTCTCCTCGAGCCGCTCTGATTCCTCCGTCTTCTCGGATATGCTTCTGGCATACATCAGTGCCTTGTCCGCGTCACCGGCGCTCAGGGCATACAGGGAAGCCTGCGTATAAGCCTCGGTGCTGTCGTCCCCGCTGCGGCTGAGGTATTTCTCATAGCTCTCGAGCGCGCCGATATAGTCGCCTTTGCCGGCTTTCGACGTAGCGATCATCCGGTCCAGACTTCCCGTGTACAGCAGTACCAGCACCGCAATGATCACGAGCAGCACCACTGCGAGGACGAACCAAAGGCCGGCTCTTTTCTTTTTCTTCCCGGATGGAGCGGTCCCCGCTTCCGGACTGACAGTTTCGCTCATGATATGACCTCCTTTTCCTGTCTTGTTCTGTTCTTTTTCATTCAGTATAGCTTTTCTCTTTGTCCGATTCAAGCACAAATGATGACTGCCGCGCACTTTCCCGTGCGCGGCAGTCCAGTGAAGAGGCAGTTATCAGTATTCGATGGGATCCGGGCGTTCGCAGTCGGTCTTCATGAAGTACTGCTTCCCGGTTGCGGCGCTCTCGGCAAAGCCCGTGATCGCCTCGGTGATGTGGCGGGACATGTACATGCTGCATCTGGGCTTGGCTCCGTGGAGAATGCACTCTGCCATATCGTTGATGCCCATGCCTCTGTGGTTCTCCCCGATGGGCTTCGGGGTGGGGATATCCTTGTAAAGGGCCATCGGCGCAGTGGAATCGATATAGGCAACCCTGTCCCAGTAATCCGGGATGGCCATGGCGTGCTCCTTAAGATCCTCGTAGGTGATCAGTTTCAGGCCATCCTTATAGGTGTTCGGGTCGGGGCAGATGAGGGCTCCCTTCGTGCCGTAGATCTCGAAATAGGGCATTCTGGCGTGGACGATATCGAAGCTGAGGTTGATGTTGCCGATAACGCCGTTGCGCAGCCTTACCACGCCGCAGCAGTTGGTGTCGATCTCCACGTCCACGACGTGATCCTGGATCGGTCTCTTGTCGAAGGCACGGTTCGTGTAGCAGAAGATGCTCTCGATCGGTCCGAGAATCGAGACGAGGGCGGAGAGATAATACGGGGCCATATCCATGATGGGGCCGCCGCCCTTTTTGTAGTAGAAATCGCCGGTCGGGTGCCAGAGGTCCGGGCCGGGGCCGACAAAGTTGATGGACATGCCGGTGACTTTCCCGATCGCGCCTTCATCCACGAGTTTGCGTGCGGTCTGAAGCCCGCAGTCGAGGAAGGTGTCCGGTGCGTTGGCGACGAACAGATTGTGGGCAGCGGCATATTCCACGATCTCGTCCGCCTGTTCGAAGGTAAGGGCCATGGGTTTCTCGCAGTAAACGTGCTTTCCCGCCCGCAGCGCCTGCATGGTCAGCGGATAGTGGGAACCGGGGCCGGTGACGATGACGGCTATATCCACCTCGGGATCCGCCAGGAGCTCATCCGTGGTGCAGGGATGGGGAACGCCCCACTCCTTTGCGATCTTGTTCGCTCTCTCCATGTCTATATCCGAGCAGGCGACCACCTTCACGGTCTTGTAAACAGGGCCGAGCGTTTTAAGGTATTCCGTACAGAAAGTGCCGCAGCCAATGATTCCTGCGCCGAGAACGTCCTTTGCCATATTCTTTCTCCTTTTTTATAGTTTTTATGCTCTCATGATCACCGGTCATGTCCGGTCCGGCGATATATTTCCTAACAGGTTTATTATAGTATAAAAGCGGACGCGCGGCAACAGGAAAACCGTCCGCTCCTGCGGAGACGTCGGACAAATTTCCCTTTTCTATTCGCCCTCTATCTGTTATTATTCTAATAGGATTTCGGGAAGGAGGACGGCGCCTGCATGAAAAAACGGATCTTCATCTTCGTCTGTGCAGCGCTTGCGCATGTGCTGCTGTGCTCCTGCGGCATGCCCATGAGCGCTAACTACTCCTCCTCGACCATCGAAGTGGATGCCGTGACCTCCGCCGGCAGCTATAACAGCGCCCCCGCCGCGGACGTGCCCGTTCCGGAAACCTCTTCGGAGCCTTTAGGCGTTGGGCTTTTCATAACAAAGGACCCCACCGATGAGACTGTCCCTTTGGGAGAGGGCGTCTGGTTCGTTGCAAGGGCGAAAAACCTCGCCTCCATGCGATGGGAGCTGATCGACAACTACGGAAACGTCTTTTCTCCCGAACAGGCCGAACAGCAGAACGGCGGACTCCTCGTAGCCTATCCCGCGGAGGACACCATTTCGCTCAACAACGTTCCGCTTTCAATGGACGGCTGGAGCGTGCGGGCGGTATTTGAGGGAGAAGGCGGCCCGCTCACCGGAAAAGCCGCGAAGATCACCGTGATCGATTACGAAAACCCTTATTCCACCGTCATCATGCGTTACAGCAAGGCTTTCCGCTATGGAATCCCCACACTTGAATACTGCAAGGCCAACGGGATCAGCGAGAGGGCCGCGGAATGCTATTCCGTGGGATACGCACTGTATGATATCGACGAGAACGGCGTGGATGAACTGTTCATAGCCGCTTGGGACACCGGGGTATTCGGCTATAAGCGCAATCTGATCTTCGAGCTTTATACGGTCCTCGATAACGAGCCCTACCGGATCTACTGCTCAAAGGGCGGCAGCGAACTCTACCTGATCGACGAGGGGCGGCTCCTGTCGGTGAGCACCGCGCCGGGCATGACTTCCAATGGAATCTACCGTCTGGCGAATGATTTTCTTATATACGAGGAAGTGTACATAGAAGAGTCCGATCCCTCCGTCCCGGACAAAACCGTATGGAGGCACAGAGTAGACAACAGCATCGGCTATTCCGATGACAAGCCGATCGGCGCCGCCGAGGCGATCGAAGCGATCGACGCGCTGCACGCGCTGACCTGTCTGCCGGATCTGGTCCCGATCGTCTGAAGCTGCCCATGAACAGAACACGAAAGGAGTCTGAAGCATGCTTGACAACTATCTGATTGTGCACAAGAACATTCTTCCCGATTACTACGACAAGGTACTTGAGGCACGGCATCTTCTCGAATCCGGAAAGGTGAAGGAGATTAGCCAGGCCGTGAAAATGGTGGGCATCTCCCGCAGTACCTACTACAAGTACAAGGATTTCATTATGGAACCCGGTGAGATCTCCGGCGGGCGCAAGGCCGTGTTTTCCATGCTCCTCAATCACGAACCCGGGGTGCTGAGCGCACTGCTCAACAAGATATCTTCCGCGGGCTTCAGCGTGCTCACGATCACGCAGAGCCCTCCGATCCATGATATCGCGAGCGTGACGCTTTCCCTCGATCTGAGCTACGCGACCTCCTCGGTCTCCGCACTGCTCTCCTCCATGTCCGCGACCCCCGGGATTGAAAACGTGAAGCTGATCGCCATCGAATAGTTTTGACAGAACATAAAATAATTGTCGGATGGAACTTGCCAGTTCTCTCCGATTCTGATACTATAGTGTTTGGATGTTGAAATCCCAGAACAAATCTGTGAAATTCTATGAAAGGAAAAAGAATATGAACGAAATAGTCAAGAGCATACTTGAGCGCTCCTCCGCCAGAAAATACCGCAATGAGCACGTCCCCATGGAGGACCTTGAACTCATCGTCCAGGCCGGCCTCAAAGCCCCGTCCGGCGGAAACAAACAGACCCCGCGCTTTGTGATCATCACCAACAAGGAGATCCGTGACCGTCTCATGGAGATGAACGCCCAGGTCGCCGGCGCCCCCAAGGGCTTCGACGTGTTCTACGGAGCACAGGACGTCATCGCGGTCGTTGCCGCAAAGAGCAGCGCAGACTTTGTGGCTGACGGATCCCTCGCAATGGGCAACATGCTCAACGCCGCCTATGCCATGGGTCTCGGTGCCAGATGGATCAACCGCGCCCGTCAGGTGTTCGATACCGAAGAGGGCAAAAAGATCCTCGCAGATGCGGGCCTTACCGAGGATGTCGAGGGCATCGGCTTCTGCATCGTCGGCTATCCTGACGAGGAACTTGCTCCCAAGCCCATTGTTCCCGGAAGAGTCTTCTACATCAAATGATCTGAAAATTGCAGGACCGGCGGCCGCAAAAAGCGGCCTCCGGTTGCTTTATGATGGAAAAAGGTATATATTTATTTAGTTAAACCTGAATGTTTTGAATGTCGGACGGATGACGGATGAACGAGTCACGGAACACGGAAAAGAAAAAGGAACGGGCCTTGCTCGCAGGCCTCAGCGCCTCGAGCATGCCCGAGAGTGAGCGCTCCTCGGAAATCTCCATGGAGGAACTCAGCGCGCTCGTTGAGACTGCCGGCGGAGAGACTGTCGGCATGATAATCCAAAGCCTTCCCTCTCCCAACCCCAGGAGCTTCCTCGGCGAGGGAAAGGTACGGGAACTGAAGGAACTCGCGGCCGGCAGCGAATGCGATATGGTCGTGTTCGACAATGAGCTCTCTCCCTCGCAGATGCGCGCTTTAGGCGAAGATCTGGGCGTGAAGGTAATGGACCGCTCCGGCCTTATCCTCGACATTTTCGCCCAGCGGGCCAAAAGCCGGGAGGGTCAGCTGCAGGTGGAGCTTGCGCAGTACAAATACCTGCTGCCGAGGCTCACCGGCATGTGGACACACCTTGTGCGCCAGACCGCCTCAGGAGGCTCCTCGCCCATCGGCACCCGCGGCCCCGGTGAGACCCAACTTGAGACCGACCGCCGCCACATCCGGCGAAAGATCCAGAAGCTTGAAGAGGAACTGGCCGACGTGCGTCGCGTGAGGGGGACCCAGCGGAAGCTCCGGCAGAAGAACGACATGCCCACTGTGGCGCTCGTCGGATACACAAACGCCGGGAAATCCACTCTGCTCAACTGCCTGACCGGCTCTGACATCCCGGCCAATGACCGGCTTTTCGACACGCTCGACACCACCACCCGCCGTTTCCGGATCGATGAAAGCACCGAAGTCCTGCTGAGCGACACAGTCGGCTTTATCCGGAAGCTTCCGACACACCTGATTGAGGCCTTCAAGGCCACTCTCGAGGAGCTCTCCTACGCTGACATCCTCCTGCACGTGATCGATATCTCAAGCCCCGAGTGGGAGGAGCAGGCGCACATCGTCGATGACCTGATCCGCCAGCTCGGCGCAGAGGCCACTCCCTGCGTCCGCGTATACAACAAATGCGACCGCTTCACCGGGATCCTCCCCCACGGTGAGAACGTCGTATGCATGAGCGCGAAGAGCGGAGAGGGTTCTGCACAGCTGGTCGACACGCTGCAGAAACTGCTCTCCGCCGACCGCAGAGAGTATCTTCTGCGCATTCCCTACCGGGATGCCGGAATGGTGGATCTGCTGAAGAGGGAAGCCGCCGTGCGGTCCATGGAATATACGGATGAGGGCATTCTGCTCTCCGCAGTGGTCACGCCCGAGATATACGGAAAGATCCGACATTACGTTGCAGATAACAGCGGAGGCAGCCGCGGATGAACCATTCAGACGATCAGGCGGCCTATATCGTCCCCTCCGGGCCTGGAACAGCCGAATACGAGGAAAAAAGGTCGCGCTTCATCGGCTATCTGGAACCCGTGGAGGATGAGGAAGCGGCCAGGGCGTTCATTGCCGAAATAAGAAAGAAACACTACGATGCCAGACACAACTGCTGGTGCTATATTCTGAAAGACGGTCCGGAGCGATATTCCGACGACGGAGAGCCGCAGGGCACCGCCGGGATCCCCATGCTCGAAGTATTCCGACGTGAGGGGGTCACGAACGCAGTGTGCGTAGTCACCCGCTACTTCGGCGGCATTCTTCTTGGGACAGGAGGGCTTGTCCGGGCATATACGAAAGCAGCCAAGGGGGCTCTCACGGACGCAGGAATCTCCGTCATGCGGAAATGGGTCGGATGCGGCATCCGATGCCCCTATTCTCTGTTTGAGAGGATAAAGACCGAGATCTCTTTCTTTTCCGGCGTCATCACAGACACGGAATACGGAACGGACATCCTCATCACCGCAAGCATCCCTTCCGAAAACCTCGGATCCTTTTCCAAAAGGATCATCGAACTGAGCGCCGGTTCTCTCGAGCCGGTCATCCTGAACGAGTCGTACAGGCCGGTCCCCTTAAACTGACCGAAAGTGTGGAGTGATCATGACAAAACAGCTGCGCTTCTTTTTCTCTCTGCTTTCCGTCCTTCTGGCGGTCCTTACGCTCCCAGGCTTTTGGGGATTGCCTTCCGTATATGCGGAAGAAGCCTCGGAAGCCGATGACTGGGACAGCATCATAGAGCAGTTCCTTGCAGACCACAAGGTCTCCCCGGAACAGGTCGCTATCGGATTCTACAACACCGTCACCGGGGAGGAGCATTATCTCCGGGGCGACGAATATATGGAGACGGGAAGCACGTACAAGGTTCCGCTGAACATGGTGTACGCCGAACGCATCTACAATGGTGAAATGAACTTCGACACCAGAGTCGCCGGGGCGAAATACGAGTTTCTGCAGTACATCACGATCGTTCACTCAAACAATGAATACGCCACGTACCTGTGGAAAGAGCTCGGCGAATACGGGACCTTCCGGGACGCGATTGCCGGCTACATGGGCGTGGATCCCGCAACAGTGGAGCCGAAGTATTACCGGAACCGTTTGTTCACCGCGAGACAGGTGGTGCATTGCCTTAAAACGCTTTATTCCGATCCGGAACGCTTTCCCGGCGTGATCGACTGCATGTTGCTCGCAGAGCCGGAGAATTATTTCAACTACCATCCGCAGGACTATCCGATTGCCCACAAGTACGGATACATTGATGAAGGCGGAATCCTGTATCTGTGTGACAGCGGCATTTGCTACACGGATGACCCGATCATCATCGTGCTGTTCACGGAGGGCATCCGGCGCCCCAACTCTTTCTTGGCCGATTTCTGCACGCTGATGTGCGACTATGCTGAAAAGACGAGGACCGAGCGTCTTGCGCGGGAGGAGGCAGAAAATGCTGCTGCGCAGCCTACGGCTGATACCGATCCCTCTCCTCAGACACCTGCTGTCGTCATGCCCGCTGAAACTGAGAAGACGTCCCCCGCGGAAAATAAGGAGCTCTCGCCCGTTCTGCCGATCATTATCATCAGCGTCACCGGCCTCTCTGCACTCTGTGCAGTGATCATCGCCGCAAAAAAGAAAAAAAACCGGCCCGTTCCGGGGGGTCTTTCCGTTCTGTTTGCGACAGCCGCGCTGGCCCTCTGCGTCACCGGCACGACCAGAGGAACGCTCTACACAAGGATAGAAGGCGATCCGCGCGACACCGTGACCGGCTTCTTCGATGCCATCGTCTCCGGCGATCAGACCGCAGCCTGCGGTTTTCTCGCCGATTACGCCGACCTTGGCCTCAATGCTGTGCCGGACGACCCGGTCTCCGCAGAGATGATCTGCGCGCTCCGGGAAAGCTATGCCTATGAGCTTGTTGGAAATTGCGTCACGGACGGTCTTTCCGCAAAACAGGCGGTCCGACTGCGGTATCTGGATTTTTCAAAGATGTCGTCAGACCTGCAGGACGGCACAAACGAGTGCGTCCGCCTTTTGGTGGACCGGCTCTCGAAAGAGGAGATCTATGACGGCGACGGCGGATACCGCGCGGAATTCATCACGGAGGCATATGCGCAGGCCGTGGAGATGACCCTCTCACACAGGGAGGACTATTACACCTCCGATCTGATCGAACTGGACCTGATCTGCCAAGAAGGAATCTGGCTCATCGATACTAGTCCGGAACTCCTTGCCGCTCTGTGCGGCGGGACCTGACGGGGAGGTGACACGGGAATGAACACGAAACAGAATAACGACCTTGAAATCCCCGTTTCCGACTCTACTGCTGTGGCAGAAACCAAAACCGGGCGCGGAAGCGCATTTGTCCCGACCCTGCTCTTTCTGCTGATTCTGTTGGTGAGCGTCTTATGGATAATCTTCAACATCCATCCCGACTCCTCCATCCGAAAGGGCCCTCTGGTAAAGGAAAACGCCGACCTCACCGGGCGCTCCGAGGCGCTTCTGAACAATCTGAAAAGCGAAGCCCTCTCAGATATTGTCTATATCCGGAAAATCTACAAGATCCCGGAGGATGCGTCCGTCTCTCCGCTCCCTGACAGCGCCCGCTTCGGCGAGACCTCCGATCCCGCTGTGGTGCAGCACGTGATAGACGGCGCCGCGGAGCTGCTCGACGGGCAGACCATGTCTTGGAACAGCGGCATCCAGATTTATCCAGGCTCTTCCATACAATACTACTGTGATGATTCCATTCTCTGCATCGTGTGGAAAGAAGCGATTGGGGACACGGTCTGCACTTTCTCAGAGGTGAAGATTGCCGACGGTTCCCAGCTCAGGCGCGCCCTCGCGGGCGACTCGTACAGCTCCAGCATTCAGCTGAAGGCATCCGACATGGCCCGGTCCGTCAATGCCGTGGTGGCGATCAACGGCGACTTCTACGCCTTCCGCCAGATCGGCGTTGTTGTCTATAAGCGGGAGCTGTTCCGCTTCTCACCTTCCGTACTGGACACCTGCTTTTTTACCTCTTCCGGGGACATGCTTTTCGCCCACGCGGGCGAGCTGACCACCGCTGAAGCCACGAAACAGTTCATTTCCGACAACGACATCCTTTTCTCGGCCTCTTTTGGGCCGATCCTTGTGGAAGACGGCGAGATCCATAACACCGTCTCCTATCCCGTGGGCGAAGTCTTTAGCTATTTTGCCCGCTCCGCGATCGGGATGACGGACGAGCTCCACTATCTGCTGATGGTAACGAGCTCCGAAAACACCAAACCGTATATAGACGGCATGTTTGCCGCCACTGCAGCTCGAGTCATGCACGTCAAGGGCTGCATGAAGGCCTATGAGCTCGATGGCGGGCAGACGGCCGTAATCATATTCAACGGGAGCCCCGCCAACGGCATCGTTTACGGGGCCGAGCGCACGATGAGCGATATTCTCTATTTCTCATCGGCGATCCCGGAGGAGGCGCGCAGATGAACGGGATAGCGTACAGCATCGGTAGCGTTACCGTCTATTACAGCTCCCTCGTGATCGCTCTCGGGGCTGCCTCCTGTTTCTGCCTTACCTGGTCTCTGTACCGGGCAAATGGCGGGAAAGCGGCTTCCCTCTGCCTTTTCCTCCTGCTTTCGACCGTGCTTTCGGTCGTGCTCTCGCGTATCCTGCATTGGGATTGCCACAGCGAGCAGTACATAAGCTTTCTTTCTGCCGTCACCGATTACGGCACAGGGGATTACGTGCTCTCGGGGGTCTTCATCGCCGTTTTGCTCGCGTATCTGATCGTACCCTCCAAGGGTCTTGCAGACAAACCGCTTCTTCTCGACTGTACCGCTCCCGGCCTTCTCGTGCTGATCCTGCTGATCCGTCTTTCCAGCCTTTTCAATACCTCCTGCCGAGGAAAAATGAGCGTCATCCGTCCGGCGCTTCAGCGTCTGCCATTTGCCTCACCTATCAGCGACGCCGCCGGGAACACGGAGTACCGGTTCGCGACCTTTTTCGTTGAAGCAATTCTGCTGGCAGTTCTGCTCGCTGAAACCCTGTGGTTCTTTTCAAAGCTGCGGCTCTCCCCAGCAAAAAGCGAAAAAAGCAACAGCGGAAGCGTATGGATGATGTCTGTCCTGTGGTACAGCGCGCTGGAGATCGTGATGGACAGCACGCGCTATGATTCAAGCTTTGCCCGCCTCAACGGCTTCGTCAGTGTGGTCCAGATTTTCTGCGGCCTCATGATGCTCGCTGTGCTGATCTGGTACAGCGTGCGTGCAGTAAAGGCCGACGGACTCAAAGCCTACCAGTGGCTGATCTGGTGCGGTTGGCTCGTTCTGCTCGTCGGTGCCGGGATCAGTGAGTACCTCGTCCAGCGCCACGGCAACTGGTATCTTTCCTGCTATTATCTCATGAGTTCCTGCCTCGGGATCATGTCATGGCTCACCTATCGGATGTATCGGCACCAGTGCGTGCAGGTGTACTGACAGCCACCTGATTTTCTTCCGCCCAATTGCGTTCCCTGTTTTTCTTGTATCCCCGTATGGCGGTATGGTATACTAATCTAGCTGTGAATATTAAACGGAGGTCACCGAAAAAATGAAAAAAGTAGAAGACTATGTCAAAAGCATACCCGATTTTCCGGAACCCGGAATTATCTTCCGCGATGTGACATCCGTCATTCAGGACCCGGACGGTCTGAAGCTCGCCATCGACGGGCTTGTGAAACTCCTTGACGGCGTTGAATTCGATCTCATTGCCGGGCCAGAGTCCCGCGGATTCATTTTCGGCATGCCTGTCGCCTATCTGCTCGGGAAGGGATTCGTGATGGTTCGCAAAAAGGGAAAGCTTCCCCGTGAGACTGTTTCCCGCAGCTATGACCTTGAGTACGGCCAGGCCACGATCGAGGTCCACAAAGACGCTGTACAGCCCGGCCAAAAGGTCGTGCTGGTGGACGATCTCATCGCTACGGGCGGATCTGCGGAGGCCGCATGCAAGCTCATTGAGGAGCTCGGCGGGACCGTGGTCAAGGCGATTTTCCTCATGGAGCTCGCAGGCCTGAAGGGCCGGGAGAAGCTAAAGGACTACAACGTCGAAAGCCTAATCACATACGAGGGCAAATAACGGTCTCCTTTTGAAATAAAAAACAATGAAATCAAAAAACAGATCTTTCGGGTCCGTATTCTTCTCAGTTCTGGGCCTAATCCTTTTGGTGCTGATCATCACGGCAGTGGTGCTGTTCTTTGTGGTCCGTGCAAAAATGGCCGACGCGGAGCTGCGTCTCGACGATGTGGTCAGCTACGCACACTCGGCTCCTGACAACCGCACACAGCATCTTTCCTTCTCGCCCGATGCAAAGATGACCCTCACTTTTGACAAAAGCGACCTGTGGTATTTTCTCTACCGGTACTACGACGGGGACGAATGGCTCGAGAAAACCAATGAAACTCTGTCCGGGCTGCATCTCGAGCTCACCGGGATCGGCATGGATCTTTCGGAAGACGGGATCGTTTTTGACGTGGAGATGTATCACCGGAATACGCGGCTCGCCTTCAGTGTCCTCTGCAAAGTCTCCTGTGCAGAGGGTGTCATCACGGCGAGACCCACCGACCTGATTATTCTGGGGCATAAGGTTTCGCTGTCGCGCTTCACCTCCACGAAGCTTGCAAAAGCCTTGAAGATCACCAAGCAGAACATGGCGCTCACCTATACGCCCGAACTTACCTTTATCCGTGAGATCGAAACCATCTCTCTCGGAGATGGCACCCTGAGCCTGACCGGGGAGATGGCCACGGAGTTTCTTGAGCAGAACGTGATCTCCTCTCAGCGAATCATGGTCATGCGGTTTTCCCAGAGGGACTGCTGTTACGCCGCTCCGGTTCTGGCCGATTACTGCGACGATCCCGCAGTCTGCTATGCGACGCTTCTGCCGCTTCTGCAGAATGATCCCGGGCTCTACACCGAATTCCTCGACCAGTTCTTCTCGCTGAAGACACCGAAATTCCTTGAGCTTGAAAGGAAGAACGAAGGAATCCTGTACCGCTGGTTCCCGCAGTACAGAGAAGACTATACGCAGATTTCGTTCGATGTCCGGGAACGCTACGAGCTGTATCTCAGTCTGCTCAGCAGCATTGCGCAGTATACCTCGGATTCGTTTGCCGCAAAAAAGACCTTTGCCATTGCAAACGGAGATCTCTTCTATAAGAAAGCCCCTTTCTCCTTTGATTCGTTCTACGGGGGCAATTACGGTGCGTATCGCTCGGTCATTGACCTTGAAAACGCACGCCCCTGCCTGTATATCCGTTCCACTGTGGGTTACGGGAGCTACCTTCCCGTTTCCAAGCTTATTGATTCGGAAGCAAGTCTTTCCGCTCCCGTTGTGCCGGATCTCGGCTATGCGCCAGGCATCCTTGTGCGTGGGGCAGACGGTTTTCCGTATGTGCTCGCATTCACCGGCGGCGAGGAATTCGAGGCAATCGTTCTGGACGAGGACCGTTTCCGGGAGCTGATGAGCTCAGAGGTTTTCCCGGTCGTGGATATCCGGCCGATCTCCTGAAAAAAGAATAAAGCAGCAGGGAGTTCCTTTTGAGGAACTCCCTGCTTTTCTGTTCTATAACTACTCTACCGCTCTTCTCGGAAGTAGGGCAGGCCGAGGGAGGCGGGCGGCTGGTTTTCCCGCTTGTTGCGCATACTGGTAAGGATCAGCACGATGATGGTGACGACATAGGGCGCCATCTTATACAGTTCCTTCACAGCAAGGTTCATGCCGGAGGGGATATACATATGGAGGATGTACAGGCCGCCGAACAGGAAAGATGCCAGCACGCCGACATTGGGACGCCAGATGGTGAAGATGACCAGCGCGATCGCCAACCAGCCCCTGTCGCCGAAGGCGTTGTTGGTCCACATCCCGGAAGCGTAGTCCATCACGTAATACAGTCCGCCGAGTCCTGCGATCATGGACCCGATGCAGGTAGCCGCATACTTCTGGCGGGAAACGTTTATGCCCGCCGCGTCCGCGGTGTTGGGGCTCTCGCCCACTGCCCGCAGATGCAGTCCCGTTCGGGTACGCTTCAATATGTAGGAGATCACAAGGGCCAGGATCACCGCCACATAGGCCAGAAAGCCGTAGCTGAGGAAGAGCTTCCCGAAAACACCGGTGCTGTCTCCCGCGGCAAGGTGGCGGCGGAAAATGTTGGATGTGTTCGTTAGGATGATCGAGGGCAGCTCACTGCCGGAAAGCTTGATGAGCGAGCCTCCGAAGAAATTGCCGAAGCCGACTCCGAAGGTGGTCAGCGCAAGGCCGGTCACGTTCTGGTTGGCGCGCAGGGTGACTGTGAGGAAGCAGTACAGAAGTCCCATCAGCAGGCTGCCTGCCAGGCAGCAGAGCATGGGGATCAGGATGGCAAGGAAAGCGTTCATCTCCTGCGCTGTCTTTCCCGCCTCATAGAAGAAGGCACCGATAACGCCGCAGATTCCACCCACGTACATGATCCCCGGGATACCGAGGTTGAGGTTGCCGGATTTCTCCGTAAGGGTCTCTCCCGTACTGCCGAGAAGGAGCGGGATTCCCTGCATGACGGCACGGGGAATAAAGGTAATAAAGTCAAACACGGTTCACTCCTCCTTTCCGCCGCTCTTGGTGAGTTTGATCTGATAGTTGATAAAGAACTCGCTTCCGATGATAAAGAAGAGGATCACGCCCGTGAGGATATCTCCGAAGCTCTGGTTCAGCCCGAAATTCGTCGCGATTTCTCCCGCGCCGCGGCTGAGGAACACAATCAGAAGACTCGTGAGGATCATCCAGATGGGATTGAACTTGGCAAGCCACGCAACCATGACCGCCGTAAAGCCCCTGCCTTCCACCAGCGTGGGTGTGAGTGTGTGGTTTGTGCTGCCGACGAGCAGAAGCCCCGCCAGTCCGCAGAGCGCACCCGAGAGGAGCATGGTGCGGATAATCACACGGCCGACCTTGATACCCACATAGCGGGCAGTGCGTTCACTTTCGCCCACAACGGCGATCTCATACCCATGCTTGGTGTAGTTCAAGTAGATATGCATCGCCACGCAGACGAGCGCGACCACGATGATGTTGAGGAGGTATTTCTGACCTCCGATGAGCGGGAACCACCCGATCTGGGTGTTCGGGTTGATGATACCGATCTGTCCCGATCCCTTCGGGTTCTCCCAGACCACGCAGAAGTAGGCAACGAGCTGGGTGGCCACATAATTCATCATGAGAGTGAAAAGCGTCTCATTTGTGTTATATTTCGCCTTGAAGAAAGCGGGGATCCCTGCCCAAATTGCTCCGGCAAGGATGCTGGACACAATCATGCACACGATGACCGCCCAGTTCGGCAGTTTCCCGGACAACAGAATCATGCAGGCCGCGGAACACAGGCAACCGATCAGGGCCTGACCCTCGCCGCCCAGGTTCCAGCAGCGCATCCGGAAGGCCGGAGTCACAGCCAGCGACACGCAAAGCAGCATTGCAATATTCTGCAGCAGGACCCATAAACGCCTTGTGGTGCCGAAAGAGCCCTCCCACATGGACACATATACCGCGATCGGGTCCTCTCCGGTTACCAGGGTAGTTATAAGGCCGCACACAATCAGCGCGGCCAGAACCGCGCAGAAACGGATCGCCCAGCTTTTGTACCAGGGGAGCGCTGCGCGTTTTGCAACATGAAAGAGGGGATTGCGCACTTTATTATCCATTGGCTTTCCCTCCCAGTTTTGTCATCATAATGCCCACATCGCGTTTGCTGGCGCCGCGGCCTGGAACGATGCCCGAGACCTTCCCGCCGCAGAGAACCAGGATCCGGTCAGCCAGCTCCAGCAGAACGTCCAGATCCTCTCCGACATAAATGACCGCCACACCGGAAGCCTTCTGCTGGTTGATCAGATCATAGATCGTATAGGAGGAGTTGATGTCCAGTCCGCGCACTGCATAGGCCGTCAGGAGCACGGTCGGGGCAGAGGCGATTTCACGGCCGACCAGCACCTTCTGCACATTTCCGCCGGAGAGACGGCGGACCGGTGTGGATACGCCCGGCGTCACCACTTCCAGATCCCTCACGACGTTTTCCGCAAGTTTGTATGGAGAGCGGCGGTCTGTGAAAACGGAACGTCCGCGCCGGAAAGAGCGGAGCATCATATTGTCTGCCAGGTCCATATTTGCCACAAGCCCCATTCCCAGACGGTCCTCCGGGACAAAGGAAAGGCTCACGCCCAGACCAGCGATAGCCAGCGGATCTTTCCCGATCAGTTCCTCTTTCGTCCCGTCATCATTGACATAGGAGATGCTGCCCTTTTCCACCGGCTGCAGGCCGGCGATGGCCTCCAGGAGCTCTTTCTGTCCGCAGCCGGAAATGCCGGCAATGCCGAGGATCTCTCCGGAATTTGCGGTAAAAGAGACATCATCCAGTTTCAGGATCCCGTCTATACTCCGGACAGTAAGGCCTTTCACCTCGATCCTGGGCTTCGGATCGACCGGTTCCGGCCTGTCGATGTTCAGCGTGACCGCGTGGCCGACCATCATGTTGGTCATTTCCTGCGCGTTCGTGTTTTTCGTCAGCATATCGCCCACAAACTGGCCGTGGCGAAGGATCGCGACCCTGTCGGACAGCGCCTCGACCTCGTGCATCTTGTGCGTGATGATCACGATGGCCTTCCCGTCATTGCGCATGTTCCGCAGGACGGTGAAGAGTTTGTCCGTCTCCTGCGGGGTAAGGACTGCCGTGGGCTCGTCAAGAATCAGTATGTCGGCTCCGCGGTAAAGGACCTTTACGATCTCCACCGTCTGTTTCTGGGAGACAGACATATTGTAGATTTTCTGATTGGGATCCACCTCAAAGCCGTAGGCGTCGCAGATTTCACGGATCCTGCGCGCGGCAGACTTCAGATCCAGCTTTCCTTCTAGCCCAAGGACGATGTTTTCCGCGGCAGTCAATACATCCACCAGTTTGAAATGCTGATGGATCATACCGATACCGAGATCGAACGCGTCCTTGGGAGAACGGATGACGACCGGTCTCCCGTCGATACTGATCTCCCCCTCGTCCGGGAAATAGATCCCGGAGAGCATGTTCATAAGAGTGGTCTTTCCGCTGCCGTTTTCCCCAAGCAGGGCCAGAATCTCGCCCCTGTAAATATCGAGCCAGACCTTGTCATTAGCAAGGACCGGTCCGAACCGCTTGGTTATATTTCGCATGGTGACTGCCGCAGTTTTTTCTTCCAAAGCAGCACACTCCTTTCTGTGAAAAAATGTCCGTCGGAGCGCTCTCCTCCGGACAGTGCCGATTATGCTGTAAAGGGCAGCGCGGTGGCTTGCCGGTCACTGCGCTGCCCTTTGCAGCATAGGAACACCCGCGCTCCCTTTCGGGAGCGCGGGAAAGCCTTCTTATGCGTCTATATTTGTGATTCCGTCGATGTCAATGTCAAAGCTGGGAGCGCTGCGGAAGACAGACTCCGCGAACTCGCCGCTGACAATGGACTCGGTATCGGGTGTGAAGGTCCCCAGGTCGTTGACGTCTGCGAAGTAGGAATCGACACTCTTGCCGCCGACAGTGAAGGTGCTGGTATCGAAGACCTTGATCTCGCCGGCAATGAGCGCTTTCTTGACTTCCTCGAGCTTCTCGGCGGTGCCGGGCGCTGCGACGTTCTCATTGATCTCAGTCATCTCGACAGCACCGTTGGCCAGGGTTCCGGTCCAGTCAGCGTTCAAGGTTTCGCCCTTGGCAACACGGCCGATCATCACTTCCATGAAGGTGACCCAGTTGATTCTGGAGGCCACGATGAAAGTGTTGGGGCAATCCTTGGCAGCAGAGCCGTTGTAGAAAACGAAGGGGATGTTGTTGGATTCGCACTCGGTGGGAGCACCCATGGAGTCGGCGTGCTCGGAGAGAAGAACGCAGCCGTTGTTGATGAGCTTGATGGCGGCTTCTTTCTCAAGGTCGGGGCTGAACCAGGAGTTGGTGAAGGTCACTTCCATGGTGGCACTGGGGCAGACAGAGCGGGCACCGAGGAAAAAAGATGTGTAGCCGGATTTGACTTCCGCATAGGGGTAAGCGCCGATGTAGCCGATTTTGGCCTGGTCGGCAGTGATTTTGCCTTCCTCAATCATCTGATTGAGCTTGAGACCCGCTGCGACACCGCCGAGGTAACGGCCTTCAAAGATAGTGGCAAAGGCATTGTGGAAGTTTGCCAGACCGGCGGAGTGAGCCTGGGTGCCGGTGGCATGGCAGAACTGCACATCGGGGAATTCCTTGGCAGCCTGGATCATGAAGGACTCATGGCCGAAAGAGTCGGCAAAGACGACGTTGCAGCCGGCATCAACGAGTTCGGCGGCAGCATCATAGCATTCCTGACCTTCGGGGATGTTGGTCTTCATGATGTACTCAACTCCGATGTTCTCGCAGGCTTCTTTCGCGGCATTCATGAAGTTGAGGTCGTATGTGGAGGTCTCATCATGCAGGAAGATGAAACCAACTTTGACCGTCTTCACCTCGTCAGCGGTAAGGGTGCTGATATCGAACGGAGTGGAGTCATTGTCAAAGGGGAACGTGGGTTCCGGAGTGGCCTCGGGCTCAGCAGTCTTGGATCCGCATGCACAGAGAGCGAAAACCATAACAGCAGCAAGGACCAGAGCAATGATCTTTTTCATTTTTTTCTCCCTAATAATTTTATTTATCAAAACCGTACGGTATTGATACAAAAACAAAAAACCGAAACACGCCGGATCTCCGCCACGTCTTTCGGTATATCAAAACGATCGAATGAAAATCAAAGCGCAGAGTACTTCTGCGCTTTCGAAACTCAAACCGATCATCCGATAGTCCGGCATTTACGGTGCCGGGTAGAGACACAAAACCATATCTTTTGCTTATATCGAAAGCCTATATGAAATTGCATTCGCAATGATACTTATACAATACCATATGCGGGGAAAAAGTCAAGTGTTACTTTATTCGATTTTACCATTTTTGATGGTTGCTTTTTAGCTATAATCAACAAAATTCAAGGCTGCTGTCCGTCATGGAGGCGATCTTCGCAAGAGACTCAATCCGCATCCCTTCAGCCCGTAACCTGTTTCCTCCGCCCTGGAATACCTTCTCGATGGAAATGGCCGCTCCGACCACTTCCGCGCCAGCCTGCGTGCAGATGTCCCGGAGCCCGATGAGCGCGGCTCCCGTTGCGAGGAAATCGTCTATGATCAGCACTCTGTCCTCTGCCGAAAGCCAGCTTTTGGAAACCATGAGCGTACTCACATTGCCGTGCGTAAAGGAGGCCACCTGTGCAGTATACACATCCGATGCGATATTGCTCGTTCTGCTTTTCTTGGCGAAGACCATGGGGCAGCCCATGACATAGCCCGCCATGCCCGCCAGCGCAATTCCCGAAGCCTCCACCGTAAGAATCTTGTTTACACCACAGCCTTCAAAGAGCCGGCCGATCTCCAGCGCCATATCATACAGGAGCGCGGTGTCGATCCTGTGGTTCAGAAAGCCGTCCACCTTTAGCACGCCGCCCGGCAGCACATTGCCCTCGGAAAGTATCCTCTCTTCCAGTTCTTTCATGTGGTCTCCCCCTTATAACCGAAAAAAGCCCGGTCGGTTCAATCAAGACTGACAGGCTTCATTCGGGTAATTCTATATGATTAGATTACACAGCGCGGGTGACCTTGCCGCTGCGGAGGCAGCGGGTGCAGACATAAACATGCTGCGGTGTTCCGTCCACAATGGCCTTGACGCGCTTCACATTCGGCTTCCACGCACGGTTCGTGCGTCTGTGAGAATGGCTGACTTTGATGCCGAAGGTCACGCCCTTATCGCAGAACTGACACTTTGCCATATTGTTGAAGCACCTCCTTGCTTGTGTTTCTCTGTCCTGACAGGACAGCTTATATATAATAGCAGACCGTTTTGCCGATTGCAAGAAAAAGTTTTGCACGAAACGCATTTTCTTTTCTCCCGGCTGCGGATCTCTCTGCATAAAAAGCATTGCCAAAACCAGCCAAAGTGATTAATATAATATTGAGAGATTATGTCCGCCTGAACAAGGAGGTTTTTATGGATAACCGCAGATACAAGGTGAAACTAAGTGTCATAGTCGAAGAGAATAAACTTGCTTTCGTCCACAAGTCATCGCATTACGACGACACATTTGTCTCCACGGCCGACGTGAACCGTCCTGCCCTGCAGCTCACGGGCTTTTATGATTATTTCGATCCGGAACGGATCCAGATCATCGGTATCGTTGAGACCACGTACCTGAAAACGCTGTCGGTGGAAGCGCGCCTCATGGCTTTTGAAGAATACATGAAATACGATTTTCCCGCCCTGATCCTCTGCCACGGTGTGGAGCTTCTGCCCGAATGCGAGGAGATGGCCCGGAAATATGACCGGAATCTCCTTATCACCGATGAGGATACTTCGACGCTTCAGGCAAACATCATCACCTCTCTTCACAAATACCTCGCTCCCCGGATCACCACACACGGCGTCCTTGTCGAGGTCTACGGCGAGGGTATGCTCATCCTCGGCGACAGCGGGATCGGCAAAAGCGAGACCGCTCTCGAGCTCATCAAGCGCGGTCACCGTCTGATAGCTGACGACGCCGTCGAGATCAGAAGGATCGACAACAACACACTTCTGGGCAGCGCCCCGGAAAACATCCGCTACTATATGGAGCTTCGCGGCATCGGGATCATCAACGTGCGCTATCTCTACGGAATGGGCGCCGTCAAAGGAGCTTCCATGGTGGAGATGATCGTCAATCTCGAACCCTGGGAGGACGGGAAAGCATATGACCGGCTCGGCATCAAGCAGGACTATGAGGAGATTCTCGGGATCTCCATCCCTTCCATTACGGTCCCCGTGCGCCCCGGACGCAATCTGGCTATCATACTGGAAGTCGCCGCAATGAACAACCGCCAGAAAAAATCCGGATACAATGCGGCAGAAGCTCTCGCGTCTGCAATCGATTCCGCAGTGGACGGAGGTCTTTTCTGAATGGAAGCTCTCGATTCCGCCATAAAGGAAATACGGGAAGCACTGCCGGGTCTTCCGTTTTTCGAGGAAGAGCCGATGGCGAAGCATTCCTCCTTCAAGATCGGCGGGCCCGTAAGGGCTTTTGCCGTGCCGGAGGATGTCACAAGCTTTTCCCGCATTACGCACATTCTGAAAAAGCACAAGCTGATGCCGATGGTCGTCGGCAACTGTACCAATATTCTATTTCCCGATGAAGGTCTCAAAGACCTGTTTATTGTCTCCACGGAGCGCATGACAAGGATGTTTCTTCTTGACGAAGACCGCTTCTACGCCGAGGCCGGTGTCTCTCTTTCCAAGCTTGCAAGCTTTGCCTGTCAGCATTCACTCGCGGGGCTGGAGTTTGCCTCGGGGATCCCCGGTTCGGTCGGAGGCGGCGTTCTCATGAACGCGGGAGCCTACGGCGGAGAGATGAAGGACGTTGTCGAGAGCGTAGTAACATACTATCTTCCGGAGCAGAAGCTGTATGAGACACCCCATGAAAACTGCGGCTTCGGATACAGAAAGAGCGCGTTTCAGACCATGGCGGGCTGTGCGATCGTGAGCGCCGTTTTCCGCCTTGAGAAGGGCGACCGGGATGAGATTGCGGCAAAGATGAAAGAACTCAACGAACGCCGCCGCGAAAAACAGCCGCTTGATCTCCCGTCTGCGGGGAGCGCCTTCAAGCGTCCGGAAGGCTACTATGCGGCAAAACTGATAGAGGAGTGCGGGCTGAAAGGGTATTCAGCCGGCGGCGCCATGGTCTCCGAAAAGCATGCGGGTTTCGTCGTAAACACGGGAAACGCCTGCTCGCACGATGTGTATGATCTTATGATGCACGTGCGCAGCACCGTATGGCAGATGAAGGGGATCGAACTGGTCCCGGAGATCATCATCCTCCCGCCCGACTACAAGCTTACGGACAATTCCCCCGCCGCGCCGCTCCACATCATCAGCGGCAGCGTTCCGGCTGCCGAAGCCGACGCTTCTGCAGGCAAGGAGTAAAAGGACATGGAGTTTCTGATAATAACGGGTCTTTCCGGCGCCGGCAAAAGCCGGGCGGCCGATGTGCTCGAGGATCTTGACTACTACTGTGTGGACAATATGCCCGTTGCCCTGCTCGGCAGGTTTGCGGAATTCTGCACGGCTGCCGACGGAAGATACGAGAAGGTCGCGCTGGTGACAGATGTGCGCGAAAACGAAGATTTCACCGCTCTCCTGAACGCGCTTGATGAGCTCAAGGCCACAGGCCTCCACTGTCAGATCCTTTATATGGACGCCGACGAAAAGACCATCATACGACGTTACAAGGAAAGCCGCCGCCCACACCCGCTCGCGCAGAGCGGACTTTCGATGGAAGAATCCGTCCGGCGGGAGATTGCCCTCCTCGCCCCCGTGCGCGACAGGGCCGATCACATCGTCAATACTTCGGGGCTCACCCTCGGGATGCTTCAGAACAGACTGTTCGCTCTGTTCGCCGAAGACGGGCAGACGCGCGATCTCAACATTCCGGTGATTGCCTTCGGATACAAGTACGGGATCCCGATGGACGCGGACCTTGTTTTCGACGTCCGTTTCCTGCCGAATCCTTTCTATGTGGACGAGCTCAGACAGCTCTCCGGGCTGGACCGCCCCGTTGCGGAATATGTCTTCGGGCATGGCCGGGCAAGGGAATTCCTGGAAAAGCTCGAAGATATGATCGAGTTTCTGATCCCCATGTATATCGAGGAGGGGAAGCTCAGCCTGACCATAGCGGTGGGCTGTACGGGCGGCAGGCACCGCTCGGTCGTAATAGCAAAAGCGCTGAGCGATCATCTGAAAGCCCGCGGATTCCTTTCCGAAAACATCAATCGTGATCTGGAGAAATAATCTGTAATGTCTTTTTCATCTGACGCGAAAGCCGAAATGTGCAGGGTCAGGCCCGAAAACGACAGCTGTGCGCTGGCCGAATGCTACGGTGTGCTCCTTTTCTGCAGCAGCTTCACCGCGGCACAGATCCGGATATCTACTTCGAGCCGTGAGTTCGCGTCACGGTTGATAAGTCTCTTCAGACGTGCCTTCGGCTTTTCTTTTGACAGTGTTCCCGATAAGGAAGAGAAAGGGCGGCTCAACCTCCGGATAACAGACAGTGCGAAGATCGCCGTACTTTTTGACCGCTTCGGGATCTCGCCACGCCACAGTGTTTCGCACCATATCAATCTTGCCGTTCTGGAAGAGGACAGCTGCAAAACCGCGTTCATGCGCGGAGCCTTCCTCTCCGGGGGTACCGTAAACGATCCGGAAAAATCCTTTCATCTGGAGTTTTCCACCTCACACAGGAGCGTGAGCCGCGAAGCCCATTCGATCCTGTCCGATATGGGTTTTTCCCCGAAGACCTCCGAGCGCAGCAACAACTGTCTCCTCTATTTCAAGCAGGCCGATCCCATAGCGGACCTGCTGACAACCCTCGGGGCCCCTGCGTCCGCGATGAAGGTAATGACCGCCAAGGTCGACCGGGAGATGCGGAACACCATAACAAGGCGTGTTAACTGCGACACCGCGAATGCGGACAAGATCGTCCTTGCCTCGCAGGAGCAGATCGATGCGATACACAGATACGCTGCGAGGTTCGGACTTGACAGCCTTCCCGAGCCGCTGAAAAGCACAGCGCTTCTCCGGATCACCAACCCGGAGGCCAGTCTGTCGGACCTTGCGACACTTTCCTTTCCCACGGTCTCCAAGAGCTGTCTTTCCCACAGACTGAAAAAGATCCGGGAGCTTGCCGACGAGGAAGCCTCCCCGGATATTGAGGAATAAACATGGCCTTTGTGCATCTGCATGTCCATAGCGAGTACTCTCTGCTCGACGGCTTCTGCCGTATCGACAGGGCCGCGAAGCGCGCCCGTGAGATGGGTCAGACCGCTCTTGCGATCACCGACCACGGTGTGATGTACGGAGCCGTCGCTTTCTACAAAGCATGCAGGGCCGCCGGGATAAAGCCGGTCATCGGCTGCGAGGTTTATGTTGCTCCGCGCTCCATGGAGCAGAAAGACCACGGACTTGACGGCAATTATTCCCACCTGATCCTTTTGTGCAAAAACGAGACCGGATACCGGAATCTCTGCTGTCTGGTGAGTGAGGCCTTCACGCGCGGCTTCTATAACAAGCCCCGCATTGACTGGGACCTTCTGCAGAAATGCTCAGAGGGACTGATCTGTCTTTCCGGCTGTCTTGCCGGAGAGATCCCGCAGGCTCTCGTCCGCGGAGACTATGAGGCAGCAAAAAAGAGAGCTATGATGCTCAGCAGACTTTTCGGGCAGGACTCTTTCTATCTGGAGATCCAAAAGCACGGCATACCCGAAGAGGACCGCGCTGCGGCCGAACTGGTCAGACTTCACAGTGACACCGGGATCCCACTCGTTCTCACCAACGACGCGCACTATGTGGAAAAACAGGACGCGTATTATCAGGATGTGCTCATGTGCATCCAGATGCAGAAAACCGTGGACGATCCGGACAGGCTCCGCTTCGAGACTGACGAGTTCTATCTGAAATCGGAAGAGGAAATGCGCGCGCTTTTTCCCGGTCTGGGCGAGGCAGCGGACAATACCGTGAAGATCGCGGAACTGTGCAATTTTGACTTTGAATTCGGTCACTATCATCTGCCCCGCTTCAAGCTGCCGAAAGGCTGTGATGACAGCTTCGAATATCTCCGCAGTCTGTGTGAGAAAGGCTTTGCGGAGCGCTTTCCGGACAGACCGGAGGTCCATGCCCAGCTCGAATATGAACTCGAGATGATCCGCAGAATGGGCTTTGTCGATTATTTCCTCATCGTATCGGATTTTATTGCATATGCAAAAAACAACGGCATCCCCGTCGGTCCGGGCCGCGGAAGCGCCGCCGGCAGCGTCGTTTCCTACTGTCTGCACATAACCGACGTCGATCCCGTGAAATACAGCCTGTTTTTTGAGCGCTTTCTCAACCCCGAGCGTGTCTCGATGCCGGACATAGACGTCGACTTCTGCGTCAACCGCAGGGGCGAAGTGATCGACTACGTCAATCGTGTGTACGGCAGCGACCATGTCGCCCAGATCGTGACCTTCGGCACTCTGGCAGCGCGCGGCGCAATCCGGGACGTAGGCAGGGTGCTTTCGATGAGCTACGCCGAGACTGACGCCGTGGCAAAACAGGTGCCGATGGCGCTGAATATGACGCTCGACGAGGCGCTTTCGCTCTCCAAACCGCTCCGCGAAATGGCGGAAAACGACGAGCGCGTCAAGCGTCTTATCGATGTCTCCAAAGCGCTCGAGGGAACACCCAGACATGCCTCCACCCACGCCGCAGGCGTAGTCATCACGGAGAACCCCGTGATGGATTACGTCCCGCTCGCGAAAAACGATGAGTCGGTCGTCTGCCAGTACCCCATGACTACGCTGGAGGAACTCGGACTGCTGAAGATGGATTTCCTCGGTCTACGGAACCTCACGGTCCTGGAAGATGCGGCAAAGCTCGTGCGTGAGAAGGAGCCGGGCTTTTCGGTCGAGAAAATTCCGGAAGATGACGCTCCGACCTTTGAGATGCTCGCCGAAGGGCACACCAGCGGCGTGTTCCAGCTCGAAAGCGCCGGCATGACCGGCGTCTGCACGAGCATTCGGGCCAAGAGCATTGAAGATATCAGCGCCGTGATAGCCCTGTACAGGCCCGGCCCTATGGAATCCATTCCCCGCTTCGTTGAATGCTCGCAGCATCCGGAGCGCGTGACTTATAAGCACGAACTGCTGAGGCCCATCCTCGAAGTCACATACGGATGCATCGTCTATCAGGAACAGGTTATAGAGATTTTCCGCAGACTCGCCGGTTTTTCCCTCGGTCAGGCCGACATGATCAGAAGAGCCATTTCCAAGAAAAAACACGCGGTGATCGATTCAGAGCGTGTGGCTTTCGTGTACGGAGATCCGTCGCGCTCCATCCCCGGAGCCGTAGCGAACGGCGTGCCGGAGACTGCGGCAAACAGCATATACGATGAGATCATAGCCTTCGCAAGCTATGCTTTCAACAAAGCTCACGCCGTGAGCTACGCTGTCGTCTGCTACCGTACAGCTTATATGAAGCGGCACTATCCGCAGGAATACATGGCCGCACTGTTGACGAGTGTTCTCGAAAACAGCGTGAAGATTGCCGAATATATCTCGGAATGCCGCAGCATGGGCATCTCCCTTCTTCCTCCGGACGTAAATGGTTCCGGTCCCGACTTCACCGTTGCGGGCAGCGATATCCGTTTCGGACTGGCAGCGGTCAAGGGGATCGGAAGGAATGTGACGAAAGCCCTTGTTGACGAGAGAAAAACAAACGGTCCCTTCTCCTCCTTTGAAGACTTCTGTTCACGGATGTATTCCTCCGACATGAACAGGCGGACAATAGAAAGCCTGATCAAAGCCGGAGCCTTCGACAGTCTCGGATGCAACCGCAGGGCAATCCTGAACGCCGCTCCCGCGATTCTGGACGGGCTGTCAAGGGCGGCGAGAGAAAACATCGATGGGCAGATCGACCTTTTCGGCGACTTCAGCGATGCTCCCGCATCTGCAGAGATACCCGATGTGCAGGACTTTACTCCCCGGGAAAAGCTGGCTATGGAGAAAGAGATGACCGGACTCTACCTTACCGGACATCCGATGGATGAATACAGAAGCAGGATCAAAAGACTCGGCACCGTGCCGATCGGTTCCATCGTCAGTGACTTCTCCTCCGACGACCCGCACCGTTTTGCCGACGGTCAGCGGATCCGGATAGCCGGGATCGTCTCCTCTTCGCGGACAAGGCCGACGCGGAACAGTTCGCTGATGTGCTACATCCAGTTCGAGGACGACACCGGCAGCATAGAGCTCGTCGTATTCCAGAAAGTCCTCGACTCGTGCGGCGGTTACATTTCAAACAATGCGGCGCTCGTCGTCTCGGGCAGGATATCCTTACGGGATGAAAAGGAACCTCAGATAACAGTCGAGGATCTTTCCCCGATCGACAGTTTCCTTTCGTCAGAAATGTCCTCCGGGCAGGAAAACAGGCCGCTCCGGTCGCCTCAGCAGCCGTATTCCCATACAGCTGAACAGACCCGGGCGGAGACACTATCCTCTGCTTTTCCGGATGACCTGCAGGACAAGACTCTGTATGTCCGCGTGCGGTCTGCAGGCGACAGCATCCTGCACCGCATCGAACTGCTGCTGACCATGTTCCCGGGCTCCGGGAAGCTGGTAATCTGGTGCGAAGAGGAGAAAAAGCGCATAGGCGCCAGATGCCTTATCCATCCTGCGCTCACCGCGGAGCTTTCGGAGCTCCTCGGGAAAGAAAACGTCGTACTGAAATAGACAGCACTGCTGTAACACTTTTTTCTACAATAAGGAGCATATCCTATGACAGAAAACCAGACCCCGCTGTTCACGCTTTCGGAATGCGGCCCGAAAGACAGCTCTACCGTCTTTATCGCGGGCGGCGAACTGTTCCGGGACGAAAGCGCTGAAACGATCCAGGCACGCCTGACGATGAAAAACCTTTCCGGGAAGGAGCTTTCCTCCGTTCGGATCCGCCTTGTCCCGCTCGACAGGGACGGACATGAAATCGCCTTCGACACCGCACACGACTGCGAAGGCCCGTTCACCGGTGAAGGTCCGCATATGCTTTCCGATATCATGCTTCCATTCATGACAGCCTCTTTTCATGCGGATGTTATACGGGCAGCCTTTGCGGACGGAAGCGCCTGGGCGGACACGGCAGAATCCGCACCTGCTTCCGAATCCGAGAAGAATACGGAGGACAGCAGTCCGGCTCCCTCTGTCGACATTCCTACGGAAAAGGAGCCTTTGGAACCGTCCGGAAATGCTCCGGATCCGTCTTCTCAGGACGAAGGCACAGCTGTCGCTCCTGAAACGGCCCCCGGATCTGCTTTTCCGGCGAAGGCTCCCGTCCCGTCCGGTACTGTTCCGGCGGAGCTTCCGAAAGGTGCGCAGTCTGCCGTTTCCGCCAAAGCCACCGCACCGTCAGCCGCAGAGAAGGCGGTCATTCCGGAAGAAGAGGCAGAAGACAGCTCCGGACGTGGCTTCTCGTTTCGAAAGCTGCTGGTGATCCTGATCCCCGCCCTTCTGATCATCAGCGGACTTGCCATCATCTTCACCAGTGTATATCTGCCCGAGAAGCATTATAAGGAAGCGGTTGAGCTGTTCAATTCCGGCAGACTGGAGGAAGCCATTCCCGCTTTGGAGGCGATGAACGGATATAAGGACAGTGCCCTGTATATCAGCACCGCGGAAAATGCAATTGCCTATCAGAAGGCGGTCGAGTCCTATGAAAAAGGCGACTACGGTGCCGCATACGATTCTTTCTCCGCTCTCGGCGGCTTCGGGGACAGCGCGGAATGGGCAGCCAAGTCAGATGATCAGATCAGCGCCATCGCCTACAACGAAGCCGACGCTCTCCTCCGAAGGGGAAGGCTTTTCGAAGCAGCAAGCGCGTTCTATGCGATCAAAGACTATTCCGATTCCTGGGACCGCTGTTTCGCAGTCTGGGGCCTCATTGCGGGCAGGAGAAGCATCTCCGCGGGCAGTCATACGGTCTGCCTTACGGACGGCGGAACGATTCTGTCCGCCGGAGACAACGATGACGGTGAGCTGAATCTTTCCCAATGGAACAACATTGCGGAAGTGTCCGCCGGGAATGGTTTTACTGTGGGACTGAAGTTCGACGGCACTGTTGTAGCCGCAGGAAACAATGATTACGGGCAGTGCGATGTCTCCGACTGGACAGATATCGTATATGTATCCGCCGGATATTGGAGCACAGCCGCGATCCGTGCTGACGGGACCATCGTTATTGCGGGTCGGGATTGCGACGTTTCCGGCTGGAGCGGTGTCAGGGCCATGAGCCTGAGCATTTTCCATACAGTCGGACTGCTTTCGGACGGTACTGTCGTAGCCGCCGAAATTCGGGACAATACAGGTGCGGCACATGACTACGGGCAGGAGGAGATCACCGGCTGGACGGACATCGTCGCCATTTCCACCGGATACGGATTCACCGTAGGCCTCAAGAAGGACGGCACCGTCGTAGCCGCCGGTGACAACACATATGGCCAGTGTGACGTGGAGGAATGGGAGAACATCGTCGCCATCTCCGCCAACTTCAAGCATGTGATCGGTCTGAGGGCGGACGGGACAGTCGTAGCCGCCGGCTGGAATGAAAACGGTGAGTGCGATGTGGAGGAATGGGAGGATATCGTCGCCATCTCCACCGGCACCTCCCACACGATCGGTCTGCGGTCCGACGGCACGCTCGTCGCAGCCGGTAATAACAAGGACGGCCGCTGCGATGTGGAAGACTGGCAGAATATTCTTGTACGCTGATCTTCCGCCATTTCTTCCGATTTTCTCTCCATACAGAAAAAGGAAGCCTTTCCCGGACGGGAAAGGCTTTCTTTTTCTATTCTGTTCTGCGCTGTCCGGACCGGAACTCAGTTGAGGAAATCCTTCAGCTTCTTTGAGCGGCTCGGATGGCGGAGTTTCCGGAGCGCCTTCGCCTCGATCTGACGGATACGCTCACGGGTGACGTTGAATTCCTTGCCGACCTCCTCAAGCGTGCGTGTCCGGCCGTCGATGATGCCGAAGCGTAGTTCGAGGACCTTCTTCTCACGCGGAGCAAGCGTCTCGAGAACCTCCTCGAGCTGCTCCCGCAGAAGGGAGAAGGATGCGGCTTCGGAAGGCTCGGAGGCGTCCTCGTCGGGGATGAAATCACCGAGGTGCGAATCCTCTTCTTCGCCGATGGGCGTTTCCAGCGATACCGGCTCCTGCGCGATCTTCAGGATATCCCTGACTTTTTCCACGGGCAAACCCATTTCCTCGGCAATCTCCTCCGCGGAGGGATCGTGGCCGAGTTCCTGCAGCAGCTGTCTGGAGACACGGATGGTCTTGTTGATGGTCTCCACCATGTGCACGGGAATTCTGATCGTGCGAGCCTGATCGGCTATAGCTCTTGTGATGGCCTGGCGGATCCACCACGTCGCGTAGGTAGAAAACTTGTAACCCTTCGTGTGATCGAACTTCTCCACCGCCTTGATAAGTCCGAGGTTGCCTTCCTGGATCAGGTCGAGGAACTGCATCCCGCGCCCGACGTAACGTTTCGCGATGGATACGACGAGACGGAGATTCGCCTCTGTCATCCGGTGCTTGGCCTCTTCATCACCGTTTGCCATCCGGATGGCAAGATCGACCTCCTCTTCCGGAGTCAGGAGCCTGACCTTTCCGATTTCCTTCAGGTACATACGGACCGGATCGTCTGTCGCCAGCGTGTCTGCCATGGCATCTGTGTCCATGATGTCTTCCTCTGTGATCTCCTCCAGCGTTTCCATGTCCTCGATATCGGGATCGGCAAGAAGATCGTCATCAAGCAGGGGAACCACATCATCCAGCACCGGATCTATATCCAGATCGTTGTTCCCGGCAACCACATCGATATTGTTGGCCTCAAGAGAATCATAGAACTTTTCGATCGCATCGCCTTCCAGGCCCATCTCTTCCAGGCACTCCAGCTCTCTCGCACTGAGCTTGCCTGTTTTCTTGCCCTTTTCAAGCAGATCGGCAAGCTTTTCCTCCGGGGTCTTCTCGACAGGTGGCTCCTCCGGATGTTCCTCCGCACTCTCGACCACCTTTTTCTTTGCGGTGCTTCTTTTCCGCTTCCCTTTCGCCGGAGTATCTGCCATGGTCTCAGCCGGAGCTTCTTCCGCCGTGACGGTGATCTCCGCGGGGATCGGCTCCGCCGGTACGGCGTTCTCTTTTGTTTCCGTCTCGACCGCTGCTTCTTCGGAAACAGTCTCGATCATCTCGGCGGCTTCCGGTTCCATGTTCTGTTTTTCAGCTTTCTTTCTTCCCATCGGTCATTTCCTGCCTTTCTCCTGTGCCTTTTTTTCTTTTATGATATCATCGATCGTTTTTTCTTTCCCGGCCTTTTGTATCGCCGCGATATAGTCCTGGAATGCCTTTTCGCTGTTCGAAAGAGCTTCGGGCTCATCGAGCAGACCCACCAGAAGGGACATCTCGCCGCTGTCCAGCTCCGCGCCGAGAGATGCCACGCTGAAAGACTCCCCGTCCACAAGCTTTTCCGAAACAAGACTGAATATCTTTTTCAGCCTTTCATCCGTGAACACGTCAGCTGAAGGCAGCTGCACGGATCGGATGAGCCCGGGATCCTGACAGAGGAGACGGATCACACCCTCTTCCGCCCTTGCGGAAGCAGGATTGTCATACTTCTTTCTGCTGACAGTCCGGCTGATCATTTCCTGCGTTTCCCGTGTCTCCGCTCTTCTGACCAGTCTCTTTCTCAGGTTTTCCACATCACTCATTACGGCGTCCGGTTTTACGCTGATCCTCTCCGCGATGACGGAGCTGTAGATCTGCCTTTCCGCCTTTGAGGGAAGCGTCGCAATGAGCTTTTCGGCTTCGGCGGCAAACTCTGTTTTCTGCTCCGGTCTGCTCAGATCGTATTTTTCAGCGATCTGCCTGATCTTGAACCCCATTCTGTTCTCGGAATCCTCTATCAGTTTCCGGAACGCCTCTGCCCCGCAGGCCTTCAGGAACTCGTCGGGATCCTTATAATTTCCCTCCAGCCGGAGCACTCTTACCTTCACATCGAGCTTTTCAAAAATGCCGATGGCTTTATTGGTGGCCTTTATGCCTGCATCGTCGCTGTCGTAGGCAATGATGATCTCATTTTTATACCTTGACAGCAGCTGGGCCTGCTGTTCGGTGAGTGCGGTCCCCAGCGAGGCGACTGCGGAGTCAAAGCCGGCCTGATGCAGGGAAGCCACGTCGATATTCCCCTCAGAAAGGATAAAATAATCACTTTTGGACTTCTTTGCAAGATTAAGCGCAAAGAGGTTCCTGCTCTTCGAATATGCGGCTGTTTCGGGGGAGTTCATATATTTTGCCCCCTCCCCGTCCAGGAGCCGCCCGGAAAAGGCGATGACCTCGCCCCTCACATCGATGACCGGAAACATCAGCCGGTTTCGGAAAACGTCATAGAAGCTGCCTTTGCTGCTTTTTTTGACAAGGCCGGCATCGAACAGATCAAAATCGCTAAAGCCCTTCTCTCTCATGGCGTTCCGGAGACCGTCCCACCTGTCCGGGGCGAAGCCAAGCCCGAAATCCGTTGCCGTTCTTCTGCTCAGCCTGCGCTTTTCCAGATATTCTCTGCACTTTGCGCCCTCCGCGGAGCCGAGCATATCATGATAATAGTGCGCCGCAGCTCTGTTTACCGCAAGGATCTTCGCCCGTTTTTTGCTTTCCGGATCGTCTTCCGCCGCTGGCATCTGCATGCCGGCGCGTTTGGCGAGGATCTCCACAGCATCCGGGAACGGGACGCTCTCGATCTCCATGATGAAGTTGATCACGCCGCCGCCTTTGCCGCATCCGAAGCAATGATAGATCTGCTTTGTCCTGTTTACAGAAAACGAAGGCGTCCGCTCACTGTGAAAGGGGCACAGGCCGAACAGGTTGCTTCCGCTGCGCCTGCTGAGATTGACGTACTGCGACACCACATCGACTATATCGTTTTTTTCCGTCAGTTCATTAAGAAAACTGTCTGAGAATCTTGACGGCATTTTCGCTCCTTTATTTCACGCTCCAGGAAAGCGGAATGAACAGCCTCTCATAGGTCTCGATGGCAAAGCCGTCCGTCATTCCCGAAATATAATCCACGGCGGCGCGCTCCGCACCTTCCTTTTCCATGACGGCCCGGAATTCCGGCGGAAGCGCGTCCGGATGGGAGATGTAAAACTCGAAGAGTTTGAGCATCATCCCCTCCACCTTGCTCTCCTCGCCCTTGGCCATCGGGTTCACGTAGATATCGGAGAACATATAGGCGTGGAAGAATTCGTATACCTCCTGCATCTCATCGGACATTTTCAGAACGCCGTCCCGGCTGTTTCGGACAATGTCCGTTATGAAGGAATTGATCCTTTCACTGTTGCGCTCCCCGCATTTTTCGCGGATGAGCGCCGGCACCTCGTCGGCAGACAGGATCCCGGCTCGTATGGAATCATCCAGATCGTGGTTGATATAGGCTATCCTGTCGCACAGGCGCACGACAGAGGCCTCGAGCGTATCATCCGGAGATCCGTTCGTATGGTGCAGGATCCCCATTCTCGTCTCATAGCACAGATTGAGTCCTTTTCCTCCGCGTTCGAGGACGTCCGCGACCCGGAGACTTTGCTCGTAGTGCTTGAAGCCGGTCGAACAGATCTTGTTCAGCGCCCTCTCACCGGCGTGGCCGAAAGGTGTGTGTCCGAGATCATGGCCGAGTCCCGCGGCCTCGACAAGATCCTCATTGAGCCGGAGTGCTCTGGCCACAGTGCGGGCAAGTCTTGTCACCTCGAGCGTATGGGTGAGACGGGTTCGATAATGGTCTCCTTCAGGATGAAGGAACACCTGGGTTTTATGTCTGAGTCTCCGGAAGGCCTTCGAGTGGGTGATCCTGTCGACGTCGCGCTGGAAGCAGGTGCGGATGTCGCATTCGGCTTCCGGATACAGTCTTCCCTTGGACCGGTCCGAACATATGCCATACGGACCGATCAGATCATGCTCCAGTATTTCCCGTTCCTCTCTTAGACAGGGCATGGTTCCGTCCCCCTTTCCGAAAAACATTCCGGCGAATCATTTCTTTCCGATGTATTAATACGAAATCGATCCCGCTTTTCCCTTTTTTTATTTTGCTTTTTTATCCGGACTGCTCCGGGGCCGTTTCTGCGGCGGCTTTGCTGTCGAGCGCACACCACACGGTTATCGTCAGGATCACCACCGCTCCGCCGATAAAAGCAAGCACGCCCGGCGTTTCCCCGTCGAAGAGCATCACCCAGACAGGGTTGAGCAGGGGCTCGAGTCCGCCGAGGAGGCAGCAGGCAAGCGGCGGGCAGCTCACAGACGCGTGGATGTACAGGATGTAGGATATCCCGAGCTGGAATATCCCCAGCGCGAGGATGCTCAGCACCGTGACGGTATTGAACACGGGCCTCGTGGATATGACAAACGGAAGTCCTATCAGAAACGTGATGAACTGCCCGATGATGATGGTGCTGAAGCGGCTTTCCCCCTCCATCTCTCCGACGGACACGAACATGCCTGCCATCAGCAGCCCCGCAAGGATCGCGACAAGATTCCCAAGCAGATAGCCGCCCTCAAGCTTGTCAAGAAACACAAGGGCAATCCCTCCGAGCGTAAGCAGGACCGTGATGATATCGCGTAGCCTCATCTTTTTGCCGAGCACGAGGGCAGAAAGAATCACGATGAACACCGGGCTCGTGAACTGGAGCACGATGGCGTTCGCCGCGGTCGTCAGTTTGTTGGCGCAGGAAAAGCATGTGTACACGCCGCCCGTGAGCAGTCCGCCGAGCAGCGTCTTTCTGTTTATAATCATTTTACGCCCGGTGGCAAGCGCGTAGATCAGGATTGTCAGCCCCGCGATCAGGCTTCGTATCGAAGCCACTGCGAAGCCGTTCCAAGGCAGCAGTTTGATCAGGATGCCCGCGCTGCTCCACAGAGCGGCGCAGATGAGCATCTCGATCATTCCCTTTTTCCTGTTTTGGTTTTCCATCGTGTTCTCTGCTCTCATCCTTCCCGGTCTCCGATCTGTCTGAGATAGGCCAGAGTCTGCGTCAGCGCCTCCTTTTTCTCCACGCCGGCAAGCTGAAGCTTGTGGGCAAACCGGAGCGCTTCGCTGAATTCCGGTGAAGGGGCGATCCCGGCTTTTACCAGGTCCTCCCCCTTCACACAGGGAAGTGCCATCCGTCTGTGATACTCCGCAAGCTTTGTCCGCAGGACGGACTCGATCTCATCGTATGCGCCGGCACATGAACCGGCATGATCCGCCTTTGCAAGCAGGATGAGATCCTCCGGACAGACGGACAGGTCGAACAGTTTCATGAAGGCTTTGTCCGAAGCCTTCTGGTGAACGAGCATATTCGGCCGCATGTGGAGCCTTACCATGTTGAGGACATAGCTTTTCAGTTTCGTCTCATTGGTCAGCCTGCGCAGGAGCCTGTCCGCGGCCTCCGCGCCCGTCTCCTCATGTCCGTAGGCATGGATGGTCCCGTCGATCTCCTTTGTGGAGACACTTTTCCCAAGATCGTGGCACAGAGCCGACAGCATGAACCAGAACGGTCTTTCCGCCTCTTCCCGCAGCTTTGACGCTTCATCGAGCGTCTTCATCGTATGCTTCCAGACATCCCCCTCGGGATGGAACGACGGATCCTGCCTGATTCCGGAAAGAGCCTCAAGCTCAGGAAACCAGAACGACAGACCGTCCATTCTTTTCAGCTCCTCAAAGAACAGAGAGGGGGCCGCGGCCTTTATAAGCGCGTTTTCAAGCTCTCCCGTTATCCTCTCGGCGCTCAGCCTGCTCAGATCCATCCGCCGGCACAGATCAGCGGTCTCATCCGCTATCGCAAAGCCGAACCGCGCCGCGAACCGACAGCCTCGGAGCACCCTGAGCGGATCCTCCGCAAAGCCCCGATCGTCCACATGCCGGATGACCCCGGCCCGTATATCGTCCTGTCCGCCGAAGAAATCCGAGATCTCACCCGTCAGGACATCCTGCATGAGCGCATTGATGGTGAAATCTCTGCGCCGTGCGGCCTTTTGCAGGCCTATGTACGGATCCACAAAGATCTCAAAATCCTTGTGTCCGCCTCGTCCCGTGCCTGCTTCCGAGCGCGGGAGAGCAATATCGATCTCCTTTCCCTTGAGACGGAAGACCCCGAAGCTCGCCCCCACGGTGATACAGTCTCCGATTTCGTCGAGGATCGCCTTCACGCTCTCACAGGCAAGTCCGTGGATCTCGATATCCAGATCCTTATTCTCTTTTCCCATTATCCTGTCGCGCACGCAGCCGCCGACGAAATACGCCCTGCCGCCCTGTTGGGCAGCGCGTTCCGCGAGCATCCGCGCGATATCAAGGTCACTTCTGTGCATCGGATCTCTCCGTTTTTTCGGTATTGTCAAGTATTACCACGTGATCCCGCTTTTTGTCAATCCGGAAAGAATGGAAAAAGGACAGTCTCAGCTGTCCCTTTTCCGATATCAGCATAATCAGGCGATCGGAGTAAGCATCGATGAAATGGGGGTGATGCTTCCCTCCAGACTGACCATCGCCGCGTTGAACTGATCCGCGCTGATGGATTCATTCAGGTAATTGAAATAGCCTTCCGCTGAGGTATACACTCCGTTGATAACAGCAAGCTCGCCCTTTGAATATCTGCACAAATACACGATGCTGCTGTCCGCGCCGCTCGAACCTTCATGGATGAAGCCCGATCCCGAGTAGTAGTACCGGTCCCGGGCATTGCTCTTCAGAACCTTGACAGGTTTCCCGTTGTCCAGGGAAAAAACGGAATACACAATATTATCCCAGTGGGACCCGGTCGTTCCGCCGATTTGACCGACCACAAGCTCATCCGTTCCGTCTCCGTCCAGATCCTTAAGATAATAACCGAGAACAACCCCCGAAAGCTCCAAGTCCGTCCAAAGCTCGTATTTGTCCTCTCCCCCGCTGACGAGCGACAGATAGTTCTCAAATACGCTCGAATAGGCGCTCTTGAAATCCGTAATGGCCGTGACTGTGATCAGGGCCGGATTGGAGAAGATGCTGGTCATTGCTGTTTTTGTTTCAAATTTTGCTCTCGCCATCCATCCGTTCATGCTGATGGGTATGTTTTTCAGGCCGATCGTCTCGCCGTTGTCGTAGACATCCACCGTCAGGCCGGGATTCCTGCTTTTCGCATTATCGATGCTGTTGACCGCTCCGGTCGCGTCCAGGAACTCCCATGTGATGCTGTCAGCGTTGTCGGCCCTGGCAACGAACCAGCAGGTTCCCCCCTGCTGTACGGTCTCTGCGGTCGGGTGCTTTGTGATACTGAGTACTTTCGGAGTCGATGTCGGCGTGGGTGAAGGGGTAGGCGTGGGTGTCGGTGCCGGATCGGGTGCCGCAGCTGCCGCATCCGGCACAGTCCCTGCAGAAGCCGCAGCATCCGCTGCCGTCGCGTTCGGATCAAGCACCCAGCTGTATTTACATCCCTCCGGTGCCCGTGCACCTGTCCACTCATTGCAGGAGCAGTACACATAGATCCACTTTCCGGCATTTATATGCACGACACCGCTTCCTTCCAGCGCTTTTTCATACGCTTGGGGTATATATCGCTCGGCGTCCGTGAATTCTTCATCCAAAAGGAAAACCTGCCAGGTCACGCCCTGTGAGTTTTCGGCGGTAAAGCGGTAATAGCCGCTTTCGATGCAGTGCTGGTGGCAGAATCCATACCCGGAATAAAGCTCCGCGGCGCTGACCGTGGAGGCTTCTCTTGCAGGTTCCGCAGCGCTTTGTATACCGCTTCCATTCGCTTCGGGCGAATCGGTCACAAGGACGATATCGTATCCGTCGGCCGGTTCCGGGAGCTTTGCACCGCATGCGGTGAGCAGAAGCACCAGGTCCAGCAGCAAGGCCGCACCCGCATTCTTTTTCATACGCATTCCCATTCCTTTCGCCTTTTTCATTCTTTTCTTCATTCTACTCAATACAAGACGGAAAAACAAGGATGCAGGTTTCCCGCATCCTCGAGAATAATGCAAGAGGCCGCTGCCGCGGCCTCTTCGTTCATTTGTCGTTCAGATCATTCTTTCGGCTCGTTTTCGCTGTTCTCTTCGAAGGAAACAACTTCTGCGTCCACCACGTCTTCGAATTCGGACTCGGCCTTTTCCTGATCGTCCTCTGCTACAGCTTCCGCAAAGATAATGACTTTTTCGGAGACCTTTTCCACTGCCTCGTGGAACCTCTCATTAACTTCCGGAGCCTTCTCGGCGATCTTCTCCACCACGTTTTGGACCGCTGCCGTTACTCCCGGGATCTTTTCAGATGCATAATCCGATACCATCTGAACTGTCTCACTGATCTTTTCCTTTACTTCAGGGGCTTTTTCCTTGACTGACTCCGCGGCATCGCCGTATACTTCCTTCGCCGCTCTGGTGATCTCGCTGATCTTTTCGTTCGTGTCGGTCACGCCGTCGGGATTGTTCGCTTTATACTTATCTGCTACTTTCATTGCTGCAAACACAGCTCCTGCCGTAATGCCGACCTTTAACAGTCCTCCGAAAAATGACATAATAATTCTCCTTTTTTACAATATAGTATTGGTTTTCCGTATTATAATAAACTCCTGAACGGCCGAAAATGTAAAGCAATGATGAATTTTTTCACTCTTCCCCGTTTTCCTCTTCCGGCTCGGCCAGATCCTCCGGCAACACAAGCATCAGATCGTCCTTGGTCGGCGCTTCCATCTCGGCCACCCTGTTCGCCTGCCGGACGATCATGTCCTCGAAGCAGTTGCGCACATCGCGGCCGTTGCCGAAATTCTCCGTTCTGTTCTCATACAGATCGTCGAACATCTTTCTCGCCGCCTCGCGGGCTTCATCTGAAAGGACATAGCTGTTCTTTTTCAGCTTGCTCTCGAAGATGGCCATCAGCTGCTCCCCGTTGTAATCCGGGAAAAAGAAATACTTATTGAATCTGGATTCGAGTCCCGGGTTGGAGGAGAGGAACTTTTCCATAGGTCCGGTATAGCCGGCAACGATCACGATCAGATCGTTTCGGTGGTCCTCCATGGCCTTCAGGATCGTCTCGATCGCCTCGCGGCCGAAATCGTTTTCCCCGCCGGAAGACAGGGAATAGGCTTCGTCTATGAAAAGGACTCCTCCGAGTGCGGCGCGGATGACCTCCTGCGTCTTAAGTGCGGTCTGGCCGACATATCCCGCTACGAGTCCCGACCTGTCCACCTCGACGAGCTGCCCTTTGCTGAGCACTCCGATCGCCGCGTACAGCCCGCTCACAAGTCTGGCAATAGTGGTCTTGCCGGTTCCGGGATTTCCGAGGAAGACCATGTGCAGCGACATCGGCGTCACGGGAAGTCCGTTTTCCTCCCGGAGCTTTCGCACCTTAACGAGGTTCATCAGGTTTTTGATGTCCTTCTTGACTTCCTCGAGTCCCACCAGCTCGTTGAGCTCGTCCATCAGCTCATCCAGATTGGGCTTTTCCGGCTGTTTTTCTTCTGGCGCATGCTCCGTCACGGCCGCCCCTCCGGAGGACTGGGTGCCGCGTTTGGCGATGAATCCGGGGTCACTGCTCGTGACATAATCCAGGGGATTGAGCGTATCCCGGCTTTTCTTCACGCCCGTGGTGTCGCAGATCGCCGTCAGCTTATCGATGCATTCGGTGATGTATTCGGCCTCCGCATAGGTCACGTCGTCGTCCGTAGCCGCAAGATACATAAGGATATTTGTTAGCATGCGGATAAATGTGCGCGAGGTCTCCGTTCCGCGTTTGGCGTCGCTTTCCGCCATGTTCCAGAAAAACACCGGAGGTGTGAACATCTCCTTCTCACACACGGAAGATGTAAGGTTCCACAGGAGCCATTTCGGCTGGGGACGGCTGCGGGAATAGATCTGGTTTGCCATCTCCACGTGTCTCTCCGTAATGCCGCCGGACTTGCTCCACAGCCCGAGTGCGCAGCCCGTCATGAACTCATCGAGCTGCGAGGCCAGTGTGGTGCTGCCTACTTTATAAAAAGCGTCTGTGTTTGCTAAATAGATCTTATGAAACTCTTCCGGCGATCGGTTCCATGTCGTGGGCATGAGGTCTTTCCTCCAGTCTGTTTCCGGTATCGGGTCGTACAGAATATTATAATTGCTTTTCCGGCGATAATCAAGGGTGCTTTCTGTTGCAAAAAGGGTCTGTTTGTGCAATAATATTTCACATAAAAAGAGTATTATCGATCCGGAGGAGACCATGCCCAGATTTTTTATAGCCGGGACCAACATAAAAGGCGGGATGGCCGTCATGAAAGGCCGTGACGCAGAGCATGCCCGTGTGCTCAGACTGCGTCCGGGCGACGATGTGATCCTCTGCGACGGCGAGGGGACCGATTATAAATGCCACATCGTCCTTGCCGACAAGGAGGAAGTGCAGGCCGAAGTGATCGAAGTGAAGCCCTGCACCGCCGAGCCTTCCGTTGAGGTCACCCTGTTGTGCGGTCTTCCGAAGGGTCCCGAACGGACTGAGTATATCATCCAGAAGGGTGTGGAAGCCGGCGCCTCGGAGATCCGGTTTTTCCGTAGCCGCTACTGCGTGGCGAACCCTGAAGCTCCCGAAAAAAAGCTCGAACGCTGGCAGCGTATCGCCGAGGAAGCCGCCAAGCAGTCCGGCAGAGGCATTATCCCGTCGGTCGCCTGGGAGGGCGAGCTGGCGGATGCTTTCAACGTCGCTTTGAGCAAGGACCTCGGCCTTTTCATGTATGAAGCGGGAGAGCGGGAGAGCCTTGCCTCTGTTCTTGAGCTTAACAAGAATATAAAATCGGCTGCGATCATCACGGGACCGGAGGGCGGATTTGCGGAGTTTGAGGCGGATCTTGCCAAAATAGTCGGGCTCCATATCTGCTCCATGGGCGAGCGCATCCTGCGCTGTGAGACCGCGCCGATCGTTGCGCTTTCGGCCCTGATGTACTCCACCGGAAACCTCGCCTGATCGGATCGCTGAAAAAGGGGACGGCTCCTGCCGTCCCCTTTTTGTTTTGTTCATTTACCGGAAAATCCTGTTTCCGTTGTATACGATGTTTCCCGGTTTTCCGTCCTTCCTGCCATGTATGAAATCCATACTGTGCGCGCAGGGGTTTTCCGTTCCGTCAGGACCTCTCAGCGGGAAGGCCTCATCAGTCCCGGCCATTATCTCGTCACAGCAGTCAAGGACGCTGTCAAAGAGATCCTCTGTGAACTCATGGCCTCCGTGTGATATGAGGATCCGGTCGAACCTTCCGGAAAGCTTTGCTCTGAGCACCGTCAGTGCCTCCTTGTACTCCTCGATGCTCGTGCAATAGTCGAAGTACAGAAGCGTCACTCCGCAGCAGGCGTCTCCCGTGATCAGGATCCTGTTCTCCGGGAAAAGAACGACCATGCTTCCCGGTGTGTGTCCGGGCAAAGCATGAAACTCGGCGGTATAATCTCCGAGGTCAAAAATGGTTCCGTCCGGGAGGCCTCTGCTTTTTTCGGGATCCGCTTTCGGCTGAAAGCCATCGCTCTCTATATACGCAAGTTCGGGATTCCTTGCGGGGACCGCCATCAGTCTGGCGTAATTGATGCGGGTCTTTATTCCCGAATTGCTGTCCAGGAGAAACAGATCCTTCTGATTGAGAAAGTATTCTCCGAATTGGGAAACACCCTGCACATGGTCGAGATGTCCGTGGGTCATGGCAACCGTGAGCGGCTTATCCGTCAGGGTCTCGACATACCCCTTCAAATCTCCGATCCCCGTGCCTGTGTCAACGAGGAGCGCGCGCTCTTTCCCGACCGCAAGGTACATGCACTCGCCGGTCGCGCCGTATATGCGGGTGAGATTCTCCGTAATTTTTCTGCTTTTGAATCGGCCTGTCATGATGTTATCCGTTATCTTCTCTTTCTGTATATGAGCTTGGGCCTGTAAAACTCGAAGATCACCGCGTCCCGGCCCTTTTCATTCCTTGTCTCATGCGACGTCCAGCCGACGTTCATTGCGCCGAGTGCAAGGCTGAGCCGGATCGGAACGGGCCTTTTGCCGATCTTATAGGCGATGAACTGCGGTCTGCAGAGGAAGTTGAGCAGGCCGCGGCTGAGAATGAACGCGTTGAACCCGGATGTCTGGGCTCCGTATTCTTTCTGCGGCGCGGCCAGTACACCGCGCAGAAATTCCTTCCCGTGGAAACGGAACCAGGCAACGATAAAGGGGTTGAAGCTCTCTATACAGGCCTCTCCGTTGTATTTCCGGAGCATCTCACAGGTCTTTTCGCACAGTTCCCGGTTGCTCCTGCCGTTTTTGAGTTCAACGATCAGCGGGCCCCTTCCGCGAACGACGGACAGCACCTCCGAAAAGAGGGGGATGCGCTCTTCCGTATCGAGGAGCCTCAGTTCCTTCAGCTGATCGTATGTCATCTCATCTACCCGCGAATCCACACCGCAGATCCGGTTGAGCGTATCGTCATGGAAGACCACGACCTGACCGTCTTTGGAAAGCTGAACATCGAGCTCGATCCCATACCCCGCTTCGGCAGCAAGCGCAAAGGCTCTCAGGGAGTTTTCCGGCACAGAGCGGTCTCTGGAATGCAGGCCGCGATGGGCAAAGTTCCTGTTCCGGAAAGGCTCCTTCCGCTTTCTGTCCGCTCTCCCCGGAGCCGTAAGGAAGATCGGCAGCGCCGTAACACAGGCCGCACCGCAGCCGAGCTTCAGCAGATCCTTTCTGTCCATCTCTCCGAGTCTCTCGGCGCATTTTACTGCACCCTTATACAGCAGTTTTCCCGCAGTATCCGCAGTTTTCAGAGCCGCCTTTCCCGCGACGGACGCCGTCTGCAGAAGGCTGTTTCCGACTTTCTCCGCCAGTTCGAAAGCAATCTCCGATTTGTCTTTTTTCATCGTGCATTCCTCCGTGATGAAAAACTGTTCGCAATATCCGGAGATATTTTATCACCTGAGCCCGAAAGCGTCAATTTAACAGTTGCCCGCGAGAAACAAATATTGTAAAATCTGGATATGAAAACAAAAAACTCTGAAAGGACGTTTTTTATGGAACTGAAGCTGAACTACAAGCGGACCGCCCTGATCGGTTTCGCCTTTTTCGGCATCCTGCTGCTTTGGCAGGTGTATGATTCCTGGTGCCCGACTTTCCTCACAGATATCTTCGCACGCAATATCTATGAAATGACCCCTGCGGAGCTCAAGGCGAGCGAACCGGACAAAATTCTGAATGTCCAGTGGCTGGTCGGAGTGATCATGGCCTGTGACAATCTGGCTGCTTTAATCCTGCTGCCGATCTTCGGCAACCTTTCGGATAAGACGCATACACGCATCGGCAAGCGCATGCCCTACATCCTGATCGGGACCTTCATCTCCGCTGTTGCCTTTCCGTTCATCCCGCTGTTCTTCCATTACAACAACATTGCGGGTATGGTAAGCATGATGGCGCTCGTGCTGATCTTCATGATGATGTATCGCAACCCCGCCGTGGCACTGATGCCGGACATCACGCCCAAGCCTCTGCGCGCCAAGGCCAACGGCATCATTAACATCATGGGCTATTTCGGCGGAGCTTTCGCTACGGTCCTCGGCATCTTCTACGTTCTCAGTTCCTACATCAATGCTCCGGCCGCTGAGCGCAACATTTGGGTCATTGAGCTTCCCTTCATCATTGCTTCCGTTCTGATGGTGATCTCCGCGTTGGTGCTCTTCAAGACTATCCGCGAAAACGAGCTTGCTGAACAGCTGAAGGATGAGCTGGAAGAGGGCGAACGGCTGGCCGCGGTGGCGACCCCGATCGACGACGACAAGCCCATGAGTACCGAAAACCGGAACATGCTTTTGGCCATTCTTGGCGCAGAATTCCTTTGGTTTATGAGCGATAACGCCCTGGGCACCTATATTGGCAACTATGTTATCTACTATCTTAAGTCCGTTTCAAGCGCAACCATGATTCTGACGATCCTCGGCGGACTCGCCTCGGTGCTTGGTTTTGCGATAGCCGGTGCCATTGCAGAGAAGATCGGCCGCAAATGGACCATTTCCTCTGGTCTGATGATCACGTTCGTCGGTCTGATTCTGATGTGCTTCGTCCGTCCGACAGAGGTGGTGCAGGCCTCTTCCGCCCACGGTGAATTCACCTTCCCCGTGCTTCTCTATGTCGTGTGGATCCTTAAAGGCTTTGGCATGGCGCTGGTGCACAACTGCTCCTTCCCGATGGTCGTGGAGCTCTGTTCCTCCAAGAAGATCGGCAAGTTTACCGGTTTCTATTATGCGGCAAGCATGTCCGCCCAGACAGTCACGCCTGTCCTTCTCGGTTTTGTGCTGAAAGCTGCAATGGCCTGGCGTGCGCTGCCGGTATACGCCTGCATCCTCACGCTGCTCAGCTGCACCGTTTTCTCTGCGCTTGTCAAGAACATCAAGGCAAGCAAGGTGGCAAATGCCGTGGGTCTCGAGGCTCTCGGAGAGGACGACTGAATCCCGGTACACAGAAAGACAAACGGAGAAGGGAAAACCCTTCTCCGTTTTTTCTTTACCGTATTCTTACTGATCCTGCCCGGATACGATCTCGTCATATTCCGGCATCATCTTCGTGTTGATCGTTTCCAGAAAACCGTTAAACTGTTCCAGCTCCTTTTCCGTAAAGCCTTCGCCCATCCTGTCGATAAGCTTATCGATATACGCTCCCATCAGAGCCCGGTAGTTGTAGTATTTCTGCGACAGGATCAGGTGATACTCCCGTCTGTCAACGGTGGAATTCTGCTTTTCGATGTAACCCTTTTTGATCAGGCTGTTCACCTTATAGGTGGCATTGGACTGGGAGATGTTGAGGAAATCCGCAAACTGCCCTATGGTGGGCTCACCGAGGATCTCTATGACCTCAACGGAAAAAGCCTCCATAGCAGAAAGAGACCCTTCTCTCTCCCTGATCACTCCGAAAATGTCATGGAAAAACAAAAGTCTCATCTTATTGTATATATCAAGGAAATTCTTCTCCACTGCATCTTTGTTTTTCATTTTCACACACTCCTGTCGCAACTCAGAATATGTTCAAATTCTTTAATTAAATTTTACACCCATTCTTTCTGTTTGTAAATCGTTATTCGCAAAAAATCCCTTGAAAAAACTAAGGTCCGCGTCTTTCGACGCGGACCTCTTCTTATTGATCACGCAATTACTTGAGACCGTATTTTCTGTTGAACTTATCCACGCGTCCGCTAGTGTCCACGAGCTTCTGCTTTCCGGTATAGAACGGATGGCACTTGGAGCAGATCTCAACGGTGATGTTCTGCTTTGTGGAGCCTGTCTCAATGACAGCGCCGCAGGCGCATTTGATAGTGGTCTGCTTGTAGTTGGGATGTATTCCTTCCTTCATTGCTCTTCTCCTGTATCATCAAAGGCTGTCTTGATTGTGCCCGCAGAGGCATAGTTACAAGACGCAAAAGAGAATATATCACAGGGGCTGTGATATTGCAAGCATTTTTTATTCTCCGGGAACAAGCTTTATTTCTTTCCCCGGTGCAAGGAAGAACAGCACGCATTCCTTCACATTCCTGCCGCAGATCCTCGACAGGGCCCGGGAGTAAGCTCCGATCTGCCCTTTGTAGTATTCGGCCCGTGTTAATACTTCGCTTTCTTCAAACACCCTGTCTGTTTTGTAGTCGACGATCACGATGCCGTCATCCTCCTCGAAAAAGCAGTCTGCCACGCCCTGCAGCAGAATCTGTTCTTTTGAATCGGTATCGAAAAAGTCCCCTGCACCCGAAAGCAAAGTAAACCGGAATTCTCTCCGCAGCCTGCCGTTGCTCGCGACGGCGGTCATTCTTTTCCCGATATCCGATGCGAACAGCCGGATAATCGGAGCGGGATCGATCGACTCCGCCTGCCTGTCGGATAGGAAACCTTCCCGACAGAGCCTTTCGATTTCCTGCCGCACGGATTCCGCATCCGCGGTCTTTTCGGGATCGATATGCTGCAGGAGCAGATGCGTAGCCGTTCCTTTCTCCGCTGCGCTCAGTGGCCTGTCTTTCTTTCCGAAATCCGGAAGTGGAAAATCCGCCGCCGGATCCTCGTATTCCGGCACGAGAGCAGCCGCCTCATTATCTGCGGTCTGTAAACCTTTCAGTTCCGTCGCGGTGATCTTGGAGGGCAGCCCGATGTCATCCGCGTAAGGATACTCCATCCCGATGCTGTCGCGAAGGATCATCTCCAGTCTTCCAACTTCCGCGCGGTCAGGCTCCGGCACGTCGGGTTCGCCGTTTCCGGTGTCTTCTGCGGGAGCCGCTTCCAGGCAGATCACTCTCCGATCGAAAGTCGCCCCTCCGTCCGCGATTGAGGCCGCCGTCAGCCATTTGAGCTGCGTGTCATACGATGCGAGAAGCTCCGGATCGGGAACGGAGCCGGAGACACCCTCCCGGATGCCCTCTAGGAATGCATCCGCGTCTTTTACGGTTCCGGTAATGATCAGTCTCTCCTTCGCTCTCGTGAGCGCCACGTAGAGAAGCCGCATCTCCTCGGAGAGGTTCTCGCGCTTTATCTTTCCGGCAATGGCGTTCTTTGCGGCGGTCGGCCAGTGTATCTTTCTTTCAATATCCACGATCTCCGCACCAAGGCCCAGTTCCGGGTCAAAAAGCACCCTTCCCTTTGTATCCTCCGCGTTGAAACGTTTGCCCGTGCCGCAGAGAAACACAACGGGGAACTCAAGCCCCTTTGATTTGTGGACGGACATAATCGTTATGCCGCTGCCTGCTCCGGAAACATCCGCTTTTCCTGCCCGGCGGCGGAGCCAGCCTGTGAAGGCGTGAAGGCCCATATAGCCACTCTCTTCAAATTCGGCAGCGCATTCTATAAAGCTCAGCAGCCTGTCCCGGCGGCGCATGCCGTCCTTCATGGCAGATGCCGTAGCTATGAGATCATTGTCACACAGGATCTTCCAGACAAGCTCCGTCATCGGCAGTCCCGGGGCAAGATCCCTTAGTTCCTTCAGCGATGCCATAAAGTTCCGGCATTTTTCGTCCGTCGCGGCAGCTTCCGTCAGCGCGTCATAAAGATCTGCGTCCTTCTTTGCCGCCCGGACTGCAGCGAGCTCATCCGGCGAGAAGGCAAACGCAGGGGAGCGGAGCACCGCTAGCAAAGGCACATCCTTATGCGGGTTGTCTGTCACGGAGAGCATGTTTACGATAAACGCCGTCTCCGGTTCACTCATGAAATCGGCCGGAGCATCGGAACGGACCGGAATGCCGTATTTCTCGAGTTCTCTCCGGAAAGCCGGTTCGGCTGACTTGTACGAGCGAAGGAGTATGGCGATGTCGGATTGTTCGATCCTGCGCGGCGGTTTTTCCCCTCCGCCTGTCTGGACCCCGCTGTCCAGAATCCGGCGGATCTCTCCCGCAACCCATCTTGCTTCGTGATCGATGGCTTTCCCGGGATCCTCCGGGACATCATCCGCGGCAGGAGTCTGCAGGAGCACGAGCTCCGGTCTTTCTCCCTCGAAGGCCTTTTCATCCGGGGCCTTGAGCTGCTGGTCCGGAGAGGAATAATCGATTTCACCGAGCGGGACCGACATGCAGCTCCGGAAAATACTGTTTATCGCGTCGATTATCCGCACACCCGACCGGAAATTATCCCGCAGTGAGATGCGTTTCGGTCCGGGGCCGTCGGAGGTCTGCCAGTCCCGAAAGCTCTCATATCTTTTCCGGAAGATCCCGGGATCTGCGAGACGGAATCTGTAAATCGACTGCTTGATATCCCCGACCAGGAACAAATTGCTCCCGTTTTTCGAAACTGCGCTGAAGATCGCGTTCTGAACACGGCTTACATCCTGATACTCATCAACCATGATCTCGGTGAATCGTCCGGAGACGGTACGTGCCGTTTCCGTCGGCATCCCGTTTTCATCGGTGAGAAGCCTGGCTGCGACATGTTCGAGATCCGCATAATCCATGAGCGCGTTCCGCTGCTTTTCCTTCTGGTATTCCTCCCCGAAAGCGAGAACGGTATCCATCAGCGCTTCAAGCGCGGGCACGGTCACGCGGATATCAGCAAGCGTATTCACCTGCTCTCCCGCAAAATCCCTGCCGATGTCCGCGCAGGCTTTCTTGCAGCTGTCCCACACTTTCTTCATTCTGTCTTTGAAGACAGGGTCATCCGGATCCTTGAGGTTTTTCAGTCTGGGGAATTCTATGTTTACGGCCGACCGGCATTTCTCCCAGCTGCCTCCGTTTTCGAAGTCCATCGCGGAACAGAGCAGGCCGAGACTTGCGGAGACAGCGGAGAAACTCTCCAGGTATTTCTCCTTTGTCTTACCGTTTTCCTCCTCGAGTTCCCGCACGGCACGGTCCATTTTTCTTTTCAGGTACGATACCTTCCTGCGGTCCAGCCGGAGGATCTCTTTTCCCCAGGGTGAATCCGCAAGATCAGCGTATTCCCTTTCCAGGATCTGTTTCTGCGTTTCTGCCCAGACTTCCGGATATGCCTGACTCTGAAGCTTATTGTAGAGGGCCGTCACCATTCCTGAGAGCAGCCTGTCATCCCTTCCGCGGCAGAGCTTGTCGGAAAGATCCGTGAATCCCGGAAAGTTTTCGGGAGACGCATAGCGCCGCTCCAGGACTCTGTTTAGCGCCGAGGCCTTTATGGCTTCCGCACGTTCCTCTTCTATCACCTTGAAGTCTGCCCGTATGCCGGCCGCCGTGCCGAATTCCCGGATGATGTCTGAGCAGAAAGAGTGGATCGTGCTTATGTGCGCTTTTCCGATGAGTGCGGTCTGCATGCGCAGATGGGCGAGCCTCTTTCTGTCCGGATCCGGCCTCGCGCTCTCCTCCGCAGCAGCCCTGGAAATAGCCTCTGTTATCCTGGTCTTCAGTTCTCCTGCGGCCGCCCGTGTGAATGTAATAACAAGAAAATCCGTTATATCGGCTGCTTTTTCTTCTCTGCGTCCCGGATCGACATAGCCCATGAGCCTCCGGGTGAGAACCCATGTCTTTCCGCTTCCCGCGCCGGCGGACACCAGCAGGGACCCGCCCCGCAGTTCCATCGCCGCAAACTGTTCCTTCGTGGCTCTGATTTCAGGCATCGGTTTCACCTCCGTCCTCCGCGGCAGGGCAGGCTTCGCCGTCAAACCCGTTTTCCAGGAGCTCCCAGATCTCCTCGTCCTTCATCTTCCGCCTGATCCTCATCTGTTCACCGTTTTCCCCGTCCCGAAAGCCACACTGGTCCTTATAGTCGCAGGTCCGGCAGGCATAGTCGTTCTCTCCTGCAAACAGGGGATCTGCGCAGATGTCTCCCGTTCCGATATCGTCTGACATCCCGGCGAGGGACTTGTCCACCCACCGGCCAAGTATGTCGATCTGCGCAGCCGAAAACGGGGGATTCCCGCCTTCCCTGCCTTTTTTTACGGGAATATAGATCTGTTCCTCGCTGTTTTCCCAGGCGTTCATGACCGCCTTGTCATCCAGGACGAAGCCGCTTCTCTTCAGCGGTTTTTTCGTGCTGTTTCCGGAGTCTGCGTCCACATCCTTCGCGGTTTCATATTCGCTCCTTGCAGGCAGATACATGATTCCGGCGGGCACGATCTCTTTCCCATATCTTTCGGCACCGTATTTTTTGAGCACATTCAGATAGATCAGCATCTGCAGATCGAGTCCGTAGAAGACGTCGTCAAGTTTGAATTTCTTCTTTCCCGTTTTATAGTCCACTATACGCAGATACAGTTTTCCCTCGTGTTCCCAGGTGTCGACCCGGTCAATAATCCCGGAAAGCCTCAGCCTGTGCGCAGCATCCGGCAGTTCATAAACGCCGATGTCTTTCGCCCTGTTGATATCCAGCTCATAATCGATGGGAACGAAATCAGATCTCCGGAGCTCTTCCGTTACGTCCCGGAGAACATCCTGTGCATCGTAGCGGAGACGCTTGAACAGATAGGTGAATCGGGCACTTTTCTCTTCGAAGTCCTGCATTTGCGTATGGAAGTAGGAATCGATGTTCCTGTCGGCAATCATCCGTATCCTTTCATCGTCAAGGAATTTGAATCCGCCGAGGGACATCACTTCCGCAACGGTCTTTTCCAGAACGGTGTGCAGGAACGAGCCAACCTCGGTCGGCTTGAGCTCCGCCGCCTCATAAGGCTTTGCAGCCAGCCCGAATTTGCAGAAATAGGCGAATTTACACTTGGCAAACAGATCCGCTCTTGACGCGGACAGCCTGATATCATTCCCGTAGAGCAACCGGACTGACGGCGCAGAAAGCCTCCCCCGTGCTGCGAGAGCCCTCGATCTTACTTTCTCAAGCCGTTCGGGGTCGATCTGCGTGAAGACCTTCTCGGCCGCCTCGGACGCCGCTGTTTTCAGAAAGACGGCGTTCGCGGCAAGGCTGAATGCGGGTTCGGGAGCCGAGAGCCTGAGCAGCTCCGGATCTGACTTGATTATTTCCGTGCCGAACTGCCTTTTCGCCTGCATCATAACGAATGAAGGTTTGGCCGGATTCCCTTCGCGGTCTTCACTGGAAAAACTCATGGTCAGGGTCTCCGAGGGCAGCGAGAGACAGTTGTAGATCAACGAGTATTCTCTCCAGATCTCGTCTTCTCCGGCTCCAAGTTCTATGCCTGCAGATCGTATCCTCTCTTTCTCGCTTTCGGAGAAAACTCCTGCGGCTTCCTCCCCTCCAGGAAGCCTGTCATCTCCCGCGCCGAGCACGATCAGATGCCGGATATCACGATGCCTCATACGGTCAAAATCCCCGGCGCAGACCCTGTCCAAAGAAGTGGGGATCCTTGCAATCGTGTACTTGGACAGCATCCGCACGAAGAGTTTTCCGAACTGCTCCCTGTCCGTTTCCGTCCTGCCGAGCACGGCTGCGCACTGTTCAAGCGCCTTGACCGTTATCTCCCACAATTTCCTGTATTCCGCGGCCTCCGTGCGCTTTTCTTCCCTCATCAGCGAGGCTCTCAGTCTTCCGAGCAACCCGGGCAATTCCAGATCCTTGAAAAAGGCCGCGAGAGCCTCCGCCTGACCGTATGCGTCACGGCATTTCCCCGAACCGCTGATAAATCTTTTCAAAGGTGCGGCAAGCCTTTCCGCCGCGGAATTGATCCTCTCCAGCTTTTCGGTATCCGCCGGAGAAAACGTGCTGACGAAACCGTCCGGATGCTGACGCCAGGAGCCTGCATGCCGCCAGCCTTTTTCATCGATCTGCCATTTGAAGATATAGTTTTCCAGCTCGTCACATTCTTCACGGCTCAGGCCGGTGAGTCCGGTCCGCATATAGCCGATGACGCTGTCCTGCGACCAATGTGACGCCGGGATCTCATACGCATAGGCAATAAGCGCAGGAAGGGGTCTGCTGAAAATGTCGGTCTTTTCCGAAATGAAAAGAGGCACGTCATAGTGCTCGAATACCCTTTTTAATACTTTTTCGTAATCGGAAAAACCTCTTGCTGCTACTGCAATATCTCTCCACCGGCAGCCTGTCTTTCGGACCAGGTCTCTCGCCGCCGAAGCCGCAAGTTCACATTCCTCCGATATGGAACCGCATCGGAAAAGCCTTACCGCTCCGCTCCCGGAAAACAAAGCTTCTTCGGAATACAGGAACATCTTTTCCGCAAACTCCAGTATCACAGGATCTCGTTTGAGATCCTTCTGATCGGGGTCTATTTTTATTTCGGAGAAGGATATCCCGTTTTCTTCAGCAAAAGCCCGGAGCTTCACGGCTGTTTTCGCCGGGAGCCGGAACACCTCATTGTCCGTATAGACGGAATCCGTCGTAAGACACACTGTGACGTCCGCCCCTCTGCTCAGCAGTGCTTCAATGACCGCGGTCTCCCCGGCGGTGAAGTCGGTAAAGCCGTCTATATATACCCTCCACCCGCGGACATCCGCCTTTTTCCGGATAAGTTCCGCGGCGTCGGAAAGAGCGTCGGAGCTGTCTGCTCCGCTCATGGCAATCACATTATTAAAGTTTTCATAAATGTCCGCAAGATCCAGCAGCTTGTCCGCGAGAATCCCATCGAGTTTTCCTGCGGCTTCTCTCAGTGCATCCGGACTCACGCCGGATGCCTTCAGTTCGTCGACTGCCGAAACCAGCATATCCTGCGTTTCCGTTTTCTTCGCACTGTTTGCAAAGATCCGGAGTCCCGGAAACTCTCTTCCGAAGCTCTCAAGGCTGAGTGCCATGCTGAGCAGCTTGCCGCCTTCGTCGAGATATCCCGCTGCGTTCCCACCGTACCTTACGAAAAGGTCCCGTGCCAGACCGGTAAAGCTCACCACCTCGGCATAGAGGCTTGCGGAATCCGGACATTTCCGCGCGAGCTCGCGCTCGGCCTCATGGCTGTATTGCTCCGGCACCAGAATGATGCTGCCGGGCTTTTCCGCTTCGACATCTTTTTTCACGGACTCTATGACAGTGGCGGTCTTTCCCGATCCCGCCCTTCCTGTAAGCAGAGTCAGCATGGTTTTCTCCTTTCCGGACGAATAATATATAATAATATATAAAGTATATCAAACATGGGGCAAAACAGCAACATTCCTGTCTGCCGGGGAGGCAAAGCGCGTCAGGAAAGGCAGTAAATCAGTCCGTAACCGGAAACTGTTCGTAACAAAAAGCAGAGTAATGGTATATAATAGATTTGTTATGATTAAAAGCAATATCTGAGATTATCGGAAAAGCGTTTCTGCATTTCATATTAGGGAGAATCAATCATGGACGAGAACAAAAACAGAGACGAGGCTCTGTTTACAGCCCTTGACAAAGGAAAAAAGAAAAAAAGACGCAAGCGCATCATAACCATCCTTATCGTTATCGCGGTCATTGCAGCCGTGCTGGTCTTTGCCGTAAGAAACCTGCAGGCGAAGGTCAGAGACGCGGTCAGTTCGCAGTCTGCCTCCGTCCTTACCTGGACCGTTGCATATGGCTCGGTGAACACCACGGTATCCGGTTCCGGATCCATAAGCGATGTAGACACTGAGGATATATGCGTCCCGGATGGCGTGGAGATTAAAGAGATCCTTGTGGAAGCCAACACTTCCGTGAGCAAGGGAGATGTGCTGGCAACGGTGGATATGGATACCGTCGCGGCCGCTCTTGCAGATATCCAGAGCCAGATCACCGACAAGGACAAGGAGCTTTCCAAGATCAGCTCCAAAGCAGCTTCGGACGTCATCAAGGCCGGTGTCTCCGGCGTGGTCAAGATCATCTATGCGCAGCCCGGTGACGATGTTGCCACCTGCATGGTCGAACATGGTGCCCTTGCGGTTATTTCGCAGGACAAGTATATGTCAGCCGTTATCGCGACGGATGCTCTTGCGATCGGAGATACCGTGACGGTCGTACGCGAGAACGGATCGGAACTGCGCGGCAAAGTGGACAGCACCGCTCGGGGAAACGCTGTCATCCTTGTTTCCGACAAGGACGCCATGCCGGATGAAAAAGTGACCGTACTTGACGAAGACGGGAAAGAACTCGGCAGCTGCTCTCTCGAGATCCACAACCCTATCAAGGTCACGGGCCACACGGGCTTCATTTCCGCCGTGCAGGCCAGAGAAAACCAGCAGGTCGGCGGCGGCACGGCGCTTTTCCGCGTCAAAGACGCCTCCACTGCTTCGGAATACAGTTCGATCCTGAAAGAACGCAAAGAACTGGAGGACACACTCAGCGCCCTGCTGACCATATACAGGGACGGTGCCGTTCGTGCTCCGTTCGACGGGACTGTCCTCTCCATTGAAGAAGAGGATGACAGTGCATCACAGAGCTCTAATCAGGACAACACCCAGAGCACAGGCGCTCTTTCCTACGGGCTGACGGACTATTCTGCCTATCTGACGGGAGGCACTGCTACAGCTTCCTCCTCGTCCTCTTCCGATTCCTCCTCTTCCGACAGCAAGGAGAAAAAGATTCTCACTCTTTCCCGGGACGAGCAGATGTCCGTAAAATTCTCCGTCGACGAGTCTGACATCCTTGCCCTTGAAGTCGGGCAGGAGGCCGTAGTGACCATCGGCTCCATCGGTGTCGGGGAATACGTCGGAACCGTTACCGAGATCGACCGCACCGCCAGCAGCAACTCCGGCGTCACCACCTATTCCGCCACCGTGACATTCGACAAGGGCGCATTCATGCTCAGCGGGATGACCGCGGATGTTGTGATCACGATCTCCGGATCGGACAATGTCCTGTATGTCCCGAATGACGCCGTCACCAGGACGAGCGCCAGTGCTTTCGTCTATACCGCCTATGATTCCGCTACCGGGCAGTTCTCAGGCCCCGTAACGGTTGAGATCGGTGTCTCCAACAATGACTATACCGAGATACGCGACGGTCTTTCCGAGGGAGACACCGTATACTACACCAAGGAACAAAGTAATTTCTGGGATATGTACGGCTTCGGCGGCCCCGGCAGCGGAGGTTACGGGTTCTGATCATGATAGAATTACGGGACGTTTCAAAAGTTTATAAAATAGGCGAGGAGCGTGTCCGCGCTCTCGACCACGCCAACCTCCACGTTTATCCGCATGAGTTCGTCAGCGTGATCGGCCCGTCCGGAAGCGGGAAAAGCACGCTGATGAACATCATCGGCTGTCTGGATACGGCGGATGATGGCCAATATCTTCTGGACGGCACACCGATCGAGGACTACACCGAAAACGAACTGGCACAGATCAGGAGCCGGAAGATCGGCTTCGTATTTCAGAGCTTCAACCTCATCCCGAAACTCTCTGCTGAGGAGAACGTTGAACTCCCGTTGATCTACCAGAAGGTCCGGAAGGGTGAGCGGATGAAACGCGTGCATGAGGCGCTTGAAAGAGTCGGTCTTGAAAACCGTGCCAAGCATCAGCCGACGGAACTGTCCGGCGGTCAGCAGCAGCGCGTCGCAATCGCCCGCGCGCTTGTGACCAGACCGTCTCTCATTCTGGCGGATGAGCCTACGGGCAACCTCGACTCCCATACCAGCAGTGAGATACTTGGGATCTTTAGGGAACTGCACGATCAGGGCAACACCATCGTGCTCATAACCCATGACAACGACATAGCCAGGCAGGCCAAGCGCATGGTCCACATATTGGACGGAAAATTAACGGAGGTGACCGGCTGATGATGGCTTTGAAAATGGCTCTTCGTTCCATCGGCGCCAACAAGATGCGCGCCGGCCTCACCATGCTCGGCATCATCATCGGCGTGCTGGCGCTGGTAGTGCTGGTCAGTCTTGTGAACAGCACCACGGATTCCATAACGAGCGAGGTCTCAAGCCTGGGCAGCAGTCTTCTCACCGTTCTGATCAAGGATGACCACGGTTCGCCGCTGAAACTGGAAGACCTTCAGATCTGGATCGATGAGGATCCGGCCATTGCCGCCATCTCTCCGTATGCCTCAAGCAACTCGACGGGAAAGTACGGGCAGGAGAACGCCGGCTTCTCCCTTACCGGCGTCACGGGAGACTATCTTGAGATAAACGGTCAGAAACTCGTCCAGGGCAGATACATCAACCTTGCCGACGTGCGCAACAGCAGCCGTGTCTGTGTTCTGGATGAAACATCGGCAAAGGATCTTATAGGCTTCGTCGACTGCGTCGGCGAAGAGGTCTCCTTTGACGGAGTGAAATATAAAGTGATAGGCGTGATAGAGGCCGAAGACAGCGTAGCCTCTTTCTTCTCTTCCTCCCTGAACGCCTATATACCTTACAGTTCCCTTGTCAGGCTTTCGACAAGCACAGGGACCGCAATAACCACCCTCTATGCCGGACCTGCCGACGGATACACCGTCGCACAGGCGGAGGAATCCCTCAAGGAGCTTCTGCTGGAACGCTTCGACGATGACGAGGATGCGTTCCGCATCTCCTCCGTCAACATCATCGAGGAAGCGATGAACAAGGTTAGTTCCGCCCTTACCGTGCTTCTCGGCAGCATAGCCGCTATTTCCCTGATCGTCGGCGGCATCGGGATCATGAACATCATGCTCGTCACCGTGACCGAGCGTACCCGCGAGATAGGGATCCGGAAAGCGATCGGTGCCAGCCACAGGACGATCCTCGTGCAGTTTCTGATCGAGGCAGTCATGCTGTGTATGATGGGATGCGCGCTGGGGATTTTCTTCTCCTGGGCGATCCTCCAGATCGTTTCGATCATAACCATCGACACGAGCCTTTCCTTCCATCTGCAGGGAAATGTCGTCATGTGGAGCGTGATCTTCTGTTTCGTGATCGGTCTTGTATTCGGGCTCTATCCCGCTAACAAGGCTGCCAAAATGAAGCCTATCGATGCTCTGCACTACGGCGGATAAGGAGGATGCAACTGTGAAGAAAAAGAACTGGACAAAGATCATCCCCTGGTTTTTACTTCTTGCCCTTACTGCGGCACTGATCATCCTTCCTATTTCCGTACGAAACAGGAAAGAGCAGCCCACTTATGAATATGTCTCCGCGCGGGCAGAGCTTCGGGACATCTCGTCCTCCCTTTCCGGCGGCGGCACTGTAAGTGCACAGGACAGCCAAGATGTGAGTCTTCCGGACGGTGTGGAGATAACGCAGTATCTCGTCAGCAACGGGGAACGTGTGAAAGCCGGACAGCCGGTAGCGGAAGTGGACAGCCTAACCGTGCTTGCCGCGATCGCACGGGTCCGCAAAAGCATGGATAAACTCGAAAAAGATCTGAATGAGCTTTCCAGATCCGAAAGCGGCAAATCGATAAAAAGCGTGGCCGACGGCAGGGTCAAGGCGGTATATGCCTCAAGCGGCGACGACGTGCGAAGCGTGATCATTGAGCATGGCTGTCTTGGGATCGTGTCCCTGGACGGGCTCATGTGCATGGAGATAGCCTGCGACTCCGAACTGCTCACGGGGGACGCGGTAAAAGTCAAATGCACAAACGGCACGGAGTATCCCGGAAGGGTCGCATCCTCCGCGAACGGGACACTCACCGTTACCGTCACCGATGACGGTCCGGAGATCGGAGATCTGGCTGCGGTATATGACATGGCGGGCGTTCTGCTCGGAACCGGTGTGCTCCAGGTCAACAGTCCGTGGAAGGTGATGGATTCCGACGGGATCGTAGACGCCATCCCCATGAAACCGGGTGCCGAAGTCAGAAAAGGATTTCTCCTCGTTACCTTGAAGGACACCGGAGCCACCAAGCGGGAGGACTGGTCCCGCAAGCACCGCGAATACGAAGATCTGATGCAGGAACTGCTCGCCATGCTGCAGAGCGGAGAGATCGCCGCCCCCTGTGACGGATTCGTGAGCGGCGTGGACAAGAGCAAAGCAACGGGCCTCTCCGCGGGATCCGGACATGGTCTTACTCTGCTGGCATACTATGATGACCCTTCTGACGATACCTCTTCGGATCTGTCTTTTGATATATACACTCTCGTGCTTGTTACTTCCGTAAGTGCGGATGGCGGTATTGTTATGGGAAGAGTTTATACTGTTCCTGCAATAGTCCTGCAGGCACAAGGTATTGACCCAGAAACAGATACAGGTAAACAGTATTTGGTCGATCATATACTTGAACTAACAGCTCTCTCCTTTGATGCTCCGCTCGGTATTGCTGGCCCCGATGTAGAGGTAGGAAATGTATATTTGAATGGCGGGAAATATTCAGGAGAAAAAATCGGACAAATAGATTTGTCTCCCAACGGCTCTTTAGGCTTCGGAGGAGGAGCCGGCGCAAAAAAAGAAGACCCCGAGCTCTTCCCGCTTGACGAAAGCGTGATCCTCTCCGTGACTCCCACTGAGGAGATGAGCATCACCATCTCGGTGGACGAGCTCGACATCCTGCAATATCAGATAGGGATGCCGACAGAGATCACAATCGATGCGCTGCCCGGAGAGAGTTTTACCGGAACGGTGACTAAAATCGCCGCTGTCGGGACCAACAGCGGCGGAAGTAGCAAATTTGACGTGACTATTGCTCTGCCCTACAGCGACCGGATTCTTTCCGGGATGAACGCATCGGTGGTAATCCGGACGGGCAGCACCGGAATGGTCATCACGGTCCCGGCAGCGGCGCTTCAGGACAGCGGTTCAAAATGCATTGTTTATACAGGATTCGATGAGAAAAAGGGTATCCTGATTGATCCATTAACGGTGGAAGTCGGAGCATCGGACGGTGAATTCGTTGAGATAATCTCCGGTCTGACCGATGGACAGACGGTCTGGTATGCCGATTACAGCAAGGCGGGCTGAGACAACAAAAAGCATTCCGCATCTGGTATTCAAGTGCGGAATGCTTTTTGTTGCAAATCAACTGTTTACATCAATATAATCGTAGTATTTACCCAGCGGTTTGAAAGTTGCCATCGCAACTATTTCTGAGATTATCAGCTCTGCTCCCATATACCATCCGTTGTAGGCAGCGGAATATACAGTTGCTGCCATACCGTACTCGTTTGGCCAGAGCGCGTTCCAGATCCAAGCTCCGGTAACAAAGTGACAAAGAAAACGCAGTACGAATGTTACAGCAATACCGGTTGCAACAGCAGCCCTTTCGTTCTTTGTAAATACACGTGACACGGATGAAAAGCCTATAACAGTGTAGGCGACAATGTAATCCAGGAGTATTATTCCGGCCGCCATGACTGCGCTAGTCGCATATCTCACGTTGTCCAGTCCAAGCAACATCTGGATTGCACTGTATACAAACGCAGCAAATCCACCCCATTTCCATCCATACCGGTGACTGATCACGATCAGCGGGAGCATGGATACCAGCGTTACCCCTCCGCCCATCGGCATATCGATCTTAATAAGGCTCAAAACCGTGCCTATCGCGATCATCATAGCTGTTTCAACAAGCCGTCTGACTTTTTTGCTCACGTTTTCATCCTCCTTATACTGAATACAACAAATAATAACGGCAGATCCGGAAAACGGACCTGCCGATAATAACGTTCTTTTTCCTACGCCGGCATTATCCGGATCAGGTCTGAGGGTACCGGAGCCTCAATTAACTCCGTCTCAGCCGGGAAAACCCAGCACCCCTTTATTCACTTCTGCAATTGGATTATAGTCCCGCTGACAGGCCTTGTCAATCCCCGAAAGCTGCAGCCTTTTCCTTGATGAATTCCTTCAGCCAGTCGCCTGCCTCCTCATTCTGGAGCGCAAAATCGATAATGGCTTCCAGATATCCTTTGAGATTCCCGGTGTCGTAACGCCGGCCCTCAAAATCAACGCCGCACATCTTTTCGTGTCTGACCAGTTCCTTCATGCCGTCCGTGAGCTGGATCTCGTTGTTGCGGCCGGGGGGAGTCCTGCCGAGAATATCGAAGACAGCAGGAGTAAGAACATATCGTCCGAGAATGGCATAATCCGAGAATTTCTCTTCCAGCGTGGGCTTCTCGTTCATGTCGCTGATCCTGTACACCCTGTCGGAAAGCGTTTCCTCGAGTTTGACCGAGGAGTATTTCACGATCAGTTCATCCGGGACCTGATGAATGGCCACCGCGCTGCAGTCGTTCGCCTCCGCAGCCTCGACGAGCTGCTTCAGAACCGGTTTTCTGCCAAGCATGATATCATCGCCGAGAAGGACGGCAAAAGGTTCGTCCCCTACAAAATTCCGCGCGCGCCAGACGGCATGGCCGAGACCTTTGGTCTCTTTCTGACGCATGAACAGCACATCTGCCATATCCGCCACGGAATGGACGATCTCTGCATCCTTTTTCTTTCCGTCTGCGAGCAGTCTCTCTTCAAGGTCCGGCGCATAGTCGAAATAATCCTCGATGGCTGTTTTCCCGCGGTTGGTGATGATCAGGATCTGTTCGACACCGGCGGAGACGGCCTCTTCCACGATATACTGAATGACCGGCTTGTCCACGAGAGGGAGCATCTCCTTGGGGATGCTCTTGGTGTTGGGCAGCAGCCTCGTTCCGAGACCGGCAGCCGGGATTATAGCCTTTCTAACATGCATGACGGGTTCTCCTTTCAGAAAGCATCATTCTTGCTTATAGTTTTCCTCTGCTGTATCGTTATCTTTTTCTCCACCGTTATTCTCTGATTCCATCAGCTTTTGCATAAAATCGGTGAAAAACTTCTGCTTTGGCAGCCAGCGTATGAGCGGCAGCCCGAGCACATACAGGACAACCAATTCTCCGAAGCCGACCCAGCCGGCATTTACTGCAAATGATAGCACTGCGTTATCTGCAAATTCCTGTATCCCATATGCCCACGTCAGCACCGCGCCTACTATCACCGCATTGAAGATCACCGGCATGAAGCAGGCAAGTGCGCTGTTGGCAAGCGTGTGCTCCCGTTTTCCGATCCGGGCCGTGAGCAGTCCGGCAAAAAGCGTAGCCAATGAACCGAAGATGATATCAAATATATTGCCGGTAAACAGATTTGCCAGGATACATCCGACATACAGTCCAAATGCTGTTTCCGGAAGGAAATACGGCAGTATACAAAAAACTTCCGAGATCCGGAACTGGACAGGTCCGTAACTGATCGGTGCAAATGCAACAGTGAGTGCTGCGTAGACTCCTCCGATAAGTGCGGAAACTGCAATGATGCGGGTAGTGATGTGAGATTTTTCCATTATTGCCTCCATTTTTTATTATCGGCGAAACGGAGGCATGAAAACAGCAGGCAAAACCTGACCCATTTTTTATCCGGGCCGTTTCGCCCGCGCAGGGTGTGGAAACCTGCGGTTTTTAACTTGTTATCTGTTGAGATCGTGCGCTTGGCGGGCCTTGAGCGAATACGCACAGCCGCAGTAATCCTGCCTGTATAGTCCGTACTCCCGGCTGAGCTCCTGCGACCGCTGCTCTCCGCCATGCTTCTTGAAATCCGACGGGAGCCATTTTATGCCGGCATTCCTGCCCACTGTCTCTCCGAGCTCGTTGATCAGCGGAGCGTTTTTATATCTGGATACCGTGAGCGTAGTACAGAAATAATCAAAGCCCTTCTCGGCAGCTGTCCGTGCGGTCTCCGAAAGCCGCAGAAGGAAGCACTGCTCGCAGCGTTTTCCCCCCTCGGGTTCCTTCTCCAGACCTTTGATCCTCTCATAGAACTCCTCGCTCCTCCAGGGCTCGACAAGAACGTGCACCCGGTCTTTCATGCCGTTTTTTTCAAGGAGTTCGAGCAGCGCATCGAGCCTTTTCCCATATTCCGCTTCAGGATAGATGTTGGGATTGTACCAGAGAATCGTGACGTCGAAATCGGCCGTAAGGCGCTCCAGCACCGAGGAAGAACAAGGCCCGCAGCAGCTGTGGAGCAGAACAGATGGCCTTTCCCCTCCGGTCGATCCGACGATCTTATCCATCTCGGCCGAGTAGTTTCTCATGTTCATGGGGAGACTATAACATATCCTCTCCGATTTTTCCATAACATGTTGCTTTTTGGTCTGCCGGTAATGTATAGTATTGTTTGAAATCTGATCAGCGGGGGAATAGAAATGGATAACAGAACAAGCAAGCAGAACTATTACCTTGATATTGCGGACGCCGTTCTTGAGCGGTCCACGTGCCTGCGGCGCAAGTACGGGGCGATAATCGTCCGGAACGACGAGATCATCTCCACCGGATACAACGGGGCGCCCAGAGGACGGCGCAACTGCTCCGATATAGGCGAGTGCACCAGAGAAAAGCTGCACATCCCGTCCGGAGAGCGCTATGAGCTCTGCCGCAGCGTGCACGCGGAGGCGAACGCCATCATCTCCGCTTCCAGAAGGGATATGATCGGGGCTACGATCTACCTTGTCGGCAGGGATGCGAAGACCAACGAACTGCTGAAGGATGCCATGTCCTGCACAATGTGCAAGCGACAGATCATCAACGCCGGCATAGACAAAATCGTCATCCGCACCGGCAAGACCGAATACAGGACCATCCCCGTAAGCGACTGGATCGAGAACGACGATTCCATCTTCATGCTCTGATCCCCGCTCACCATTTGCGCTGTTAAAGCAGCCCGCGGCATTCATCGGCCCCGGGCTGCTTTGTTTTTCGCTGTTTTATTCCCTGCAGGAAAACAGGATCACCTGCCGGCTCCTCGCTATCTCCCCAAGCAGCTCCATTGCTCTTGCCGTCCGTTCCTCATCGAGATTTACAAGGGCGTCATCTATGATCAGCGGACAATTTTCCCCTTCGGGGAGTGCGAGCTCGCAGACCGCGAGCCTTACCGCAAGATACAGCAGATCGAGCGTTCCCGCACTGAGATACTCAGAGCCTCTGGCAACGCTGCCGCCGCTTTCCCTCGCCATGGCGGAAAAGTCCTTGGATATCATGACCGAATCGTATTTGCCGCCTGTCAGGACGGACATATATTCCGCCGCAAGTTCACCGAGCCGGGGCGAAAACCGGTTCTGGATCTCCTGGTCGGATTCCCGGAGCACTTTCTCCGCCAGTTCGATGGCGTCATACTCTGCGCTCACGGTTTCATACCTGTCTTCCAGATAAGCAATATTGCTCTCTATGACCACGCTGTCTCCGATGTGCTCAAGCCTTCCTCTGAGCCGGGCAAGGTCGCGTTCCGCAGCGGCTTTCTTCTCTCTTGCAGCCCGGAGCAGATCCGTAAGCGCGGATACCTCTCCCACGCCCTCTGCGGAGAAGTCCAGTGCGTCGATCGCTCTCTGTCTGATCTCAGCCTGCGACCGTCTTGAGCCGTTATAGTCCTCTCCGGCGGATTTCAGTCTTTCCTCGGCCTCTTTCAGCTCGGAAACGATCCTCGCGTGCTCCTCTGCTATCTTTCGGATATCCTCCGGGTCCGAGACGGAGTACTTTCGCAGTATCTGCCGTTTTTCCTCCTCAGTCTCACGGGAGCTGTTCCTGCGGTTGATATAGTTCAGGGCCGCCCATATGCCCAACAGACACAAAGTTCCGGCCGCGATGATCAGGATCAGGATATGCTTTGCGGCATATACGGCCGCAAGCGCCGCCGCAGCGATCAGGCACACTATGAACAGCAGCGGAGAAGCACCTTTTGCCGCTTCGGACCGGTCTGCCAGATCTGCGTACCTTTCCGCATCCTCCGCCGTTTTTTTCTCCGCATCCTCTGCGCTTATCATGCCGAGCCTGCTGTTCCGGAGAGCCTCGCGTTTGCCGGAATATGCAGCGGAGAGTTCTTCATAGTTCTTCCTTTTTGCTTCAAGCTCCCTGTCGCTCTGATCCAGCTTTTCAAGGGCCTTCTTTCTCTGCTGTTTCCTTGCCTCGGCAGCCTCCGTTTCCAGTCTGCCGCATTCTTTCTCATAATCCTTGAGCGCTTCCTCGAGTTCCCCGATCTGCCGGGCGCCTTCACGGGCCTCTTCGAGTTCCCGGTTCGCCTCATCGAGCTTTGCCTCTATCTCCGGGAGCTCACCGTTCCGGTTGCTGCGCCTTTTCCGCAGCCAGGCCTTCAGCCTTTCATCGGCCTCGGAAAAACTGGTCTCCTCTTCACCGGTGGAGACGATGGCGTTTATCCTCTTTTCAAGCTCCGGGCCGCCTGTGACGGCAACAGCACCCTGCCCGATAAAAGCGCTCCTTCTGAACACCTCTTTAGATACGCCGGTAAGCATCTCGCCTGCATTGCTCCCCGTGAGTCCCTCTACCTCATCGGCGGTGCCGGTATATACCGCCTTGAAGTCCTGCATCGGGGCATTCGGTATCCTCGTGGTCCGCACGATGGTGATGTCGCAGCCATCGGCTATGACATCCATCTGCCCCTCCATCGGAGCGCCGGACCAGGGGGCATACCTCTGCTTGTCCGGAAGGAAGCCTTTCCTTGCTCTCTCGGACGTGTCTATGCCGTAGAGCATTGCCCGGATGAAGGCGCACCATGTGGATTTGCCGCTTTCGTTCGGGGCATGTATGACATTCAGGCCCTCATGGAACCGGAGCGTCTCGTTTTCGAGTTTCCCGAAGGAGGCTGTAGCCGATCGAATCCTCATACGGTCACACCCCCTCCCTGTTGTCCAGAGCCGCAAGTCCCCATCTTGCCGCCTGTTCCGTTCCGGAACGCTCTTCCTCGTTTGCGGCGGAATCATAGAGTTCCTTCATGCGCGCAAGAAAGAGCCCTCTCAGTGTATCGTTTCCCGCCTTTTCCCAGATGTCGCGTGCAAGCACGGTCTCATCCCGGATCTGCAGATGGAAGAACAGGCCTTCGAGACTGTTCCGGAGCATGGCTGCGTCCGCGGAACCGTCCGTCTCGCCTTTCAGAATTATCCTGTATATGTCGTTCTGGGTATCGTCGGGAAGTACGGAGTGGATCGCAAGGATCGGTTCCGCTCCGCTGATGTCCACGTCCAGGATCTCATATCTTCTGCGGGCGATCGAAGCCTTGCGGAGCGAGACCTCCCGGCTTTCCCGGTCTATTTCGACGATGTTTACGAAACGTGCCCCGGTCTCATCGAAACCGCGCCCTTCCGGGCAGCCAGGCCAGGCATAATACGTGTCTCCGGCTTTCAGAAGCCCCGAACCCTTATGGATATGGCCGAACGCCGCATAATCGATCCCGCTTTCCGCGAGCTGCCTTGCACTAACGGGATCGTATCTGCTTTCCCGGGCGTCGACCTCGCCGTGGAGGCAGAGCAGATTCAACGTCCCGGGATATCTTTCGGCCCGGAAGCTTTCGAGGAGCGGTCTTGAATACCGGTCCGTAAACGCCGCGCCGAAAACTCTGGCTCCGATCTCGTCGAATTCAAGGCACTCTATCTCATTCTTTTTGAAGATGTATACGTTATCCGGCAGTTTTGCCCGGGAATAGATGCTGTTTTGCGTAAAGCAGTCGTGATTACCCGGGGCGATCACCACGGGGCAGGCGACGCTTCCGAATGCCCTGGCCATCGCATTCTCGGTCTCGAAAAAGACCTTTTCTCCGTCCACCAGATCGCCCGGAAGCAGGATCAGATCGACTTTCTCGCTGCGGGCAAGCTCCGCCAGGGACAGCAGAAGCATCCGCTGCTCTGTCCTTCTCTGTCTTGTTTTCTCTTCAGGCAGACCTTCAAAGGGTGTATCCAGATGAAAATCCGCCGCATGCAGGATCTTCAGTTTGCTCATCTCAGTCTTACCGCTTCCGCTTTCGTGCATCTCCCGCTCTCCGGGTCTATCTCGAACAGGCAACCCTCCAGAACACAGGGCCCCTTGCCCGATTCATACCGTCTCGGGGGATCGCCCATAAACTTTCCGATGCTCTGATCGATATCGATGCCGAGAACGGACTCCGCGGCTCCGGTCATACCCAGATCGGTGATATAACCGGTGCCTCCTTCGAGGACACATGCATCCGAGGTCTGTACATGCGTGTGCGTTCCCCAGACCGCGCTCACCCTTCCCGCAAGCATGTAGCCCATCGCGCGCTTTTCACTCGTCCCTTCGGCGTGGAAATCGACGAGGACGATCTTTTCCTTGATCTCCTCCGCCATGCTGTCGGCTATGACGAACGGGTTGTCCGTATTGTTGTCGAGCGTGAAGCGGCCGAGCAGGTTGATGACGCAGACATCGCCGAACTCCGTCTTATAGACTCCCATGCCTCTTCCGGGGCACTGCGGCCCGTAATTTGCCGGGCGGAGGACCCTTCTCCTCTCCGCCAGATACGGTTGGAGCTCGGTGCGTGTCCATGTGTGGTTTCCGAGCGTGATCACATCGGCCCCTGCCCGCAGAATGGCGTCGCACTGCTTCGGAGTCACGCCCACGACATTCGCGTTCTCGCCGTTTACCACGACAAAATCTATGCTGTTTTCACGGCGGTAGTCCTTGAGCTTCTTCTCAAGGAATTCCAGCCCGGGAGCGCCGCAGATGTCTCCGACGGCAAGTATTTTCACGCTCATGTCACGCCTCCAAATGATATTATGTAAATTATACCACATGAATGCGGAGCGTATCAACAGGGATGCTGATATTAGCCCGTTCATACATTAAAATAACAGTTGCAATTTCAAGTAAGCTGTGCTAATATACTTGAGCGCATAAGCGCGATTAGCTCAGCTGGATAGAGCGTCTGGCTACGGACCAGAAGGTCAGGGGTTCGAATCCCTTATCGCGTGCCAAAAAAGCAGATGTCCCGATTGGGATGTCTGCTTTTTTCGTATTCACCAAAGGGATTCGAACGGGCGAGGGAGTGAATGACATGCCGGGGGCATGTCAGAGCCGAGCCCAGGCCTGAACCGCAGTTTAGGTCGAATCCCTTATCGCGTGCCAGCAAAAACCCTGTAATCTCAATGGTTACAGGGTTTTCGGTTTTTATGGGGACAGAGGCAAGAAGCAGTTTCCTTGCTTTGCGGAACTTTTGTATAAACAGGATCGAAACGCTGTACTTTTCTGTAAAAATGTGCTATATTTTTTGCATACAGAACCCGTTAAATCGGTCAAAATAAACAAACACTATAACGGTATGCAAGGAGGATCCGATATGACACATGACAATTGCGGCTTTGGTACCAAAGCGATCCATGCGGGCAATGTGAAGGACCGGCAATACGGCGCGCTGACGACACCGATTTTTCAGACATCCACCTTTGTATTCGATTCCTGTGAACAGGGAGGTCGCCGCTTTGCGGGCACGGAGCAGGGCTTTATATACACCCGTCTCGGCAATCCCACTGTCTCCGTTCTGGAGAACAAGGTGGCGGCGCTGGAGGGCGGTGAGGCCTGCGTGGCTGCCGGTTCCGGCATGGGCGCGATCTCGTCGTGCCTGTGGACCATCGCCGGTGCGGGAAAGCACATTCTGGCGGACGGCACACTCTACGGCTGCACATACGCGCTGCTGAGCCACGGCATGACACGCTACGGAGTGGAGGTCGACTTCATAGACACCTCCGACCTCGAGAACGTCAAGGCGCACCTCAAGCCCAACACGGTGGCAGTGTATCTCGAGACGCCCGCCAACCCCAATCTGAAGATCACCGATATCGCGGCCGTGGCGGAGATTGCACATGCCTTCAACCCGGAGATCAAGGTCGTATGCGACAACACCTTTGCCTCTCCCGCCCTGCAGCAGCCTCTCGCGCTCGGCGCCGACGTCGTAGTTCACTCCGCAACAAAATATCTCAACGGACACGGCGACGTTATCGCGGGCTTTGTAGTCGGCAAGGCAGACTTCATCAGCCAGGTCCGGCTGTTCGGCCTCAAGGACATGACCGGCGCGGTCATGGATCCCTTCGCCGCCTTCCTGATCCTGCGCGGTCTCAAAACGCTGGAGATACGCATGGAGCGGCACTGTGCCAGCGCAAAGAAGATCGCAGAATTCCTCGACGCACATCCGGCCGTTCAGAAAGTCTATTATCCGGGCCTGCCGCATCATGAGGGCTACGACATCGCCGCACGGCAGATGAAGGACTTCGGCGGCATGCTGAGTTTCGAGGTCAAGGGCGGCAAGGCTGCCGGCATGAAGCTTGTCAACTCGCTGAAGATGATCACCGTCGCGGTTTCGCTGGGCGACGCCGAAACGCTCATCGAGCATCCCGCCTCCATGACGCATTCCACCTACACGGCCGAGGAACTGGAGGCCAGCGGCATTCCCGCCGGTCTGATCCGCCTGAGCGTCGGTCTGGAGAACGTTGAAGACATCATTGCCGATCTCGATCAGGCGCTGAGCGGTCTGTAATTCTTCAGCAGATCCCGACAATTCAGAGGACAGAGGAAAAAAGATGATCAACCGGGAACGGATCACAAGCGAATTCTGCGAACTGGCCTCAATCGATTCTCCAAGCTGCGAAGAGCGGGAGATCACGGACGTACTCAAAAAGAAGCTGGAAGCCATCGGATTCACCGTGAGGGAGGACGAAGCCGCTCCGAAATTCGGAGGCAATGCGGGCAATCTATATGCCTGTCTGGAAGGAACGCTCAGCGCCGAGCCCATCCTCTTCTGCGGCCATACGGACACAGTGGAACCGTCACGGGGGAAAAAGGCGGTCCTCCATGAGAACGGGACGATCACCAGTGCGGGAGATACCGTTTTAGGTGCGGACGATCTCTGCGGTGTGGTTGAAATCCTGGAAGGGGTACGGCATCTGAAAGAGGAAGAGATCCCCCACCGGCCGGTGGATATCGTCCTGATGGCAGCGGAAGAAGTATTCGGAAAAGGAGCCAAGGCCTATGATTACGAAGGATGGGGCTTCCGTTCAAAGGAAGTCTATGTCCTGGATCTGTCGGGCCCGGTCGGCTGTGCGGCATTGTCTGCCCCTTCCCTGATCGGCTGGGAGGCCCGGATCACGGGAAAGACAGCCCATGCGGGCTTTGCCCCCGAAACCGGCGTGAATGCGATCAAGACAGCCGCAGACGCGATCGCCGCTCTCTCACCGGGCCGGATCGGTGAGGATACGACCATGAATGTCGGAACCGTGCAGGGTGGGGAAGCGAACAATATCGTCCCGGAAAAATGCATCGTTAAGGGAAAAGTACGAAGCCTTGACCACGAAAAAGCGCTGGCAGTCATCAAACAGATCCGGGAAACGTTTGCGGAACATGCAGGCCTTGCGGAGATCGATTTTCGGGTGGAGCCCCATCTGACCGCATACCGGGTTCCGAAAGACCACCCGGTCGTGCGGCGGTTTCAAAGAGCGTGCGAAAAACTGGGGCTGCCAGGCAGCCTGACCGGCACGTTGGGAGGAAGCGACAACAATATTCTGATGCTGCACGGACTCATCGGCATCGTGCTGTCCTGCGGGATGCAGAACGTCCATTCGACAAGGGAGTTTACCTGCGTGGATGACCTTGTGAAGGGCGCGGAGCTTGTGGCGGAGCTTCTGAAGGACGAAGAATAAAAAACGGCATCATCTCCTCGGCTTATACATCCATGTCTGCTTTCTTGTATTTACCAAAGCGGTCCGCATGGATCGTTTATCACAGATTTGAGGAACTTTTGGGGAACGCCGGACAAAAAACAAGGTCAAAGCTCATCATTTCGGATGAGTTTTGACCTTGTTCCTTATATGCCGAATGTGTCACATAAAACTGGAGATTCCGTAGCTGTTTACCAGTGCGTCAAGCTTTACGCCCGCTTTGCAGAGGGGGCACTGCCCGGCGGGTACTGAGCTGTAATCTCCCAGGACCTTGGAATGGAAGATCGTCGTGACGGGGAAACTGCCGCAAAAGTCAAGACAAGAGAAAATGCTGCACACGCCCACGGGGATCCCCCCGTAGTAACGCACTGCCTCAATGGCTTCCAGTGCCGCAGTGCCTGTCGTGACGGACGCCGCAAGGATCAGAATGCAGCGGCCGCGTATCAGGTGCGCGATGTTTTCCCGGAAGATCTGCATATTGCCGGTGGTGGTTTCGGGTGTGATAACATAAAGGGTATTATGCTCGTTCTTTGTTTTGATACCCTCATTGATAAGCTCTTCCGCGAGGCAGGCTCCGAGCACTTCCGTTCCGTCCAGGCAGAGAATGGTATCAACGATCTCAGAGGACCGGTATTTGACCGCCAGCTCACGGGCGGCCTGGCGCGCCTCCGCCAGACGGTGCTTGGTGAATGTCATGTCGATGAAGTAGTTGATATGGCTGTGGCTCGTGGCAAAATGTCCCTTGGCTATACGCAGAGGGACCTCGCTGTATTCACTGCGAAAATGTTCTGTCGGGATAACCATGGCGATCGCTCTCCTTTCAGCTTTGAACTAAGGGATTATTCCTTTGACTTCGCTTTTATCATAGCATATCCCGGCACGCTGCACAACCGTAAACTCGGCTTTAATCATCACGCAGCAGTCCCTTGCCGCATGCAAAAGCAGAGCCGGCAATCTTCATGTGTATCTTCTTTTTTGCTTTTTTAGTCGGTTTTCCCGGAACGCTGATTGAGTTTTGTCCTTATTTATAGTAAAGTATTTTTATAATATTCAGAAAAAACTGACTTTGGAGGAAATAAGATGAAAAAAGCAACGGTAATTGTCCTGCTGCTGGCGATGATGCTGACCGTCTGCGGCTGCGCGTTCAGCCTTCCGTCCCGCGGGTCTAAAGGCTATGTGACCTATGAGACCAATTTCATGAACGCGATGGTCGATGAAGACGGGAAAGTTCACTTTGCAACGTTTTCGGATAAAGGGCTCTCCATTAAAGGGGAATACTTATCCGGCAGGATGAGTTATGACAGGAAGAAAATCGCTGTCCTTGACAAAGACGGCACCCTTACTGCTTATACGGATGTCTCGGATCTTGAAAAGAAGGAAACCGTCGCAACAGATGCAGCCAACCTGCGGTTTGTCGGAGACTACGGTCTTTTTTATGAAGACGGGGATAAAAACCTTTTCCGGTACTCTTTCGTTGACGGTGAAAACACAGCCCTCGGAAACAGCAGTGACATAGACGCCTATTATCTGAACAAATATTACAATCTGCTCTATGCCAAGGACGGCGGTATTTACCTCTTGAAGAACGACACTTCGGAACCTGAAAGGATCGCTAAATATGACACGGATAAAAACGTCGACTTTCTGGCGATCTCAAAGGACTGCAATATTTTTGCCTGGTCCATCGAAGAAGGGCAGTCCTGTGAATTATATATCTATGAGAACGGCGAATCCGAAAAAATAGGCACGATGGAGCTGTCATCGAGATACAGCTATGTCTATGGCCTGACGAATGAAGTATCGAACTGCACCATCCTGTACAGCTATGACAGCGACGTGATGTATATAAAGCCTCTGGGGAAAGAGGTTGTTAAAGTCAAGCTCGGGAAAGAGTTTTCCGCCGGATCGTATACAAAGAACTGCAATTTCAGATGGGACCCGAGCGACAGCTTTACGGGACTGTATGTTCTGACGGATGCGGATACTGATAAGAATCTTTATTATATCGATGCGGAAGGCGACCGGGAAAAAGTTCTGTCCGGCGTCAAAAACTACCATATCTTTGAAGGCTATCTTTACTATACCGACTCCGATTCCACCTTATATTATGCGAAGCTGAACGGTGCGGAGATCGATGAACCCGTAAAGCTTTCCAATGATGTCATCGCCTTTTCCTATGCAATGAATGCCCCGTACATTTATTACCAGAAGAATTATGACCAGAATGAAGCCACTCTTTATATGTACAAGAGCGGCGAAAAGGATCCTGTCAAAGTCTCCTCCGGCGTATACGCCTCCTCCTCTTTCTCATCCATCTACACCAATCTCTCCAACAGCATGGACGGCAAAACAATATATTATTTCAAAGATGTCGAACAGGACGTCGGCGATACCTATAACGACATCGGCACGCTGTATTCGTTTACATACGGTTCGGACAGCAGCGTTAAGATCTCCGGAGATGTCGTTGTCGGATCCATCACGAGCGGATATTATCCTTCCGAGATCAAGCCTTCCTCGTTCGTATTCAAGAAATATGACTCCGACACCAGCGACGCGATCCTAGTCAACTGGATGTTCTATAACGGTTCAGACTCAACCGTATTTGCGAAAGACCTGATTGAAGAATAATCTGGTCTGACAGAACACCCCGTGATGCTAATACACCCGGTTTTCACGAAAAACCGGGTGTTATCATAATACATAATGATCGATCAAGGAGGACATAAAAAGATGCGGCGGATAATCGACATGCACACGCATTTCTCCATTGAGACCGGCAGCGTCTCAGAGGATGCGGACCGGATAGGCTTCGTTGTAGAGAACAAGTCTCTGAATGACCACATCGCTGCCATGGACAGGCTCGGAATAACGCATGCCGTATTGAGCTGCCCCACGCTGAAATATCTGGAAGATCCCGCCTCTTGCGCGGCATACTGCCGGCAGGTCAACGATGCCGGAGCCTCCATCGTTTGCTCCCATCCGGATCGATTCGGCTTCGCGGCCATCTTGCCGCTTCCGGACGTGTCCGCCGCCATGGAAGAAGCAAAACGCGCAATAAAGGAACTTGGCGCATGCGCAGTAGGACTGTGCAGCAACTATGACGGGATGTATCTCGGCGACAGGCGGCTGGCCCCTCTGTTCGACCTGCTTGACACTTTCGGATGTACTGTTCTCCTTCATCCTGCACCTCCGCCGGTCTGGCCGGCCGGTCCGATCACGGGAAAGATCCTTCCGATGTATGAATTCATCACTGACACCACGAGGACCGTTCTGGATCTGATCGATTCCGGCATGCTGCGCGATCATCCGCACGTAAGGATCGTTGTGCCGCATACAGGTTCCTGCCTGCCTGTTGCGCTGGACAGATATTACGGGATAACGGCTGCGCAGGGAAAAATGCAGAAAGCACCGCTGGAGCAGATATACTATGACCTCGCATGCGACGCCTATCCTCATGCCGTACCGATCCTGCTGACGATGACGGATCCTTCCCACATCGTCTACGGCACGGATTTCCCGGCCATCCCTCTCCCGGTGCTTGAACGGCATATGCAGAACACACTGTCGCATCCGGCTTTCTCGGATTCCCTCGACGATGTCCTTTGGAACAACGCCGGAGGGCTCCTGATAAACGATCCCTTTGAATAATAAAGGCTTTAACGATGCAAAAGACCTGTGATCAATGATCACAGGTCTTTTCTTATTCTCAGGCGATCGTTCATCCGTTCAGTTCCAGACGCATGAGCACGAGCTCCTGCATGCCGTTTTCGCGGGAGCAAAATCCTTTCGGATTGCGGCCGTATTCAATGAAGCCTTCGCTTTCATACAGAGCGATGGCTCTTTTGTTGTCCGCCACCACATCGAGCTCCAGCTGCTCATAGCCGGCCGATCTTGCGCATTCGATACAGGCTTTCGTCAGAGCACGTCCGATTCCCAGTCCCCAGAAATTCTTGTCGATGCTGATCCCGAAGCTTGCCCGGTGCTTTATTTTTTCATTGCCGCCAATCCGCTCTATTCCGGCCGTTCCGACGATCTTTCCGTCCACCTCGGCAAGGATCTCCGCCTCAAGAGGGTTCTCCGTCTTATTCTTCAGATATTCTGCTTCCTGTTCTGCCGTAAAATGCACCTCATCCGGATAGGTCAGCAGCCAGTCCGTCTGTCCGTGCGTCAGGATGAAGATTTCCAGCACTGCCCGGCCATCCTCTTCCGTTCCGCTTCGCAGGATGCCGGTTCTGCCATCCTTCAGTGCGAAACTTTTTCTGTATTCCATATCCCTGTTTCTCTTTCGTCAAAGCAGCTCTGCGGTATCATAGATGAGCCGCTCACTCTTTTCCCAACCGAGGCATGCATCGGTGATGCTTTTGCCGTATACGCCGCCTCCTACAGGCTGATTTCCGTCCTCAATGTAGCTTTCCACCATGAAGCCTTTGACCATCTTTTTCAGATCGCTGCTGTAGTTGCAGCTCAGCAGTACATCTTTCAGGATGCGAGGCTGTTCGAAGGGATTCTTGCCGCTGTTGGCGTGGTTGCAGTCTATAACCACCGCAGGATTTTTCAGATTCCATTTGTCATAGAGCTCCGCAAGATACACGAGCGTCTCATAGTGATAGTTCGGATGGGTGACGCCCTGTCTGTTCACATATCCTCGGAGAATGGCATGCGCGTAGGGATTGCCGAAAGAATGGCCCTCCCAGCCCCTGTAGATGAAATCATGCTGATGCTGCGCCGCAAGGATGGCGTTCATCATGACGGAAAGATCTCCGCTTGTGGGATTCTTCATCCCAACCGGGCACTCGATGGCACTGGCTGTGAGCCGGTGCTGCTGGTCCTCTACGGACCGTGCACCTACTGCCACATAGGCGAGCAGATCGTCGATATATTTGAAATTTTCCGGATAGAGCATCTCGTCTGCGCACGCGAAGCCTGTCTCCTTCACCGCTCTCATGTGCAGCTCACGCGTAGCGATGATACCCTTGAACAGATCCGGACTCTGATTCGGGTCCGGCTGATGGACGAGGCCTTTATAGCCTTCTCCGGTGGTCCTGGCTTTGTTCGTATAGATCCGGGGCACGATCAGCAGCTTATCCTTTACCTTTTCCTGTACGGGGATGAGTCGCGAGATATAATCGATGACGCTGTCCTCATTGTCTGCCGAGCACGGCCCGATGATCAGGACCATCTTGTCGCTCCTGCCGGAAAAGATCGCCTTGAGTTCCGCGGTTTTCTTTTCAACGATCGCGGCCATGGATCCCGTCAGGGGATACATTTCCTTGGTCTCCATGGGAATGGTAAGCTTGCGCTTGAATTCCATGTTCATATCCCATCATCTCCTTAAACGTCGAAATACGCTCTGCGTTCCGTGCTGATCCGCATCTTTTCGCGCATGCCCTCCCGGTCGCCCGCGGCGAGCATATCGCGAAACTGCCGGAATTCTTCAATAAAGATGTCCATCTGTTTGAGAAGATCCTCTCTGTTCAGAAGGAACAGCTCACTCCACATCTCATCGTTTATCCTGGCGATCCGTGTCAGATCCCGGAAGCTGTCGCCGGTGTAGTCCACAAGGTGACGGTTATCCGAGCAGGTCATGAGCGAGACCGCAATACAGTGGGTAAGCTGGCTGAGGAAGCCGATCATCTCGTCATGCTCCTCCGGGGAAAGTACACTCACCTTCCGGAAGCCGAGGACCCTGCCGAGGCTCTTGCACCACTCGATCGCGGATTCGGTGTTTTTATCCGTGGGCGTAACGATGTAGTTTGCCGGATGGAAGATCCGGTCGTCGCTGTTTTCCACTCCGTAGACCTCTCTTCCCGCCATCGGGTGGGCAGCAATGAATTCAAGGTCCGGCCGAAGCATCTCCTGAATGTCATAAACGATGCACTTTTTTACACCAGTGACGTCGGTCAGCAGCGCTCCGGATTTCAGCAGATGCTGATTGTCGCGGATCCACTGCTTGAAGACCTCCGGATACAGGGCAAATATAACGGCATCCGCCTCTCCGATCAGCTTCTCATCCGTTTCCGCGCTGCCGTAATCGATGATCCCGTTTTCCATCGCATAATCGATCGTCTCCCAGCTTCTGCTTATGGCGGTGACGCGAAATCCGAGTCTTTTCAGGGCCTTTGCATAACTGCCTCCCATCAGGCCGAGCCCGACGATCAGAATATTGCTGTCCGATATCCACTTCATAATTTTTCCTCCGTCTTCACTCCGACTGACCGGAGTACCTCAAAAAAATCCGGAAAACTCTTACTGACCGCTTCCGCTCCGCATATGGTCCCGCCCGTAACGGTACAGAGAACGGAAAGCGCCATCACGATGCGATGGTCTTTATGGGAATCAAGCTCAAACTGCGGCTTTTGAACGCCGCTTCCGACAGTGATCTCATTTTCTCCCGTTCTTACTTCGACCCCGAATTTTGCCAGCTCCGCCTCCATCGCCGCGCACCGGTCGCTCTCTTTGATCCTGAGCCTTCCGGTGCCGGTAAATCTTCCTCCTGCGTGCAGCGCGGCATAGGCAAACAGGACCGGTCCGAGATCAGGACAGTTGGAAATGTCCAGTTCGGAAAAGCCTGCGTCCAGTGCTTTGAAATACTCCCTGCACACCCTGTCACCCTGCAGACTGTTTTCGTCCAGCCCCGTCACCGGGATACCCATGGCAAGGAAAAACGCCGCGTTGGACCAGTCTCCCTCTACGGTGAGTTCCCGGGGCGTATAGCACTGCCCTCCCGGCACGGAGATGTACTCTGAATTCTCCCATGTGCTCATCACACCGAACATACGCATCGCCGACAGAGTCAAATCAATATACGGTCTGCTTTCCACCGGCGGCAGAAGTTCGATGCGGCTGTCTTCTCCGAGCAGCGGCAGCGCAAACAGCAGACCGCTCGCGAACTGGCTGCTCACATTTCCCGCAAAGCTGTACTCTCCGGGCGGGAGCTTTCCTTTCACCGAGAGACTGTTGCCGGTCTTTTTGAACAGAAGTCCTTTCTCTGCAAACAAACGCTCATAGACCACGAGCGGGCGGTTCATCAGACTTTCGCTTCCGATCAGACGTGTTTCCGCCTCCGAAAGAAGGCAGACAGGGATCAGAAAACGCAGCGTGCTGCCGCTTTCCCTGCAGGGAAGCACCGCGACAGCCGGCCCTTCCGGGTCGGACCCGGTGATCTCCACGCAGTTTCCCTCCGACCGGACTTCTGCTCCCAACGCTTTCAGGCAGTCGATGGTCGCAAGGATATCCTCCGAGAAGGCAAGCCCTTTGATCCGGCTTGTCCCATGCGCAAGACCGGCACAGATCAGCAGCCTGTGGGTCATACTCTTGCTGGGCGGTGCCTTTATCGTCCCGGACGGCACCGACGGGAAAATGGTGACCGTCATATCCCTGCCTCTTTCATCAGCAGTTCCATGGCCTCCGTATATCCTTTGAGCCCGTGTCCGCTTATCGTGGCGATGCATGCCTGCCGTATAAAGCTGATCTGCCGGAAATCCTCCCGTTTGGAAACATCCGAGATGTGCACCTCCACCGTGGGGATCCCGACCGCTTTCACCGCGTCGAGCAGAGCAACGCTCGTGTGCGTATAGGCTGCAGGGTTGATCACGATCCCGTCGGCCGCCCCGTAAGCCTGCTGGATCCTGTCCACAAGGTCCCCCTCGTGGTTGGACTGGAAGATTTCCGCCTCAATGCCGTGCTCTTCCGCAAAGGAGGAAATGAGCCTACACAGCGTTTCATAGTTTTCAGCTCCGTAGATCGCGGGTTCCCGGATCCCGAGCATATTCAGATTCGGACCGTTTATCACCAGTATCTTCATTTCAGTTTCTCCAGAAGTTCTTCCGCCGTTTGCTCCGGCGTCCCTCCAACCTGCAGGATCACATCTGCGGAAGCGGTATACACGGGGAGCCGCTCGGCATAAAGCCTGCGCAGTTTTTCCGCATCATCGGCCAGCGGCCGGTCATCGCTCGGCAGGAGCGCCTCGAGCGGCCTGTCAAGGAAAACTACCGTTCCGTTGCTCTTCAGCATGTCGACGTTCCGCTTTCTGAGGACCGCGCCTCCGCCTGTGGAGAGTACTTTTCCTCCGTAAGCCGAAACTTCCTCTATCGTTTCCGTCTCCAGATCCCGGAAGGCGTTTTCTCCTTTTGTCCGGAAGATCTCCGTGATCGGCATCCCGGCTTTCTCTACGATCCGGGCATCGGTATCGATGAGCTCTCTGCCGAGCTTTTCGGAAAGGATCTTTCCGATGGTGCTCTTCCCGCTCGAAGGCATGCCCGTGAGCACGATGTTCCGCTTTTCAAACACGAGTTCGGCAAAGATGCTGTCCGTGATGTCCTGCCCGAATTCCGCTCCGGTAAATGCTTCCGCCGCCAGGACAGCCTGGGCTACGAGCATATACAGGCCGTTCTCCGCCCGGATCCCTCTTTCGCGCGCCTCGCGGACGAGTCTGGTCGTGAGCGGATTATATACAACGTCGATCACACCCTCCAGTTCCGGAAGCCTGTCAAGGTCCACCGCCATTCCGTCCGGCTTCGGGTACATCCCGGAAGGGGTGGTGTTGAAGAGGATCTGCGCGGAGGCATATTTTTCATAGGCCTCCTCATAGCTGACGGCATCCTCTTTCCCGCCGCGGCTCAGCCGGAGCACCTTCGCTGCCCCCATGGCCTCCGCAACGGCACGGGCGGTCCTGCTGGTCCCGCCGGTCCCGGCGATCAGCACGGTCTTTCCCGCAAGCACAAGCCCTGTTTTCCGTATCAGAGCTTCCAGTCCGCCGAAATCGGTATTGTCTCCAAACAGTTTTCCACCCCGGTTGACGATGGTGTTGACCGCACCGATCTTTCCCGCACGGTCGCTGATCCCGTCGAGATAGGGGATCACCGTCTGCTTATAAGGGATGGTCACATTCACTCCGGAGAAGTCCTTCTCCCGCAGAAATGCATCCAGTCCGGCGGGCGTCAGTTCGATCAGCTCGTAGCTGTAAAGGCCGAGCTTTTCGTGGATCTCCTTTGAAAAACTGTGTCCGAGTTTTTCTCCGAGCAGCCCGTATCTCATTGCGCACCTCCGAGCCAGTCCGTCCCGAACCGCTGCGCAAGAAGATCACACAGAACGAGAGCCGTGACTGAATCCACAACCACCCTTGCCCGGTGGATGATTGCGGGATCGTGGCGTCCGCTGAGCCGGATCTGCGCATCTTTCCGTTCCATGAAGTCCACCGTATCCTGCTCTCTGAAAATCGAAGGTGTCGGTTTCACCGCGCAGCGAAAAACGATGGGCATCCCGTTGCTGATCCCTCCGTTGACTCCTCCGTTGTTGTTGCCGCGGGTCTTTATGCAGTCTCCCTCCATGCGAAAAGGATCGTTGAAGATGCTGCCTCTGGAGTCTGCTAAATCAAAGCCAGCACCGAACTGAACGCCTTTAATGCCCGGAACAGAGAACAGTCCGTGGGCGAGAAGGCCTTCCATGGTATCAAACCATGGCTCCCCGACCCCTGCGGGTATTCCGGTGACTGCCGTTTCCAACACACCGCCGACGCTGTCGCCGTCTTCGGCCGCCGCGGCGATCACTTCCTTCATTTTTTCCCCTGCGTCCTCGTCAAGCACCGCAAACGGCATTCCGTTCAGCCTGCAGATATCCGTCTCAAGTTCGGAGAACGGACGATCTTTGATCCCGCCGCAGCTCGCAATATGGGTGCCTATGGCGATCCCCCTGCCGCACAGCGCCGTGAGCGCCACCGCACCGGCCGCTGTGAGGGCGGCCGTGATCCTTCCGGAAAAGTGTCCGCCGCCTCTGGGGTCTTCAAAACCGTGATATTTCTCATAGGCCGTAAAATCGGCATGGCCGGGCCTTGCAAGAGAGCGTGTCGCTTCATAATCCCTGCTTTTTGTGTTTGTATTGCGGATGACGATGCACAGCGGCGTTCCCGTGGTCTTTCCGTTGAACACGCCGCTGAGGATCTCAAAATCATCCTCTTCCACCCGGAGGGTGGAGATCTTCCCGTACGGGCGTCTTAAGTCGAGCTGATGGCGGATAAACGCCGGTTCCACGGATATCCCGGGGGCAAAACCGTCCATCACAGCTCCCACTGCAGGGCCGTGGCTTTCTCCGAACAGCGTTACGCAAACGCTCGATCCAAACGTGTTTTTCATACATGCACCACCATTTTTATAAGATCTTTGAGATCTTCCGGCAAAATGCTTTCCATTGTGTAACTGCCCGGCACGGGCACTTTTACCACCGTGATCTTTCCGGCGGACATCTTTTTATCATGCATCACCGCAGCGAAAACTTCATCCGGATCCGCCCGGACAGAAAGCGGCAGTCCGAGCTTTTCGAGCACCGGGATGAGCCTCGCTCTCACTTCATCGGAGCACATGGGGATCATGCCAAGTGCAACGCACTCTCCGTGAAGGAGTCCTGTCACGCTCTCGATCCCGTGGCCGATGGTATGGCCGAAATTCAGGATCTTCCGCAGACCGTTTTCCCGTTCATCGGCTTCGACTACCTTCTTTTTCACCCGCAGTGCGGACTCAATCACCTGTTCGGGATCGGCTCCGGCGTCTTCGGTTTCAAAGAGCGCAAACAGCTTCTCGTCCGCGATCAGTCCCGCCTTCAGCGCTTCCGCGAGTCCGTTCGAGATCTGTCTTGGCGGAAGAGTGGAAAGCGTGTCCGGATCGATGAGGACCATCTTCGGCTGCCAGAATGCTCCCGCCAAATTCTTCACGCCGCGGAGATTTACGGCGGTCTTCCCTCCGATGGAGCTGTCCACCTGAGAAAGGACCGTGGTGGGCACATTGTAGAAATCAATGCCTCTCATATAGCAGGCGGCGGCAAATCCGGCCAGATCTCCCACCACACCTCCGCCGACGGCGCATACGCAGTCGGACCTGGTGAATCCCGCTTCGAGCATCGCCCCGAGGAGCTGTTCCAACACGGAAAAGCTCTTGCTGCTCTCCCCCGACGGGATGGTGTGGATGAAGGCGTCCCGGCACTGCAGCGCCAGCATTTGGGCATACGCACCGGGGACGAGTTCTCCCGTCACAATCATCACTTTTCTCTTCAGGTCAAACAGTTCCCCCGCCTTGCGAAGGCATCCACGTTCCAGAATGATGTCGTAGGAGGCAGGCCCAAGTTCCATTCGCAGCTTCATATGGTTTCGCCTCCCTGAAGGGAATTATCCGAGGCGGAATACCGCCCGGCGATCTTCATCATGGGACATGCCCCGCGTAAGGCACTGAGCATACGGCGGCCGTTTTCAGAGGCGTCGTCGCCCTCCACCTCAGCGTAAAAATAATAATGCCAGGGAAGGTTTTTCATGGGTCTCGACCGAAGGACCCTCATATTGAAACCATAGGCACTGATGATATTCACCGCCTTTGCAAGGCCGCCCGTCTCATCCTTGACCGTGAACAGCAGCAGGAACGCGGTGCTCCCTGTTCCCGGCCGCCTGTCTTCCGCTCCGGAGAAGACAGCAAAGCGCGTGGTGTTGGTCCTGTCTTCATTGATGTCGTGGTCAAGGATCTTCAGCCCGCAAAGCGCAGCAGTCTCCTCGCTTGCAATCGCCGCGAGCGTCCTGTCTCCCCGCTCAGCCACCTCTCTGGCCGCTATTGCGGTATTCGCGGCACTCACCGTTTCAAAGGAATGCTTCCGGATATACTTTCCGCACTGGGAAAGTGCCTGCGGGTGGCTGATCACAGTCTTCACATCGTCCGCTTCGGAACCCTCGAGCCCAATCAGGTTCTGGGTGACGGAGAGGTCATATACCCCGTTCACATGGAGCGGTCCGGAGAACATGAGGTCCAGCACATGGCCCACCTCGCCGGCGAAGCTGTTTTCGATCGGGAGCACAGCCAGATCGCATTCCCCTCTCTCGACCGCAGTATAAGCTTCTTCAAAGGAGGGATAGGCAATCTTTTCCCCGTCCGGGAAAATGCGTCCTGCGGCGATATGCGCGAATGCGCCCTCCACACCGCTGTAAGCTACCTTGACTCCGTTGAGCAGCTTGTGCTGGAATCTCTTGCTGATCTCCATGGCGCTGCGCAGAAACTGCACGTAATAGGGCTGAAGCTCCGGATCTGCCGGCAGATTCTCACCCGCCGCGATCTTCTTCGCCTCCTGCTCCTTATCCTCTATGGGAAGGCCACGTTCTTTCTTATACGCGGCAACGGCCCGGACGGCTTCCATCCGTTCCTCGAAGAGTTTTGCCATCTGCCGGTCCACATCTGCGATCCGTTCTCTTGCCTGCTCCAGATCCATTGTTTCTCACCTCAAATTTGCAACAGAATTGTCCGATAGAAAAACCGGCCCTGTCTGCGATCAACAAGGCCGGTTTTGCAATAACGCAAATCCATCTGTATCGTTCAGACAGCTTTCGAAAAACGGGCGCCTAAATACCAGCCCCCGAAAAAGCGGACGAACGAATAGGAATAAGAGTGGGCAAACACTTTGGAAGTCTTCATTTCCAAGGTCTCCTTCCTCTTTTGCGATTTAATCCGTTAATGCTGTTACATTAGCATCTTTCCATAGCATAGTCAAGGCTTTTTTGCTCTCGCAAAACCTTGACAGGCAGATGTATAATGGGATGGAATACCAATATCCCGATGGAAAGGTCGTGCCGAAAAATGAAAAGAATCCTCCCTCTGCTTCTGGCTGTGGTCCTGCTGCTTTCGGCCTGCAGCTCCCGGAAAACCGCACCCGCACAGATTCCCATTTCGGAGCAGAAACCACAGGCTCAGACATCACAGCAGGACGATCAGCCTGCCGCTCCCGCTGCGGATGCATCCGCACAGGCCGTCCCGGAAGAGACCGACTGGCTCGCCGTTTACGCTCCCGTATTTGACAGCTATGAAAAACTATTCGCCGTGGTCGATGCTTACAAGCAGGGAACTGAAGCCCCTGTTGACCTCACCGATTTGGATTATGATCTGGAAAGCAATCTCAGTCTTTACCTGGAAAGCCTGGCAAAACCCGGCTACTGCCTGATCGATCTCGACGCGAACGGCATTCCCGAACTGATGGTCGGTCTCATGACGGACGACGCCTTTTATTCAAGGATCATCGCGTCCCTCTTCACCGTGGAGAACGGATCTCCGAAGCTTGTATTCACCAGCTATACCCGCTCAAGATACTGCCTTTCCTCCGAGGGCAGCTTCATCTATGAGGGTTCCGGCGGTGCTGCCTACAGCGACTATTACGCCTGCAGCTTTTCCGGAAGTGCACTGACCGGAACATATGGCGTGTACAGTGACGGGGACAGAGGCTTCTTCTACTGTGAGAACGGAGACAGGGAGAACGCTGCAAAAACAGAGAGCATCACACAGGAACAGTTTTCGGAATGGTTTAATAGACTCGATAGTCTTATCATTGATCCCCCCGCGTATACCATGATGGATTTTGTTCAGTAATGGTCTTCTTTTTTCGATACAATAGTACAGGAGCGCCTCTCCGGTTATGGAGAGGCGCTCCCTTTGCATTACAGCATTTAATTCAATAAACCTATGCTCCGCCGAGCCGGAACACGATGCCGCATACCGCCGCAAACAGGATAAAGAAGATCGGATGCAGCTTTTTGATCGGCTTGATGAAATTGGTCAGGACGAACAAAACCGCAAACAGCAGAAGATTCCGCCAGTAAAACAGATCCGTGAAGACTCCCGTGCTCCTGAAAAGTTCCGTGTTCACCAGCACCAGCATCACCACGGACCATCCGGCCGCGGTGATCAGTCCCGTTGAGGCCGGTCTGAGGGTATAAAAAGCAGCTTCGACATACCGGTTGTTGCGGAATGCCTTCATCGCCGCCGCCACGAGCAGTATGATGATAATGCTCGGCGTTACAAGTCCGAGCGTGGCGCAGATGCTGCCTGCGGCGCCGGCTGTTGTATAGCCGACATACGTTGCCATGTTGACGCCGATCGGTCCGGGTGTGGATTCGGACACGGCCAGCATATCCGCGACCTGTTCGGCTGTGAACCAGCCGGTCCTTGCCCCGAGGTTATACAGGAAGGGAAGCGTAGCAAGTCCTCCGCCCACGGAGAACAGACCTATCTGGAAGAATTCCCAGAACAGACGGAGAAGGATCATTTTCGCACCTCCTCTTTTCTGCCTTGGATGAACACCTTGATTATTATGCCGAGAAGAGCGGCGGCAACAACAAAGATCACCGGACTGAGCTTTGAAAAAATGATCGCGCACAGTGCCACTGCCACATATACTGCCGCAGTCAGTTTATCTATCACCGATTTTTTCAGCAGCTTTACGACTGAATTGATGATCAGCACGCATACCGCCACCCGGATGCCGGCAAAAGCGTTCTTCACGGCGGGGATATGGGCGAAATTGCTGAGCACTGCCGCAATAATTGTGATGATGAGAACAGAGGGTGCAACTACACCAAGTGTCGCCAGGATGCCTCCGGCAGCTTTTTTCATCTTATATCCGACGAAAGTTGCCGTATTCACGGCAATCACTCCGGGCGTGCACTGACCTATGGCGAAATAGTCCAGGATCTCTTCTTCGGTCACCCAGCCTTTTTTATCCACAAGCTCCTTTTGGAGCATGGGGAGCATGGCATAGCCGCCTCCGAACGTGAAAGCACCAATGCGAAAAAAAGTCAAAAACAGATCAAGGAGCAGCGGCAATTTGCATCCCTTCTTTCATTGCTGTTGTTACAATGGATTATACGCCTTTCCGGACTCCGAAACAAGCATCTGCGGCCCTTTTGAAAAAAGCACACGTATGTTGACAACTGCTTTACGGGATGGTATTCTATTATTAGAACAGCTGAATAGATCTGCAGGGCAGAAACAGACCTCTGACATAATACAGAATCGAGAAGAACAGAACAGTATCGGACAGCAGAAAAGGAATCGGACGCAAGGAAAGGAACTGTGGTTTGTTCCGGGCCCGTTTTTTGTGCGGTACTGAGGAGTTTTTCCTGCGGGATCGCGCTTTTGTTTTGCGGATCTGAAAGTGTTTGAACAGAATCTATTATAAAAAGGAGTATGAATCATGAACAGAATTGAAACGGGAAAAGTGTACACTGCGGTAAGGCAGCGGAGCGGAAGCAGCTCCAATGGCGACTGGGAACTGCTCGCCACACAGGACGAACGCGGAAACAATGATATCGCCGTCTTCGTCGTAAACACCCCGAGCAACGTCAGTGAAGGCGGCAAATTCAGGATCGAGAAGATCGTCAGCGTTTCCTATGGGAACAAAAAGGACGCTTCCGGAAACTGGAAAGCCTCTGTTTCCGTAAATGCGGAAGTCAGCGCGGTCATGACATATGACGAGTTCAGCCAGCTGCCTCCCGAAGAAGAGGACGGCGAACTGCCTTTCTGAGAGGCGGACATTTCCGGCTCTCGGGTCAGATTGACAGACGATCGGGTTTCATGTACAGTTATCAAAAAACCATCCGGAGGAAAGACCTTGAAATTACTGAAAATAGAGCCCGTGCACAACGGAGAGTTCCTCCACACATACAACATCCATTACGAAGAGAAGGATGGCACCCGGAAAGTCTACGAGATGGTCAGCCGTGATGGCGCCATATGCTCTCTCCGGGACATGGTAAACCACCGTCCGGACGCAGTAGTGGCGGTAATCACGGACGCGGAGGATGAGCATATCCTTCTGCTGCGCGAATTTCGTCTTGAGCAGGGCGTTGCGATATACGGCCTGCCCGGTGGCCTCATCGAGGGCGATGAGAGCCCCGTGGACTGCCTTGCGCGGGAGCTTCTCGAAGAGACCGGTCTTCGGCTCACATCCGTAACGGAAACGTTTCCCCCGTCTCCCTGCTGTGTCGGGATCAGCAACGAAAGCGCCGTGTGCATATTCGGACATGCGGAGGGAGAAATACTACCTTCCGACTGCGGCGACGAGGAGATCGAAGCACACTGGCTGACCCGCGAGGAAGTGATCCGGCTTCAGAAGACCGAAAAGTTCGGATCCTGGGCAATGGCATTCACATGGATCTGGGCTCACAGGAGATTTCCGGGCGCCAGCCCAGCATCACACTGACGAAAGAATAACAGAAAACCATCGGCAATGCTCGTTTTCCGGGTGTTGCCGATGGTTTTTTCAGAATAATGACCAATATTATGACATTGTTTTTATTAACTTTATAACATTCTTATTGCAAATATTGAAATTTATCCTTCCGTTTGCTATAATTTTTTATACAAATCCTTAGAACACAAAGGGGGAATCGCCGTTGTATCAACCGAAGAGCCTACATGAAATAAGGATCTATCACAGCCGGATTATCATGTCCACACTCAGGCAGAACGGTCTGATGACAAAGAATGACCTTGCCCTCAAAACAGGCCTCAGTCTTTCTTCCGTTACCAACATCCTCAAGATCCTCACAGACCGCAATCTCGTGACTCTCGGGGATAAGATCGATTCTTATGCCGGCAGGCCGGCGACCTATATCGTCCCGGTGCTTGACGCGGTGTTTGCCGTCGGTATCGAAGTCAGCCAGTACAACGTGCGCTTCGTGCTTATGAACCTGGGTGAACCGATCCTTGCTCGCGAGAAGTACGCTGTAGTATTTGAGAATACCGAGGCATATTGGGACAGGATCCGGGAATGGCTCGAAGCTTTCATAGACAGCAATAATATCGACCGCAGCAAGCTGGGCGGCGTCGTTCTTGCGACCAGGCTGACCGTCAGAAGTGACGACAGGATCGGAACCATACCCGTTCTGCTGGACCGGTCGACTGAGATCATCAATACCGAAGCGCTGTGCCGAAAGTTCGGCGACTATAATTTTGATGTCACGCTCAACACAAAGATCGCCGGAGCCATATATGGTCTGTGGGAGTCCAAGGATCTTCCGGATTACGTATATTTGTCCGTGGATTCGACCATAGGCGGATGTGTGGTTAGAAACTACGAAACCGTTAACATCTATGACCTGAGCGACAATTTCGGTCATATGATAGTCCATCCCGGAGGATACCGTTGCCCCTGCGGGCGCATAGGATGTCTGGAGACCCAGTGCACCGCTTCCGGACTACCCATGCGGATGGGATTCAAAGACTTGGACGAGTTTTTCACGGAGCTTGAAAACGGGAACGAACGCTGTGTCGTACGATGGAAAGAATACCTGGATGATCTGTGCATAGCACTGAACAACCTTTATATGGCTTTCGATATGGATCTTGTCATCGGCGGGTCTATGTCGCAGTATCTCGAAAAATACCGGGATGAGATCGAGCAGCGGGTATTCAGAGACTTCAGCCTGTTCCCTGTGAAGAAAAAGCTGATATTCTGCCATGAGGGCGAATATGCCGCCGCCATCGGTGCCGCAGCGATAGTCATTGAAAAATTCATAGCCGGAAAAATAAACTGAAAGTGGAGGTTTTGACTTGGTTACTTTAAAGATCGACGGCAAAACAGTGTCCGTACCGGAGGGAACTTCGGTACTTGAGGCGGCGCTCCAAAACGGGATATACATCCCTCACCTGTGCCACCACCCGGATCTTCCGGATCTCGCCTCCTGCCGACTCTGTATCGTAGAGTTTGACGGATCAGATTCTCCGGTCCCGTCCTGTACCCTTGAAGCCAAAGAGGGAATGGATGTCAGGACCCGCAGTGAGAAGATCGATTCACTCCGTTCTCTGGCAATGGAACTGCTGCTTGCCGCTCATCCTGCCGAATGCGTCGGCTGCCCAAAGTTCGGGCGCTGTGAGCTCCAGCTACTCATTCAGTATATGGATGCATCCGCCACACGCATGCGCATGAGAGTAAAGAGAGTTCCCACAAACGAAAATCCCCTGCTCCAGCATGAAATGCTCCGCTGTGTCCTCTGCGGACGCTGTGTCAGGGCCTGCAAGGATCTGCGGCAGGTCGGTGTCCTGCGTTATAACAAGCAGGATCTCGAAGTATACGTCGGGACCTTGCACAACAAGCTCCTTGCCGATTCCGACTGCCGCTTCTGCGGCGCCTGCGCCGAGGTCTGCCCGACCGGAGCAATCCGCGACATTCTGAACTACAACGCCACCGAGAAGCGCGACACCCTCATTCCTTGCGTCGCACACTGCCCCGCCCACGCGGAAGTGCCCGAATATGTCCGTTACTGCAAACTCGGTGAGTATGCCAAGGCCAATGCGGTCATCCACGAAAAACTCCCGTTCCCCGAATGCCTTGGCCGTGTCTGCAACCACAAGTGCGAGCTCAACTGCCGCCACGGCGATATAAATGAGGCCGTATCCATCCGTGAGATCAAGCGTGCCTGCGCCGAAAAGGATGACCAGCAGCTCTGGAAAAAGAACGCAAAGCAGTTGCCCGCCACCGGCAAGAAGGTCTGCGTCGTCGGAGGCGGACCCGCGGGACTTACGGCAGCCATTCTCCTCAAAAAACAAGGCCATGACGTGACGGTCTTTGAGGCGCTGCCGAAACTCGGCGGTCAGCTCCAGTATGGCATCCCCGCATACAGGCTCCCCCGTGAAGTAGTCGACAGAGAGACCTCCTACGCCGCTGAAATCGGCGTGGAGATCCGCTGCGGCGAGCACATTGAGAATCCCGTCGACATGCTCAAGGACTTCGACGCCGTTCTCATGGCAACCGGCACACATGCCGGCACAAGGCTTCCGGTCGAGGGCAGCAAGCTTCCCGGAGTCCTCGTCTGCACCGATTTTCTGCGCAACGCCTCGATGGGCAAAGATACCGGCATGGGCAAGCGCGTGATCGTTCTCGGAGCCGGAAACGTTGCTTTCGACTGCGCACGCACTTCCGTGAGACTCGGAGCTGAGAAGGTGTATCTTGCCTGCCGTAAGGCTCTGAAAGACATAAAGGCCGATCTGGAAGAGATAGAGCAGGCAAAAGAAGAGGGCGTTGAGTTCCTTGACGGCCGCACCTTCGACGCTGTTGTCGGTACGGATCGCGCTGAGGGCTTCAAGCTCTCGAAGATCGCTCGCACCTATACGGATGAAAAGGGAAAATCCGTTGTTGAGACCGTTCCCGATTCCCAGGAGACCGTGGACGTCGATACCGTGATTTTCGCGGTCGGCCAGCGTAGCGGCCTCAAGCCGGAATGCGGGCTTGAACTCGGCAAGGCGAACTGCGTTGCCGTCAGGGAGAACAGCTGCGCCTCCTCCGTCGAAGGTATCTTCGCCTGCGGCGATGCGGTCACCGGGACCAAATCCGTTGTCGAGGCGATCGCTTCCGCCCGCAGGGCCGCCTCCGAGATCGACCTCTTCCTGGGCGGCGACGGTGATATCCGTGAAGTGCTCGTGGAGCGGGATCCCCACGACCCCGCCATCGGCCATATCGACGGGTTCGCGAAGATCCCCAGAAATGAGCCCGCTATCGTCTCTCCCGAAGACCGGAAGACCAACTTCTCGCAGATCTCCGCAGGACTTTGCGACCAGGCCTGCAAGGAGGCCGGAAGATGCCTGCAGTGCGATCTTCGCTTCGACATCGCACCCGCCCGTCCGTGGACCAATTATCAGGGTTAAAGGAGGATACGACCATGACACGTGAAGAAGCCATACGCAGAATGCAGGATATCGGCTGCTACAATCCTGACGTCGTTGACCGTGCGGAATGGAAGGACGGAAAGATAACGCTCCGTACCGCGGACGGGAAACCTTTCGAATTTACCTCTGACAGCCGTCTGGACGAAACGATCAAAGCGGAGGACGCAAAGGCCGTGATCATCGGCCAGCGGTTCTTCTCTCCTGAGATCCTCTCCCTCGAGCTGAGCGAAGGATTCGATTTCGGAAACGGGAAGATCACCGTGCTTACGGGCAAAAACTGTGTTGTGCGCGCCGTATCCGAAATGCTGACAGAGCTCAGAGCCACCGGCTGCGGGATCTGCACCTTCTGCCGTGAAGGCGGTTACCAGCTTTCCGCCATTATCGATGCGATGACGAAGCCCGGTGCCGATAAGAAGAAACTCGATCTGGCTCTTGAAATTGCGGATGCCATGACCACCTCCTGCAACTGCCCCGTCGGAGAGGAGACCGCACTGCCGGTGCTTACGGCCCTCGACCTCTTCCGCTCCGAATTTGAAGCGCACTGCGGGAAGGGCGCCTGCCCCTCGGGCGAATGCTCCGCTTTCAGCACGCTCTATATCGACCCCTTCAAATGCGAAGGAAATGGGGACTGCATGGATGTCTGTCCGGAGGACGCCATCGAGGGCAAACCCGGTTATATCAGCATGCTGGATGAATACGAGTGCACAAAGTGCGGCAAATGCATAGAAGCCTGCGAAAACGGCGCCATCCAGTTCGCCACCGGAAGACTGCCCAAGCTGCCCGAGCGCCTGACCAAGGTCGGCAGATTCAGAAAGTAATACAATAAATATAATTGATAAAAAAGGAAAAGGAGAAGCCCCATGAAGAAAATGGAAGTCGAAGTAGCCGTTGTTGCCGGCGGTCCTGCCGGACTGGCTGCCGCAATCACCGCATGTGAGAATGACCGCAAGACCGTGCTCTTCGAGAAGAGCAACACCACCGGCGGCGCCGCCAATATGGGCATGGGCGTCCTCGGCATCGATACGTCGATCCAGCGTTCCAATTTCAACGACATTGATTTCGCCACTGCCTTCCGCAGACACATGGAATACACCCACTACAGAGTGAACGGCCCTCTGGTCTCGGCATATTTCCGCAAATCCGCCGATACCGTTGAATGGCTGCAGGATATGGGCGTGGTGTTTGCCGGCGCCTATCGCTATTCCAAAGACTCCGAAGCGACCTGGCACGTCGTGCAGCCCGAGAACGGGCGAATCGGCCCCCGTGCCGCCAGCGGCATGATCAAGGTCATGACCAACCATGCCATCGAACTCGGCTGTGAGATCCTGTATGAAACCCCTGTCTATGACCTCATCGTGGAAGACGGCAAGGTCTGCGGCGTTCTTGCCAAGGACAAGAACGGCGAAGAGATCGAATGCAGAGCCAAGGCCGTCGTCGTTGCAACGGGCGGATTCGGAAGCAGCGCCGAAATGATGAAGGCCGAACTCGGTCTCAACCTTGGTGTCGATCAGATGACCTTCATGGTTCCCGGTGTGGTAGGCGATGGCCTCCGCATGATGTGGAAGGCCGGTGCTCAGAAATACGGCATGAACATGGAAGTGGCCGGCGGAACGCTTGCCGGTGAATACTCTTCGACCGGTCTGGTCTTCACCCAGGCTGACCTGCTTGTCAACCGGGACGGTATCCGTTTCATGGCGGAATCGGATGCAATGAACTCCACCTTCTTCGGCAACGCGATTGCCGACCAGCCGGGCAGGATCGCCTATTCCATCATCGACGGCGCCATTGCAAAGCGCTATCAGAAATCCGGCTACCCCCACATCAGCATAGTTCATGACATTTCGTCGCACGTCAATATCATGGCCGACCTCAAAGCTGCGGAAGAAGATAAATGCCCGACGATCTGGCATGCGGACACCATTGAGGAACTTGCCGAAATGATCGGCATCGATCCGGATGTGCTCGCGGATACCGTTGACGAGTACAACGACTTCTGCGACCAGGGCTATGACGAGCTCTTCGCGAAAGACCGTCAGGATCTGCGTCCCCTCACGGGCAAGGGCGGCTTCTATGCCTGCGAATGCCGTCCCGGCGCATACGGCACCATCGGCGGCGTGAAGGTCAACGACAAGATGCAGGTCTTCGACAAGGACTGCAACCCCATCCCCGGCCTTTACAGCGCCGGCACCGACGCCAACACCATCTACGGCGACAGCTATAACTTCAAGCTCCCCGGAAACTCCATGGGCTTCGCCGTCAACTCCGGCCGTCTGGCTGGTGACGGTGTTGAGGACTATCTGGAGTCCCTCGACTGAACGGGCAACTTTCCCGGATAAAAACACAGGACCCGGCTCTCCTACAACGGAGAGCCGGGTCCTTTTCATGAATATGGAATATTACCTCAGTTTCAGCTGAGCTTTTTAATGATTGTTCTTTTCTCCGGCTTGTCGGATTTGATGAAATCAAGCTCCTTCTCCAGTTCGGGGATCTCGGCACCACGTTCTTTGATTAAAGCGATAAAGCGCTGCACCATGGACTGGATCTCTTCATAGTGCTCGACCAAGCCGCCGGGCTGGTAACGTCCGCGGGCAATCTCTTCCGCAGGATAGGTGACTTTGATCTTGCCGTCCTCAATGCTCAGATCTCCGATGCTCCCGCACACCGTGCACTCAACTTTTGTCCCATCCCCACGGTATGTGAGCGTGGTTCCGTGGCAGCTCGGGCATACGCCTTCCCAGTCACCGCGCCATTCCATCTTCTCGCGAGCAAGGCCGGCCTGTTCTCCTACATTTTTTCCGAGCTGGAACACTCTTTCCATATAGGGCTGGTCAAAAAGCGGGCTGACTCTGTCGCCCATGCCGTAGCCTTCCATGTAATCTACCGGTATCATCTGATTGGAAACGCCGAGCAGATGCATCATCGGGAGTCCCAGGGATGTCCATCCGGGGGTACGCGCCCCGCCTACAGGGATATAGGCAACCGGACGGTCTTTGAACAGTCTCGGATCAACGCCTGGCTTTCCCTCCGCTTTGCGCTGCTTATCGGCAGCCATCATGGCCGCTCTGTCATGGGAGGCGCCCATGCGGTCGAGCAGGTTTTTGTACTGTCCTGTAACGCCGACAGAATAGACCGGTGCCACAAAAATGCAGCCGTCCGCATCCATAATGGCGTCACGCACAAACCGGAAGTCGTCCGGTCTCTGGCAGAGCTTTGCATCTGCGCCCTTGTCAAAGACTTTGTCGCACGCAGTGCAGTTTGTGCAGCGCTCGATGATGAGGTTGTTGGTGTTGATGAAACGGACATCGCAACCGGCAGCTTTCGCACCGAGAAGGGCTTTTTTAGCCAGAATGTCGCAATTGCCGCCTTCGCGGCCGAAGGAAACTGCTAATACCTGCATTTCATTTCTCCTTTTCTCAGATCATATTTGAAATCATTCAAAATCAGTTCTCAGGTTAAGTATACTTTAACCTGTTTTTGAAGAAATATCAACATATTTTTTATATTATCATAACTATCGAAAAAACTGGTGAAAAGCATTGACTATAGTCTGGATTTCGTTTATTCTATTTATGTTAGCAGTTAAGTACCATACTATTTCTCATAAAAGGAGCTCTATTATGAAACACGGCATCAGCATGGAAATCGTGGATACTCATAACCAGCAGCCAAATCGTAACCGCAGGGAGTGCAAGTATTACTGGGACGAAATCTATACGCTTGTTTCCGCCGGCGGTTTTTCCGAGGTTGAGACCCAGTATGATCCGATGTGGGCTTTCGGCGGTAGGACCGGTGTTCCTTTGGTATATGCAAACGTGATGAACAAGGACGGCACCGCTCAAAACTACCTCAAGCGAATCAATGGCTACGGCATCGATCGGCTTGTCGGTGTTCATTACATGCCCGGCTTGTTTTTCTCGGGGTCCAGTCCTGAGTCAAACGGCGCTGTCAGCCTTGAGGGTTATTTCGGCGCTCTTGACTTCTTCGGAAGAGGAGCAGTTGACTATGTCGCTGATATTGGTGGGGACTATATCACCATGTCGGCAACTCCAAAGATCGGCGAGGTGGAAGCAGCTTACGGCGCTGATTTTGAAAAGGGTGCCGAAGCGGTTCTCAAGGGAACTGCCGAAGCGGTGGAGAAGCTTGCCGCCTATGCCAACGGCAAGGGTATTAAATTCTGCCTGAAAAACGAATTCTACGGTCTTCTCCGCGGGGACAAGATCGTTGATTTCGTCAAGGGCCTGAAGGAAAAGGTCTATCTGGACATAGACACGGCGGAATACAAGATTGCTGGCTGTTGCCCTGCCTGTGTGATCAAGGCAAATCCCGATCTCGTCGGAGTAGTCCATTACTCTGATACAGCTTTTGAAGACGATCAGGAATGCTACCGGCAGATGAATCCGGAATTTCCGTCTGTCAAAGCAACGAAAGTCTACCGTGATCTCGGCGATGGGAACGTCAATTTTCCGAAGATCGAGGCCGTTTTGAACGAAGTCGGCTATAAAGGCCACGTAATCGTAACGGCCAGAAATTCCTATGATATCTGTCGTTCGATTCTTCGCGCACGTTACTACATTAAAACAAAGCTTCCCGAATAAGTTTTTTCCGAACACTAAATAACAGGCCTATTACGGCAGATTGGAGAAGTTATGGCAAATATCAGGCTTTCACATATGAACCACTGGAAGACTATTCCATACAAGAAGATTGACAACTTTCGTGACTATTATTATGAGGACAAATCCAACCTGGTCTATTTTCAGGACTGGGACCGCATCCTGAAATACCACAAAGCTCTCGGCTACGACGGGATAGAGCTCGCTCCGTGGGATATGCACGAGATGATGGCTCTGTTTGGTACCCCGGAGAATTTCAAAGATTTTGCAGCGGATCACGGGCTGGCAATCAGCGGTATGTTCCACGGCGTATCCGGCGCGCACATAGCTGAAAACTTTGACGCACAGGTCCAGGCCGGCAAAAACGCCGTGGACCTCATCGCCAGATTCGGCGGGGAGACCATGGGTACCTGCCCCAACAACGACTATGCCAGTGTCGGACATCCGCTCTCTCCCGAAGAAGTGCGGAACGTCGGCAAGGTCCTTGATGCGATCGGCGAGTATGCTGTCGACCATGGTGTTCGCCTTGGCATCCATAACGAGTTCTTCTGCTCGATCAACAAGGACAATCATCGCTATCTCCTTGAAGTGACGGATCCTCGCTACACCTGGTACTATCTCGACACAGCCCAGATCTCCATCATCGGTGAAGATCTCCTGAAGTTCTATGACGATTATCACGAGAGAATGTGCGGCTTCCATCTCAAGGACACCGCAGATCCAAAGCTTGCCGACAGCATCCGCTACAGCGCCAACGTGGAAATCCAGGAGGACGGCCACCGCTGGTTCTGGGAGCCGGGCCAGGGCGTTCTTGACTTTCCCGGTCTCTGGGAGCTTATGAAGAAGCACGGATTCAAGGGCTGGGTATCCATCGAAGACGACGGCACTCCCGACCTGCTCGCTTCCATGGCTCTGGATGCCTATTATGTGCATCAGGTACTCAAACCGATATACTGGTAATAAAAGAAAGGAAAACGGAAAAATGGGAATCAAAATCAAAAAGCTTCTTCAGATCGGTCTTCTTGTTGAGAATGTGGATGAAATGGTCAAATTTTACGAGGAGAATCTCGGTATCGGCGGCTGGGAAGTCAACGACGCCTCTCCGAACGGGATGACCCTCAATGGCGTGTCCTATACGGAGCCCCCCGTCAGAATCGCGATTACCAAGGCTTTCGGCATGGAATTCGAGCTCATTCAGCCTCTGCAGCCCTGCCCTCAGAAAGAATGGGTGGATAAACACGGAAGCGGCCTGCATCACCTCGCCTTTGAGACAGAAGAAGGCTATGCGGAAGTCCGCCAGTTCGGAGAGGAAGCCGGCGGCGGGACCTACGTACGCGGGCAGGGAATGGGCGGCCTCATGGACTACAGTTATCTTGATTTCTCCAAACAGGCCGGATTCTACTTTGAGTGCTATAAATTTATTGCCCCCGGCCGCACCGGTATCCCTATCGATTACCCCGGCGAAAATGCGTCCAATGTGGATCCTTCCAAGATGCCGCCGAGGCCCGTAGACTGATCCTGCATATAGCGTAAAACGTTTTAAGCCGCAGCACTTTTACAGTGCTGCGGCTTTCTTTTGATTGGTTGCTGCTGTGCCGGTCAGACCAGCTCGATCACTGCGGTCTCGGCGGCGTCTCCGCGGCGGACGCCCGTACGGGTGATGCGGGTGTAGCCTCCGTTGCGGTCTGCATATTTCGGCGCGATCTCGTCAAACACCTTTTTCGCTACATCCTCTCTGGTTATAAAACCGAGAGCCTGACGATAGGATGCGAGATCCTTCGCTTTTCCGAGGGTGATCATTTTCTCGGCCATGGGAGCTATCTCTTTGGCGCGGGTAACGGTGGTCTCCATGCGGCCGAGGTCCAGGAAATCAGTGACCTGCTGGCGGAGCATAGCTTTGCGCTGAGCGCTTGTCTTGCCGAGTTTTCTTGTTCCGGGCATATTGCTTTTCCTCCTTTAATCCTCTGACGCCAGAGAAAGTCCCAGCATTGCCAGCTTCTGAATGACTTCTTCAAGGGACTTGCGGCCGAGGTTGCGGACCTTGATCATCTCATCCTGAGTTTTGCTTACAAGGTCTTCTACAGTATTGATATTGGCACGTTTGAGGCAGTTGAAGCTTCTCACAGACAGATCCAGCTCCTCGATCGTCATCTTCAGGATCGTATCCGGCTCATCTTTTACCGGCTCCACGATCATCGAGTCATTACCGAGGTTGTCCGACAGATCCGTGAAAAGTGTGAAGTGGTCGCAAAGAATCTTTGCACCGAGTGAAAGCGCTTCACGGGCAGTCATCGTCTTGTCCGTCCAGACTTCCAGTGTGAGTTTGTCATAATCGGTCTGGTTCCCGACACGGGTATTCTCTACCGAATAATTGACCTTGAGCACGGGAGTGTAGATGGAGTCGACGGGGATGGTTCCGATCGGAGTCTGCGCGTTCTTGTTCCTCTCGGCAGAGACATAGCCTCTTCCGTGATCGAACACGAGCTCCATGCTGATGGCTCCGTCCGGACCGAGAGTGGCTATCGGCTGCTCCGGGTTCAGGATCTCGACCTCAGCGTCTGCCTTGATGTCTCCGGCAGTAACGACGCCCTCGCCGCTTGCCTCGACATAGACAGTCTTTACGCCTTCGCTGTAAAGACGGGCAATGATGCTCTTCACATTCAGAACGATCTCTGTCACGTCTTCCTTTACTCCGGGAATGGTCGAAAACTCATGCTGGATACCGGCGATCTTGATGGATACGCATGCGGTTCCGGGCAATGAGGACAGCAATACTCTGCGAAGAGAGTTCCCGAGAGTGGTACCGTATCCGCGTTCGAGAGGCTCAACAATGAACTTACCGTATGCGGTGTCGTTGAGCGGCTCGATGCATTCAATATGCGGCTTCAGTATTTCTATCATATTTTAAAAGTAACCCTCCTTGTAATTCTTATGCCCATACAGGGCAGCCTGCAAAATGGACTGCGTATTTGAGGGTATCTAAATCACTTAGAGTACAACTCAACGATAAGACGCTCTTCTATCGGCAGATCGATATCTTCCCTTGCCGGGACTGCGACCACCTTGGCGAGCAGATTATTGGCATCGTACTCAAGCCACTTGGGTGCGGGACGGAATGCGTTCGCCTCAATGTTTGCCTTGATCTTCTCAATACCGCGGCTGGTCTCCTTGAGCGCGACGATCATTCCGGGCTTGACCTGATAACTGGGGATGTTGACCTTGCGGCCATTCACGGTGACATGCCCGTGACTCACCATCTGACGCGCTTCCGCACGGCTCATAGCAAAGCCGAGACGGTAAACGACATTGTCAAGCCTGCTCTCGAGGATGCTGAGAAGGTTTTCGCCGGTCTGTCCGGGACGGCGCTCTGCCATCTCAAAATAGCTGCGGAACTGATTCTCCAGAACGCCGTAGAACTTCTTGGCCTTCTGCTTCTCACGGAGCTGCTGGCCGTACTCGGAGTTCTTGGAACGCCCCTGGCCATGCTGACCGGGAGCAAATGCCCTGCTGTTCATGGGGCATTTTTCGCTGTAGCACTTGTCGCCCTTCAGGAAAAGCTTTACGCCTTCTCTGCGGCACTGACGGCATACCGCTTCTGTATATCTTGCCATGTTCTGTTACCTCCTTCGATCAGACACGACGACGCTTCGGAGGACGGCAGCCATTGTGTGCAATGGGCGTGCAGTCCTTGATCATCGTAACTTCAAGACCTGCGGTCTGCAGGGCGCGGATCGCGGCCTCACGGCCGGAGCCCGGTCCCTTGACGAAGACTTCAACCGTCTTCAGACCGTGTTCCATAGCGGCTCTCGCTGCGGTCTCTGCAGCTTCGGATGCCGCGAAGGGGGTAGATTTCTTGCTTCCGCGGAAGCCGAGTCCTCCGGCTGATGCCCAGGAAATGGCATTGCCCTGAGTGTCGGTCACGGTGACCATCGTGTTGTTGAAAGAAGAGCTGATATGAACCTGGCCCTTTTCGATGTTCTTGCGCTCTCTTCTGCGAGTTCTGACGACTTTTTTCTTGTTGTTAGCTGCTGCCATGATCCATATCCCTCCTTACTTCTTCTTATTCGCGATAGTGCGTTTCGGACCCTTGCGGGTACGTGCGTTGGTCTTGCTTCTCTGTCCGCGTACGGGAAGGCCGCGGCGATGGCGGAGGCCCCTGTAGCAGCCGATCTCGGTAAGACGCTTGATATCGAGTGCAGTCTGGCGGCGAAGGTCGCCTTCAACGATGAAGTTCTTGTCGATGCACTCACGAAGCTTGGATTCTTCCTCTTCGGTGAGGTCTTTCACGCGGGTGTCCGGATTGATGCCGGTCATTTCAAGAATTTTCTTCGCGCTGGTTCTGCCGATACCGTAGACATAGGTAAGACCGATCTCTATTCTCTTGTCTCTGGGCAGGTCAACGCCGGCTATACGTGCCATATACAGTTTTCCTTTCGATAATCTGTTGTTTTCCGCACTGGATGTTCGGGAGCTTATTCCCGCCGGACGCCCTCTAAGCGTGCCGGCCTTGGTTGCCGGCGGGGAGCCCTTCGAAACATGCGGTTATTTAAAATGATATGCGCTTTTTGAGAGTATGCTCTCTGTTCTGCGATCAGCCCTGACGCTGTTTATGCTTGGGGTTCTCGCAAATAACCATGACTTTGCCGTTGCGCTTGATGATTTTGCATTTCTCGCACATGGGCTTCACGGAAGGTCTGACTTTCATTTGTTGTTACCTCCTACTTGCTTCTCCAGGTTATTCTGCCTCTTGTCACATCATACGGTGACATCTGTACCGTGACCTTGTCGCCGGGAAGGATCCTGATGAAGTTCATCCTCAGCTTTCCGGAGATATGGGCCAGAATGATGTGTCCGTTGCCGATATCAACCCTGAATGTCGTGTTGGGCAGGGATTCGACCACCGTGCCCTCTAACTCGATTACATCGTCTTTTGCCAATACTTTTCCCTCCAAAGTAGCTGTCTCATCATGTAGATCTCATATGTCGTCCGCCATTGTGAGGATCTCCGGCTCACCGTCCGTGATGAGGATCGTGTTCTCATAGTGCGCCGAGAGAGATCCGTCCGCTGTTACTACGGTCCATCCGTTCGAGAGTTCCTTGATCGGCCAGTCTCCGGCATTGACCATCGGTTCCACCGCTATCGTCATGCCTTTGACCAGTCTGGGGTTTCCCGTTCTGGCGAGGAATTTTCTCTCCGCCTTGAAATTGGGGACCTCCGGAGCCTCGTGGAGCGTCTTGCCTACCCCGTGACCCACATAATCGCGGACAACGGAATAGCCGTGGCTCTCCACATATTCCTGTATCGCCGCTCCAATATCGGAAATGCGATAACCGACTCTGGCATATTTGATGCCTTCAAAAAAACTCTGTCTGGTGACTTCTATCAGCCGCCTGGCCTCTTCACTGACTTCCCCGCAGGGGAAGGTCCCCGCGCAGTCACCTACGAAGCCTTTAAAGGTCGCTCCGACATCCAGCGATACGATATCGCCGTCCCGGACGATCCGTTTTCCCGGGATCCCGTGGATCACTTCATCGTTCACGGACACGCACGCGCTTCCCGGAAAACCGTTATAGTTCAGGAAAGTGGGGTATGCGCCGTTCTTTGTGATGAAATCATGAACATGTCTGTCGATCTGCTTCGTGCTTATCCCGTCACGGACCGCCTGCCGGGCGATCGTCCTCGCTCCTGCCGTGATCTTTCCGGCCTGCCGCATCAGTTCTATCTCACTGGGAGATTTGATATAGATCGGCTCTGCCATCAGATCTCCAGCGCTTTCCGTATCTCGGCCGTCGTGGCCTCGATTGTGGGCTGATTATCGACCGATGCGAGCTTCCCGCGGCTGCTGTAAAAAGCCTTGAGCGGCTCGGTTTCCTTATGATAGACCTCAAGCCGGGCCCTGACTGTCTCCGGAGCGTCATCCTTGCGGATGATCAGTTGGCCGCCGCAGAAGTCACAGATGCCCTCTTGCTTTGGGGGATTGGATACTATGTGGAATGTCTGGCTGCATTCCCTGCAGGTCCGTCTGCCGCTCATGCGGCTGACGATCGTCTCATCTTCGATCTCGATGGAGAGTGCGCGGTCGATATCGATCCCGTACTGCTCCATAGCCTCCGCCTGAGGAATCGTGCGCGGGAATCCGTCAAGGATAAATCCGTTTTCACAGTCAGGCTGAGACAGACGATCCTGAACGATCCGGATAATGACCTCGTCAGGGACCAGTTTCCCGGCATCCACATAGGATCTTGCCTGTACACCTACGGGAGTTCCTTCACGCATTGCTGCGCGAAGGATATTCCCGGTGGATATGGTGGGTATCTTCAGCTCTCTGCTGAGTATCTCCGCCTGAGTACCTTTTCCTGCGCCCGGGGCGCCCAGAAGTATAAGTCTCATAGCAAAAGTACCCTTTCTCAATCAAGGAAGCCCTTGTAGTTGCGCATGAGCATCTGAGCCTCGAGAGCCCGGATCGTCTCAAGCGCGACGCCGACCACGATGATGATGGATGTTCCGCCCAGGGAAAGACCCGTGAGCTTGGACGAGGGACTGAAGTGCGAAATAAGGATCGGGGTCACAGCGATTATACCGAGATAGATCGCGCCGAACAGGGTGATCTTGTTCAGGACCTTCTGGATAAACTCGCTGGTCGGCTTGCCGGGACGGAAGCCCGGGATATAGCCGCCGTTCTTCTTCAGATTGTTCGCCACTTCTACGGGATTGAACTGGATGGTCGAATAGAAGTAGGCGAAAAAGATGATCAGCAGGAAGTAGATGATCGCATATGTGATCGAACTCGTATCAAAGGCCCTGAGAAGCCATCCGTCTTCTTTTCCGGTGAAGGCCGCGATGGTCGCCGGGATGGAGGCGATGGACTGGGCGAAAATGACCGGCATGACACCGGACATATTCACCTTCATGGGAAGGTGTGTGCTCTGTCCGCCGTACATCTTGCGGCCAACGACTCTCTTGGCGTACTGGACCGGTATCCTTCTCTCCGCGTCGTTGACGAACACGATCAGAACCACCATCAGGATGGCGCCGATATACATCAGCACCGCCGTCCACCATCTCAGGTCTCCTTCATTCGGTCCAATATTCCGGATCGTCGAAATAATGCTGGTGGGGAGTCTGGAGATGATGCTGGCGAAAAGGATGATGGAGATGCCGTTTCCGATGCCGTGCTCCGTCACCTGCTCGCCGAGCCACATGATTAGCGCGGAGCCCGAGGTAAACGTGAGGATGATGACGATCGCAGCCCAGATATTGGTGGCTGCATCAGCCTGCAGCAGATTGTTGTTCCGGATGAGCATATAGTATGCAAATCCCTGCAGGAGGCCGATACCGACCGTGGAGTAGCGCGTGATCGCCGCGATCTTCTTTTTACCTTCCTCGCCCTCGTCCTTGCTCATCCGCTCAAGCGCAGGAATGGCTATGCAGAGCAGCTGGATGATAATGGATGCGTTGATATAGGGCTGGATCGACAGGGCGAATATCGTCGCCTGTGACAGCGCGCTGCCGCTCAAGACGTTGAGCAGACCGAGCACTGTGTTCGACCTGTATGTGAAAAATGCTGTCAGTTGTTCAGTGTTGATAAAAGGAACGGGGATCGCGCTGCCTATACGGTAAAGCAGGATAATGACGAGAGTGAAGATGATTTTCTTGCGGAGCTCTTCAATCTTCCATGCATTACGTAAAGTCTGAAGCACTTATACCACCTCTGCCTTTCCGCCGGCCGCTTCGATCTTCTGTTTTGCGGTTTCGGAGAAAGCAGCAGCATTGACTGTCAGTTTTTTGGTGATCTCACCATTTCCTAAAACCTTCACACCGTAGGTGCACTTGGAAAGGATGCCTGCATCGAGCAGAGCCTGCGCATCAACGACCGCTCCGTTCTCGAATTTTTCGAGTGCGGATACATTGACGGTATCCAGAGGCTTCGCGAAGATGTTGTTGAATCCTCTCTTGGGCACACGGCGCGCCAGAGGCATCTGGCCGCCTTCGAAGCCTATCCTCGTTCCGCCGCCGCTGCGTGCCTTCTGGCCCTTATGGCCGCGGCCTGCGGTCTTGCCGTTGCCGGTGGCGTGGCCTCTGCCCTTGCGTTTGTCAACGTGGGTGGAGCCGGGGACGGGAGAAAGATCATGAATATACATTCTCTTTGCCCTCCTTATTCTTCTGTAACCTGGACCAGATAGCCGATCTTGGCGATCTTGCCGCGGGTCTGGGGATTGTCAGGCTGCACGGTCTCATTTCCGACCTTGTGCAGACCAAGGGATTTAGCCGTAGCGATGTGCTTGTCATTTCTGCCGTTGAGGCTCTTAACAAGCTTGATTCTGAGATTAGCCATGTCACGCCCTCCTTAACCCTGGATCTCTTCGGGGGCCTTGCCTCTGACCACAGCGACCTGGGCTGCGTCACGAAGGGACTTCAGGCCTTCCATCGTTGCAGCGACAACGTTTGCAGGATTGTTGGTGCGAAGGCATTTTGTACGGATATTCTTGATGCCGGCTGCCTCGACCACTGCACGAACGGCGCCGCCGGCGATGACGCCGGTGCCTTCCGGTGCGGGCTTGAGCAGAACACGGCCTGCGCCGAACTCGCCTATAACTTCATGGGGGATGGTGGTTCCGGAAAGGGTGACGTTGGTGATGTTCTTCTTGGCATCCTCAAGTCCCTTGCGGATAGCCTCGGAAACTTCGTTGGCCTTGCCCATTCCGTAGCCGACGCGGCCTTTGCCGTCGCCCACGACACACAGTGCCGAGAACTTGGCTACGCGTCCGCCCTTGACGGTCTTGCTGACACGGTTGAGGGAAACGACCTTCTCGATGAACTCGGGAGCTGCAGCCTCTTCTCTGCTGCGGCGATCTCTTCTGTCATTATTATAAGCCATTGATTCTTCCCCCTTCCTCAGAACTTGAGGCCGCCCTCACGGGCACCCTCTGCAAGAGCCTTGACACGGCCGTGGTAAATATAGCCGCCGCGGTCAAACACCACGTCTTCGATGCCCTTTGCAAGAGCGCGCTCGGCAATGGCTGCACCGACCTTTTTCGCGGCTTCACAGTTTCCGCCGCCTTCAAAACCCTTCTCTACCGAGGATGCGGCAACGAGAGTGTTGCCGGCAACATCATCGATGATCTGGGCATAGATGTTGTTTTCGCTGCGGAATACGCAGAGGCGGGGTCTTTCGGCAGTGCCGGAGATCTTGCCGCGTACTCTGTTATGGCGCTTGATGCGCTGTCCTTTTGTATCAGGTCTTTTAATCATTCAGGCATACCTCCGTTTACTTGGCGCCGGTCTTGCCTTCTTTGCGGCGGACAACTTCGTAGTCATACTTGATGCCCTTGCCCTTGTAAGGCTCGGGAGGTCTCTTTCCACGAACTTCTGCTGCAAACTGGCCGACCTTCTGCTTGTCGATACCTTTGATCGTGATGTGGTTGGCATCGGGGACCTCGATCTGGATGTCATCGGTCTCGGGCATGATCACCTGATGGGAATAGCCGAGGTTCATGACCAGATTCTTTCCTTCCTTTGCCGCACGGTAACCGACTCCGTTCACCTCAAGCTTCTTCTCGAAGCCTTTGGTCACTCCGACGACCATGTTGTCCACCAGGGTTCTGGTGAGGCCGTGGAGAGAGCGGTTCTCCTTGGTATCGTCCGGACGGGAAACCGTAAGTACGCCGGCATTGACTTCAACTTTCATCTGGGGCACGAGATCACGCTCGAGGGTGCCTTTCGGGCCCTTCACGGTGATGTGGTTGTGCTCGTCGACCTTAATCTCAACGCCTGCGGGAATGGTGATGGGAGCTCTTCCTATTCTTGACATTTCCGTTCCTCCCTTACCATACGAACGCAAGGACCTCGCCGCCGACATTCTGCTTGCGTGCTTCCTTGTCGGTCATAACGCCCTTGGATGTGGAGATGATTGCGATGCCCAGTCCTCTGAGAACGCGGGGGAGCTCATCGGCGCCTGCATACACGCGGAGACCGGGTTTGCTGACGCGGCGGAGACCCTGGATGGCCTTCTCTTTGCCGGGCAGGTACTTGAGGGTGATGCGGATGATGCCCTGGGTGCCGTCATCAATGACCTGGTAGTTCTTGATGTAACCTTCATTGAGAAGGATCTCGGCGATGGACTTCTTCATCTTGGAAGCAGGGACATCGACTGTTTCGTGCTTTGCTGTGCCGGCATTGCGGATACGGGTGAGCATGTCGGCAATGGGATCTGTGATCTGCATGTAGTTTATCCTCCTGTTTTAGAGTTACTGCCGTGAGGCAGTTTCGGCGGCGAGGTTCCATGCCAATACTTGATTGGCCACGGCCTTTCGCCGCGGTTTATATGGTGCGGGAGCAGCGCTCCCGCAGTCATAACGGTCAGAAGCTTGCCTTGCGGACGCCGGGGATCTGTCCCTTGTAGGCCAGTTCGCGGAAGCAGATACGGCAGATGCCGTAATTGCGGAGATACGCGTGGGGACGGCCGCAGATCTTGCAGCGGTTATACTTACGCGTTGAGTACTTGGCAGGAGCCTGCTGCTTTAAAATCATCGATTTCTTTGCCATTTTCTTACTCCTCCTCAGTTCACAAACGGAGCGCCCAGAAGTCTGAGCAGCTCGCGGGCTTCTTCGTCAGTCTGTGCCGTCGTAGTGATGGCAATGTTCATGCCGCGAAGCTTTTCGATCTTATCGTACTCTATCTCGGGGAATATGATCTGCTCCTTCAGGCCGAGGCTGTAATTCCCGCGGCCGTCAAACGCGTCTGCGGAGATGCCGCGGAAGTCGCGGACACGGGGCAGAGCGACGTTGAACAGTCTGTCAAGGAACTCCCACATACGGTCCTGGCGAAGGGTGACCTTCACGCCGACCTTCATGCCTTCACGAAGCTTGAAGTTCGCAACGGACTTCTTTGCGACCGTCGCAACGGCATGCTGTCCGGTGATGGCGGAGATGTCCTTGATAACGGCTTCGAGTGCCTTCGCGTTGTCCTTGCAGTCACCGCAACCGACGGATACCACGATCTTGTCGAGCCTGGGGATCTGCATAGTGGATTTGTACTGGAACTTCTCCATCAGAGCAGGAGCAACTTCCTCAACATATTTTTTCTTCATTCTTGTCATAGTGAGCAACTCCTTTCTCAGATTTCGGCTCCGCACTTTTTGCAGACGCGGACCTTCTTGCCGTCGGCAAGCTTATATCCCACACGGGTCCCCTTGCCGCATTTCGGGCAGACGAGCTGCACCTTGCTGACATAGATCGGGGTCTCGATCTTGATTATGCCGCCCTCACGATTCTGTCCCTGGGGTTTCTGATGCTTGGTGGCAACATTGACTCCCTCGACAACAACCTTGCCGCCTTTGGGATCGGCAATGAGGACCTTGCCCTGCTTGCCTTTGTCCTTTCCGGCCAGAACGACAACTTTATCATCTTTCTTTATCTTCATTCTGTGTGACCTCCATTAAATCACTTCGGGAGCAAGTGACAGGATCTTCATATATTCCTTGTCACGGAGCTCACGGGCGACCGGTCCGAAGATACGGGTTCCGCGCGGGTTTTTGTCTCCTGTGTTGATGAGGACTGCAGCGTTCTCATCAAAACGTACGTATGTGCCGTCTGCGCGGCGGACAGGCTTTACGGTGCGGACGATGACTGCCTTGACGACATCACCCTTCTTTACCGAGCCGCCCGGAGCTGCCTTGCGGACAGAGCAGACGACGACATCTCCGATGCTGGCATATTTGCGCTTGGAACCGCCGAGCACACGGATGCATTTGAGTTCTTTGGCGCCGGTATTGTCGGCAACCTTCAGATAAGTTTCCTGCTGTATCATTCCGGAGCCTCCTTACTTAGCCTTCTCAACGATCTCGACCACACGCCATCTCTTATCCTTGGAGAGCGGACGGGTCTCCATCACGCGAACGATGTCGCCGACGCGGCATTCGTTGTTCTCGTCATGGGCCTTCAGGCGATAGGTTCTTCCGATGATCTTCTTATAGGTCTTGTGGGCAACGCGGTCCTCAACGGTGACGACCACAGTCTTGTCCATTTTGTCGGATACGACCTTGCCTACGCGGACCTTACGGGAAGTAGTTCTGTTTTCACTCATTTTATCTACCCTCCTCAGTTCTGTTTCTCGCGCAGCACGGTCTTGACACGGGCGATGTCACGACGCACAGCGGTGATCTTGTTGGGGTTGTCAAGATGATTGGTGGCATGCTGCATACGGAGCATGAACAGGTCCTTCTTCAGGTCGACGAGCTTGCTTTCCAGCTCGTTAACTGACATTGAGCGTATTTCGTTTGCCTTCATCTTATTCACCACCGTTCTCAGTCTCGGTGCCCTTCGCAACGATCTTGGTCTTGATGGGCAGTTTGTGGCTGGCAAGGCGGAGAGCCTCGCGGGCAGTCTCTTCAGGGACGCCGGCGATCTCAAACATCACTCTGCCGGGTTTTACAACGGAGACCCAGTACTCCGGAGATCCTTTACCGGAACCCATACGGGTCTCGGCGGGCTTGGAGGTAACGGGCTTGTCGGGGAAGATCTTGATCCAGACCTGGCCGCCGCGCTTTGTATAACGCGTCATGGCGATACGGGCTGCTTCAATCTGGTTGGACGTGATCCATCCGGGCTCCTGTGCGGCAAGGCCGAACTCACCGTAGGTAACAGTGTTGCCGCGGGTGGCTTTGCCCTTCATGCGGCCGCGCTGAACTCTGCGGTATTTAACTCTTTTAGGCATTAACATCAGTCATTGCCTCCTTCCTTGGCGGGAGCTGCGGGACGGGGTCCGCGGTTGTCGCGGTTGTATCCGCCCGGACGGCGGTCGCCGAAGCTGCCACCGCGGTTGTCGCGGTTGTATCCGCCGGGACGGCGGTCGCCCGGACGGCGGTCGTCTCTGCGGCGGCGCTCGCCCTGGGGCTTGTTGAGATCCATCGTGCGCGGGGTGGTGCGCAGGGTCTGGGAGAGGACTTCGCCTTTGTAGATCCAGACCTTGATACCGATACGTCCGTAGGTCGTGCTGGCCTCGGCAAAACCGTAATCGATATCGGCGCGGATCGTCTGCAGGGGAATGGTCCCCTCGTGATAGCACTCGCTTCTGGCTATTTCGGCGCCGCCGAGACGGCCGCCGCATTTGACCTTGATACCGCGGGCACCCATTCTCATCGCGCGGCCGATGGCATTCTTGATGGCGCGGCGGAAGCCGATGCGCTTCTCAAGCTGCTGGGCGATATTCTCTGCGACGAGCTGTGCGTTGGTATCGGGAGTGCGGACCTCGATGATCGAGATCGCGACCGGCTTGCCGATCATCTTGGAGACTTCGCTCTGGAGACGCTCGATCTCCTGGCCGCCCTTGCCTATTACCACGCCCGGTCTGGAGCAGTGGATATAGATGCGGACCTTTGCGTTGTCACGCTCTATCTCGATAGTGGGAACACCGGCGGAATAGAGGGTCTTCTTAAGATATTTGCGGATGTTGAAGTCTTCGACCACGAGATCGCCGACCTTGTCTTCTCTGGCGTACCATCTGGAATCCCAGTCCTTGATGACGCCTACACGAAGTCCGTGAGGATTAACTTTCTGTCCCATAATTCTGCCTCCTTCCCTTATTCTTTCTCAGCGACAGCAATCATGATATGACTGGTGCGCTTGTTGATGCGGTACATACGTCCTTGTGCTCTCGGCATGCCTCTCTTGAGGATGGGACCTGCGGTGGCGTAGGTCTGGCAGACATAGAGGTTGTCGGGATCCATCTCAAAATTGTTCTCGGCGTTCGCCATGGCGCTCTTGAGCACCTTGATCATGAGCTCGCATCCGGCTTTCGGAGTGTTCTCCATGAGAGCGAGCGCGACATCAGCATCCTTGCCTCTGATCATGTCGCAGATAATCTCGACCTTGCGGGGAGAAATGCGTGCGTATCTGTGTTCCGCACGGGCTATTTTCTTTTCGTCCATGTTTTCTCCTCCTTACTTGCCGGTCTTTCCGCCGGAGTGACCGCGGAAGGTACGGGTGGGAGCAAACTCGCCGAGCTTGTGTCCGACCATGTCTTCGGTGACGTACACGGGAACATGGCGGCGACCGTCATGGACCGCGATGGTATGTCCAACGAAGGACGGGAATATGGTGGACGCGCGGGACCAGGTCTTGATAACGGCCTTGTTTCCGCTCTTGTTCATTTCATCGACTCTCTTCAGCAGCTCGGGAGCGGCGAAGGGGCCTTTTTTCAAACTTCTGCTCATTTACTGTTCCCTCCTTACTTCGCGTTGCGGCGCTTGACTATGAACTTATCGGTTTGGTTCTTCGTCTTGCGGGTCTTGTAACCGAGTGCAGGCTTGCCCCAGGGAGTTACAGGGCCGGGACGGCCGACGGGGGACTTGCCTTCACCACCGCCGTGGGGGTGATCGACCGGGTTCATGACGGAACCGCGGACTGTCGGGCGGATACCCATGTGACGTTTGCGGCCGGCCTTGCCGATATGGATATTGGCATGGTCGATGTTTCCGACCTGACCGATCGTTGCGAAGCAGTCGAGGCGGACCTTGCGCATCTCACCGGAGGGAAGGCGTACGGTCGCCATTCCGTTCTCCTTGGCCATCAGCTGAGCGGCAACACCTGCGGACCGGACGAGCTGGGCACCCTTGCCGGGGTAGAGCTCAATGTTGTGGATGATCGTGCCGACAGGGATATTGGTGAGAGGAAGCGCATTGCCGGGCTTGATGTCGGCGTTCGCAGAGGATATGATCACATCACCCTTGTTCAGACCGACCGGAGCAAGAATGTAGCGGCGCTCGCCGTCTTCATACTCGCACAGGGCGATGAACGCGCTGCGGTTGGGATCATACTCAATGCGGAGCACGGTGGCGTTCATGTCGAGCTTGTTGCGCTTAAAATCGATTATACGGTATTTCTGTCTGTTCCCGCCGCCCTGATGACGTACGGTGATGCGTCCGTAGCTGTTGCGTCCGGAATGCTTCTTGAGAGGCGCCAGCAGGCTCTTTTCAGGCTTGACATGCTTCTCGACTCCGTCAAATCCGGAGACTGTCATCTGTCTTCTGGCAGGAGTGGTGGGTTTGTATGTTTTGATAGACATTCTTCAATCCTCCTTATGCCATGCCTTCGAAGATCTCGATGTCCTTGGAATCGGCACTGAGCTTAACAACGGCCTTTTTCCAGGAAGGAGTCATTCCGTAGGGATAGGCTCCGGTTCTCTTCTTCTTTCCGGGGACGTTCGTGGTGGTGACCTTGATGACCTTTACGCCGAAGATCTCCTCGACGGCCTTCTTGATCTCGATCTTGTTGGCGTCCTTCGCCACTTCAAAAGCGTACTTCTTGATGTCCAGGTCTTCCATGGACTGCTCGGTGATGATCGGGCGGATGACTATATCATATGCTGTTCTCATCAGGCGTACACCTCCTCGATCTTGGCAAGCGCAGCCTTATCTACAACAAGCTTGCCGCCGGTAAGAATCATGTAGGGGTCAAGGATGTTCGCAAAGGTGGTGGTGACACCTGCGAGGTTGCGGGCGGATTTCACGACATTGCCGTCAACGTTCTCGGTGACGACGAGGGCCTTTCCGCTGACGCCGATCTTCTCAAGGAAGGTCTTGAAGGTCTTGGTTTTGATCTCGTCCATCGCGATGGAATCGACCACGATGATCTCATCCTCGGCAGCCTTTGCGGACAGAGCGGACTTGAGAGCCAGACGCTTGACCTTCTTGTTGAGGCTGTAGCTGTAATCGCGCGGCTTGGGTGCGAACGCTACGCCGCCGTGGGTCCATACGGGAGATCCCGCATACCCGGCGCGGGCGCGGCCGGTACCCTTCTGACGCCAGGGCTTCTTGGTCGTGAAGTCGACTTCGCCCTTGGTGAGAGCGCTCTGGGTGCCCTGACGGCAATTTGCAAGGTGCATCTTGACGTAGTCATGCAGGACACTCTTGTTCGGCTCAATGCCGAAAATGGCTTCGGAGAGCTCGATCTCGCCGATCTTCTCGCCTGCCATATTGAAAACATTCGCTTTAGGCATTTATGATGCTCTCCTTTCCTTATTTTGTCCTCGCGGACGCCTTCTGCGGGTTGACACGGGCAGAAGCCTTCTGCGGGTTGACACTGACAGCGGCGCCTTCGCCCTTCTTGACGGGCTGGGTCTTGACAGTATCTTTGATGTAGATGATCCCGCCCTTGGGTCCGGGAACGGCCCCGCGGATGGCGATCAGATTGAGTTCCGCGTCGACCTTGACAACATCAAGGTTCTGAACAGTCACCTGCTCGACGCCCATGTGGCCGGCCTGCTTCTTTCCCGGCATGATGCGGGAAGGATCGGTGCTCGAGCCCATGGAGCCCGCATGACGGTGGACGGGTCCGCCGCCGTGGCTGGTGGGGGTGCGGCCCTGGTTCCAGCGCTTGATAACGCCGGCGTAGCCTTTGCCCTTGCTGATACCCGTGACATCGACCTTGTCTCCCTCAGCGAAGACGTCGGCCTTTACGACATCACCGACTTCGAGCTTGCTGTCGTCCTCAAGGCGGAACTCCTTAAGGTTTTTCATCATGCTCACACCGGCCTTTTTCAGGTGGCCCTGCTCAGGCTGGCTGAGTTTCTTTTCAGCGACTTCTTCGAAGCCGAGCTGAACGGCTTTGTAGCCTTCTTTCTCTTCCGTCATTTTCTGGACGACCACACAGGGGCCGGCCTCAATGATGGTCACGGGAATGACTTTTCCCGTTTCGTCGAAGATCTGGGACATCCCGACCTTCTTGCCGATTATGGCTTTCTTCATTATTAAATATTCCTCCTTCGGTTATTGGTTGCCCAGCATGGGTCGCTCAGCGCCCGGAGGCTGGCAACTTAACCCGTCTGCACTCGCAAGCTGCAGACATTGGGTCTCCGGCTTTTCCGGATAAAACGGGTCAGGGTCTGTGCTTTGAGATCACAGCTTGATCTCGATTTCCACGCCCGCAGGAACCTCAAGGTTCATCAGAGCTTCGACCGTCTTGGAGGTGGGGCTCATGATGTCAATGAGACGCTTGTGGGTGCGGCGCTCGAACTGCTCACGGCTGTCCTTATATTTATGAACAGCGCGCAGGATGGTGACGATCTCGGTCTTGGTCGGCAGGGGGATGGGTCCGGAGACCTTTGCATCCGTGCGCTTGGCAGCTTCAACGATCGTCTCGGCGGCCTTGTCGATGAGCTGGTGATCGTATGCCTTGAGGCGGATACGGATCATGTTCTTGGTGTTTGCCATGTGTTTTCTCCTTTTTCGTACGTTTCCGGCAGCCATTGGGGAGCCGCCTTTTCTATGCGTACGGATGAAACCAAATCTTATACACTCTACCGTGCGTATCAAACCACGTCCGAAAAACAAACCGGCTGTCTTCAGCCGGTCAAAGCTCCCGTCCGTGTGATATACGCAAGCATATCTGACAGGGTTTCAGCCGCCCGATTGTGTATCCGGCAAATTCTTCCGGATACCGGACATACTCCACGGAAGTTACCTCGCAGCTCCGCGAGCAATCTCCCGCTTCATCGCATATACGCGCTGAGCGCGCGCCCTATTAATATAGCAACTGACCCCCTGTTTGTCAATAATTATTTTCAGTATTTTGTAAAAATTTTCGGTGTACTTTTTGTGCGTTCTCAACAAAAATACGAGGGTGCATTTTTCACCCCCGTATTTTGTGTTCCGACCCGTGACAGAGTCGAATATATAGTTTTTCTCAGGCAGCAGCCGCGTTTTTCCTTCTGCCGAATTTCTGCCAGACTACCACCACCACAAGGATCACTATTCCGATAATATCGGTCACCAGCTTCGGATCCATCATGAGCAGCCCGCCGGCACAGGCGATCACCCGTATGATCCAGTGCATCTTCCGAAAGAGATATCCGTTCATCGCCGCCGCGACTCCGAAGATCCCCAGCAGCGAGGTCACGACAATCTGGATGACCTGGAGAGCAGTAGTATCAATGAAGAGCACGGCAGGGTTCATGGCAAAGATATACGGCACAATGAAAGCACCGATAGCGAGTTTTGTCGCATTGACCCCTGTCTTCATCGGATTGGATTTTGCTATTGCTGAGCCGGCATAGGCCGCCAGTGCGACCGGCGGTGTGATATCCGCTACTATTCCGAAATAGAACACGAAAAAGTGCGCCGCAAGAACCGGTATGCCCAGCTGGATCAGGATCGGCGCGCAGGTCGATGCCATGATGCAGTAGTTTGCGGTCGTCGGCACGCCCATGCCCAACACGATGCAGCAGAGCATGGTGAAAAACAGCGCTATAAGTACCGAACCGTGGGAAAGCGTAATAATCGCGGTGATGATCTGCGAAGCCAGGCCAGTTATCGTGATGCAGCCGCCGATGATGCCCGCGACCCCGCAGGCCGCAGCCACCGTAACCGAACTCTTCGCGCCGTTTGCAAGCGCGTCAAAAAGCACGGCGGGGGTCATCACGGCCTCTTTCTTGAACATGCAGATCACCGTGCAGATGATCGCCACAAGCAGGAGCGCAAGCTTTACATATCCCGTCAGTCCGAGAAACAGATATCCAAGTAAAGCAGCGATGCCGATGCATGCGAGGATCGGGTCCCGGTGGGCATTCGCGACAGTAACGGCAAACAGTATCGCAATCGCAGCGGCAAAGGCCATCGTGTTGCTTCCCGAGGAGACGAGATATACCAGGATGACCAGCGGCAGAAGCAGATAGATCCGCTTGAGCAGCAGCTTCAGCACCGGCAGCTTTTCCTTTTCAATGCCGCGCAGGCCAAGCTTCTTGGCTTCGAGGTGGACTGCTATGAAAATGCCCGTGAAATACAGGATGGCCGGCAGGATCGCCCGGACGATGATGCTCGAATAAGGTACTCCCACGTATTCCGCCATAAGGAATGCCGCAGCGCCCATGATGGGCGGCATGATCTGTCCCCCGGTGGACGCCGCCGCTTCGACAGCGCCGGCGAATTCGCCCTGATAGCCTGTTTTTTTCATCATTGGAATGGTGACCGAGCCTGTCGTGACCGTATTGCCCACAGATGAGCCGGACACCATGCCGCACAGTGCCGAGGAGATGACCGCCACCTTGGCCGGGCCGCCCGAAAAACGGCCGACGAGAGAGTTGGCCAGATCGATGAAGAACTGGGAGATTCCTGTGCGCTCCAGAAAGGCGCCGAATATGATGAACACGATAATAAACTTCGAGCAAACCTGTACCGGTGTGCTCAGTATGCCGCCTCCCTGCACCTTGTAGAACAGGCTGACGGATACATTGCGCACAGCGCGGCCTATCCCGAGCCCTTTGGAGGCAGCGTAATAATAAAGCGCGTAGATGAGGAAAACACCTGCCACGCACAGGATCGGAATACCCACGCTGCGGCGGCAGAGTTCCAGCGTTGCCAGTATGCCGACGACGGCGATCACGACCTCATAGGGACGGATCTGCGCCATACCAAGCCTCACAGTAAGGTCCTTGGCGTACACTACGGCATAGAAGAACGCCGCGGTGCCCGCCAGCATCAAGATCCAGTCGAACCACGGGATGTGGTTAACCTTCTGCATACCCTTTTTCACGGGAAAAACAAGATAGCCTATCAGCAGGACGCCGCCCATGAAGGACGGGTATCGGATCAGGTCCAGCCAGGTGGCAAAGAGCGTCACGTATATCACGAACAGGGAGAAGAGCGCCATGATGGCATATACTGCCCACTTCTGCCAGCCCTCCCAGATACGGGTGTTGGATTCGCGGTCATATTTTCGCATGACCTCGTCCATCGCGGCCTGATCAAAAGCAACTTCTTCAGCAGCCTGAATAGAAAGGTCTTTTTCTCTTGTCTTGTCTGTCGGTGCCATAAGCGCGACTCCTCTCAGCGGTGATCGGGTAAAGACGGAAGTCCCGAAAAACGGGACGAGGAGCGCCGTTCGTCTGAGCGGCGCTCCGTATTAATCAATGTGTTAGTTTCAGTCGACCGTGTCCACGGTGATGCCGTTCTCGGCATAGAAGCGGGCAGCGCCCTTGGCAAAGGGAACGGCGATACCGTCAGTGGCAAAGTCGAGAGAAAGCTCAGCGCCTTTGGCATGCAGCTCTGTGATGGCACCGGTATTGCTGAAGATCGTGGATACGATCTCGTAGGCGACGTCGTCGTCGAGGTCAGCACGGCATACCAGCGTGGCTTTCACGGTAACAGTCACGGCATCGGCATCAAGGCCGTTGTAGGTACCGGCAGGGATCGTGTAGGAAGCGTACCAGGGGCAGGCTTCAAGCAGGGCACCCATATGGGCGTCATCAATAGATACGAGATAGACGCTGTTGGTGGTGGCAAGGTCTATGATGGAAGGAGTGGGTGCGCCGGCTGTGGTGAAGGCGGCGTCGATCTTGCCGTCACGCAGGCTCTCCGTGGAAGCGCCGAATGACTCATATTTGGCTACGACATCGTCAAGTGTCATATCATAGGCGGCGAGAATGTCGACCGCATTGAAATATGTGCCGGAACCGACGTCACCGACACAGACGTTCTTGCCCTTGAGATCAGCGACTGTCTTGATGTCGGGATTGCAGGTGACGATCTGCACAGTCTCGGCATAAAGGCCGCCGAGCACACGGAAGCCGTTCAGCGCGCCGCTGTCAGCGAAGCTGTTGGTGCCGTTGTAGGCATAGGTCATAACGTCGGACTGCACGGTGGCAAGGTCATAGATTCCTTCGACTACGATCCCGGTAATGTTGGCGGCGCTGCCTCCGGAGGAGACAACGTTGATGGAAATGTCGGTATTCTGGGTCACGTATCCGCCCAGCACGCCGCCAAATGCATAATAGGTGCCGGCTTCACCGCCGGTGCCCATGGTCAGCTTGGCAGACGGAGCTGCAGCGGAAGCGGGTGCGGGCGCATCTGCAGGCTTGTCGGCAGATGCAGGAGCAGGCGTGCTGCTCGCCGCAGGAGTGGATGCGCTGCCGCAGGCACAAAGAGCGAAGACCATGACGGCTGTAAGTAACAGTGCAATGATTTTCTTCATTTTTCTTTTTCCTCCGTGATATTGTTTTTTCTTTCCTTGAGATAGAGCTCCAGCTCCTTCTCGAATATTCTCGCGGCATCATCGGAGCCCTTGTTGGCCCCTATATGCCGTAGAAGATAGATCTTTCTGCTCTCGGGAGCATCCGTCAGTTCGCAGATCCGGATATCGTAGAGCTTTGAAAGCATCCGGGCGGTGGCAAGGGGAAGTATCGCCCAACTGCCCGGTTCAACGAGATACTTGACGATCATATGCGGGGAATTGACCATGATCCGGCATCTGTCCTGCCCGGCGAACCAGACGTCTCTCCACTGGGCTACATTCGAAAAATTGCCGCCTGTGAGCCGGATCTCCTTTTCGGGATCAAGCTCAGCCGGAGATACGGCATTCTTATCAGGATGGTCCTCTCCGCCGAACACAAGGCATTCGTCCTGTGAAAACACCGGTTCATGCCTTATGTTGGAATGGCTCGATTCGTAGGAGGCAAATCCGAAGTCGATCTGCCCGTTCTCCATGAGGTCATACACCTCGGAGGAGTCCTTCATCATAACGGAGAGTCTGAGTTCCGGAACGTTCCGGAAGATCCGCAGCACGAGTTGCTCAAGAAAATCACAGTAAACGCTTTCGGGAGCGGCGATGTTCAGAGAATACCTCGTCTGCAGACGGAGAAGCTCGGCCTCGGCGTACAGGTTGTGCATACGGGTCGCCACACTGACGAATTCCCTTCCCGGCCGGGTGAGTTCTATCTCCCTTATTCCTCTGGCTCTGTGGAAAAGCGCATATCCGAGCTCATCTTCAAGACTTTTCAGCCGCGTGCTGATGACTGATTGGGAAATGAACATATTCTCGGCGGCCTTTGAGATGTTTCTCGTTTTCACAAGCTCCAGAAACAGCTCTATATCTTTATTCTGCATAGGGATCTCCGACAATCGTAAATATAATGCAGGTTCTTCCGTTAGTAAAATTCAAATATGCAATAAGATATCTTATTTTATGATAATTTGCAAGCTTATTTGTCTTTTTTCAGCTATTTGACTTGAAATCACATCTGCTGAACGGAAAAAACTATTGCAAATCACAAGCGCTCATCGGATAATAACAGGCAGCTGAACAACACAGGAAGAGAATATGGATATCCGACTTATCGCATTTGACCTTGACGGCACGCTGCTGGATGACCGAAAGGACATCCCCGCGGACAACATCTCCGCGCTCAATGCCGCCGCAGAAAAAAACATTCTGATCGTACCTGCAAGCGGAAGGATCTACCGCTTCATGCCGGAGCCCGTAAGGACGCAGCTCGCCGCCCGCTATTTCATCACCACCAACGGCGGAGAGGTCTACGACGCAGGGGAGGATGAAGTCCTCTGTTCTGCGCAGATTCCGCTTGCCCGGGCGCTGCAGGTATTCGATCATATGCAGACCCTGGACGTTCTGTACGACTGCTATACGGACAACATGCGCCATACCGAGGCCTCCTTTGCGGAAAAAGCCGATGATTACTTTACCGAACCGCTGATGAACGCCATGCTGCACACCTACATCCTGAGAACAAGGCAGGACACCGCCGATCTGAGAGCCTTTCTAACCGCCCGGAACGGACCCGTGCAGAAGATGCAGATGTATTTCCAGGATCCGGAGGAGCGTCTCCGTCAGCTTCGCATCCTTCCGCAGCTTTTTCCCGATCTGGTCATCAGCACTTCCCTGCCGAACAACATCGAGATCAATTCCGCCGAAGCCACGAAAGGACAGGCGCTCGCCGCTCTGTGCCGCCGGCTCGGGTTGTACCCATCAGAGGTGATGGCCTTCGGCGACGGTCTCAACGATCTGGACATGATGCAGTTTGCCGGGATCTCTGTCGCAATGGAAAACGCGGATCCTCTGATCAAGGAGAACGCCTCGTATGTGACCGCTTCGAACAACGACGCCGGGATCGCCAGAGCGCTTGAACATTACGGGATAATATAAGAAGAAGGCGGGAGCCAAAACTCCCGCCTTCTTCTTATAATTGTAACTGTCTACTCCTCCGATGTCAGAAGCGCAATGGCGATGTCGTTCACGTTCGTGCCCGTCGGGCCGGTAAAAATCAGCCCGTCGACCGTTTTCAAAGCGTAATACGCATCGTTCTCCTGCAAAACAGCGTGTACATCGAGCCCCGCCGCTTTGAGTTCATCAAAGCTGTCTCCGTCCGAGTAGCCTCCCGCTGCGTCCGTCGGACCGTCGGTCCCGTCAGAACCGACGCTGATGACCGCGGCGTTTCGCATTCCCCGCAGACCCTCACAGGCCGCAAGTGCCAGTTCCTGATTCCGGCCGCCTTTCCCCTTTCCGGTAAGGTGCACCACCGTCTCCCCCCCTGCAAGGAAGGCCAGCTTTTTCCCGTTCGCGGTTTGGGAGCGCAGGATTGAGGCAAGGAAGCGTCCCGCCTCTCTAGCTTCGCAGCTGAGCATGTCGGTAAGGAATACCGGCTCGTATCCAAGCTCTCTGCAGGTCTTTTCCGCAGCACGGCAAAGCTCTCTTACGCTGCCCACCACCTGCGTCTCCACGTTGTCCAGCACCTTCGGCGTCTCCTCACGCAGGAGAGTCTCCGCTTCCGGACTGAGCCGGAGCGCATATTTCCCCGCAATTCTGCACGCGTCTTCACAGGTCGCGCTGTCGGGGCTCACCGGGCCGGAAGCGATCATATCCAGCGGATCTCCGAGGATATCGGACAGAATAACGGCATCCACCTTGGCCGGCGCGCAGTGCGCGGCAAATCTGCCTCCTTTCACTCCCGAGAGCCGCTTGCGTATCGTGTTGATCTCCACAATGTCGGCTCCGCAGGTGAGCAGCTGATTCGTCACATCCTGCAGTTCATCCAGCGGGATGAGCGGCTTTTCGAACAGGGCGCTTCCTCCGCCCGAGAGCAGGAAGAGCACCGTGTCCGTCTCGCGCAGGTCTCCGGTGAGTTCCAGGGCCGCTTCCGCGGCGGCCACGCTGCTGGCATCGGGTACGGGATGTCCCGCCTCAACGCAGCGCAGTCCCCGCATATTCTCTGGAAAGTGGCCGTACTTGCTGATCACCAGACCGGCATCCGGCGGAACCGGCAGCACATCCAGAGCGGCCAGCGCCATGCGCGGCGCGGCTTTTCCCACCGCTATGAGGATCAGTTTTCCGGGAAAGCTCTTCCCAGCGAGCGCCTTCCGTACCGCCTCCTCGGGCATGACGGCATTTACGGCGGATCTCACTATGGTCTCCGCATCCCTCCGAAGCTTGCTGTTCATCTCATACCCCTTCTAAAAAATGGTCCCGGCAGGGTCCAGAACCATGGTCTTTCCTGTCGCTTTTATCTGTCCAGATACGAACAGGCGGCAAGTGCCGCCACAGAACCGTCGGCAACGGCTGTCGTCAGCTGCCGGACGCTCTTTTTTCTGCAGTCTCCCGCGACGAACACACCCGCCGTCTTTGTCAGGCAGCTTTCATCGGAATCGGCATAGCCCGCGCCGTCAAGCCCGACAAGCTCCGAGAAGATCTCCAGATCCGGCTTATGCCCTATCGCCACGAACAGGCCGGATATGTCTATCCGGCGCTCTCTGCCGTCCTGCTCCACGAGGATGCCGCTGAGCTCATCGTCTCCGAGCAGTTTTGTAACGGAAGCGTTCAGTACAAATTCCACATTGCTCTTCGCCTTCAGCACATCCACGAGCTTCGATTCACCCCGGAAGGAATCCCGTCTGTGGATGAGATATACCTTCGAGCACTTTTCGCTCAGCAGTACCGCATCCTGCAGGGCGCTGTTGCCGCCGCCGTTCACAGCGACCGCTTTGCCGGAATAGAAAGCCCCGTCGCACACGGCGCAGAAGCACACGCCGCTTCCCGTAAGCTCTTCCTCCCTGTCCAGACCGAGGGTCCTGGGTCTGGCACCTGCAGCTATGATCAGGGCTCTGCCTTCAAATTCCGCGCCGGATTCACATACGACGGTCTTTGAAGCGCCCTTGTCCTTCACGGAGACGACCTCTTCGAGCTCCACCTCCGCTCCCTGTTCCATGGCCTGCTCGAGCAGCTTATCCCCGAGCTCTGTTCCGCTGACGGAGACATACGACGGAAAATTCTCTACCCGCGGCGACCAGGTTATCTGTCCGCCGAATGCGTTCTTTTCGATCACAAGCGCGGTCTTTCCCGCACGGCATGCATATGTCGCCGCCGTGAGCCCCGCCGGGCCACCGCCTACTATTATAATATCATACATTCTGTTTCCCTCCGCCCGCTATTCTGCTTCATCGAGCTTGCCGTTGTTTGCCGCGTGCTCGATCCAGATCCGCAGTTCCTGAATCGATTTATCGATGGCGCTGATCTTCTCAAGGATCACGTCGAAATCCTTGCGTTCGAAATCATTGACCCTTCCGTCCACCGAGATATCTATCAGCTTGTTCTTCTCGGCCTCCATGGCATTAAGTGCGGAAATGATCCGGACCGTCACCTGGGAAAGATCCTGCAGACTCGCCTCCGGAACGTATTTCATGCCTATGGGGCACTCGTGGGTGCAATACCAGTTGCAAAGCTCCGGATCGCGGTAGCCGGACTCCATCGCAAGCACCTCATCAGGGTGCGGCAGTACTTTTCCGCTTTCTATCTTCTCAATGCGCTCCGGTGATAAAAACACCATCAGCTCGCTCGCGGCATCTCTCGTCAGGTTTCTGTTTTCCCTGCTGATCTGATATATGTTCTTGTTTTCCTTTACTGAGCGCTTTCCCATATAGCATCCTCCGCACAGTTTCTTATCTGTTCTCAAACAGGGGTACCCGATCGGATCAGGTACCCCTGTCAGTCATGTCTGTTTATGCAATATCAGAGATTGTTGAGGAGTCCCTTGATGGCTCCCGCTCCGGCGTACTTCTCAAAGCCGCCGTCTTTGATGACGATGAGCGTGGGAGCCTGCTTCACGCCGTACTGCGCAGCGAGCTCGGCATTCTCCTCGGCCATGATCTTCTCATAGGGGAAGCCCGCCTTGTCCATATAGGAGCAGGCAATGCGGCAGTTAGGGCAGGTCGGAGTCGCGAAGAGGATATTCCTGTTTCCGCCGGCCGCCGGCTTTTCTTCCGCTTTCGGTTCTGCTGAAACACCCGCTGCCGCAGCCTTCTGTTTCTCCACAATGGCACCATCGGCGAGCGGTCCTTCGTGCCGGAGCGTTGAATGGCTGAGGTCGTATTCCTTCCTCTGTTTGTATTCCTGCGCTTTTCCGACGTTCCAGTTCTGCACCGGACGGTAGTATCCGGTTATGCGGCTGTACACTTCGGCGGTCTCTCCGCACTCAGGGCAGGTGAACTGTTCCCCGTTGAGGTATCCGTGATTCTTGCAGACCGAGTAGGTCGGGGACATGGTGTAGTAGGGGAGCTTGTAGTTTTCCGCGATCTTCCGCACGAGGTTCGCCGCAGCCTCCCAGCTGGGGAGCTTCTCACCCAGGAAGGCGTGGAAGACAGTGCCGGAGGTGTATCGGGTCTGGAGATCGTCCTGGATATCGAGCGCCTCGAAGATGTCCTCGGTGTAGCTGACGGGAAGATGGGAAGAGTTCGTGTAGTACGGGGTGCCGCCCGCTTCCGCGGCGGTGATGATATCGGGGAAGGATTCCACATCGTGCTTGGCAAGACGGTAGGATGTGGACTCGGCGGGAGTCGCCTCAAGGTTATACAGGTCTCCGTACTTCTCCTGATAGTCACTGAGCCTCTCTCTCATATGGTCGAGGACCTGCTTCGTGAACTCCTGGCACTTGGGATCGGTCATATCGGCACGGACCCACTTGGCGTTGAGTCCCGCCTCGTTCATGCCGACGAGGCCGATGGTGGAGAAGTGGTTGGCAAAGGTGCCGAGATAGCGCTTTGTATAGGGGTAGAGGCCTGCATCGAGCAGCTTGGTGATGACATCGCGCTTTACTTTCAATGAGCGTGCGGCGATGTCCATAATCTTGTCGAGGCGCTTGTAGAAGTCTGCCTCATCGGCGGACATATAAGCTATCCTCGGCATATTGATGGTAACGACGCCGATGGAGCCTGTGCTCTCACCGGAACCGAAGTAACCGCCGGATTTCTTTCTCAGCTCACGCAGGTCAAGGCGGAGACGGCAGCACATCGAACGCACGTCCGAGGGCTCCATGTCGGAGTTGATGTAGTTGGAGAAATACGGCTTGCCGTATTTGGCGGTCATCTCAAACAGGAGCTTGTTGTTCTCGGTGGGGGACCAGTCAAAGTCACGGGTGATGGAATAGGTGGGGATGGGGTACTGGAAGCCGCGGCCGTTCGCGTCGCCTTCGATCATGATCTCGATGAAGGCCTTGTTGACCATGTCCATCTCCTTCTTGCAGTCACCGTAGGTGAAGTCCTGCTCTTTGCCTGCAACGATCGCCGGCAGATCCTTGAGGTCCGCAGGAACGCTCCAGTCGAGCGTAATATTGGAGAAGGGTGCCTGTGTGCCCCATCTGGACGGGGTGTTCACGCCGTAGATGAAGGACTGGATGCACTGCTTGACCTCTTTCTGTGAGAGGTTGTCGATCTTGACGAAGGGTGCGAGATAGGTGTCAAAGGAGGAGAATGCCTGCGCGCCGGCCCACTCGTTCTGCATGATACCGAGGAAGTTGACCATCTGGTTGCAGAGGGTGGAAAGATGGCCGGCGGGGGAAGAGGTAATCTTTCCGGGAACGCCGCCGAGGCCCTCCTTGATCAGCTGACGGAGGCTCCACCCGGCGCAGTAGCCGGTAAGCATGCTGAGGTCATGGAGATGGATGTCGCAGTTCCGGTGGGCGTTCGCGATCTCCTGATCATAGACCTCGCTGAGCCAGTAGTTGGCGGTGATAGCTCCGGAGTTGGAGAGGATAAGCCCGCCGACAGAATAGGTGACGGTGGAATTCTCCTTAACGCGCCAGTCCTCGACATGCAGATATTTGTTGACCGTGTCCTTATAGTCGAGATAGGACGATTTGGTGTTGCGCAGTTTCTCTCTCTGCTTGCGGTAAAGGATATACGCCTTCGCAACAGATTCATATCCTCCGCGCGAAAGCACCTTTTCGACACTGTCCTGGATGTCCTCGACAGCGATCTTTTCATCCTTGATCTTCGGCAGATAGTCCGCAGATACCTTCAGGGCCAGAAAATCGATTATGTCCTCATTATAATCGGTGCTCGTGGCGTCGAAGGCCTTCTTAATGGCATTGCCGATCTTGCTGATATCGAAATCAACTACTTTTCCGTCTCTTTTGATTACCTGATACATCTTTTTCATCCTCCAATATATCCGACATGTATATTTATACGCCTCTCACCCGGACCGACGGCACAAACCGCGCCACTGCATCGGCAAGGGCATGCATTTCCTTTTCATCGAAGGCTGAGAGACCATCGATTGCTATAACGTCTCCGGAATCCTTGAACTGCTGCAGATAGTATTCCTTTGCTCCGGCTATCCACTCCGCCGCCCCGAGCAGAGACTCCTCCGTATGGATCCCCTTCACAACGGTTGTCCTGAACTCATAGTCGATCCCGCAGCTCATGAGGAACTCCTTGCTCCGCTCCACCGGCGCGATGTCGAAATGCGCAAGTCCAACTGTCTCTGCATATCTTTCGGGGCTGTTCTTGATGTCCATCGCTATCCTGTCGGCCAGGCCGGCTTTCACGATGCTCTCGAGCATGTCCGGAAACGATCCGTTGGTATCAAGCTTTATGCTGAACCCGAGCGCCTTCACCTTTTCGAGGAAAGCCGGAATCTCTTTGTGGATAAGCGGCTCGCCGCCGGTGACCGCCACACCGTCCAGAATCCCCGTCCTCTTTTTCAGGAAAGCGAGGACATGTTCCTCATCGGTATCCTGCGCCAGTCTTTCCGGAAGCACGAGCGGCGCGTTATGACAGAAGGGGCACCGGAAGTTGCAGCCGCCGGTGAATACCGTGCAGGCAACTCTTCCCGGATAATCAAGCAGAGTCAGTTTTTGAAGCCCGGATATGAACATTGCGCTTTCCTCCATTATTTGCTTAGTAATAATAAAACTTTCATAGAGAGAAAGTCAAGAGCAAAACACAAGATATTGAAAATTTTATCTGCATGTTACCATTTTGAACACAAAATATAGTGGTCTTCCGGTTTTCCTGTTTCCGTCTGAAACCACCTGTTACTGGAAGTTTTTCTGTGGTTTGACGGCTTTTATCCCAACTGGTTCTGCTGTATAATACACATACCGGATTGCCGGACACAGTCCGGAATATGACACAATTACGGCGGCAGCATGATGAGCGGTCTCTTCAGTCAGTTCTTTGTTCTCACCGAGTCCTCCGAGCTGGGATTCGGTCTGTTCTCTGCCGCCCATTTCGCCTGGCTGATCCTGTCCGCCGCCGGCATCGCAGCGGTCAGCATCTGCTATAAGAAAGCGCCCGCTGCCGCACGCCGCCGCACACGCATTGCGATTGCCTCTCTCATACTCTGCATCGAGCTGGTGAAAACTGCCTTCCTCGTCTGCATGGGCGAGTACGATATCGGCAGGCTGCCCTTGCACCTGTGCGGACTTACCGTTTATCTGGAATTTGTCCACTCGCTCAGAAACCGGCCCGCGGACGGTGTTTTTTCCCAGTTCCTTTTTGCCTTCTGCATGCCCGGTGCGGTCTTCGCGCTCATCTTCCCTGACTGGGTGGGCTATCCTCTCTTCAGCTTCATGACCTTTGCCGGTTTTCTGCTGCATATGCTCGTTGTGCTGTATGTCGTCATGCAGCTGTGCCGAGGCGACATCGTCCCCTCGCTCCGCAAGCTCCCCGCATGCGCGCTTATCATGCTCCTGATCTGCGTCCCGGTGTTTTTCTTCGACCGGCTCACCGGCACAAACTACATGTTTCTCAATTACCCGTCACCGGGCTCCCCACTGGAGTGGTTTTCGTTCCTCGGCAGGCCCGGCTATCTACTGGGATATATCCCGCTGGCGCTTCTCACATGGGCCTTTCTGTATCTGCCTTTCGCTCTGCGCCGCGGATCCGGCGGCAATTGAAGCGGGATTATTGTTTCTTAAACGTTTTCGTCCTAAAGCATTGACAGATATAAGGCCGAAAGATTATAATAACAATGTATTTTCGCAGAGTGTCCTCTGCTGAAAAAATATTACATGGCGTGTGCGGTTCTCCGGACAGAAACAGCCGCACACAGCTAAAAAAAAGGAGGTTCGGAGTTTCCCCTGCTTGGGGTGCGGCATTGTGGAGACGTGCCGTAATACGGCGGACCGCATGGTCCCCGTGAGAGTCCCGCTTGCGGAGGCACGGGACCCGAAGCGAAAAAATGGCAACTGTACAGCTGAAGAACATCAAGAAGATCTATCCCGAGCGCGACAGTGATAAGAAATCAAAGCGCAAAAAAGGCGAAGAGCCTGAGAAGAAGACAAATCTTCAGATCACCGACGAAGGTGTCGTCGCGGTGCAGGAATTCAGCCTCGACATCGCAGACAAGGAATTCATCGTTCTGGTCGGCCCCTCCGGCTGCGGCAAATCCACCACTCTGAGGATGGTCGCAGGCCTTGAAGAGATCTCCGCCGGCGAACTTCTCATCGACGGAAAAGTGATGAACGACGTCGCACCGAAAGACCGCGATATCGCGATGGTTTTCCAGAACTATGCTCTCTATCCCCACATGACGGTCTATGAGAACATGGCCTTCCCGCTCAAGCTGAAAAAGACCCCGAAGGAAGAGATCGACAGGAAAGTCCGCGAAGCCGCGGAGATTCTCGACATCACCCAGTATCTCAACCGCAAGCCCAAGGCTCTGTCCGGCGGCCAGCGCCAGCGTGTTGCCATCGGCCGCGCCATCGTCCGCGACCCGGCTGTCCTTCTTATGGACGAACCTCTCTCCAACCTCGACGCAAAGCTGCGTAACCAGATGCGCGCGGAGATCATCAAGCTGCGCGAGCGCATCGACACCACGTTCATATATGTTACTCACGACCAGACCGAAGCCATGACCCTCGGCGACCGCATCGTCATCATGAAGGACGGTTTCATCCAGCAGATCGGCACTCCGCAGGAAGTCTTCAACAACCCGCGCAACCTCTTCGTCGCCGGTTTCATCGGCACCCCGCAGATGAACTTCTTCGATGCGAAGCTTGAAAAAGACGGAAAGAACTACTTCGTCATCCTCGGCAATGAAAAAGTCGAGCTCAGTGCAGAGAAGGAATCCCGTCTGTTAGCGAACGATGTTCCGTCCCAGGATATCGTCCTTGGCGTGCGTCCCGAGCACATCTCGCTCACGGAGGGCGGCGTCCCCGCAAAGGTCGATGTGTCCGAGATGATGGGCTCCTCCATCCATCTCCATGTGACCTCCGAAGGAAGAGACGTCATCATCATTGTCCCCTCCGAGGGAGCCGTGTCCCACTTCGAGATGGGCAGCGATGTGAGCTTCACATTCAAAGGCAATGTGGCTCACGTCTTCAGTAAAGAAACCGAGAAGAACCTCGAGTGGTAATCTTCTGATAATGCTGACCGGCAGCACTTTTTCGGTGCTGCCGGTCTTTTTTGTTCCTCTGTCTTTCCTATTCTGTTATTGCAATGTTTTATGCCGATAGCGTATAATTAATAAGAAAATGGCGACCGATCCCGGAGGTGTCGATATGATAAAAATAGCCCCTTCCATCCTTTCGGCTGATTTTGCGAGGCTCGGTGAGGAGATAGCCGATGTAATGGCCTGCGGAGCCGACTATATCCATTTTGACGTAATGGATGGGATGTTCGTCAAAAACATCTCCTTCGGCATTCCGGTCCTCGCCTCTATAAGAAAGGTGACGGACGCTTTCATCGATGTACACCTCATGATCGAGCAGCCGCTGCGGTATGTGAAACGCTTCTGCGAATCCGGCGCCGACCTTGTCAACTGCCACGTCGAGGCCGACAGCGTCGAAAACACACGCAAAGCTCTCGACATCATCCGCACCTGCGGCAAAAAGGCCGGCATCACGCTCAGCCCCGGTACGAAAGCGGACGCTGTGCTGCCCTTCATAGACGATGTGGACCTTGTTCTGGTGATGACCGTATATCCCGGTCTGGGAGGCCAGACCCTCCTGTTCGATCAGCTGGACGTGGTCTCAGAGGTACGGAAGATCCTTGATGTCCGCAATCCGGGCTGTGAGCTCGAGGTGGACGGCGGTATCACGCTTGAGACTGCATCTGCCGCCATTGCCGCCGGAGCAAACGTCCTGGTCTCCGGGAGCACCGTGTTCTGTTCCGCGGACAGAGCCGCCACTATCCGCGCTCTGCGCGCAGCCGGTGAAAGTCCCATTCTCCGATAACAGCAAGGAGGCCTTTCAGGTGAGTCCTTTTTCATCCGTTGACAGAGTATTCCGTTCCGGGGGGATTGCCCTTATTGTCCTTCTGTCCGCGGCGCTGTTCCTGTGCGCATGCGGGAATTCCGAGCCTTTTCCCTTGCCGGAAACCGTGACATCCGAAGCCCCGGACACGGCTGCGGAACCAGTGCAGGAGACCCCGGCGCTCCCGCCCCTCGTTGAAATAGACGGCGTGCTCTTCAGCGCCGAGACCCCGCGTCTTGTGCTGAGCGGTTTCGATATGGATAAAACCAGAGTAGAAAGCCTTCTGCCTCTGTTCCCGAACCTGTCGTCTCTCGATCTCCGGGGCACGTCCGTGACACAGGACGAGGCGCTGTCTCTTGCGGAGCATTACCCCGAGATCTCGATGATCTGGGATGTGGACCTTCTCGGACACGTTTTCTCCTCTGACGCCAGGGAGATCGACCTCAGCGGAACGGCGATGAAGGACGCCTCTGAAGTGGAGACTTCTCTGAAGTTTTTCACGGGGCTTGAAAAAGTCATCCTGTCCGACTGCGGCCTTTCCAACGAATACATGGACGAACTGAACCTGCGCTATGATGACATCCTCTTTGTCTGGACCGTTCACTTCAGCGTCTATACTCTCCGCACGGATGCCACGATGTTCTGTGCCTCGGACGTTCCCAAGCTCGGGTACGTCGCCCCTGAGCTGACCAGCAGGGACCTCGCTCCATTGAAATACTGCACCGAGATGGAGGCTCTCGATCTGGGCCACATGGCCTACAAGGATCTGGATTTCCTCAGCCGCATGACCAAGATGAAATATCTGATCCTGGTTCAGGGGAAATTCAGTGACATCAGTCCCATCGCCAACATGCCGGATCTGGAATATCTCGAGCTTTTCAACAACAACCGCATCATTGACCTCACGCCGCTGCTCAGCTGCAAAAACCTCAAGCACCTCAACATCGGCTACTGCTATTTTGCCGAATGGGAGACCCTCAAGCAGATGCCCTGGCTTGCGCGTCTCTGGATGCCCCACGTGAAGATAAGCAATGAGGAGCTCAACGAGCTGCAGGCCGCCCTGCCGAATACCGTCATCTATGCCCCGTCCGATGATTACATGGGCTCCACCGGCGGCGGCTGGCGAGAAGACCAATCCTATTTTGACATGCGCGACATCATGGGCATGCCTTATCTGCCCGGCGGAACGGGCATGGGCCTCGGCTGGTGACTCTTACAGAAGGAAGGAGCGAACAGATGAAAGCCAAAAAGCTCGGATTCGGTCTTATGCGTCTGCCTCTGACCGATCCCAACAATGAGAAGAGTGTCGACATCGTTCTTCTCAAAAAGCTTGTCGATATGTTCCTTGAGCGGGGCTTCACCTATTTTGACACCGCCCCCGTCTACTGCGGCGGCATGAGCGAGACCGCGTTCAAGCCCTGCGTGGCCGACCGTTATCCGCGCGACGCCTATACGCTCACAACAAAGCTCTCCCCTTTCTCCCTGCGGAAGGAGGAGGATGTGAGTGCCCTGTTTGATCTGCAGCTGCGCAGGACGGGTGCCGGCTTCTTCGATTACTACTGGCTCCACAACATCAATCCCATGACCATCGGCATCTTTGACCGCCTCAGATGTTGGGATTTCATTAAAGAGAAAAAGGCGCAGGGACTCATCCGCCATATCGGCTTTTCCTTCCACGGAAGCCCGGAGCTGCTCGAGCAGGTCCTGACCGAACACCCCGAGATGGAATATGTGCAGATCCAGCTGAACTATCTGGACTGGAACAGTCCGGCCATCCGAAGCCGCGAGTGCTATGAGATCGCGGAGCACTTCGGAAAGCCCGTGATCGTAATGGAGCCCGTCAAGGGCGGCTCGCTTGCGAAGGTCCCTGCGGAGCTCGATGCTGAATTTCAAAGGCGCCTGCCCGGCTCCTCGCCTGCCTCCTGGGCGATTCGTTTCGCGGCGAGCCACAAAAACGTGGTCATGGTGCTCAGCGGCATGAACTCCCTCGCCCAGATGGAGGACAACACCACGTTCATGGACAGCTTCACACCATTGAACGATGAGGAGCTCGCCTTCATGGAGCAGGCGGCGGAAGTCATAAACAAGAACATCCTTGTGCCCTGCACCGGCTGCTCCTACTGCACGGACGGCTGTCCGAAAAACATTGCCATCCCGAAGTACTTCTCCCTTCTCAACGCGGAGTATCAGGAGAGGGGTGTGGAAGGCTGGAGGCCCCAAGGGAACTACTACGCGAACCTCACCACTGAATTCGGAAAGGCGAGTGACTGTATCCGGTGCGGGCAGTGCGAGCGGAAGTGCCCCCAGCATCTGCCCATCCGGGAATATCTGAAAACCGTCGTCGATTATTTTGAATAAAAGCTCTCTGCAACAAAAATGAGCGGCCGCCGGCCGCTCATTTTTCATCTGTTCTTTTATACCAGTTTTCCGTAATACCAGCCGGAGATCCCCTTGTGCTTCACGAAATATCCCTCGGAGGTCGTCTCCACAACGGAAACTTCATCACCCTTCTCCAACGGGAGCACATAGTCGGTGCAGTCATTGCAGTTTGTGTACTCACCGTCCGAGAACAGGTATTTCGTGAGGATCCGCATGGTGTATCCGGTCCGGACGTGCCGGCACAGCGAAAACTCCGTGCCCCGCTCGAGGACCTGCACCCGGCTGTCCCCCCAGCGGATATAGTACGAGGTCCCGCCGCCCTCCTGCGGATCTCTCACTTTCCTTACGGGGAAAGGGTCATAAGCCTCAAAGCGGAAGTCTTCGCTGTCTGCGTCCGGGATAATGAGGCAGTTCAGCTGCCCGTCGTCCTTGAGCACGCAGCCGCCGTCCAGGCTGATAATCCTGTGCTCCCTGTCGATGATCGGGTTTGCGGACACGATGTTCTCCCAATAGAGCATCACCGGCCAGTGCCCGACGATCAGCCACTTTTTGAAGCTGTATCCCTTCTCCATCAGCGCATCTGAATGCTCGAGGACCTCGATGCTGTTTTCTTCAAGGCTCAATGCAGGATCCATCCCCGCGTGGGCAAAGATGAACTTCTCCGTCTCTATCGCGTGCGGAAGTCCGCTCAGAAAATCCCACTCCCGCGCATATTCTTCCCGCAGCAGCTCCTTCGTCTCCGTAAAGTGCTCCAGGCCCGCCGGATCGATGCCTTTTTCCAGGCACATATCCCATATCAGGCCTCTTCCACGGTACTTTATGTATGCCAGGGTCTCGTCGTCCTCCGCAGGGGTCATGCCGAACATGGTGTGCCAGCCGTCGCAGTTTCCGCATATGGCATGCGTGTTTCCTTTTTCGGAAAGCTCCATGACGAAACGGAGAGTGTCGAGACTTCGGGGTCCCTTTTCCAGAAAGTCCCCGTCAATGATCAGAATATCGTCCGCGCAGAATCCGACTTTTTTGAGAAGCCCCTCAAAATAGGGAAGGTTGCCGTGAATATCGGATATCACGAGGATCCTTCTGCCTGCTTCAGGCACTATTCTTTTTATAACAGTCTTCCCGTTATAATGCTTCATACCAGAACCCTTTTTTCCCGTATCTTCTTTTCCATTTCGAGAAGAGTACCGGTCGATCCTCTTGAACTCGCAACCACCCCGAAGCCCCACTTTTGATAAAACGACAGCGCCTCTTCGTTCTCTTCAGCGACGCATAGCCGCAATGACTTTCTCCCCTTCGACTGATAGTAGACAAGCGCCCTGCCCAGCAGCTGGATCCCGCAGCCGCGCTGCCTGTACTCCTCTTTCAGATAGAGCAGGCTTATCCATCCGTATCCCTTCATAAATCCCCTCACCGGGTCGAGGTCCAGCAGCCCGGCGCTCTCGTCTCCGTCATACATCCGCAGCACCGCCCTCACGTCCGCCGCATGATGCTTCTCTGCGGCCCGCAGGTACGTCATCGGGTCGAAGCCCGCAAGGCTGCCGTGGGCACATTCCCATGCGTCGGAATAGCATCTGGTGTAGTAATCCGGGTCCGAACGCGGATCGAACAGCTTTGCGCTCATGGCCGGAGTCCCGTCCCAGCTGTGCTGCGGGAACTGCGCCAGATGCTCCCGGCAGTTGATCTCCTTCACAGAAAACCGTCCGTTGTCATATATCAGCCTGCAGTAAGCCGCGTTTCCGCATATGGGCAGGGCGGCTGTGTCGTTGATCGGCGCTCCCGTGATCTTCCACAGAATGCAGCGGATGGTCACCCCATGACTCACCACCGCCACTGTCCGCCCCTCATTGGCGCGGGCGATATCGCTCATCGCGGCATAAGCCCTCTCTGCCACGTCGGCAAAGGTCTCCGCGCCTTCGATATGCCATTTGTCGCTTTCATACATGAAGCGCTCTATCTCGTCATGGCTGTCCCGGAAGAGATCGCCGAAGAAGGCGGTGGTCCAAGGACCAACGTTTATTTCTCTCAATCTGTCGTCATATTGTATCGAAAGGTTTTCACGTGCCCCTATAACCCCTTTTGCAGTCACTTCGGCCCGGAACAGGTCACTGGAATACACCGCATCGAGCCGGCGATCTGCAAAGCAGGCCCCGAGTGCCTTGATTTCCTTGTATCCGCGCGGTGTTACGTCTCCGTCCCAGCGCCCCTGCATCATCCTGTAGCGGTTTCCCTCCGCCTGTGCGTGGCGTATTAGGAATAGTTCTGTCATTTCTTGTCATCCTTATATAACTTGACCATTTTCAATGGGCTAACGTATAATTATCAAGTAAAAGTCTGCATTTTTGTACATTTTTATTATAGCTGTATTTCCGTTTTTTCTCAATAGCCAGGAAATCAGACAAGAGGTATGTATGATAAGAGCGGCTGCACTTGTCGCAGGTGACGGAGCAATGCTCCAGGGCATCCTGGACTCGATCTATTTTAAGGAATTTCCCGATTTCAAACTTGAAGCTGTAATCTGTCCCCGCAAAGAGGACTACGCGATGGTCAGGGCCATCCGGGCCGAGATCCCCTCGTTCGTCGTCGATCCCGACCTTTTTCCTACGTCCATCAGCCACAGCATGGCAGTTGCCAACAAGCTCAAGGATATGGACATTGAACTGGTCCTTATTGCCGGTTACGACGTTTCACTCGGAGTCATTCCTTATCAGTTCAAAAACAGGATCATCAGTACCATACCGTGTCTCATTCCTGCTTTTGAAGATCTCGACAGCGACAGTGACGTCGTTGCCGCGGCAATTGAGCGCGGCGTCAAGCTTACCGGTGCCACGGCATATTTTGTCAGCGAGGACGGCGGCATCGGCGGGATTATCTCCCAGCGTGCCATCCCGGTCCTCCAGAACGACACCCCCGAAACTCTGAAAGCAAGGATCACCGAAGAATGCGAATGGAAACTGATGAGCAACGCAGTGTCTCTTTACTGCGAAGGCCGTCTTTCTTTCCGCGGAAACAGGGTGTTCATTAAAGAAGCGAATGGTTAAATATTTAATACTGATCGTTGGACTCGCGGCAATCTTTGCCGTGGTCCATGTCTTTCTCCCCGGACTGAGAGCCAGAATGGGAGCGTCCAACGTCTCCACGAGGCTCTCTCTTCTGCCCAAATCGGAGTATATCACGATAAGCGATATCCCGGTGAAAACCGCAAAAGGGCAGATGCTCGTCAAGCACGTCGTAGTATCCAGATACGGCGTGTTCGTTATTCTTGTAAAGAATATTCCGGGCAGGATCTTCGGCAGTGAAGCCGAGGAGAGATGGACCCAGAAATACTTCAATACCGAACGTACCTTCCGGAACCCGCTGTTCCGCTGCCATCAGCAGATCAGCAGGATCCGGCTAGTGTCGGGCTGCACAAAAAAGGCATTCTTCCCGGTGATCGTGTTCACCGGCGGAGCCTCGATATGGGTCGACTCCACGCTCGACATCACCACGCCCCGCTATATCAACAAGCGTATTCGTGCGCACGACCGGCCGATCCTGACCGAGGACGAGGTCCATCATATCTCCATCAAGCTCTCTGAACTCCATTACCGCTCCACCTACGGAGTGTGAACTGCGCAGAATCAAGAAGCCCGCTGTGTTAAAGCGGGCATTCTTTTTATCATGTACGTAAAATCGCGAAACCTTTCGCGGCGTAGTTCCGTCATATAGGACGTAACGAAACAGCATCCGGCGGAAACGCCGCGATGTATGAAACAGGAGGATCATAGAATGAAAAGAAACATCCGAACGGCGGTATCCGCCACTCTCATACTCGCCATGGCATCCGTGATGGTCTTCGGGCTCGCGGGCTGCGGCTCCGCTCCGGCGGCGGCCGGCGACATTGCTACCGTCACCGTGTCCGCCTCGGGAACCGTGAAGCTTGTTCCCGACAAGGCCACGATCTACTTCGGTGTCACCACGCGTGAGGCGACCGCGGAGCTTGCACAGAGCAAAAACAGCGAAGCCGTTCAGAAGGTCATGGACGTGCTGACCGAACACGGAGTGGATGAGAAAAGTATCCGCACTACGAACTACAGCATGTATCCCCAGTATGACTACTCGGAAATGGGCGAACAGAAGATCATCGGCTACGTGGTATACACCAACATGTCGATACAGGACCAGAACATTGAGGATCTGGGTAAGCTTCTCTCTGCGTGCGTCGCGGCAGGAATCAATAACGTGGACAACGTGAGCTTCCTCTGCAGCGGCTATGACGAGGCCTACAGCCAGGCTCTGACGCAGGCTGTGGAGGCCTCCCGCGCCAAGGCCGAGACGCTTGCGGCGGCTGCCGGGAAGAAGCTCGGTGAGGCCGTCACCATTACCGAGGGCTGGCAGGATACCTCCGCCCGCTACGGCAAGGGTGCTAACATGTCCTTCACGACGGAAGCCGCAATGGATACCGCAGCAGCAGGCCCGGCACTCCAACCCGGCGAGAGCGAGATCACCGCGAATGTGACCGTCACCTACTCCATGAAATAATGCCGTTTACCAAGTGATAGATACATAAACCCCGCATGCCCGCCGGCATGCGGGGTCAGCCTGTCACGAGATACTGTGGCAGGCGTCATTTTTCCTAAACGCGCAACCTTTGCCGCTCCTTTGCGTGTATAGAGGTGAAAGCGCTTTTCAAAAACAAAGGAGGTCGCCATGGAAGATACTGCCATCGTTGATCTGTATTGGCGGCGCTCGGAGCAGGCAATTGTCGAATCCGAGCAGAAGTACGGAACATATTGTCACAGTATTGCGGAGCGTATCTGCAAAAACGAACGCGACGCAGAGGAGTGCGTGAATGATACCTGGCTCGCCGCATGGAATTCCATACCAGACAAACGCCCTGAACGACTCGGCCTGTTTCTCGGATGCCTGACCAGGCATGCGGCAATCAGCCGCCTGCGTGCAGAGCAGAGCCAGAAGCGCGGCGGCGCGGAAATCGAACTCGTGTTAGATGAACTTGCGGAAGTCCTTCCCGCTGAAAGCGATCCTGCACAAGAAGCAGAGGCCAAGGAACTGGGTGAAGCGATAAAAGTCTTTGCGAATCTTCTCTCGGAAACCGAGCGACACGTATTCCTCGGCCGCTACTTTTTCGGCCTTCCAGTCACTGTTATCGCCGCTCGCTGCGGCTTCACCGAGAGCAAGACAAAAAGCCTGCTGTACCGACTGCGCGGCCGACTGCGGAAGCATCTGGAAAAGGAGGGAATGCTGTGAACCGATATGACGTGCTGGAAGCGCTGAATCATGTGGACGAGAAGCAGCTTGAGGCGACCGAACGCTTTTTTGACAGCGGAAAGGAGCCAAAAATGAAACGGAAAACCATACAAACCGTGCGCATCGTTCTGATCGCCGCGGTCCTCACCGCTCTGCTTTGTGCTACGGCATATGCCGCAGGCATTTTTGGTCTGAAAGGGCGGCAGGTCAACCCTGAAGAAAGCTTTCCCATGCATTTCGGAACCGAATGGGACGACGCTTATGGCGCCTGGAAGGGGACCTATGCTTTGGAATTCGACAGCCCAGAGACCTGCCGGCCGGTGCGCTACCGCTTCGGCTGGCTACCAAACGACCTGGACTTTATGTACTATGAGAAAGACGAAGAAGGCTGGGTGAGACGGGCAGACTGGGAACCCGGCAGCGAAGACATTGCCTGGTACGAACACGTTGAGGCAGAAAAGAAAGGGTCGGAGATATATTTTATAAGTGATGTGTACTATGCCCCGCAGTTTGTGAACGGCGGCGCTCTGCTGCTCCTCAACGAGGTACCGGGTGAGATTATGGAAGAAAACTGGGACAATCTGTCTGTTCTGCGCTTTACCTGCACTGAGTGGCGAGACTGGAAGACCGGCGAGACCGGAGACTGTGAGGTTCCTCTGAACCACGTTTTGCTCTTCCATCCCGAACAGGGCTGGATCCTCTCGATCAGCGGGTCTCTCTCCATGGAGGAGCTCGAAACGATTGCCCGAAACATTGAGGTCGAACAGACCGACGGTCTCGTGGAAGCTTTCCATTTTGAGAACCCCTATGCTCTCTTTGATGCCGGGCGCGGCTGAGAGCACAGAGAAAAAGATAAGCCCCCGCACACCTGATGTGTGCGGGGGCAGTTATGTTTTTTCAGACTTTTGTCTCTGCGACGTACCTCGCAACGTACACGCCGCTGGCGGAGGCATGGGACAGCGAGTGGGTGACGCCGCTGCCGTCGCCTATGACGAACAGGCCCTTGTGTTCCGTCTCGAGGTTGCTGTCTATGGCGACCTCCATGTTGTAGAACTTCACCTCCACGCCGTAGAGCAGCGTGTCGTCGTTGGCGGTACCCGGAGCGATCTTATCGAGGGCGTAGATCATCTCAATGATCCCGTCGAGGATCCTTTTGGGCATCACGAGGCTCAGGTCACCCGGCGTGGCCTTGAGGGTGGGCGTGATAAAGGCCTTGGCTATGCGTTTGTCCGTGCTCCTCTGGCCGCGGATCAGGTCGCCGAAGCGCTGCACGATGACGCCGCCGCCGAGCATGTTCGAAAGCTTCGCGATGCTCTCGCCGTAGCCGTTGGAGTCCTTGAAGGGCTCGGTGAAGTGCTTCGAGACCAGCAAGGCGAAGTTCGTGTTCTCCGTCTGGTTCGCGGGGTCCTCGTAGCTGTGGCCGTTGACGGTGACGATGCCGTTGGTGTTCTCGTTCACGACGGCGCCCTTCGGGTTCATACAGAAGGTCCGCACGAGGTCCTGATACTTCTCGGTCTTGTAGACGATCTTGCTCTCGTAGACCTCATCCGTGATGTGGCTGAACACCTCCGCCGGCAGTTCCACGCGCACGCCGATGTCCACACGGTTCGAGAGGGTCTTTATGTTCAGGTCCTCACAGACCTTCTCCATCCACTTGCTGCCGCTGCGGCCGACCGAAACGATGCACTTGGCGCCGGTATACTCGCCCTTATCGGTCACCACTGCGTAGCCGCCGTCGATGATCTTTACCTCTCTCACGGGCGTGAGGAAGAAGATCTCCACTTTATCCTTCAGCTCGTTGTAGAGGTTTGTCAGCACCTCGTAGTTGATGTCCGTGCCCAGATGCCGCACCGAGGCGTCGAGCAGATGCAGCCCGTTCTGCAGGCACTGCCTCTTCAGGCCGGACGAAGCGGTGGAATAGAGCTTCGTCTTCGCCCCGCCGTATGCAGCGTTGATCGTGTCCACATACTTCATCAGGTCGATCGCCTTGTCCTTGCCGATGAACTCATGAAGTGTGCCGCCGAACTCGTTGGTTATGTTGTATTTCCCGTCCGAGAACGCTCCGGCGCCACCGAAGCCGTTCATGATCGAGCAGGTTTTGCAGTTGATGCATTTGGTGATCTTCTCGCCGTCGATCGGGCATTTTCTCTTTTCCAGCGGACTGCCTGCCTCAAAGATGGCGATCTTCATGTCCGGCCGGAGCTTCGTGAGCTCGTAGGCCGAGAAGATCCCGCCGGGGCCCGCGCCGATTATTATCACATCGTAATCCATTTTTTCTCCGATCTAATTCAAATCAAGCAAAAAAGAGCCGCGAAGGCTCTTTTCGCATCTGCGCTCTGTTTTCAGAACAGGCTGATAAACCAGTTGTACAGGTCTTTCGTAAGGTAATTGTAATAGGTGTTGTAATTGGCCTCGAAGTTGTACCTGCTGTTGAAAACGGAATAGACTCTTGTAAAATTCGCTCCGGTAAGAAGGCCGACACCGATGCAGACTGTGGCGAAAAGCACCGCTATCAGGACGATGGTGATCACTACTCTCCATGCTTTGCTCATTCCGTAGCCACCTCCTTATAGCACCAGCTTCTTCCGAGCTCAATGAACCCGCGGATCACGCCGGGGATGCCTCCGAAGAGGCACCAGATCGCCGTCCACAGGAACAGCAGGCCGAAAGCAAAGGCTCCGATCGCCGCGCCGCCGACCAACAGGATATCCGCCAATATGGAGAAGTTGGTGAACAGCGATTTGACCGCGAAAACGCCGGCCAGAACGACCGCGGCGGCAAGCGCGAGGAATATGATCGCCAGCACCACCAGCGCAACACAGCAGACAAAGCCGATCGGGATGGCAAAGAACACGAATATAATGAGCCAGCCGAGCATCGCCTTCTTCTCAGGTTCGGGATATTCCTCCTCTTCGAGGATGTCTCTCTTATAATCGAACTCTTCTACGGGCGCCTCGGCAGGTTCCGGCTCTTCGGCGAACTCTTCCGCAGCCGCTTCGGGCTCCTCTGCGGCAGGCTCTTCTGCTGCAGGCTCGCCTTCCGGTTCCTCCGTGACAAGGTCTTCTGCGGGAATTACTCCCTCTGCCGGGGCCTCTCCTTCTTCCGGCAGCTCCTCGATCTCCACTTCGATCTCCGGCTCTTCGTCCGGCGAAGCGATCGATTCAAGCTCCTTATCCGCTTCAGCCGGCTCCTCTTCGGGAGCGGAAGTATCTTCGACGGGCTCTTCAGCGGGTGCTTCCTCTTCTTCCTCAAAGAAGGAGAACTGATCCGCGGAAATCTCTGCGGGAAGGATCCCTTTTTCCACTGCGTCCGCACGGACCTTTTCTATTGCAACGGCATAACCCGGAGTCGCGCCGTCCTCTTTGAATCCGGCGTCCTCTCTGCTCTGGGTCGTCACCTGCAGTTTTCTTTCTTTCGCGTCATAAGCGCGGGCTACGACGACGGCCTGTCTTGTGGGTGACATCAGCAGATGTATGAGTTTCTGTTCGTCCTCGGCTTCGTCAAACATCCTGCTGTACATGGCGAGGGCATCCTGTCTGTCCTCTTCGTACATGAAAGTAAGCAGTCTGCTCAGCTCTGCGAGGAATTTCTGCTTGTTTATACCATCCACCTCCGATCTCAATTCATACAGCATGATTATAACACAAACGCCTGTTCGGTCAAGGGAAAATATCCCCCGCGGAACTTGACAGAAGCAGCAAGGAATACTACAATAGCGCAGACGTCCCTTCGGGACGGACATTGCGGCGTGGCAAGGGCCATGGCGGAAGGAGAGAATTAATTATGGCAAAAGAGAAGCGCGTTGAACAAATCACCGATATGGAAGTGGATTTCGCCCAGTGGTTCACGGACGTGTGCACCAAGGCGGAGCTCGTGGATTACTCCGGCGTAAAGGGCCTGTTCATTCTGAGGCCGTACGGATACGCCATCTGGGAAAACATCCAGAACGTACTGGACGCCATGTTCAAGCGCGACGGGCATGAGAACGTTTCCATGCCGCTGCTCATCCCGGAGAGTCTGCTTCAGAAGGAGAAGGATCACGTTGAGGGCTTTGCCCCCGAGTGCGCCTGGGTGACGATGGGCGGAAGCGAGGAGCTCCCCGAGCGCCTCTGCATCAGGCCGACTTCCGAGACCCTGTTCTGCGACCACTGGAGCCATGTGGTCCATTCGTGGAGAGACCTCCCCATGCTCTACAACCAGTGGTGCTCCGTGCTCCGCTGGGAGAAGACCACCCGCCCCTTCCTGCGCGGCAGGGAGTTCCTGTGGCAGGAGGGCCACACCCTTCATGCCACCGAGGAGGAAGCCCGCAAGGAGACCCTCCAGCAGCTTGAGGTCTACGCTGACCTGTGTGAAAACTATCTCGCGATGCCGGTTATCCGCGGAAACAAGACCGAGAAGGAGAAGTTCGCCGGCGCCGTCAACACCTACACCATCGAGTGCATGATGCACGACAGGAAGGCACTGCAGTCCGGCACCAGCCACTACTTTGGCGACGGCTTTGCCAGACAGTTCGATATTAAGTTCACCGACAAGGACAACCAGCTCAAGCACCCGTTCCAGACGAGCTGGGGTCTTTCCACCAGGATCATCGGCGGCATCATCATGACCCACGGAGACAATTCCGGTCTGGTCCTGCCTCCGCGCATCGCGCCCATCCAGGTGATAGTCGTCCCCGTCGCGTCCCATAAACCCGGCGTCCTTGAGGCGGCAACCGACCTCTACGAGCAGATCAAGGCTCTGGGCATCCGCGCAAAGATCGACACCTCGGACAACTCCCTCGGCTGGAAGTGCGCCCAGTATGAGATGAAGGGCGTACCCGTACGCATCGAGCTCGGTCCGAAGGATATTGAGAACGGCTGCTGCATGGCAGTCCGCCGCGACAACGGCGAGAAGATCCAGATCGCTCTGAGCGAGATCTCCACACGCATCAGCGAAGTGCTCGACGACGTCCAGCGCGGGCTTTACGACAAGGCCAAAAAGAACCTGGACGAGCACATTTATGAGGCACACTCCCTTGAGGAGGCGAAGGAGCTGCAGGAAAAGAACGGCGGCTTCATCAAGACCATGTGGTGCGGCGATCTGCAGTGCGAACTCGACATGAAGGAGAAGGCCGGCATGTCCTCCCGCTGCATCCCCTTCGAGCAGGAGAATCTCGGCGATGTCTGCGCCTGCTGCGGCAAGCCTGCGAAACATATGATCTACTGGGGCATAGCCTACTGATATAAGTTCATACACAGAGGACCCTCTCTCAGGCAGGGGCACCGTGAAAGCGGTGCTCCTGTTTTTTCTCGGAACACTGATTCTTCGCACGGAATGAAGAACGAGCACCCGGTCGGGTGCTCGTTTCTTTTGCAGGTATTGTTTTTACTCGGGGAAGATCTCGATCTCCAGATCGGACAGGGCCCATGTGCTGCAGGGATGGATATAGCCGGCCTCGTCATCGGCCAGACGGCGGCCGTCCATGGAGGCGGGTATGAACACTTCGCCGCTCAGGAGTCTGGAGCGGCACCAGCCGCATTCACCGCTTCTGCAGCGGGAGGGCGCCGCGATGCCGGCGCGTTCGATTGCCGTAAGAACGGGCTCATCCGCACGCAGCGGGATCTGCTTTTCCTCTCCAAGCATGCTGAGCTTAAGCGTAAAGACCTTTGATGCATCGCCCGGGTACTCCTTGAAGTAAACCGGGGAAGCCGGGGCAGGAACAAATTCGCGGCGGATATGCTTCTGGTCGAGTCCCAGTGCCGGCAGTTCCCCGGCAAGGAAATCGTGCATGGCGCGCGGGCCGCAGATATACAGCGTATACTTTTCCGGCGCGTACTTTCTGATCAGTTCCGCACTGATGAAACCGTGCTCAAAGCCCTCCGCCTGCTCCTCGCTCAGAACATGGATGACTTTCACCTTGTCTGTGGCAGCACAGATCTTCTCCAGCTCCTCTGCATAGAGGATATCCGCTTTTGTCCTGCTGCCGTAAAGGAGCGTGAGCCGGAAGTCCTCCACCCCGTCCAGGATGGCGTTTGCCATAGCCATGAAGGGAGTAATGCCGCTTCCTCCGGCAAGGCCGACCACTTCCGCCTCGTCGCGCATAGGCTCATAGCTGAAGGGTCCCTCGGGGCCGGAAAGCGTCACCTCCGTACCGAGCTGCCAGTTGTTGATGATATAGTCCGATACGAATCCGTCCTGCGCCTTTTTCACCGTTATCTGATACTCGCCCTGAAGTGCGAGCGCAGGGGAGGCGGCAAGCGTATAGGGCCTGGCCGTGACGCTGTCGCCGATCTGCAGCTTCACGGATACATACTGTCCCGCACGGAAATAGGCCAGCTTCCCCGCCTTCAGCACATATGTGTTCGCGTCCTTGCGGGGGATGATCTCGCAGACAACGGCTTTCTGCTGCTTCGGGTGCAGGGACTGCGCGAGCCGGTTGACTCCGTAGACCGCCGTGATGGGATCGAGCGAACCGTTCGCAAGCATCGCCCGCCTCCTCGGGACCATTTTCTTGAACTGCAGCATATCGAGGAGGCCTATGGGTTTTACATGGAAGTTAAACTTTTTCATAGTTTTCCTCCTTCATATCCGCCATGGTCCACCTGACCGCCAGATCACCGCCCACGTAGGTAGAGCTGTAGCCATAGAGGCGCGGGCCGTAGCCGCCGGCAAAGCGGATGTTCTTCACGCGCTGATCCTCCGCCACCATCTGCAGACGGGGATAGAGGCCGTCGCCCTCGCCGCAGGCATAGGCGTACATCGCGCCCTGCGGAACCAGTGCATAACGGGCAAGCGTGGCCGGGGACGCGATCTCGATCTCCTCGATATAGGGCATGATGCTGGTGCCGGTAGCCTTTTCAAAGTCCCGGATCAGCTTCATGGCGACCTCGCGCTTCTTTGCCGTATACTCCTCTTCCGTGATGCCGGACCAGATGTCCTTCATATAGAAAGTCGTAAAGCTCATGATGCAGGTGCCCGGAGGCGAGCAGTCGGGGATGGCGTTGCTGAGGCAGATCGTAGCCTGCATCGGGTGCTCACGGAAGGTACCTGCGAGCTCCTGCTCCTTCACGCTGTCGGAAAACTCGCTGATGAAATAGCTGTATTCATGCACGCCAAGCTCTTCCGCGGTCTTGTTGAGGCCGACATACACGCAGTAGCCTCTGCCGCCGATCTTTCGCGCGTTCACCGCACGGATGTGATTCTCGGGAAGACCTTTGCCGCCGTCCATCATGTCGCCGAAGATGGCGTTGGGGGAGATATCGGAGATGATGTGCTTCGCGTAAAAGGTGCCGTGTGTAGTCTCCACACCGACGGGCTTGCCTTCCTCCATCAGGATCCTTGTGGCAAGAGTGTTGTAGAGGATGGTGCCGCCGTGCTCACGGATGGTCTTGTCCATGGCCACCGAAAGCTCGTGGGAGCGGTATCTGGGGATATAGGCGGCATTGGCAATGTACTTGTGCACCAGCGTTGCATAGAAGGCAAAATCCTGATCTTCCATGTTGACGCCCATGTAGCACCAGTAGGCAGCAAGGATCTTCTGCGCCTTGAGCGGCATTTTCAGCTTCCGGAGCACCACTGCGACGGGATAGCCCGCGCATTTGAGAAAATCAGGGTGCTCCTTCATCATCATCTTCGGGTCCGCGTTCCCGCCCGCGGCGGCAACTGCGGCATTCGCGGCCAGGATGCAGTCGGCCAGATAGAAGAATTTCTCCATGGATTCCCGGCTGCCCGGAACATATTCCTCCATCTTGTCGATAAAGGCCTGCTTTCCGAAGGGCATCACCGCATCGATCCTTTCTTCGCCTTCACCGAAGATGATCAGCCGATAGGCCTCCGGGAGCTTCACCCAGTCCACTTTCGCGCCGTAGGAATCGATCAGCGCGCCTACCTCTTCGCGCGCATCCGGTTCTCCGACATCGCAGAGCTCGTGGAGCGCGGGCTCGAACTCAAAGCTCCCGCGCCGGAAGCTCGTGGCAAAACCGCCCGGCAGATTGTGCTGCTCGATCAGCAGCGTTTTGAACCCGCGCTTGCATGCCGACGCTGCCGCCGACAGGCCGCCGTTTCCGGCGCCGATGACGATTATGTCGTACTGTCTGTCCAAACGATTACCTCCTTTTTCATATTTTTGTTTTCCGATAAAAAGATTATATCATGGCGTTTCTCCGCAATCTACCCCGAATATGCGCATGCGCTTTATCCGGGGAAAAGCAAAAAGCAGCCCTCCCCGGATCGGGGAGGGCTGATTATATCTGTTCTGTTCTTTACTGCTCCGCTTCCCGCAGCATATCGGCAAAGTCACTCTCGTCGGAGCTCTTTTTCGGAGCCTGCGCGCTGTAGCTGAACACGTTCTTCTTCGACTGTTCCACGGGCGTGATCGTCCCCGCACCGGCCACACAGCCGCCGGGGCAGGCCATGCCTTCGAGCAGGTAGCCGTCATACTTGCCGGCCTTTGCCATCAGGAGCATCTTCCTGCACTCGCGCAGGCCGTCCGCGCACTGCATCTTGACCTCTTTTTCAGGCGCCACGCGGGAGATATAGTCCTTCACCGCGGCCGCCACCCCTCCGGACACGGCAAATCCGCGTCCCGCGGCTGTGCCGTTCTCAAACTCCCTGTCGCACTCTTCCGGCTCCAGCGTGCTGAAATCGATGTCCTTCGCGCGGAACATGCCGTTGAGCTCCTCAAAAGTCAGCACAAAATCCACGTCCGACCGGACGGAGCGGCGGCTGGCCTCCAGCTTCTTGGCCGCGCACGGACCGATGAAGACGATCTTCGTTCCGGGTCTCTTCAGCTTCACAAGATGCGCTGTAAGGACCATCGGCGTGAGAGACATGGAGATATACTCCGGATGTTCAGGGAACATCCGCTTGGCCATCACGCTCCATGCGGGGCAGCAGGAAGTGCCCATGAAGGGCTGCTCAGCGGGAACCTTCTCAAGGAAATCATTGCCCTCCTCGATCGTGCAGAGGTCTGCGCCTACCGCCACCTCGAGCGTGTCCGCAAAGCCGAGTATACGCATCGCCCTGCGTAATTTGGCGGGCGTTGCACCGGGAAACTGGCCGATGAAGGCCGGGGCAACAATGGCGGTAACGGGAGTCTCCTCTTTCAGCGCCCGGACGATCTGGAAAATTTGGCTCTTGTCCGCTATCGCTCCGAAGGGACAGTTTACCAGGCACATACCACAGGAGACACATTTTTCATAGTCTATCACGGCCCGGCCGTATTCATCTGAGCCGATCGCGTCCACACCGCAGGCTTTCGCGCAGGGACGCTCGATCTTGCTGATCGCATCATAGGGGCACTGGTCAACGCACTTGCCGCATTTTATGCAAAGATCATTGTCTATCACGCTCCGGCCGTTCTTGTCGGTGCTGATCGCCTTCTTCGGGCAGACAGCCTGGCACGGATGGCTCAGGCAGCCCTGACAGTTGGAGGAAACGCGCATTTCCTTGACGGGGCAGGCGTTGCAGGCAAAGCTGATCACGTTCACGAGCGGCGGCTCATAGTATTTCTCGGGGATGTTGGCCTCCTCGATGCCGAGTGAGGGCGGGCCGTATTCCGCTGCGCTGCGCAGGGGAAGGCCGCAGGCAAGACGGAGCCTCTCCGTCACGATGGCGCGCTCCCGGAAGACACTGTCGCGGTATTTTGCGACTTCACCGGGTATTATCTTATACGGAATCCGATCGATGCGGCTCAGATCCCCGCCCTCATAGGCGAGTCTCGCCACCTGCTCGAACACGTCTCTCCTCAGATCATCCACAACGCTGTGTATCCCGCGCATATCCGCACCTCCGCAACAGACTGAAAAACGACGCGGCAAAACGCGTCCTGAAAAAGAATACATCAGCCGGAGCCTTTTGTCCACCTTCCGGACAGTCAATTATTTAACAACTATTATAAACACTATATTAACCAATGACAAATCCGCCCGTATATGATACATTTAACTCGCTGGAAACCATGCGAAAGGGATCGGTAGAAAACATGGAATGTCTTACACTCAACAAGTCCAACTGCAAAAACTGCTATAAATGCATCCGGCACTGTCCGGTGAAATCCATCCGCTTCTCGGGGGACAGAGCCTATATCATCCACGATGACTGCATCCTCTGCGGCCACTGCTTCGTGGTATGTCCGCAGAACGCGAAGAAGATAACCGACGAGACCGAAAAGGTGAAGATCCTCGTACAATCGGGAGATCCCGTGATCGTGAGTCTGGCCCCCTCGTTCATAGCCAACTTCAACGGAGCCGGCATCGGTTCCATGCGCGCCGCCCTGAAGCGGCTCGGCTTTACCGACGTTGAGGAGACCGCCCTCGGCGCAACGATAGTCAAGCGGGAATATGACCGGATGGTCAACGAGGAGCAGAAGGATGTGATCATCAGTTCCTGCTGCCACTCGGTGAACCTGCTCATCCGCAAGTATCATCCGGCGGTGCTGCCGTATCTGGCGGACGTGCTCTCCCCCATGCAGGCCCACTGCGCGGAGATCAAAAAGCGGGTGCCCGGGGCGAAGACGGTATTCATAGGGCCCTGCATCGCCAAGAAGGACGAAGCGCAGAGCTATGAGGGCATCGTGGACGCCGTGCTCACCTTCGACGAGCTCTCGGCATGGCTGAAGGCGGAAAACATCGTCCCGGAGCCCGTGAAGGAGGAAACCGAAGAAAGCCTCGCAAGGCTCTTCCCCACAACAGGCGGCATCCTGAAGACCATGGCAAGGAACAACCCGCATTATACCTACATGGCCGTTGACGGTGCGGAAAACTGCTTATCGGCGCTGAAGGACATCGAGAGCGGGCTCATCCACCACTGCTTCATAGAAATGTCCATGTGCTCCGGCAGCTGTGTGGGCGGTCCGGTTATGGAGAAGGAACACAATTCTCCCGTTCACAACTATATGGCTGTGGCGGAATACGCGGGCAGAAGCGACTTTGACGTGCCGCAGCCGGAGATCCGGGAACTGCGGAAGGAACATGAAAGGATCACCCTCGAGACAAAGACCCCCACCGAGGCTGAAATCCGGGAGACGCTCCGTCAGATCGGCAAGACAAAGCCGGAGGACGAGCTCAACTGCGGAAGCTGCGGATACGACACATGCCGCGAGAAAGCCATTGCCATCTGCCAGGGCAAGGCGGACATATCCATGTGCCTGCCCTACCTTCGCGAGAAGGCTGAGACGCTCACCAACAAGCTTTCAAACATTGTCCCGACTGCTCTGCTGCTCCTCAACGAGGATCTTGAGATCCAGCAGCTGAATAAAGCCGCCCTGAAGCTGTTCAACCTGCACTACGTTTCGGACCTTGTGGGCGAGCACATTATACGGGTCATGAACCCGAACGACTTCATGACGGTGCTCTCGAACGGCCGGGAGATCGTGAACAAGCCTGTATATCTGGCAGAATACGACTGCTACGTGGAGGAGACCATCGTCTACGACAAATATCTGCACATGCTTCTGTGCATCCTCCGGGATGTGACGGAGGAGAAAAACCAGCAGGACTACCGGGAGAGCATCAACCGCAAGACGGTTGAAACGGCAGACCGGGTGGTGGAAAAGCAGATGCGCATCGTGCAGGAGATCGCGTCCCTGCTTGGGGAGACGGCCGCGGAGACCAAGATCGCCCTGACGAAACTGAAGGAGTCGATCAACGATGAATAATCTGTGTGTCGAGATCGGCTGGAAAAGCCTGAACCACTTCGGAGAGCAGCTATGCGGGGACCATGTGGAGATCGTTACGCCGGAAGAGGACTCTACGATCCTCGTCCTTGCGGACGGCCTCGGCAGCGGTGTGAAGGCGAGTATCCTCTCCACGCTCACCTCGAAGATCATATCCACCATGATGGCCGAAGGCATGTCGCTGGAGGAGTGCGTCTCCACGATCGCCTCCACCCTGCCCGTGTGCTCCGAGCGGGAGCTTGCGTATTCCACCTTCTCCATCATACACATCATTCACAATACGGCGGCGGAGATCATCCAGTTCGACAATCCTGACGTCATTTTCATCCGGGACGGAGAGATCACTGACTACCCGAAGCACGAGACCATAATCGGGGACAAGCATATCCGGCGGTCCACCATACGCCTCCGGGAGAATGACCTGTTCCTGCTGATGAGCGACGGCTGCCCCTATGCGGGCCCGGATCTGCAGCTCAATCAGAACTGGAAGGAGCGGGATATCGCGGAGTTCCTGAAGATGCTGTACGACCTCGGCTACACGGCAAAAACACTCGCTACCATGGTGGTGGACGAGTGCAACGAAAAATACGCCTCCCGACCTAAAGACGACACGACAGCCTGCGTGGTGAAGGTACGGAAGCGCAGCCCCGTGAATATCCTCTTCGGCCCGCCGCGGAACCGTGACGACAACCGCCGCATGATGTCGCTCTTCTTCTCCAAGGAGGGCAAGCACATCGTCTGCGGTGGAACGACCGCAAAGATAGCGGCAGAATATCTGGGGAAGAGCGTGCTCCCGTCATCCAAGCCGGTCCAGGGTGATATGCCTCCCCTGATGGAGATCGAGGGAGTGGACCTCGTTACAGAGGGCGTGGTGACGCTCAACAGGGTCTCCGAATACGCGCAGGACGCGCTGGAGAAAAATGAGCTGTATTCCCAGTGGGCATATGGACGGGACGGAGCCTCTCTCATAAGCCGGATCCTTTTCGAGGAAGCGACGGACATCGTCTTTTTCGTCGGCAAGGCGATCAACCCGGCTCATCAGAACCCCGACCTGCCGATCAATTTCAATATCAAAATGAGCATAGTGGAGCAGCTTTCCGCTTCCCTCGAGAAGATGGGGAAAAGGATCAAGGTGAGCTACTTCTGATGCTCCGCACAGGAGCCGCCGCAAATATGCAGAGGCAGGAGCACCTTCCGGTTCTCCTGCCTCTGATTGTTCGCCCTATCTGAACTGATTTGTCCCCTCATCAAAGCGGAAGCCCGCAGCGGAAAGCTTCTCTTCAAGCTCTTCCCTGTCAACGCCGTTTTCCTCACAGAACTCCTGCAGAGACATGCTGCCGTCGCGCAGCTTCATGTTGACATAGCTCACCAGTATAAAAGGATCATTCGGAAGCATTGCAGACGACCTCCTTTCCGGATCTGGAACGATTTTATCATATAGACGCGGATATGAAAAGAAGCTGGCGCTTCACGAGCTTTGTGACTGATTAAGAGCTCCGTTTTCTTGATCCGTGTTTACAGAAACCCCTTTACATGATACAATTAAAATATAAATGAAATAAAAAAGGAGTACTGCCATGGAGTATCTTCAGATCAAAGGCATAGATAAAAAATGCAGCCGCTTCATCGTCGGAACAGCGAATATCACCGATCCTGACGGGCCGGAAGAGGAATTTAAAAAGCTTGATGATGCCTGGGAGCAGGGCGTGAATGTTTTTGATGCCGCCCACAGCTATGGTGCTCCGAGGGTGGGATCCACCGAAATCGCACTCGGCAAGTGGGTCAAGAGCAGAGGCATCAAAAGAGAAGATATCGTCATCACCACCAAATGCGGCCATCCCCGTTATTTTGACTTCAATCCGTTTCTTTCGAGAGGCGCTGTCCATGCATACGACATGGAATCCGAGCTCAACGACTCGCTCTGCAAGTGGCACACCGATTATATCGACGTCCTCTATCTGCACAGGGACGATCCCAACACCTCCGTTGCCGAGATCATGGAAACCTTCAACAAGTTCAAAAAACAGGGCAAGGTCCGGGTGTTCGGGGCAGCCAACTGGCAGTTCGACAGGATCCGCGAGGCCAATGAGTATGCAGAGGCCCACGGGCTGCAGGGCTTCGGCATCGTAGAAGAGCATTACTCCCTCGCCGAGATGTTCGGTGATCCCTTCGGCCAGGGCAGCGGTTCCATTTCCGGACCGCAGTATGCCGGCATGAGAGAATACCTCAAGGAGAAGGGCCTTGTCTGCGCCTCCTACTCCGCACTGTCCGGAGGCTTCTGCACGGGCAGATTCACAAGAGAGCAGTTCGAGAAGGATCCGGAAAGCATCTGGGAAGGCGTGAGGATCGGCTACTGCCATCCCGACAATTTCACCAGGATCGAGCGTGCAGCAGAACTTGCCAAGGCAAAAGGACTCACCATCCCGCAGGTCTGCATGGCATACACCATGTCCGGCGGCTTTGAGGTCCTGCCCATCATCGGTGCCAGGAACCACGAGGAACTGATGTCCACCCTTTCGACCCTTGAAATCAGGCTCACCAGGGCTGAGTGCGACTGGATCGATCTCAGTTCCGACGAAAGGCCGTTCTGAATATGACGAAATCAACAGAAACCAAAAACATGGCAGGAGAACAGATACCAAACGAGAAGCTGGCGGAGGTCAGCGGCGGGGAAGCAAGAAGATATGAGTGCAAGGGGCGGCTCGTCAGCTGCCAGAATTGCTGGTATCCCATCCCGGTAAACGATTTTCCCGTTTCAGATGACGGCATCCCACTTGATCAGGAGATCACCTGCCCGGTCTGCCATTTTACCTTTACCATCAACTGACAGAACAAGCACATTCAGATAAGAAACCGCCGTGTGACCGGAAAAGATCATACGGCGGTTTTGCTGCGCATATTCTACTGATTAGGACTTCAGCTGACGGAGACGTTCCGTTCATCCGTCCTTTCGAGCATCTCCTGCCAGTACAGCGCCTTTTCGGAGTCGGTCAGCCGTTCATAGCACGCATTGAAGAAGCCGTGCAGGATCTCCGCCTCGCTCTTCACGCCGATATTTCTTACCAGCTTCAGGCCCTTTTCAAGCTCCAGAATGTTCTGCAGACGAGCGAAATCACGGATGCCGGCGCGCTTGAGCCCGTTTGACGAGCGGAAAGAGAGCGGCATCTCATCGATGGCAAGCATACCCATGCGCTCCTTATACGGCATCACCGGGCAAGCTCCCGGAAACTGCCGGAGGCAGAATTCGTACGGATCTTCGGCCGATGCACCGCCGCGGAGCCTGAGCGCCGCCTCCGTCACTTCGGGCGGCAGTTCGGGAAGCATTCCCTTTGCCGCCGGATCCGCATCCTTTCTTCCCGGCACCCAGCTGATCCAGGACTTTCCCTGCAGGTAATCCCGATAGGACCTCGCATCCATGCGGAAGGTGCCCCAGTGTGTCTTTACGATATAAGTTTCTCCTCTGTCCATCTGCACTCCTTTCTCCCTGTAAACCCTACAAAGAAAACAAAAATCACCCGGCAGCAAGGACCCTTATCATCTCATGCCGCCGCGCAACGCTTTCCACGTCTGTGCTTCATCGCCTGTGCGATCTATTCAGTTCAACCAAATTATATAATAGGGAGAAAGTGCTGTCAACACCCCCTAAAGCATGACCACATGCTTGCCCGACAGGACGATATGGGGTATTATTCTTATAACTATACATGTCAAAAGGCGGGACGGACGATGAAAAAGGTCATGATCGAAAACGGGTTTTTCGCAAGAGAAGCCGATCTGAGAAGCGAGGTCGACAGGGCACTGCTGGAAAAAGCGGCGGACGGGCAGAAGCTCATCTTCGAAGAGCTTGACGAGGCGGCGAAGAAGAGGGTAAGCCTCTACATGGACGAGATGGAAAAGGCTTCCTACATCGTCAGCCGGCCGAAGGCCTATGAGCGGAAGCTGTTCAACCGGTACACGGCCCTGAGCGCAACGCTGTTCGTGCTCACGCGCTGGAAGATGATCCGCCCCATCGAACCCATATCCGAAGAGCTGATGCCGATGGTATACGAGCTGAAGAACCTTCGAGAAAAGCTCGTTCCGCTGTGTGATCCGGAGGAGGGACTCCTGTACATCTGGGGAGACGACATGCCGCATAAATGCGTCGCAGCGGAAGCCGACTGGCGTCTGGCTTTCGACTCTCCGGACTTCCGGCCATTTCTCATCCCCTATCTTCTGGATGACCAGAGCGGCGTAAAAGGGAACATCATCGTTGTTTCCGGCGGCGGATACGACTGGAGGAGCAACCGCTGGGAGGGCTACGAGGCCGTCCACCGCTTCAACGAACTCGGTTACAACAGCTTCCTGCTGCAGAGGCGGGTAAGGCCATATGAGCCGCTGGACGGCGCGATGGATCTGCAGCGGAGCATCCGTTTCCTGCTGGCCAATGCGGAAAAGCTCGGGATCGAAGCGGCGGATCGGATCGCTGTGAACGGGTATTCCGGCGGCGGGATGTGTATCTGTGACATGCTGGCTTTCTGCTATGAGCACGCATCGCCGGATGAACACTACCCGGACTATGCTCCGGACGACACGGACAAGATGAGTGGAAAGGCGGACGCTGCGCTTATGATCTACGGAGCGGCACAGGATAAAGAGGAGATCGAAAAGATACGGAACAATCCCTCCCTGCCGCCGGTGTTCATGGTCACGGGCCAGCGGGATTTCGTCGACATGGACAGGAAAAGCGCCAGGCTCTACCTGGCGTTCAAGGATCTCACTTCCGTGGAACTCCATATCTTTGCCGAAACAGGCCACGGTTTTGGCGTGGGTCCCTGCGAGGATGTCTCTTTCGCCGACAGGCCGGTGGAAGGGATCCTGAAAAACGCAGCCGTCTGGCCGCAGCTCGCGGACACCTTCCTGAAGAACCGTTTCGGGATCGAAAACAGCTTTGTTCCGAACGACTGGAACTGAAAAAAGGGAGAGCAGATGCTCTCCCTTCTGTTTTATCCAAATCGTTCTTACGCCGCCTGATCCAGCGAATCGCTGTTGATCGGGAAAGTGAAATAGGTGTCCGGATAGGGCTCGTTCTCCAGGGTGAAGTGCCACCACTCCTCCGGAAGGGGACGGAAGTCGTGCTTCATCATGACCTCCCGCAGCAGCATGCGCATGGCGTACTGCTCCTCGGTGATGTCCGTGTAATCCGGGTGGCTGAGCTCGCCGAAATAGTCGAAGGTGCCGCCCATGTCCACCTCGCGCTCCGTCTTCATGTCAAACAGCGTCAGGTCCACGGTGCTGCCGCGGCTGTGGCCGGAATGCTCCGCGATATAGCCCTGCGGGAAGAGCACGTCCTTTTCCAGCTCGGGATAGAAATAGTCCTTCATGCGGGTGTCCTCGGCGTCAAGAGACCAGTTCATGAAGTGCGTCACGGCCTTCTGCGGGCGGTAGGCATCGAAGATCTTGAGGCGGTAGCCCATGGACATGAGCTCGTCGCTCGCCTCCTTGAGGGCCGCCGCGGCCTCCTTCGTCAGCATGGCGAGGGGCTCCTCGTATCCGTCGATCCGGTCGCCCACGAAGTTATAGGTCGAATAATAGCGGATCTCCAGAATGACGTCCGGCACTGCCTCGCTCAGCAGCACAAAGTCGGAAGAGTCGTCCGAGAGGATCACATCCGATTCCTGTGTTTCCTCGCTGACCGGCTCCTCCGCAGCCTCCGCGGCAGCGGGTGCGGCCGCTCCGCAGGCAGCCAGCGCAAGCACCAGACAGAAAGCCAGCAGCAGGCATATCATCTTTTTCATATCCGTTCGCTCCTTATGATCGTTTTTCTATCGGCGACAGCATACCACACAAGCCGCCGCACATCAATCACCAAAGCGCATACAAAAAGGAGAGCTTTCGCTGCACAGGTCAACAACAATCGGACTCGGAAAAAAGCGCTACCGGCCATAATGAGGAATCAGACAGATATACATGCCGAAAAGGTCTCGCGGTACTGTCTGAACGTCAGGCAGTTTAGAGAGCAGGGCTTTTCTTTTAGCGGACGATTCAAGTCGGAACTTGTGTCGGAAGAAAAAATCAGATAGAATAGATTTAAGCTCAAAACGTTAAATTTTCAAGAAAGGATGAATGCATATGAGCAAATTTGACGCGGTCGTGATAGGCTCCGGCACAGGCGGACTTTCCGCAGCTTTGAGCCTTGCCACGGCTGGGAAAAAAGTTCTCCTTCTCGAGCAGCACAATATGCCCGGTGGCTGTGCCACGAGCTTTGTGAGGGGACGCTTCGAGTTCGACGCCTCCCTGCACGAATTCTGTTCCCTTGGCACTCCCGGACACTGGGGCATGACGGGCAAGCTCCTGATGGAGAAGTACAAACTGGATGTCGACTGGTGCTTTATCCATGATATGTACCGGTGCATCGGCACAACGAGGAGCGGAAAGCATTTCGATCTCCGTCTCCCCTGCGGTGTGGAGAACATCATCAAAACAATGGAGGAGGCAGTGCCCGGCTCGGAAAAGCCGATGCGCACCTTCTTCGAACTGGCGCAGGAATGCAGCGACGCCTACGATTACTTCAACGACCACATGCTCGACGGCGTGGACAAGAAAGGCTACACCTATGTCGATGAGAGCCTGTTCATGAAGAAGTTCCCGAACTTCCTGCGCATGGCGGAATATCCTTTCAACAAGGTGCTCAGGAAGATCGGCATGCCCGAGGACGCCATAGACATTCTGGACGTCTACTGGACCTATATCGGCGCAGACTACGAGAAGATGAGCTTTGTCCACCAGGCATGGATGTTCCTGACCTATGCGAATTACCTGCCCGCCATCTGCACCAGGACCTCCCACGAGCTCACCATGGCCGGCATCCGCAGGCTGCACGAACTGGGCGCGGAAGTCTGGCTGAACACGAAAGCGCACAAGGTAGTCTCCGATGACAACGGAAAGATCATCGGCGTTGAGACGGACGCGGGTTTTGTTGAGACGAACTATGTCATTGCCAACGTGAACCCGCAGACTGCCTACACCAAGCTGCTCGACAAGCGCGTCAAGGTGCCCGAGGTGGAGATCAAGCGCCTCAATGCCCAGAAGCACGGCGTGCGCTTCTTTGAAGCCTATGTCGGTCTGAACAAGAGCGTTGAGGAGCTCGGCATAACGGACTATACGATCTTCATGCCCGGCGTTCTGGACAACGCGAAAAACTTCGAGTGGTCCAAGAGCCTTGATCTGAACACCCACAGCGTCGTCGTCATCTATAACGTGGTGGACCCGGAGGCAAGCCCGAAGGGCACAACAGCCATGACCTTCACCATCACCTATACGGAAGACGTCTGGGGTCCGATATCCCAGCGTGACTACGCAAAGAAGAAATCCGAGATTTTCAGCCAGGTGCTGGCAAACTTCGAAAAGGACACCGGCATCATCATCCACGACTGCATCGAAGAGATCGAGATGGCAAGCCCGTGGACTTTCTGCAATTTCCTCGGAACTCCCCAGGGCACTGTATACGGCTTCGAGATCAACGAATGGGATACCATGGTGAGCCGCCTGATGTCGCTGAGGAAGGAACAGCCGATCCATGGCTTCAAGACCTGCGGTGCTGCAGGCGCCCGCGGTGACGGCTTCAACCAGACCTATCTCAACGGCGATGACATAGCCAGGCTGCTGCTGGAAGAGATGGAGCAGGATGCAAAGGAGGGCAGATAAATGGCTAATGTGAAAATGAGCTTCATCGGCCTGATGGACATGCTGCGCTTCAAGAACATGAAGGTGCAGCGCGATAAGATCATCGATAATACGCCGGCGACACCGCTTGTTGAAGACTATGCCTCCAACCTCAAGGCAGCTGAGCGCCATCCTCTCAGTCAGACATTCACGATAGAGGATATAAAGGTCCGCGGCAAGGGCGATGTGAAGACCTATACTCTCCGCCGGACAGACGGGAAGGACCCCGCATTCTTCCGTGCAGGACAGTTCGTTGTGATCCGGCAGATGATCGACGGAAAGCTCATTGCCCGGCCTGTCACGCTTTCCTGCGGCCCCGCCATGACGCTGGAAGGCAAGATCCAGCTGACGGTAAAGCGCGTGGAGCAGGATGCGTTTCTCAGTGCCTATATCCATGATAACTGGAAAATCGGCGATACCGTGGAAACATCGGGCCCGCAGGGCACTTTCTTCTATGAGCCGCTGCGTGATGCGAAGAAAGTTATCGCTATTGCAGGCGGAAGCGGCATCACGCCGGTATATGCCATGGCAAATGCCATAGCCGACGGCGACGAGGACTTCGATCTTACCATCCTCTACGGCAGCCGCACAAAGGAAGATATACTGTTCCAAGAGGAATTCGATGCCATCATGGGCAGGACGGATAAGGTAAGGCTCGTTAACGTCCTGAGCGAAGAAGAGGCGGAAGGATGTGAGCACGGCTTCATCACAGCGGAGCTGATCAGGAAGTACGCCGGAGAAGGCGTTTACAGCATGTTTGCGGCCGGTTCAAAGGGAATGTACGAATTCCTGGACGGAGAAGCTGAAAAGCTCGGCCTCATAAAGAAATACTACCGCAAGGAACTCTATGACAACATCAGCCGTCCGTGGGAGTATCCCGGATATCCGATGGAAGCGAAGGACAAGGTCTTCAATCTGAAGATCAAGATGTGCGACAAGGTGTTTGAGATACCCTGCAACGCAAACGAGAATATCCTCGTTGCGCTCGAGCGCGCCGGAGTTGCGGGCCCGAACAGATGCCGCGGCGGTATTTGCGGCTGGTGCAGGAGCAGACTGCTTTCAGGCGATGTGTTCATTCCTGAAGATACAGACGGGCGCCGCGCGCAGGATAAGCTGGATGGTTATATCCATCCCTGCGCATGCTTCGCCGTAAGCGACCTTTCGATTGAAATGCCGCTGAAGAGATAAAAAGAAAGATCAACAGCAAAGAGCGCTGCATCCACTGCAGCGCTCTTTGTTCTTTTCCGGTTTTGCCGTCTGTATTGTCTGCGGGCCTTCGCTGCGGTATAATGACAGCGGCCCTGCGGCCCCGAAAACGGACGGAAGAGGAGGAAACACATGAAAGACAGGATCAGGAGAATCATCTCCTTCGGAAAGGAATTCGGCGGCGGGCTGGGCGAACGGAAGATCCCCCTGTATGCCGCCGCGGGGACCTATCACATTTTCATGTCCATCGTGCCCGTGCTGATCCTGATCGTCAGCCTGGTGCAGTTCCTCCCGATCACGCAGGAGCAGATCGATGAAATGCTCCGCGGGATACTTCCCGAGCAGGTGATGGCCGTGACCGAACGGCTCGTTGCGGGGATCTACACAGGAGGCAAGGCGGCGTTCACGGTCTCCATCATTCTTACGGTATGGTCCGCCAGCGCCTCGATGCGCCAGATCATGAAAGGCATCGATGCCGCCTACAACTGCGGCGACGTAAAGCAGAACACCATCCTTTTTTACGCACGCGCCGTCCTTTATATGATCATCTTTGTTGCCCTGCTTCTCGTGAGCCTGCTCATCATGGCATACGGCGGCCGCATCCTGGATCTCGGCCTGAAATACCTCCCGCAGTTATCCAACCTGACGGTGCTGTTCGCGATCCTGAAAGTCGTGCGCTATTTCGTCATCTTCGTCCTGCTCTATTTTGTCTTTCTTGCCATGTACCGCTTCATCCCGAAGAAAGCCGTGAAGGCGAAAGACCAGCGGCCGGGAGCGCTCTTCTCAGCACTTGCGTGGGTCCTCTTCTCCCTCGTCTTCTCCGCCTATATCTCCTTCTCAAACAAATTCGGCGCTTACGGGATCATCGGCACGGTCATGGTGGCAATGATGTGGCTGTACTATAATATCTTTTTCCTCCTTATCGGCGGATGGCTGAACAGTTTTCTTACCGACAGAAAGGCGCAGGACCCTGAAAGCTGAACAGCCCGTTATCATCCATAGATCCCTCCGGCGCAAGCACAAGGCGGTCAGGAGCAAAGATACTAAGAACAAAGTTTAAGGGAGAGC
>JAZMZR010000012.1:0-184180 GCA_045586065.1 Candidatus Limivicinus sp.
CTGCCGTGCTTTTTGGCAAGCTCGGTGATCGCCTGTTCTGAGCGCTCAAAGAACAGGTTGATGATCTCCGTGTCTGTCATAGGCTGTCACCTCTTTTCGTCTTCACCTATATACTATGGATTCATGCCCGGACATTAACAGTAAAAAGAAATTTTTTTTCAGTATAACACATAAGCGCAAAAGAAGAGCGCCTCTTCACATGTCAATGGAAGAGGCGCTAAATACCCTTTTATATATTACGGTTGGGGTGTGGGTGGAACGACCTGAACATCATTACCCGGCCAGAACGGCGTCAGCACAGAAATGGCCCTGATCTTCAGATTTTCGCTCGTAGGTTCGTTTCCAAAGTTGGCAAAGGCAATCAAATGATCCAGACAGGTGTTGCCGAAGACGCAGGAGCCATACTCAGAGGTATCAGCGTTGGCTATCCGGTCCCGGAAACGGAATGTGTCGGTGAAGAGTTCGTTCATGAAGTAGCCGTCCCTGGCCATTTGCATATATTCTTCACGATCATGAATCACAAAGCTATAATTGTCAGTAAAGAACTGAAGTGGGAAGGAAATCCTGTCCGCCAGCGCTTCCCAGTCATCACCGACAATAGCCTGCTGGACCGCAACGGCAAATTCCGCACCAGCAGGTAAACCGTCCTGGAAGAGATGTGTCGGTTCGCCGGCAAAGGGATTTTCTAAATCATTCACTCCGCCGTGGAATTTAGATTCTTCTCTGGAAGGGCCATCCTCATATATGGGTGCGGAAAGAGTCCCATCCGCATTCACATCATACATTCCGTTGAGGCCGGAGAGGGGCTCGCCGTTCCATGCCTTGTCGCCGCATTCAGTGAAACGGAAGGCGGGCGAGGGCACATCGTGCACATCGCAGTCTGTAAAGTTGATCCCGTCAGTCTGGAAGAACTGGCCTGCACCCTGCGAGCACTCATAGATTTCGGTGCGCAGAATGGACATGGTCGCGCAATTTGAAGCCTGGATGCCAAGTATTCCGCAGCCATAAAGCCGCATTCCGTCAGTACGGACATTGTTGCAGTTACGGAAGTACAACACTCCGCCCGAACAAGAGCCCGGTTCCTTCGTGTGACCTGCTGTAAATCCAATGAGTACGATGTCATCACAGTTTTCGAAGTTCAAGACATTTGCGTAGCGCGGAATGGCGGCAAGAGTAGTGGCTTTCGGATCGTTGGATTTAGCTCGGATACTCAGACCGCTGACATTCTTAATTACGAGCTCGGGGCCATCATAACTTTGATTCCAGAAGTAATACTCCCCGCCAACGGAGCCATAGTTAGAAGCTGTGGAAAGATCGAAGAGTTCCCCGTCCAGGACAATGGTTCGATCGGGACCTATAGCGGCAAGCAACTCATCCACGGTGCTGACCGTGACGGAGCCGCCTGGTCGGACCTCTGCCGCAGATGGAACCGACGCAGGGACAAAGGCAAGATTCGGATCGATCTCCCGCAGTTTCATTGCTTCAAAGTCCGATGCATCCAGCAGCTTTCCTGTGATGTCGTTTGCGTAGACGCCGCTGCTATACACCCAGTTGCGGATCGTCCCATTATCCGAGAAGGAGCACCCGTCAACAGTCGCACCATACTGCGCAAACTCGAACACGGCAGATTCAAAACGGTTGTCATGCACGCCGTTTGAAAGGAAAGCCGCGTTTTTCGTATAGGTGAGCTGCAGTAAATACTGTGTCGCGTTTTCAAAGATGCTGTTGCTGTTGATCACGACCCCATCAGAATAATATGCGCTGAAAACAGATACTGCAGCGCCCTGTCCCTCACGGGTACCGTGATGGTGAACATTGCAGTTTTCAATTTGAACATCACGGCACGTATGGAGAGTAACAGCGCCATAGCTGCATTCGTAAATATCGCATCCGGTGATTCTGAGACCATTCGTGTCATTGGCGTCCACGCCGATCGTCCCGCATCCGTACAAACCGCATCCGGTGATAGAAGTATCGGTGCAGGATTCAAGTCGCAGGACACCGCCCGAGCAAAAACCGGGCTCCGTCGTATGACCGGCGGTGAGATTTGCGACGGTTAGGTTATGGCAGCCAGCGAATTTGATGACGTTGGCATAGCGGGGTACGGCGGCGATGGTAGTTTCCTCGAGCCCCGCACCACGGAGGGTTAAGCCGTCAACGTTCTGAATGACCAACTCCGCAGCCACCTCGTCGTTGCTATAGACGCCATTCCAAGAGTAATAGGAACTATGGGTATCTGTGCCGTAATTTGAGGCAGTGCTTAGATCATACACGCCTGCGGCAAGTTCGATGACAGTATTCGGGGCAATGGCGGCCAACAGTTCGTCCACATTCGTGACATGGATGGCGTCATCATCCGCAGTGACGACAGACGCCTCACCCGCCGAAGCGGCAGGTCCGGCTGCCAGACCGCAGCCTGCCAAGAGCACAAGAGCCAGCACCGCGGCCAGCATCCGTGCTCCGCTCTTCTTATAATTCATGATTTGAACCAGTCTTTCTTTCAAATTCCGCTTCTCAGTGGCAAACGTCGTGGCAACTACCCCTGCGGGCAGCGCCGATGTTGCCGCCATCGACAACAGAGTATTGCCGTAGGACTGCTTCTCTCCTCGCGTCATAGAGCGCAGCAGCATCTCATCGCAACTCAGCTCGCATGCACGATTCAGTTCCTTCCGAATAAACCAACTTAGGGGATTGAACCAATGCGCCGAGAGGATTGCAACCGCGACCCACTTATAGAGCGTGTCAAAGCGGCGGTAATGCATAATCTCATGACGGAGGATATTGAGCAGAAGCTCTTCATCATATTCGCGCTCCGGCACTATGATTTTTGGTGAAAACACGCCAAACATTAAGGGCGTCCGTATCGCGTTAGAGCGGAAGAGCGCAGGCTTGCGCCCCGGAATAGAAGCATAGAGTTCACGGGTGAAGCGGTCCGGCCTGTGAAGTTCATGCCGCAGACGAATGGTGAACCGTAGATAAGCAAGCACCGTCAGTCCCAGACTCAGCGCTGCGCCAAATGCCCAGACAGAAAGCCAGAGCTTCGGAGATCGCCAATCCATAGAATGCGTAGTCTTGGGAGCAGATACAGAGGTCTGGGTTTCAGGCATTTCTGCAGCTTGAACCGAGATCTGCGATTCTACTGAGGCAGCAGGCGCACCAACCTGCACAGCGTTCTGCGGAAAAACAGGTATCTGCTCATTGTAATCCTGTATGGCCGCTTCACTGTAAACCGGGGTATCGGCGGTTCTTGTCTCAACTGTGGTCGGTATCAGGCCCGGAAGGGGTAAAGCAAAACGCAGCAGTACCAGAAGCCAAGCATAGTAATAAACCGTGCTCGGCATCCGGCGCAATGCGACATAGCGCAGACCCAGGAGAAGCAGCGCAAGTAAACTACCGCTGAGGGTCAGCACCAGCAGTGTCTTCATAGCTTATTCCTCCACCTTGAACATCTGCCGTAATTCGTCCAGATCTTCCTGTGTAAGACCGTCCGAATTAACGAGCGCAGCGACCAGATCCCGCGCACTGCCGTTATAAAGGCGAGTGATCAGATCTTCCGTAGCCCACGCGCTGTATTCTTTCTCCGAGATGATCGGGGAGTAGAAGTAAACGTTTCGCTTTTCCTGCCGGACGACGCCTTTTGATACAAGCCGAGAAATCAGGGTCTTGATCGTCGCGGGCTCCCATTCTTTTGATTCCTGCAGTTTCTCACGGATCTCCGTAACAGGCAGAGCGTCCTCCGCATGCCACAAAAGTTTCATGATCTCCAGTTCAGAACCGGTGATTTTGCAGGCAAGATTATCTGACATGATAGGTACCTCCCGGGAAAAAGTTTACAATTGTAGCTCGAGCGACTTTAATATAGCACGGCAGGTTACAATTGTCAACTGTAAAATGCTTTTTTCATCACAGGCGCAAAAGAAGCAAAAAAGTAGGATCGCTGTCTGTTAAAACAGCAATCCTGTTATGGCGGAGGGTAAGGGATTCGAACCCCTGTGAGGTTGCCCTCTAACGGTTTTCAAGACCGCCCCGTTATGACCGCTTCGGTAACCCTCCGTATGGACTTTGCTTTGCTGTTATAACATAAAAACATAGAGGTGTCAATGAAAAGACACCTCTGTGTGTGTTCGGTATGTCATTACCGGTCTCTCGTGAGGATGAAGCGCACGGCGCGGATTTCCATCTCCGTCACCGGCTCTTCGGACGGAGCATCGGAGGCATCCGGTTCATCGGCAAAGGAGGAAGCGGGATCCTCTTCCACCGCAGGTGCCCCTTCTGTCGTTCCGCTGTCTGCTTCGGATCCCTCATCAGGCGCTTCGGGCGTGACGGGGAATTCCAGCATGATGTCCAGATAGATCTGATTCCAATTCTCCCAGCGCTGGCAGTCGGGCGTGTAGTCGAAGAATACAGGCATCTCCTCGTCAGAGCCGTCTTTGGTCACCTTAGCACCTGCGGAATAGCCGCCGAGTCTTTCCGAGTCCACCGTTCCGCGGTATTCGGTACCGTCTATCACGATCAGGACAGAGCCGTCTTCATAGACCGAAAAGCGCACGTCTTTGATCCCGAGCTCTGGATCTGTGTCATTCTTCCGAAGCGAAAAAGTCTGGCCTGCGTATTCCTCCACGACCCACCAGAGCTCGCCTTCATAATCGATCACGGCCTTGAAGCCGGAGACGTTCCCGGTGCCCTTCACGGTCTTTCTGTCCTTGCCGTGGATCTTCAGCGTGCGTTCGGAGACATGGATCATGGCGCTCCTGGAATAGACAGCGGCTTCGCCGCTCCCGGTAAAGATGCAGTGGACGCTCCAGCCGTCGAGTTCTATCGGGACATTTGCCAGAACAAGATAGCTGCTGTTGATCCCGGCGACCTTCATTCCCGGGAAGGTCTCGGTCATGTCAGCCCAGTTGAGAATGACATGGTCTTTTTCCAGCTGCCAGTCATAGCGGAGGCAGTTGTCCGCGAAAGCGGTGAAATAGATGGTGCTCCCCTCGATACAGTCCTCACCGAGCGGACTCTTTTTCACCGTCGGCGGATAATACGGCCCGATGGAGGGCTTTGGCGTCGGCGTCGGGCTCGGCGGAGCGGTGGGGACCGGGGCAAGCTGCACCGTTGGCAGCGGATCAGGTGTCGCAGAGGGTTCTGCAGACGGTACAGGCTGAACGGAGACGGACGGAACCGTGACCGAGGGCGATCCCGGCACATTCTGGATCGTGATCGACGGACCCTGAGACGCCTCACCGACGGATGCCGTGTCGGATCCGGTTCCGCAGGCGCTGCAGAGGAGGCCGATGATCAGCAGGAGCGGTATAATGTTGAGAAGTCTGAACTTCATCGCATTTCCTCAAATTAAAGTTATCGTACTGTATATTACCCTCAAAGGCTGTTTTGGTCAAGGAAAATGAAAAAGGGCTGCCGGTTGCAGCCCTAAGATCTGCTATTTTGCACGTTTTTTCTTGCGGGGGAGTTTGAAATCCGGTTCCTCTCCGCGGATCAGTCTCCGAATGTTGGGGATGTGCCTGTACAGCACCACCGCGGACGTGAAGACCGCAAGGATCCGGAACGACATGGTATCGGTGATAAAGAACACAGCAATGCTCATGGTCAGGGCGGCAAGAACGGAACCGAGAGAGACTTTTTTGCTGATGAAGGCACCGAGGAGAAACACGGCGGCGATCACGGCAAGCAGCTTCCAGCTGATGAACAGGGCGATGATGGCTCCGGCGGAGATACCTTTGCCGCCTTTGAACTCATAGAACACGGGCCAGCAATGGCCGACCACGCAGAAAGCGCCGGCGATGCACATGCCCGGGGTACCCAGAATGAAATAGCCTCCAAGCAGCGCCAGGGCGGTCTTCGCCATGTCGCCCAGCATGGTGCCGAGTCCGGCGCCGAGGCCGAACGAACGCGCCATGTTCGTCGCGCCGGCGTTGCCGCTGCCGCGCTTCCGTATATCGACTTTGTGGAAGATCTCGGAGATCATCACCGAGAAGCTCACGGAGCCGAATATGTATCCGAGTATTATCGTAACAATGTATTTTAAAACTGTCATATGCAAACTCGTTCCGGCAGAGATGAGTTAAAAACAAAGTCTAGCCGAACATTTTCCACATTATAGCATAGATATGTGTAAAACAGAAGAAGAATACGGGACGGAGAACGACAAATAAATAACATAGTAATAATTGTCCCGGACAGGGCGGAACTGTCGACCAGGGATCGAAAGAGTTGCGGCAGACGCGATAAAGTGATAGAATGGATCAGCATCTGCGGAAGGAGGCGGGCCGTTGAAAAGAATAATTGCGATCCTGCTTGCTCTGACTGTGGCGGCAGGCTGCTGCGCCTGCGGGAAATCCGGCGGAAGAAGCGGCTCAAAGCGCGGTGCGGCGGAGAAGTCGCCGGTCATCGAAGTGAAGATGACGATGGATAATTTCTATGATTATTTCGAATATCATGAATTCCACAGCCCCACCAAGAACGACAACGGCGACACCACCTCCATGCAGATCCTGTACGGCTTCAAGCTGAAAGACGGTTACGAGGCCGCAAACCTTCCCGAATACAAGGACACCCTGAAGGTGGATTTCAAGGCGGAGGGCCTTATCAAGGAAGGCGACTTCAAGATCGATTTCGAGACGCTAGAGTACACCGGCACCGAATCGAAGATCACCGTGGAGGATATCACGGAGGACCTTGTATTCTGGCCCAAAGGGAACCGGACGGAGATCTGGGCATTCGGCCTTTACAGCAAGAGCTATGTGATGTATTTCCGAAAAATGGAAGTGACAGCGGTATCGGGGAGTATTTTTCTGAAGAATGAGCCCGTCGGAGGGGAGACTCCGACTGAGAAATGATCAGAGTGCTGTCCGTGGGGAGCGGTTCCTCCGGAAACTGCTTCTATCTTGAGATAAACGGGAAAAGACTGCTGATCGATCTGGGGCTTCCGGCAAGGACCATCCGGAACGCGCTGAAAACGGTGGACTGCGGGTTCGGCGATATCGACGCCGTCCTTATAACCCATACCCATTCGGACCACATCCGGGGCCTTGCAGTCAGCAGGAAATATCTGAATTGCCCGATCTATGCCAGCGAGCTCTCCTGTGCGGGGATGTTCGCATTCGGGCCGGTGCCGATTCCCGTCGGAAGACCCTTCGAAGTGACGGACGGGATAACCGTGACAGCCTTTGAGACCTCACATGACTGCCCCGGAAGCATCGGCTTTCGCTTCGACTATGAGGGCGGCGCTTTCGGCTACGCCACGGACCTCGGCTGTATGACCGAAAGGATACGGGAGACGCTGAAAGGCTGTGAATGCATCGTGCTGGAGTCGAACCACGACACGGACATGCTCCGGAGCGGACCGTATCCCTATGTACTGAAAAGGAGAATTCTTTCCGACAGCGGTCATCTGTCGAATGAATGCTGCGCCGAAGCGGCGGAGTATTTTGCCCGCACCGGGACGAGGAACATCTTTCTTGCACATTTGAGCCGCGAGAACAACGATCCGGAGACAGCGCTCCGGATGGCGGAAGAGGCCTTGAATGGTCTTCCGGTCTCCGTCAGGGTGCTGCCCCCGGGTTGCGGCGAAACAGTGTACATTTACTGAAACAAGCGGATATGACAAGCGGAGGAGGGTTCAGAACCTCCTCCGCTTTATGCGCTTTTTTATCTTCCCAGAAGCCGGAAAACATCCTCTGTGTGGGGCGAATACATCCCCGCACGCTTCTGCGCCTCCAGGTCTCCGATAATGGTCTCTGCCTGACCCTCGCCGAGAGAAGCTATCATGCTGAAGAGCTGGTCCGCATCATCATAGTATCCGGCATAGAGGCAGGCATAGGCAAGGTTCAGATTCACCAGCACACTGTCGGGCTGCAGCTGATACGCATTATATGCCGCATCGAACGCCGACTGATAGTCCCGTATACAGACGAGCTCATAGTATGAAAGCCATGCGTAATACAGGGCATTGTCGTAGTTTCCGAGGGATGGACAGACCGTTCCGTAGATTATGAGGGCATCTTCGAATGTTGCAGCTGAATAATCGTAACTGCCGAGTTTGAAAGCGTTTTCTCCGATATTGAGAAGCGCTTTTGCATAGACGACCGCATCCGATGCTGTGCCTGTGCGTTCGCTGACTCTTTCATAAATGTCGGCAGCTTTCTGATAGTAGCCGTCAGCCAGATCATAGCTGCGCTGGATGTTGAAGCAGAGTCCCCGGTTGTTGTACAATCCGGCGAGCCTGAGCAGGGCATCGGTGTTGTCGTCGTCTGAGGCGAGGTCTTCCGCAGCTGCTATCGCCTGGTCGAAATATATACCCGCTTCTTCGTATCTGCCTTCATCGGTAAGGCAGACCGCAAGCGCGGATACCGCCTGCACCTGACTGCTCCGGTTCTGAAGAGAATCGGTGTAATCTCTAAGTTCCGAATAGAGCCTGCATGCGTCCAGAAGTCTGACCTCGGCTTTTTCATAACTGCCTATCCGGCAGAGAAGCACTCCGTAGTTATAATTGACTCTGGCGGCGTTTTCCACGTAATCCTCATTGTGCTCAAGTATTTCAAGCTGCATGAGAGCTTTGTCATACTGCTCAATGGCTGAAGTGCTGTCACCCAGATCCGAATAATTTGCCCCCGCGTTCATGGCTATCGATGTCAGCATGAGATGATCCGGGTCGTCAGAGGACTGAAGAAGCTCAGCGGCTGCCGTGAAATCCGCTTCTGCGTCATAATATCTTCCGATGGCATTGAATATGGTGCCGCGGTTGTTATATGCTGATGCGAGAGCATTCATGCTTCCCGGATAACCGGCATCGGCCAGAGAGCGGTAGATCTCTATTGCCTGCTCCTCTGAAGCGAGTGCGTCTTCATACTGACCGAGGACACTCCCTGCTGAAGCAAGCTTTTCATAGTTTGCAGCGGCTTCGGACTCAGCGGCTTCCCTGTTTTTCGAAAGACGAAGGATGGCATTGATATCTTCCGTGTTGCTGCGGAGAATATCGGCTATCTTGACATATGCTCCCGGAATGTTCGTAAGATGATCCGGCAGGGAATACGTGAGCTCATTGAGGATGCGCATGGATGCCTCTTCACGCTGTGCAGCCTCGTCCCTGTAATTGCCTGCCATTCTCATCAGGCCGAGGGAGATACCGGTTACCGCCAGAAGGACCGCAGCGGCGCCTCCGGCTCTCGTCGCTATTCGTCTGCTGCGCCGCAGCTGATGCTCGCGCAGAAGATCCGCGTGCTCGCATCCTGTGATCCCGGCGATGGCCTTCAGAAGCTCCGTATCCGCCTTGGCCATCATTTTTTTAACGTCGTTCCCCTCGGTGCGGATGTCCATGATCCTGTCCGCAATGTCGGGAACGAGCTTCAGGGAGGGCGGGAAGGAATGCTCCGGATCGCCGTTGATGAGAAGGGGATAAATGTGCTCCGCCCTGCCGATCTCGATGAAGATAGAGACCTCCCTGTCTATCCATTCGGAGGAAGGGGTGTCGGTGGAGCATACCACAACGAGGCAGTTGCAGGAATGCAGCGCGTTGTCGATGGTGTCGGTCAGGATGCGGCTGACGGGCAGTTCCTCCGTGTCGCGGAAAGCGCGGCGGATGTCCTCGAAGCCCTGTTTGCGGATCCTGCGGGGGAGCTTATAGCTCTCAAGCGCGTTGAAGGATTTCTGGGTTATCTCCCCGTCAAGAGGCCGATGGCGGTAGCTGAAGAATACGTCGTAATCGAAACCCATGATCAGCCTCCGTTCTCCGCGTCAACGAGCAGCTCATCCAGCCCGTATTCCGCAAGGTCCGCCTTTGCGTTTTCTACGGCCTCATTGATATACTCAAGCGCGATCTCATCCCCTTCAAAAGTGGTGGGAAGCTCCTTGATGGTGCGCATGGCGATCTCGGTACTGAGTCTGGCCTGCTCTCTGGCAATGTCGCCCTCGGCCTTTGCGATCAAGCCGAGCCGGATAAAAATCGCCGCCGCCGTCATGCAGATCACACCGGCGATGGAGAGGGCAATCGTCAAAGCCCGTTTGCGCCGCTGCCGGTGGCGCTGTTCGAGGGCATCGGGATGCAGCCCGAGGACGGAGGCTGTGATCCTCACGGTCTCGTAACGGAGCACCTCCTTCTGCCTGGCAGGTGTGGAGGCGCGCAGATCCGCGGCCACAGGCTCTATGGTCTCGGTCTTCTCAATAACGGACATATCCGGCATGATGCGGCGGACCGTTTTCTGCTCGATAAAACCCTCCGGGAAGGAATCGACCGGCTCCGCATCCGCTATGATCGGAATTACAGACTCCTTGCCGTGAATCTGCCGGAAATAATTGAGCTTTTCCAGAATAACGGGATCTTCCTTCGTCCCCGGAGAGCAGAGAAGCGCCAGCCAGCGGCATGCCTCGAGGCGCTCCCTTCCGGCATCGTCAAGAGGGGCGTTTTCCGTGTCGAGCAGGATCCGCCGGTAGTTCAGCGAAGGATCCGGCAGAACTGTCCCGGCCGGGAGCCTGTATTTACGCAGACTCCCGGCCAGCAGCTCCGCTTTTTCGGCGTCATGTGCGATCGCCAGTATGCAGATATCGTATGTGTACATGGTTTTTTCCTCCTGCGGCCGGAGCCGCGGCCGGAATCCTTTTTGATCAGTGCAGCTTCTTCACAGAATCAAATGACTCAAGAAGTGCGTAGAATTCTTCGGAGTTGAGATCTCCGTTATAGTCTAAAGATACTACGGCGAAATCGCCGAGGATGTCGCAGCTGAACACAAGTTGGCCGGTGATCCGGTCATATCTCGCCTTGAATACCCGCAGGGAACCGTCGCTGTTACGGAAGACGACGAATATCATGCTGTTCGTTTCCGGCGCAGGGCAGCTGAAGCGGATCGTAACGGCACCGGTGAGTTCCGAGAGCGTCTGTCCGTCTGCAGAAGCCGAAACGGTAAAGACCGTGCCGAGTTCTTCCAGCGAGGAAGCCTGCTGCCCGGAATTGTCATCGTTCGAAGTCACTGTGACGACCACATTCTGCTGAGCCCCCGGCTGCGGATTCAAGACCGGAGCGGGATCATTGCTGCTGTTGTCCTCATCACTGCTGCCGGAATTGTCCGTGATACCGGTGCCGGTGAATATGGAGGAGCCCGCTCCGCCGGTCATGGAACCGGCTCCGGAACCGCCGAGTATGCCGCTGCCGGTCAAGGAGGTGTCGGTCGACATGACACTGGTACCGCCTGCTTCGCTGCGCCAGGCCTCATTGACGACCCTCAGCTGGTATATTTCATCAGCATTGATGTAATCCTCGGTATCGTAATTGCCGGAAGCGTCGATCAAATGTCTTGTAAGAACGCCGTTGCTGATGGAATACACTTCAACGAAGGCCCGTGCGCTGTCGCTCCCGGCTTCAAGATTGTCAGCGAAGAACTGCTGAAGCGCAGAGTAGAGGATCTTTCCGTCCGAAACAAGCCCCAGATCATCCGGAACCATGACCATGTCGTCGATTCCGGCTTCCCACGGGTTCTGCGCCCATGAGACGGAATTGTCCCAGAAGCTCTGATAGCTTTCGATATTGACGAAATAGACGGGAACAGGATCCAAGGGGACTGCTGTGCTATCCGGATCGACTCTTATGCCCAGATCCGTTACCGTGAGTCGGGAGGAAAGCTTTCCGCTCACATCGGACACGGTCACCGCATAATTCTTTACGTTGTCACCGACGCTGCCGATCGCCGTAACGGTGACCGAATCGCTGAGAACAAAACTGCCGTTGGTGATCGAATAGTTTCCGGAGGCAAGGACCACAGACCCGCTGCCGGTGATGCCGTCGCACAGCGTGATCGCGCAGCCCTCGCTGTAGTAACTGTGCGCATAGAAGGTTACGGCCGAGGAACTGCCTTTCAGATCGATCGTACCGATGGAGGAAACGTCGGCAACGATGATGGCACAGCAGCCGGTGATGCCGGCGGTACCGATGGAAACGGGTCTGTCATCCGCAAGAACGGCATTGTCGATCTTCAGATCGCAGCCGACATACAGATGCGCCACTCTCTTTCCGTAAGAATCGGTCGTGCCGACGATATTGAATGCCAGATCCTGGGAATCCGGATTCTGGGAATTGAAATAAAGGCGGCAGTCCTTGTATACGCCGCTGCCGGATACATGGGACGCTGCTCCGAAGAGAACGATCCCTCCCTGGGTTCCGCCGTCGACCGTCCCAGAATTGGAGAAGCTGCCGTAGACATCCAGGACCGGCAGAATGTTCTGTCCGCCGTACTGCCCCTGAAGGGTAACGAATTCAATGCTGGCGCCATCCTGGACCGTAAGAGCGGATGTGGCCGGGATCGTCAGACGGCCTGCGGAGTATTCGTAAGAATAGTCGGGGTTGTTGCTGGCAGCGGAGTAATCCGGCTGCGAGGTATAGACCGTGGTAGTCTGTGGAACCGGATTACCTTCCTCGTCCGCATGCGGCGCAACGGTCTCCAGGACAGTGCTCTGAAGGATGAGCGAGCTTCCGTCGGGCAGAAGGAGATCGATTCCTTCGGGAATGACATATTCCTCGTCGAGGATGCCGGCGACGTGTTCACCGTTGATCATTGTGTATACGGCGTTGGTGCCGCTGGCCGTATCCGCCGGTGTCTGCAGCCGGAACACGGCCACACTGCCGGAATCATACAGTCCCGCTATCGGATGCAGATAAAATCCGCAGTTTTCGCTGAGCTGGATCTCATCCACCAGCAGGATCCCCGTGCCCGTGAGATTCACATCTCCGTCGGCTTTTATGCTGTGCAGGCGATTGAGTCCCGCCGCCTTTATGTTTATATCGCTGTCTGTCGATGTGAGATCATAATCGGAGCCGTCGAAATCCACCATGTAGAAGCAGTCATCCGCCGGATTGTTTTCGTCGTTTCCGGCATCGAAGCCGAAATGATCGTATGGATCATCGGTCGTGTTGGAGGACAGATCGACGCTTTCGTCTTCACCGGGAATGAATTCGGTGACTTTATCAGGATCCTCGATGTTGCTTAAGGTGATCACGACTGCCTCATCGGGATCGGCAGAGTCGTCATCTTCCCCCTTGCCGTCTTCCCTGTCCTCATCACCCGAAGCGGGAGCAGGCGTTTCTTCCTCCTCATCACCCAGAGCGGGTGCGCCGCGGGTAGGGGGAGGTGTTTCCTCACCGATGTTCTCCTCATACTGAGGCAGAGGCTGGTCGGGATCAACATCGTCCTCCAGAAGATCGGCGGAGGCCTTGGTGCTGAGCGTAATCGCCAGCACGGAGGCGATTATGGCTCCGCTCAGTTTCTGTATCCATTTTTCCATTGCCCGGTTCCTCCTTTCAGAGAAGGGTGCTGCAAGGAGCTGATCAGTGCAGTGCCTTTACAGAGGCAAAAGATTCAAGAAGTGCAAAGAATTTGTCTGAATCGAGATCGCCGTTATAATCGACGCAGACCACGGCAAATTCCCCGAGCATGTCACAATCAAACACAAGCTGACCACGGATCCTGTCATATCTCGCCTTGAATACCCGCAGGGAACCGTCCTCTTCACGGAAGACGGCGAAGATCGTGCCGTTCGTCTTCGGTGCGGGGCAGGTGAAGCGGACTGTAACGCTGCCGGTGAGTTCTGTCAGCACAGTTCCTTCCGCAGAAGCTGAAACGGTAAAGACCGCATTGAGCTCTTCCAGCGAGGCCGCCTGCTGTACGGAGTTGTCCTTCGAAGTCACGGACACGACCACATTCTGCTGCGGATTGGAAGGTTGGCCGTTACCGTTGCCGTTTTCGCTGCCGTTGCCGTTTTCGTTGCCATTGCCGTTCTCGTTGCCATTGCCGTTTTCGTTGCCATTGCCATTTTCGTTGCCGTTCCCGTTCTCGTTACTGTTCCCGTTTCCGTTCCCGTTGTCAGCGCCGAACAGAAGACTTCCCTGACCGCCGCTTATGGAACCCGCACCGGAGCCGCCTATAATACCACTGCCGGTCGCAGAGGTCTGTGGATTGAGGATCGAGTTTTCAGGCTCAACGGAATACCAACGCTCACGGTAAAACCCGTCTATGGCAAGAGGAACAGCGCCTTCGGGGAGCGATACGGATCCTGCTTTTTCAAGAATAACGGTATGGAGTTTTCCGGACTTATCTGCATAATGCACGGCAAAATAGATATCGTAGGAGACGTCAGATACTGGTTCTGAATCTGACCAGGGATTGGGAAGATCGGATCCCATTAAGGCCAGAAGGTCCGCATAATTGAAAGAATACAAACCGGAAGACAGTGAATATATATCCGTTACAACGGAACTGCAGACCGCAACGTCGTCGGTCTCTATACGATGCATAAACGAACAGGGAACGGAGGATGGCGCTGTTTCAGACTCCGGCGGGCAGAGGATCCGGGGAACACCATTCTCCGGAGAGCCGAATAATGCGTAAACATCTGTATCGGAATAGTCGTAAACGATCACGCCATAACTGGATCCCGAATCGATCACGCTGCTGAAAACAGTTCCGGAAGAGACGGATGCGTCCGGAGAAAACACAAAGGATCCGCAGACAAACCGGATCGTTCCTCCGGAAACGCTGCCGTTTATAGTCATTGTGGAACTGGAGACCAGATTCAATGAGAGCGAACTGCCCTCGGGAAGGGAAATGTCTCCGCAGTTTGTGATATAGCCGCCTAATGTGCAGCTGCCGGTCGCGTTTATGCTTCCGATCGTAAAACCGGAACCGAAACTGACATGGGAATCCTTTATGTTTAAATTGTTGATGCTGGTTATGCAGTTTTCATAGCATCCGGCGAAATCGACAGCGGGACTGGCGAGCAGAAGATCACTTTGCGGATCAACTCTCGAAGCATAGCGGATACTCAACAGATCGGAGCTTATTGTCCCGGTACCGGCCAGCATTGCGGGAGAGGAAGAGTCTGTATTGCCGACATAGACAGGTCCCTGACCGCCTATCTCTCCGTTAACGGTCAGGCTGCCAAAGACCTCGATCTGCGGAGAAAGCTCGACTTTCTCGCCCTGGTTCTTGTAGCTGATGGAAGACATGTTTATGGAGGCTCCGCTGCCCACGGTAAGGGAGGCTCCGCCGGAAACAGTCAGACTGGGTTCGCTGACGGTGATAGAGTATTCTGAGCTGTAATAGTCATCCGGAACGGAATCGAAAAAGTATGTCCGTTCATGTGTCTCCTTGTCCTCCGCAACGACCATGCTGTTGAGCACAAGCGCGGTCCCGGAGGGCAGGACAAGATCTATCCCGTCGGGGATGACATAGTCTTCATCGAGGATACCGGGAGCGCTCGAGCCGTTGACCAGTGCGTAAACGGCATTTGTGCCTTCTCCGGCTGCACTCTGCATAAGGAACAGGGCCACACCGCCGGAATCATACATTCCTGCTATCGGATGCAGATAAAAGCCGCAATTCTCGCTGAGCTGGATCTCGTCCACCAGCAATATCCCCGTGCCCGTGAGGTTCACGTTCCCGTCGGCGTTGATGCCGTGCAAACGGTTGAATCCGGCCGCCTTAATGTTTATATCGCTGTTGGTTGATGTGAGGTCGTACTCTGCGCCGTCGAAATCCACCATGTAGAAGCAGTCATCCACCGGATTGTTTTCGTCGTTTCCGGCATCAAATCCGAAATGATCGTTTTGATCATCCAATGATGTATCAGAAAGATCGATGCTGCCGTCTTTTCCGGGAGTGAATTCGGTGACCTCATCAGGATCCTCAATGTTGCTTAAGGTGATCACGCCTGCCTCATCGGGATCAGCAGAGTCGTCATTTTCCCCCTTGCCGTCTTCCCCGTCCTCATCACCCGAAGCGGGTGCACCGCGGGTGAGTGCAGGGGTTTCTTCCCCTTCATTATCAAGCGCTTCCTCATCACCCGAAGCGGGTGCTCCGCGGTTAGGGGCAGGTGTTTCTTCATCGATATTCTCCTCATACTGAGGCAGAGGCTGGTCGGGATCAGCATCGTCCTCCAGAAGATCAGCAGATGCCTTGGTGCTGAGGGTAATCGCCAGAACGGAGGCGATCACGGCTCCGCTCAGTTTCTGTATCCATTTTTCCATGGTCCGGTTCCTCCTTTCAGAAGAAGGGATTAAAGATTACAGGGGATCCCTGCGGATCAGAAAGATGCCTTCAGCGCTTTGACACTGTCGATCGTCTCGAGGAAAGCATAGAATTCCTCGCTGAAGAGCTCCCCGTCAAAACCATCCGGGCAGACGACCACAAAGTCGCCGAGCTTGTCGCCGTTGAATACGAGCTGTCCGGCAAGCCTGTCATACCTTGCGGCGAAGGCCGTGAGACTGCCGTTCCCGTTGCGGAACACGACAAAGAACGGTCCTTCTGTCTCCGGCGCGGGATAATCAAAGCGGACAGTGACCTTGCCGTTCAGGGAGAAGATCTGCTCCCCGTCATAATAGGCGGCGAGATTGTAGCAGATCTCCTTATCGGTGACCACCAGTACCAGGGAGTGGTTGGCAGCCGATTTATCCGTGGTTTTTCCGGTACCGAAGATCAGCTTGGACTTGTCCATGTCGCCTTTATAATCTCCGGCGCCGCCGCCGAGCTTGCCGGCACCGATAGTCCCGGTTATAAAATCGTCCTCAGCTTCTCCGCTGCCCATGCCCAGAGTCTCGATACCCCACTGGAACCTGAACACTAATCTCAACAGGTCGGCTGAGGTTGACTGCGTCCCGGGAGAAAACATCGGCTGTAAAGAATACACATTACCGTCTACGATGATCGATTCAGAGACTTCTGAATAACTGTAGAGGGGGCCGATCTCCATCGAACTGGTGCGGAAAGAGAAAACCGGTGTATGAACACCCCATCTTTCGTACCCTTCGCCGGTGTAATCGAGATTATTGGATGTCATCGCGTTGAACTCGTCTTCGTCAATATCGGAGCTGTTGCAAAGATAGTCATATAATTCATGATCCAGATATGTAAAACGGACAATGTTTTCATTCCATCTGTGTATAACGAAGATGTCGTTTCCGATACTGCCGATTTCCGCTGTCTCGGCGCTTCCGGTCATTTTGCCGCTTGTTTTACTAAAAATGGGCTTTACGTATTCCGGCACTCCATCCGAATTCGGAACCTCCGGAGCTTTTTCGTGGGTGCTTCTCATCACGATGCCCTTGCCGGTGATGCTGCCGTTGTTTATAAGATATCCCTCGACATTCAGCACCGGCGCATACGTAATGGTCTCTTTGGAGGTGGTAAGAGGAGCGGTGATATCCCTGCCGGACAGTTTCATGCTTGCGCCTTTATCGACGGTGATGGAGGAGGAAGAGGGGATCGTCAGAGAGCTGCTCGAAAGGAAGGTCTGCGAACAGGCATCGCCTATCAAATAGGGGTGTTCAGGATCATCAGATTCAGGCAGGTCGACGATCTCTCCGCCTTCACCGTTAAATGTGCCCGGACTCATCATTTCTATATTGCAGCCTGAGGGCATTATGAGACTGATACCATCGGGAAGCACGTAATCATCGTCGAGGATGCCGGTCATGCTTCCGTTTATCATCACATATGGTGTGATGCCTTCGGTCTGGTAAGAGGACAGGTTCTCGATATCGATATCGTGCACCAGATCGCTCAGACAGCCTGCACTGGTTTTGACAAAGACCGCCACGGTACCGGAATCATAAAGGCCTTGTATGGGCTGCAGATAGAATCCTTTTCCTTCGCTGAGAAGGACCTCGTCGACCAGCATGATGCCTGTGCCCGCGACATATACGTCACCGCCCTCCTGGGCGTCTATGGTGCCTATCTGGTTCACTCCGGCCGATGCGATATGCAGATCACAGTTATGCACTTCAACCGTGCCGGCGGTGCAATCCACCATATACAGGCTGTCGTCGGAGAGCGCCTGGGAATCGCCTGCGTCATAGCCATAGAATCCGACTGAATCCGCGTCGGCTATCGGACCTTCGCTCTGATTGTGGGAACCGTTTTCATCAGGAACTATAGGATATATATCATGGTTGTCAACTGAAATATAGGGGCTGTCGTTCTGATCGGTGTCCGAACCGGTCCCGCCGCCGACGGTCGGGTCGCTGCCGACCACGCCGGAACCATCGGCAGGGGCATCGCCGCCCTTTGTCAGATCGGTCACACCTGCGCCCTCGGAATCGCCGGCCGGATCGGCAGGTGCTTCTCCGAGGATCAGGACACCGTCCCCTTCTCCGATATCTGTTGGGGGATCTCCCTCAGCGGACGCTTTGGTGCTCAGAGTAAGCGCCAGCACGGAAGCGATCATTGCCCCGCTCAGCTTCTTCATCCATTGTTCCATATTTGATACCTCCCGTTATGGGTATATAATTATCCAATTTACCACATTACATCATATCACCGGTTAAGCATTTTCACAACAGAAAACTTGCGGTTTTCTGCGAATTTGCAGTTCATTCACATTTGCCGGGACCTTAGCTTTTTGTTGACAACTCGCCCGCCGCTTTTTATACTTATTCCAATATACTGTACTTTATATCTGTTTATACGAAACAACGGGCCTTCCTGGCCGTGAAAACGGAGGCATTTATGCTTACGATCCCTGTGATCCTGTTATCCGTGGCAGTTTTGCTGGCGCTGATGATAAATCTTGTTTCAAAGAATTCCTCGAAACTAACTACTTTCTGTATGATAGTCTCCATGGTATGGGGATTCATTGTATACGGAACGGGATTTTTTGAGAGTACAGGCAGTGTTTCGCTCAGCATCCTGCGCACCGTGATGAGTGTATTGCGCATGTTTGTCGGTGTGAATGAGCTTTCGGCCATACAGGGTACCACCTTCGTTTCCGGAACAGGGTGGATAATCGCCTTCTGGACGATGCACCTGATGGCATTCTATTCTGCCACCAGTGCCATCATGTTCACCATCGGAGCCGCTGCTCTGAGGCAGCTCCGCCTATTTCTGTCGCGCAGAGGCGACCTGACGATCATTTACGGCATCAATGAAAACAGCATCAATCTCGGCAAGGAATGCCGCGCCGCCGGCACATCGGTTATATTCGTCGAGGAAAACGTCGAATCAGCGAAGATCCGCGAACTGAATGACATGGGCATGTCGGTGGTGGCAGGCTATTCCGCTGTGCATTCGGAGCCGAAGGCAATGAAGAAACTGCATGTCGTAGGCAGAAAAGTTACCGTTTATGCCATCAATTCAAAAACGGACCAGAATTTCTTCTATGCCCTCGAACTGAAAGAGGCACTTGAAAAAGCAGGGGTTTCCCCGGAGAACACATGTGTAACGCTTCCGGGTGCGGAGGAGATCATCACCTCCATGCTTCAGGTATCCTCCGAGCAATACGGTTTCGGCTATGTTAACGTTTTCGATTCTGCCACACTTGCGGCACGGACGATGATCAAGATCTGCCCGCCGTGGGAATACATGCACTTTACCGAGGATGGTCACGCCAAAGAGGATTTCGAATGTGTGATCGTCGGCTTCGGCAGCACGGGCCAGGCGGCTCTGAAACAGCTGCTGATCAACGGCCAGTTTGCAGGCAGCACATTCCGGGCCACAGTCTTTGCCCCCGGGTTCGACAGCAGAGCGGGATATATCCTCGCCGACTGTCCGGAGCTTCTGGGCCGGTATGATATACAGAACGCAAAGGCCGATGGACGAAGCCGGGAATTCTATGACTTCATCGGGCAGCATCTGTCTACTCTTAAAGTCATTGCGATCTGCACGGGGAAGGACGAGATCAACCGGGAACTCTCGGATAACCTGATGCTCTATCTCAAGCGGAGACGCGCCGAGAATATCTGTGTCGTCCAGGTGGGACATAACGGAGCGCGGTATCAGGAGACGGTGGGAAGCCCCATCATTCTGAGCCCGATCTACACGAAGGCTATGCTCTCCGCAGAGGAGGCAGACCGCAGTGCCATGATCCTCAACAGCATCTATGACAATTCCGACAGGAGCGACTGGGAAAAGTGGGTCGCCTGCGACGCCTTCAGCAAGATGTCCTCCCGGGCCTCTGCGGATTTCATGCCTGCCTATATCAAGATTACCGGATCTACCGAAGAAGAGGTCAGGAGCGGGAACTGGTCACCGAATGAGGAGATGCTTCCCGTGCTCGGAGAGACGGAGCACCTGCGCTGGAACGCTTTCCATTTCTCGATGGGTTACAGGGTGATGAGCAATGAGGAACTGGAGAAGAACTTCCGGACATGGACTTCCTGTAAGGAAAAGGGTATTCCGTGTACCATACGTATGACGAAAAATACCGAGGCACTCACACATGCCTGTCTTGTATCCTGGGATGAACTGGATGATCTTTCTGCCCGTGAAAATGCGGTCACCGGAAGAAATGTGGATTATAAACAGTATGACATAAACAATGTTCTGGCTCTTCCCAGACTGTACGGAGCTTTGGAGAAGGACGGAAAGACATGATGAAAAGACGCCTTAAGATACTGCTGATCGCGCTGGCGGTATATGCGGCCCTGCTTGTGATCCTGGTGGCTGTCGAATCTGCATCACCGGACGCGACCATACACAATCTGTGGGACGCGCTGTGGTTCTCACTGATCACGATGACCACCGTGGGCTACGGAGACCTTTCCCCGGTGACGGCCGGCGGCAGAGCCGTAGGCATCGTCTTTGCTCTCTGCAGTATAGGCATCCTTACGCTGCTTATCGGCATCGGGCTGAGTATAATAAGCGGCCATACCATTCCGAGTCTGCGCCTTCGGTTTGGCCGCAGGAAGACCTGGTACGTATTCGACAGTGAAAACGAGGATACCGCCGTCCTTGCTGAAGAACTCAGAAAAAGTACAGAAAGATGCCTGCTTGTGTTCCCTGCCTCTTCAACCCGGCTCGTGACCGGAACCGAAGTTGTCAGGCTGGACGCAAACACTGATTCTTTGCTTCGACTGAGAGGCGGAAATAAAGACGGCATGTTCATGTTTTTTATGGTGGGCGACCCCTGGAAAGATTATTCCGAAGCCACTGAAGCTGCCGAAAAGGGCATACATTCATACTGCATGGCAGATGTTGTTGCTGACGATATCCCCGAGGAATTGGAGCTGTTCAGTCGCAGGGAGGCTCTCAGCCGCTGCTACTGGAAAGAGCATCCGCTGAAAAATGAGGATGGTTGTGTTATCCTCATAGGCTGCGGACAAACGGGATCCGCACTTCTGGAGCGCGCGCTGCTCACCAATGTGTTTGAAAAAGGACGCACCACCGAATACCATGTGTTTGACGACAGCGCGGACTTTGAAACACTCCATCCGGAACTGATGGAATACTTTGCTTCAAAGCCGTCCGGGGAGGACAGCCTGGTGTTCCATGAAGGAAGCTGGACCTCGGATCCGGAACTGATCAGGACGGCTGACCGTATTATAATCTGCTGCGACGAAGATGCAGATGCTCTTGAAACCTATGAGACCTTGAAGACCTGGTTCCCGACCGGAGCGACAGTCCATGTGCGCCTGACGGCTCCTGTTCCCGGAGTTCCGGGGTTCGGAGAGAGGAAAGACGTCATCACCAGAGAATTTGTCATGAAGGATGCGGTGAACCGGCAGGCGAGGATGATGCATGCAATCTACAGTGAGAGTTCTCCGTCGCCTGTTGACTGGAAGGATCTCAGTTATTTTATGCGGCAGTCCAATATAGCCGCCGCGGATCATCTCATCGTTAAGGCGAGATATCTGCTCGGCGATGAAAACATGACAGAGCTGAGAGAGGAAGACTGTCGCCGGGCATATGAGCGCTTCAGGGAAGTGTATGCTGATCAGGCGGATATCCTCCAGGAGATGGAACACAGGCGCTGGATGCGCTTCCATCTGATGTTCAACTGGAAATACGATCCTGTCAGGAACAACAGTCATCGCCGCCACCCGCTGCTGCTTCCGTATGATGAGCTTTCGCAAGCAGAACAGCGAAAGGACTCCTATGCCTGGGAGATGCTCGGAAGAATTTGAGCTTAAAACGAATAATAAAAAGACACCGTCCGGAAGGGCGGTGTCTTTTTGCATTTATGCACAATTCAGGGTGCTTTTGTTTCACAGTAGAGGCAACGGTAGACTTTGTTTACCCGATCTGTCAGCTTGAACACATGGTCCAGTTCCTGCTCGACGGACGTTATGCAGCGGGGGTTCTTGCAGAAGATCACATTGGTGAGGGTCTCCGGCATCTCGATGCTGCGTTTTTCCACCAGCTGGCCATCCCGGATGATGTTCACGATCACGCCGGGATCCACATAGCCGATCACGTCAAGATTAATGGGGATCTCCTCGTCGATTTTGATAATATCTTTTTTGCCCTGTTTCTTGCTGTTGACGTTCTTGATGATAGCCACGGAGCAGTTCAGTTTCTCCAGCCCGAGCAGATCATAGAGCTTCATGCCGCGGCCGGCGGTGATATGATCCAGAACGATCCCGTTCTGAATGGCGTCGATATTCATATGCGGCCTGCCTCCTTCAACAGTTTCATAATAAGCGCCATGCGCATGTATTTTCCGTTCAGCACCTGCTTGAAATAGCAGGCGCGCGGATCATTGTCCACTGCCACGCTGATCTCGTTGACACGGGGCAGCGGGTGCATGATGCACAGATCCTTCGAGGCGTTTTTCAGCTTTTCAGGGGTGAGGATGTAGCTGTCTTTCAGACGGAGATAGTCCTCCTCGTTGAAGAACCGCTCTCGCTGCACACGCGTCATATAGAGGATGTCCAGACCGGGCATTGCTTTTTCCAGATCCGTTGTCTGCTCATAGGGAATGCCCTGCTTGCGAAGCACGTCTTTTTTGACATAGCTGGGCAGCTTCAGCTCCTCCGGGGAGATGAGCACAAAGCGGACATTTTCATAACGGGAGAGAGCGTTGATGAGAGAATGAACGGTACGGCCGAATTTCAGGTCGCCGCAGAGGCCTACCGTGAGATCGGAAAAACGTCCCTTTTCGCGGTAGATGGTCAGAAGGTCAGCGAGGGTCTGCGTCGGGTGGTTGTGCCCCCCATCGCCTGCATTGATCACCGGAATGCTGGCGTTGGCGGCGGCTACCAGCGGAGCGCCCTCCTTGGGGTGGCGCATGGCGATGATATCGGCATAGCAGCTGATGGTCTTTGCCGTGTCGGCAACGCTTTCACCCTTGGCGGCGGAAGAACTGTTGGCCTCCGAAAAGCCGATCACGTTGCCGCCCAATTCATACATGGCGGCCTCAAAGCTGAGGCGCGTCCTCGTAGACGGCTCAAAAAACAGCGTTGCCAGCTTCTTGCCGCGGCAGACCTGACTGTAGGCCTCCGGCCGTGCGATGATATCGTTGGCGGTGTCGATCAGTTCCTGCAATTCCTCAACGGAAAAATCCAGAATATTGATCAGCGATCTCATCCTTTTCCCTCCTCTATCCAGCCTTCATCCGAAGGATCATCCCGGAAAGCCAGAAGACGATCCACATCCTCCGGACGTATATACGCTTCTTCCGCGGCGGTCCTGGCGATCACATCAAAATTGGTCAGCGAATGGTTTTCCACTCCTGCGTCGGCCAGCCGCTCCAGACCTTTCTGCATGCCGTATGTGAAAATACTGGCTACTCCCAGAACCTCCGCTCCGGCCTCGCGCAGCGCATTCACCACTTCGATCACGCTTCCGCCGGTTGAGATAAGATCCTCGATCACAACGACCTTCTGCCCCGGCTCGAGCCGCCCCTCGATCTGGTTCCGCCGACCGTGGTCCTTGGCCCCGGAACGCACATAGCCCATGGGCATGTTCAGCAGATGCGCGGTGATGGCCGCATGGGCGATCCCTGCGGTGGATGTGCCCATCAGCACTTCAGCTTCCGGGTAATACTCCCGGACGAGCTGTGCCAGGCCGTTTTCCACGTCCAGCCGCACCTCGGGGGAGGTCAGAGTCAGACGGTTATCACAATAAACAGGACTTTTGATCCCGCTGGCCCAGATGAAGGGCTCATCGGGACGGAACAAAACGGCATGAATCTTCAGCAGGTCCTTTGCAATTACTTCAGCATCAATTCTCTTCATCCCAAAAACTCCTTTACGCATCTTCTGTAGGCTGCCAGCGGGTCATCCGACCGGGTGACCGGACGCCCTACAACTATATAGTCCGAACCGAGCTCTCTGGCTTTTGCGGGCGTGGTGACCCGCTTCTGATCGCCTGCATCGCCCTCGGCAAAACGGACGCCCGGCGTGACGGTCAGAAAGCTTTTCCCACAGCGGCTGTGGACTTTGCCTGCCTCCAGCGGAGAACAGACCACACCGTCCAGTCCGGCGGCAGCGGCATTCTCCGCATAGCGCATCACGGCTTCATCCATCGATTCGGAGATCAGCAGTTCCCCGTGCAGGCTCTCTTCATCGGTAGAGGTCAGCTGGGTGACCGCAATGAGCAGCGGGCGGCTTCCGTCCGGACGGGTGAGCCCGTTGCGGGCCGCCTCCATCATGCGCCGTGTCCCGGCAGCATGGACATTTACAATATCCACATCCAGCGCAGACAGCACGCGCATGGCTTTTTCTACGGTGTTGGGGATATCGTGCAGCTTCAGATCCAGGAAGATCCGGTGACCGCGCGCTTTGATCTCCCGCACGATCTGCGGGCCTTCGGCATAAAAGAGCTCCATCCCGATCTTAACGAAAGGCTTTTCTTCGGGAAAAAGATCCAGAAAAACAAAAACCTCTGCCGCACTTTGAAAATCACAGGCGATGATCACATCTTTGCTCATACTTTGGCACCTCCGATGATACTTTTCAGATCGTCGATCCCGAGACGGTCCATAACGGCGGGCAATGCTTCGATGATATCCCGGCAGGCCGTCGGACGCACGAGATTTGCCGAGCCAACCTCTACGGCACAGGCTCCTGCCAGCATCATTTCGATAACATCCTCAGCGGAGCTTATCCCGCCAAGCCCGATAACCGGTATATGTACGGCTTCAGAGACCTGCCAGACCATCCGGAGAGCCAGCGGAAAGACAGAGGGACCGGAAAGTCCGCCGGTCACATTGGCCAGCACCGGCTGCCTGGTATTCAGGTCGATGCGCATGGCCATCACCGTGTTGATCAGGCTTATGCCGTCCGCACCGGAGTCTTCGCAGGCTCTGGCAATGGAAACGATATCCGTCACATTGGGAGAGAGCTTTACGATTACCGGTTTTGTTGTTACTGCACGGACAGCTCGGGTCACGGCCGCAGCCGCTTCCGGGTCGGTCCCGAAGCTCATGCCGCCGCCGTGTACATTGGGGCAGCTGATATTTACCTCCAGCCAGCCGATCTGCGGCTGGGAGTCCAGTTTTTTACAGACCCGTGCATATTCCTCAACGGAAAAGCCGCTGACATTGGCCATCACGGGTTTGCGGAAAAAACGCGCAAGGCGGGGAAGCTCTTCCGCTATCACGGCATCCACGCCGGGGTTCTGAAGACCGACGGAGTTGAGCATCCCTCCGCGACCCTCGGCGATGCGGGGCAGGGGATTCCCCATACGAGGCTCCAAAGTGGTCCCTTTAAAAGAGAAGGTCCCCAGACAGTTGATATCATAGATCTCGGCAAACTCACAGCCGTAGCCGAAAGTGCCGGATGCGGCGATCACGGGATTATCCAGCTCGATCCCGCAAAGGTCCACACTCAGTCGTCCCACAGCACTTCCTCCTTTCGCAGCACCGGGCCGTCCTTGCACAGACGCTTCCCGCCGGAGACGGTCCGGCAGGTGCAGCCCATGCAGACGCCGAATCCGCAGCCAAGGCGCTGGGCCATACTCAGCTGACCACCTGTTTTGGCAAGGCGGCAGACTTCCCGCAGCATCAGTTTGGAACCGCAGGCGTAAAAATAACTGCAGGGGCGGTCCATGGCGGCGGTCACAAATCCCTGTATCCCGTATGATCCGTCTTCTGTGGTCACCAGGACATCACAGCCCAGAGCCCGGAATTCCTCCTCATAAAAAACCTCTTCCTTTGAGGAAAAACCGAGGATCACAGTGACGGTTTTTCCTTCTGCCCGAAGCATTCTGGCCAGCCAGTAAAGAGGCGAAGCCCCGGAACCGCCGGCAATCAACAGCGGATGATCACCGGCCTCGGTCATGTCAAATGTGTTGCCGAGTCCGGTCAGCACGTCGAGTTTGCTTCCGACCGGCAGAGCGGTCATGGCTTCTGTTCCCTGCCCGGCACGCTCGTACAGGATCGTAAAGCTGTTCGAATCCGCATCGCACACGGAAAAGGGACGGCGAAGGAAAAAGCCGTCCAGCGCCAGATCGGCGAACTGCCCCGGTCCGGTTATGGCGGAAACATCGCCCTGAAGCCGCATGCGGCTGGCTTTCGGGCTCAGCGGACGATTTTCAATTATGGTGAAGATGGATTGTTTCATATAGTCTTTCAGGAATCGATCGTGGAAACGGTTATGGTGGTTTCTTCCAGAACGTCCAGGAGGACCCGAACGGTATCCAGAGAAGTGAAGATTGTCACATTGTTTTCCGTGGCACAGCGGCGGATCTGAATGCCGTCTTTCAGGTGCACGGCGGAGTGGATGGCGCGGGTGTTGATGATATAGCTTACGTAACCTGCCCGGATGGAATCCAGGATCTCTTCGCTGCCTTCGCTGATCTTCTTTTTGACACGGGTGCGGATCCCGTGTTCCTTGAGATAGCGGGCGGTGCCGGAGGTGGCCTCGATGTTGAAACCCATATCATAAAAGCGGCGGATAAGCGGAAGGGCTTCCACCTTGTCTTCGCCTGCCAGCGTGACGAATACCGTGCCGTAGTTCTGCAGCTTCATGCCTGATGCCTGCAGGGCCTTGTACATGGCGCGGCTCAGATTGTCATCATAGCCTATGGCTTCGCCGGTGGATTTCATCTCCGGGGACAGATAGGCGTCCAAGCCTTTGATTTTGCTCCAGGAGAACACGGGAACCTTCACATAGTGGCGCTTTTTCTCTTCAGGATAGAGATCGAATATGCCCTGTTCCTTGAGCGTCTTGCCCAGAATCACCTCTGTGGCGATATCTGCCAGCGAGTAGCCTGTCGATTTGGAGAGGAAGGGGACGGTGCGGGAGGAACGGGGATTGACCTCGATGATATAGACGTTGTCATCCTTGTCCACGATGAACTGGATGTTATACAATCCCACAATGCCGATCCCGAGTCCCAGCTTTTTCGCGTACTGAAGGATGATGCCCTTTACCCGGTTGGATATGGAGAAGGTGGGATAAACGCTGATCGAGTCGCCTGAATGAACACCGGTCCGTTCCACCAGTTCCATGATGCCGGGTACAAACACATCCCGTCCGTCGCAGATGGCGTCCACTTCCACTTCCTTGCCCTGGATGTATTTGTCCACCAGCACGGGCTTGTCCGCATCGATCTCCACGGCGGATTTCAGGTAGTGCCGCAGACTCTCCTCATCTGCCACGATCTGCATGGCCCTTCCGCCCAGGACGAAGCTCGGACGCACAAGAACGGGGTAGCCAATCTCTTCAGCGGCTTTCACGCCGTCTTCAATGTTCGTCACGGCACATCCGCGAGGCTGGGGAATATTCAGCTCGGAAAGGATCTTTTCAAAGCTGTCCCGGTTTTCCGCCCGCTCGATAGCGGCGCAGTCCGTCCCGATCAGCTTCACACCGCGCTCCATAAGCGGCTGGGCCAGATTGATGGCAGTCTGCCCGCCGAGCGAGGCGATCACGCCTTCCGGCTGCTCATAGTCCACAATGGCCATTACATCCTCCGGAGTGAGCGGGTCAAAATAGAGCTTATCGGCCGTGGTATAGTCGGTGGATACCGTTTCGGGGTTGTTGTTGATGATGATGGCTTCGTATCCGGCCCGCTTGATGGTCTGCACCGCATGGACGGTCGAATAGTCGAATTCCACACCCTGCCCGATCCGGATGGGCCCTGCTCCAAGCACAAGGATTTTCTTTTTGCCGGTCAGGCGGGAATCGTTATTCCCGGAATAAGAGGAATAGAGATAGGCGATATAGGCGCCGGTATGCAGCGTGTCCACCATCCTAAACACCGGAATGATGCCTTCTTTTTTGCGCTTGGCATATACTTCGATCTCGCTCAGATTCCAGAGCCAGGCAATGTATCTGTCTGAAAAGCCCATCTTCTTGGCCTGGCGCAGCGTCTCCACGTCATTCACGCGGGCTTTCAGCAGGCCTTCCATGTCTACTATTTTCTTGTATGATTCAAGGAACAGCTCGGTGATCATCGTCTTCTGGTGAAGCGTTTCAATGGAAACACCACGGCGCAGCAGTTCCACGATGGCAAACACGTTGTCATCCCGGAATTCGGAGATGTACTCGAGCAGATCCTCATCCGTCCTGTTGTCAAACTTGGCCATGCGGAGATGACAGGCGCCTGTCTCCAGCGAGCGTACGGACTTCAGTATGCACTCCTCCAGATTGGATCCGATGCCCATCACCTCACCGGTGGCCTTCATCTGCGTGCCCAGCGTATTGGGGGCGCCTGCAAATTTGTCAAAGGGGAAGCGGGGGAACTTGGCAACTATGTAATCGAGACTCGGCTCGATCGCAGCGGTGCCCCCTGCGACAGGAATCTCCTCCAGCGCCATGCCCAGCGCGATCTTGGCGGTCACCCGGGCGATCGGATAGCCGCTTGCCTTGGAGGCTAGTGCCGAGGAGCGGCTTACACGCGGATTGACCTCGATCAGATAGTATTCGCTGCTGGTGGGATTGAGAGCAAACTGCACATTGCAGCCGCCTTCGATCTTCAGTTCGCGGATGATCTTAATGGCACTGTCGTTGAGCATTTTCAGATCATGGTCATTGAGGGAGAGAATGGGGGCCACCACAATGGAGTCACCGGTGTGCACGCCGACGGGATCCACATTTTCCATCCCGCAGATGGTGATAGCGTGGTCGTTGGAATCACGCATGACCTCAAACTCGATCTCCTTATAGCCTTTCACACTCTTTTCCACAAGGACCTGATGGACGGGAGAGAGCTTGAAGGCGTTGTTGCAGATCTCCACGAGTTCTGCCTCGCATCCTGCAAAGCCGCCGCCGGTGCCGCCCAGCGTAAACGCCGGACGCAGCACAACAGGGTAGCCGATATTACGTGCTGCCTGCTTTGCCTGCTCCAGATCATAGGTGATCTCAGAGGGGATGACCGGTTCACCGATCGATTCACACATCTCCTTGAACAATTCCCGGTCCTCAGCCCGCTCGATGCTTCGGCTGCTGGTGCCGAGAAGTTCCACGCCGCATTCGCGCAGAATGCCCTTTTTCTCCAGCAGCATGGCCATGTTCAGGCCAGTCTGCCCGCCAATGCCGGGCACTATGGCGTCCGGACGTTCATAGCGGAGGATCTTGGCGACATATTCGAGCGTGAGGGGCTCCATGTATACCTTGTCGGCAATGGTGGTGTCCGTCATGATGGTGGCGGGATTGGAGTTGACAAGGACTACCTCGTAGCCCTCCTCCTTGAGCGCAAGGCAGGCCTGCGTCCCCGCATAGTCGAATTCCGCCGCTTGACCGATCACGATCGGTCCGGACCCGATGATCAGCACCTTCTTTATGTCTGTTCTTTTTGCCATGGTTCAGATCTCCTTTTCTGCCGAATAAACAATGTTTCCGTTATATACCGTGAGCATGCATTTCCCGAAGACCCGCTGCCCTGCGAAGGGGGTCGAGCGGCCTTTGGAAAGAAATTCTGTAGGATCGACGCGGTATTCCTGCTCCAGGTCCCAAAGGGAGAAATCATTTCCGAGCGGAATATGAAAGCGTCTGCGCGGATTGAACACAATCAAATCTGCAAGCTGCTGCAGGCTCAGAATGCCTTCCCGGACAAGCCCGGAATAAAGCAGCGGAAAGGCTGTCTCCAGACCGACGATGCCGAAAGCGCTCCCTGCCAGCCCGCGGGATTTTTCCTCTGCGCTGTGCGGTGCGTGATCGGTGGCGATCATATCCACGGTCCCGTCGCAGATTCCCTCGATCAGAGCTTCCCGGTCTCGCTTGCCGCGCAGGGGCGGATTCATCTTGAAACGGCCGTCTTCCCGAAGATCGTTCTCATCCAGCAGCAGATAGTGCGGGGCGGTCTCGCAGGTTACGTCTGTGCCTTCTTTTTTAGCCTGCCGGATCAGTTCAATGCTCTCTTTGGTGGAGATGTGGCATACATGATAGCCGCAGCCGGTTTCCCTTGCCAGCTTCAAATCGCGTTCGATCTGTCTCCATTCACTCTCGCTGCTGATTCCCTTGTGCCCGTGCTCTGCGGCATAGGCACCGTCATGAATATATCCCCCGTGAAGAAGCGAGTTGTCTTCGCAGTGGGCAACGATAAGCTTTCCCAGCCCGGTGGCGGTCTCCATAGCCTCGCGCATAAGCTCCTCCGACTGCACACCGTGTCCATCATCCGAAAAGGCGACGGCATAAGGAGCAAGCTCTTCCAGAGCAGCGAGACTCACACCCTTTTCACCGCGTGTGATCGAGGCATAGGGGTAAACACCGATGCAGGCATCCCAAGCGATCTGTTCAAGCTGGGGGCGCAGGGTTTCAAGGCTGTCCGGCACCGGATCCAGATTCGGCATCGTACAAACTGCGGTGTATCCGCCGTGCGCTGCTGCCCGGCAGCCGCTCGCTATGGTCTCTTTATAAGAAAAACCCGGTTCGCGGAAGTGCACATGCACATCGCAGAAACCGGGAAAAAGAGAATACTTATCAATATTGAAAGTGGATAATGGGGCCTTTGATTCCGAAACATAGAATTCGGAGCGGCTGCCGTCTATCGTTCTGACTTTGTCGAAAACCGTCATTTGTGCTGTCTCCCGCTAAAAAAGCCCTGCCGAAAACGGCAAGGCTGAAAAAAGGTCGGGATATTTCACTCCCCGTGCAGAACGGGGCCTTTGTTTCTCTTGCCGATTTCTCTGAATCGTCTTAAAGATCACTGCAATTATAAGGGGTGGAAGAAACATTTGTCAACGCAAATCCTGCAGCAGGATTATTTTTGGCGTTTTGCCAAGAAGCGGGCAAAAAAGCGCCTCAGACTTCGTCGATTTGGCAGAGATGGATCGCCGGAAGATTTTTGTAGTGGCTGTATAGCCTTTTGCATAACCGCTTGTCAAACAGATGTGTCATGAAACAGAAAAAAAGGAAAACAAAAAACCTTGTAGCCGTTGAAACTACAAGGTTTTTTGCTTGGTGGAGATAAGCGGGATCGAACCGCTGACCTCTTGAATGCCATGGCTCGCAGAAATGAATACAATGCATAATAATACGTCTAATAGGTCCAAATCGTACATTACGTAAACTAAAAAGTACATTATTATTCGTCTGGTACAAGGTTTCTTGCTGTAATTCTGGTCACAATTCTGGTCAGGAAAAGTTTCGCGAAATCGCAAAAGTTTCGCGGTCACCTTAACGCCAAACGAAAGGATAATGGGGTATGAAATATGTATTTATCAAGGAAATCGCTAAAAAATGGAACATTTCAGAGCAATTGGTGCGGCGATATTGTACCGCTGGAAGGATCCCCGGAACTTATCAAGAAGACGGAATCTGGTACATTCCCGAGTATGCAGAAAAGCCGGAAAGGGCAAAAACCCTTGAAAAATCAGAGCTTCCGAAGCCTCAGCCGCCCTTGGTCAAAAAGCTCCGCCAACAAAAGACCAAGAAAATGTTTCACGGCCTGTATGACTACGTGCAGACCAACCTCACCTACAGCAACGGGCGCATGGCCAGCAACCGGCTGATGCTCACCCAGATCACGGAGATCTTCGAGACGGACAAGGTCAAGACCGGCTTCGAGCCCATCAAGGTAGACGATCTCATCGAGGCCACCGATCACATGCTCTGTGTGGATCACATCATCGACACCGCCACCCAGGCGCTGACCCAAACCTACATAAAGCGGCTACACTATCTGATGTTTTACGGTACCTTCGACGAGCGCCGGGGAAAGTGCCGCATCGGGTTCTACCGCACCAAGGCCAACAATCTGGAGAAGCTGAAAGCGCCCGCGGCCAAAGACATTAACTCCCAGATGAGCAAGCTCCTGGGGGATTACGAGCGGCTGCCGGAGGTCACGCTGCTGCAGATCCTAGACTTCCACGTGCGCTTTGAGCGCATCCGGCCTTTCGACGACGGAAACGGCAGGATCGGACGGCTGCTGATGTTCAAGGAGTGCCTGCGCCACGGCGTCACGCCCTTCATCCTGGATGACAAACGCCGCTCCGCCTATTTAGAAGGCCTTCGACTCTGGGACCTGGACCGCAGCGTCCTGGCCGCCCCCTGCCTGGAAGCACAAAAGCGTTTCGAGAATGTCATCGACACCCAGCAGCTCTTGGAAGAACACCATAAACAGCTTCTGAGGGATGGATTCTTCCGAGACAAGAAACGTTTCGAAGCGGAAAAGGAGGGCAAGTGACAATGGCAAAGAATACATACAAGTCTTATGATGAGCTCCCGCTGATGCTCTCAGTGATGGATGTTGCTGCGCTCTTTGGGATCTCAAGATCCCATGTTTATGACCTCGTCCACGAGGAGGGCTTCCCTGCAATGGAGATCGGCAGTCGAATCATTGTTCCTAAGGATGCTCTGATAAAATGGATCGAAGTAAAAAATAACACGCCAGTCTAACACGTTCGGAGCCCGTATCGGCAGATGCTGATACGGGCTTTTTGATCTTTATCATATTGGAAATACCCTCTCTGTTCTTCTTTGGATTAACAACTCATACATTGCCAAAAACTATAGGACAGAGATATAATAAAAATAGTAAACATTCATTTCTAGGATATAGGCAAGCAGTTTCAAGTTAGGAGTGGTTAATATATGATCAATCAGTTATTCGGCGCTATTGCTGCCCTTGGTTCTGCTGAAGCAGAGAATTTGCTGGCATTGGCAGGCGAAAATGTAATAAAGAGATATAGTGATACACATGCGTGGGAAAAACTGCTCGTAAATACGGGGGAGTTCTTTCTTGGGTTTGAACAGGAAGCAACAGATTTTTTTAAGGATTTAGCGCTTGCTCTATCAAAAGAAAACATGGTCCAGATTGCAAAGGATCTTCAAACCGACGATGGCTATGGCCTACATCATAAACTGTATAATTCTTTTATGCAATTAATGCGCAAATACGAAATACCTTATGAAATTGCTGAAAGCTATACAATGAGGATAATCTATGTTGTTCTCGAACAACTAAAAACGATTAACCCCAATAAGTATGAGCACTTTTTTCTGCAAGAGTGGCGTGATGAACAAGAAAAAAGCTTTCAAGAACTACAATCCAGAATCGATAAAGTTTCAAGTGAAATAGCAATCTACCAACAGAATAAGCTGGCAATTATTCCTTCTGGCCAGATGGATATCGAGCTAAGACGAAGCACCCATGATCCATCTATTGGAATTGAATACTTTGTTGTTGACGATGAGCGTTTTCAAGATAAATTTGGAGATCAAAGATATGAGGAGATTCTATATATCAGGGGACGTAATAGAGAGGAAACAATATATTGCGTATTGAATGAGCTGTGGAGGCTGGATGATAGGCGCCCCGTCTTTGTCGTTAAGAATCAGGAATCATGGGATAAGCTTCGGGAACTGGGGAATACGGGAAATATTTATTTGCCCTGGTTCTACGCAGATGAAATTGTCGCAATTGAGAATAATACAAACATATTTGTGATAGATGAAAACACCCCGGTGTTCAGCAGGAGTGTTTTGGAATTGCGTCCAAGGACCCGCGATACTCTTTCCAAATGTTTGCAAAACGCTGGAATGGACTACAGCAAAGCATATGCCCTTTTAGCAGATACTCATGGATTGTATGCCCAAATCAAAAAGCGTCTGTTTTATGGTGAATATTTAAAACTGCCTTCTTGGATTTCCGGTGTTGGCGAAAAAGCAAAAAAAACCTGTTTACTTATCGGCAGTTGGGAAGAGATAGACGGCGATAAGCTGATTATCGAATCGTTGTACGGTGATTCATATGATGAATTCATAGAAGAAGTCCTTCCATATACCAAGGGGGATGATCCTCTCCTATATATGATAAACAGGAATGGCTCTGTGTCGTACTATTTAGCAAGTACTGAAAACACTTGGAGCTATATTAATGTGTTGCCTAATGAACCAATCTGGCAATCATTTATCAATGCCTTATTGGATGTGATCAACGAAGCAGAGAGCCTATTTACGTATGATCATCAAGAAGAACTGGTTGCGCGTTTTAAAGGCGAGAGATTATTCTGGTCTGAAACAATTCGAAAGGGAATGTTAAAGACACTGCTCATTAAAGGCGCATACCAAAACAACGAGGAAACACAGCAAGCTCTTAATGACCTGATTTACGTAATATTAGACTGTGTAAAAACAGAAAAGCAATGGATCTACATAGTAAAATTCTGGAGAGAACTTTGTGAAATATCTCCGAAGGCGACACTAGATAGACTCGAAAGAGAACTAAACGAAGACACAGGGCTTTTGTCTTTGTTTCAAAACCAATCTAACGATTTTTTGCTGGGAAGAAATGCATACATTGATATCCTTTGGGGATTAGAGCAGTTTCTTACCCAGAAAGATTATTTTTGGCCAGAGCGACCTGGGCATTCAGATCTCCGCCATTGTCTCGGAGATTGTCCAGCCCGCGCTCGACGACCTCCGCTACATACTTTGCCAGCACTTTAGACGCTTCTGCCGTATCAATGGGCGCAGTTTGACTGAGCTTGTCCGTGGAGGAAAGCTCAATATCAAGGCTTTTATTGATAACTTGTTCGTAGAGACCGTCATGGAACATATAATCTACCTACTTTTGATTACACAAAAAGAGACCAAAGGATCAGCTTTCATCGAGATAATAGAATGACTGTGGAGCACTACAAATCCCATACTCTTTCAACGTTTTAGGATTCTCATATAAAACCGTTTTGCCTATTCTGAAAGCGTATGCCGCATCACATCCGTGGAAATACTCACGAAATTTTGCCCTTGTTATTCCCGCTGCTTCTTTCGTGGATTCCCACAGTGGTGATGGTTTCATTTTTATAGTTTCTAATACTTCAAATTCTCCAACAACGCGCTGAACTGGATCAGAAGAATATACTATGACCTTTTTGATTTGCTTTTGCGGAATTCTTTTACGGAACTCATACAACTTTGTGTGATTGAATATTTCGGTTACATACTCGGGCTTTATAGAAAGAAGGATTGTACTCATTACTGCACTGTCCCCCTTTTTATGTAAAACTCCGTTTCCGCCTTCTGTAGAATGGAGTCAAATTGATCATCTGTCAGTAAATCAAAAGAACGAGGGCCATTCGGGAATGGTATTATATCATTATTCCACAAATACTGTAGTGTCACCTTTTTATTGAAGCTTCCAACTACGATAAACTTTAAAACTAACAGGTTCCTGCGTTTTTCTTCCCAAAAGGTTTCAAGTTCATCTTTGGAGAAGACAGATCTGTTTTCACAACATTTGAAGAACTCTTCCTTCGATGAGAAATCAAAATGTGCTTCCTGAATCACCCCTAGCGTAGTTATGACAGATTCATATCCCTTTCTTCCCGGTGTAGTTCCTTTGCGATAAAGAAGAATGAAATCTCCCGGTAGCATATTTCTTGCAAAAGAAAACGAAATGTATACTTTTTGCAATGCATAACGTTGTGGTTCTTCACCAATGAGATCTACTTCATTTTTCAGTACGGAATCCGGTAATAACCTTGTGTGATACTGCGGCTCGATTGGAAGAAACAGTTTTTTGTGCTCGTAAAGTAAATTGGGAAAATTGAACTGGACTGACTTATCACCGCAATAGTAATTCAGCTTTTTTACCAGGACAATTTCATTTCCTTTGGAATTCCTTTTTTCGCCGTGGAGACAGAATCCCCATCTCTCAAACAGATCCTTTAACGCAAGGAGTTCGGGCTTATCCGTAAAAAGCGTAACATATATTTCGTCGACTTTGCGTTCTATGGCATTGTCAAAGATGATTTTGATAAACCGTTCTCCCAACCTAAATCCAGATGCTTCAACCTTAAATGTGCCAACTTTGAGCCGCTTTTGGGGGTCAAAAGGCGGGATAATATCGGCATAGTTTTCATCCTCAAACTCTGTTTTCAGGTATAGGAATCCAAGTAAATCTCCTTCATCATCTTGGCACAAATATGCTTCTTCATTGCTCTTTCGTGCGAACCACTCATCAAAGCCATCGTATGCTTCTCTAAAAGTATCGAAGAAAGAACTATGCAAATCGACGTTTCCAAAATAATCCTTTCTGACAGAAAGCGCTTGGTAATCAATGAGCGCAGGGTTTTCATTTGATGCTTTCGTTATGAATGAGTTAATGCTGAAGACTCGTTCAGAGATTCCAAGCCGTTCAGCTTTGATTCTCATGCGTCGGTCTTCTGTAATTAGAATATCGACACGGCCACAATACACTTCGTTTAGAAGCTGGTTATCTATTTCGTCATTTATTGTGAGAGGTAAACCCGCTAACAAACCCTTAAACTCACTTGATTGTGGTGCAACACAGTTCATCAATGAATATGCTGAGAGCTTTGCGTCATACAAATCCTGCATCTGGGGATTATGATACTTTCGCAGTTCGGAAACAGTATAAGGGTGAATCAGCTTTTCATAGTGAAGCTTATCCAGCCAGTAAAACAGCTTGCCAATAGAATAACTCGTAGCTCTTGTGTTCTCTCTATGTATTACGATGTTCGTATCCAGGAGAGCTTTCATTTTCATGTCCTCCAAGAATCACTTTAGCCAAGTTTTCCTCATCTGAGGAATCAAATCGCATATCACGAGGTAGAAGACCAGCCCGTTTGAGTAAACGGATACGGTTCGCATGTGTGTTATCTGCGGTGGGCTCAGGCATATTCTCAAAGAGCAAAATCTCCTGCACCAATCGCTCAGAAAACAGACCGATCTTATAAATGCATGCGTTGGGATCTGAATATAGATAGTTCTCCGCATTGGCTCCCAATTGAGCCAACACCGGCCAATATCTATTTAGAAACTCAAAGTTAGATTTCATTTTTAGGCCTCCTAAAAATGCGCGTTTGGACTGTGTTTTGTAAGATAAATTCGAACCCACAACTATGAGCATGCTGCATGGTTTTTCGAGTCATATGTGTCGTAATCGGTCCGATATGAGTTCGAATTCAATACATCAAATAATTCCAGATGGTACAATGAAATTGCTATCGTCAAGTGGGAGCACCATGTCTGACATGCAGATCACAGCTCCGGTTCCCACCTGACGCTCCGCACTTTTCAGAACGGAAAAAGCCTTGATCGCGCTTTTGTCCGGAGAAGCGGTTTTCTTGATCTCCACCGGATGAAGGACGCCGTTTTCTTCGATCACCAGATCGATCTCTTTCATCTTGTTATCCCGATAGAAATTGAGATTGATCTTGGATTTGCCGTATGCGTAGTGACGCAGGAGCTCGCTGATCACGTAATTCTCGTAATAGTGTCCGCTGGCAGCGCCGTTCATCAGGACATCCCTCGTTGTCCAGGAGGACAGGTAAGCACAAAAGCCGGTGTCACAGAAATACAGCTTGGGGGTTTTCGTCAGCCGCTTTAATTCATTCGAAGCATATGGTTCAAGCAGAAAAACGATCCCCATGGACTGAAGGATCTTTACCCAATCCTTCGCCGTCACACCGGAGACCCCGGCAGAAGCGCCGAGATCGTTGTAGTTGACAAGCTGGCCCGTAAACGCGGCGCAGGCACGCAGGAATTGCCGGAAACCTTCGGTGTCCGTGATCCCGTAATCATCCACAGCGTCGCGCATCAGGTAGGTCTCGATATAAGAATTGAAATACTCGCCGAGCTGCTCCTCGTCCTTTTCCTGCAAGTCCGGAAGGCCGCCCCGCCAGATGTTTTCAAAGGTGGTCAGGATGTTGTTTGCAGGGAAGAGCTTCTGTCTGGCGATCAGGGATTTCAAAGAGAATTCCAGATCATCCTCCGGCGCAATGCCGAGTTTTTCTCTTGCGGACAGGCTGTACATCTTCAAAATGCAGAGACGGCCGGCAAGAGAGTCGCCGGCTTTTTTCACCAGCTTCTTGCTCTGAGACCCCGTAAGCCAGAACTGTCCGCGCTCGTCGCTCCTGTCACAAATGATCTTGATCTCTTCAAAGAGCTCCGGCGCTTTTTGCACCTCGTCGATCAGGATGGGCGGCTGAAACGTCTGCAAGAACAGCTTCGGCTCCGTCTGCGCGAAATTGCGAAGCTGCGTATCATCCATCGTCACGTAAGCTCTGTTCTGCCCTTCAGCCAGGTGCTTGAGCATAGTCGATTTTCCAATCTGCCGGGCGCCGACGACCATGACGGCCTTGAACGCGGAACTCATGTGAAGGAATTTTCTCTCCAAGTCCCGTTTGATGTATTCCATGATAAACCTCCGAAGAAGGTGCAAATCCTAAGTCCACTTTATTTTAGCACCGATCTGTGCTTTTGGCAATAGAAAAAACGAAAACAAACAGGCGGATACTCATAAGAAAGCTTTGAATTAAAATGATTTGGGCACCTGTCTGACAAGGTTGGCGAACGTAAGCGGATTGCTGTGTATTATTCCGGCAATCCGTTTTTGTTGTCTGGAATCTGTATCAAAAACTAAGACTTCTCCTTTTCTGAAAATGAGCATAAAAACAGCGCCAGGGATGTTTTAAGTCCATGGCGCTATGTAAAAGACAGCTGCAACAATTTATTCAAAATAAAGGGTAATTGTCACATCTCCGTGGCTGAGAAGATCCGACATCTCTGAGGCTGACAGCTCCACATGGCCGAGCCTATTATAAGCCCAGGAGTTGGAGCCGTAAAAGACAACGATCTGGTTGCCGGAGTAAAGTACGATATCTCCGGCCTCGGTGGTTGTCTGCACATCGTTTCTCGGCAGACTCGTCCCAAGTGAACCGACCTGCTCGAATCCGCCATACATGGACATGTTGATCGTCAGGGGCGCCTCCCGGATCAGATCCTTAAGCGCTTCGACGCTCTCATTATCTTCCCATCGTACAGAGATTTCTGTATCGTCGATTCTTAGCATCATGGTCAATTCCTCTGCTGGGCTTGTTTCCGCCGAAACGGAAGCCTCCTCAGCCGATGACGGTTGTTCTGTCGCTGCCGGATTATCAGTCGATGAGGTCTCTGTTTCAGACGTCACAGCTTCTTGCGAAGAATGGCTCTCTTTCTCTGCACAGCCGCCGAGGAGGAACAGCAGAAAAACGCCGCACAGTACCAAGCTTGCTGTCTTACTCCAGCGCCTTGCCGAACTGGTATGCTTCATCTAATTCCACACTCCTGCCTGTTGCTTCATTGGGATCGGAAATGCCGCCGCAGAAAAGCGAACCGGCAAACTCAGCTTTCTCGAAACAATCGACCCATCCCTGCAGTCCGCTGACCGCCTTCTCGGGAACATAGTCTTCGTCTTCCGTGGCTACGGAGAGCATGTATACCTTCCGGAACTTGTAGTCGGATGGATACAAGGGATTCATGCGATCCAGAAGGGTCTTCATCTGGCCGCTCATCTCGTAGTAGTAGATCGGCGTGGCAAAGACCAGAGTTTCCGCTTCCTTTATCTTTTCAGCGATCTGGACCGCATCGTCCTTCAGAACACACTTCTGCGTCTTCTGGCAGGAAAGGCAGCCGATGCAGAACCTGATTTCTTTGCCTTTCAGACTGATCTGTTCGACTTCGTGTCCCGCATCCTTTGCGCCGCGGATCAGTTCCTCCGCCAGTCTGTCCGAATTGCTTTTTGCCCGAAGGCTGGTCGTGATCACAAGTACCTTACTCATTTCAGATTCTCCTTCATGAACGCTTCGATCTTGTCGAAGGGGATATAGCTGCCTTCGCCGCCGTCATACAGATCGGTATGAGACGCGCCGGGGATGATATAGAGTTCCTTGTTGTCCGCATACTTGCTGTCCTTCACCATATCGGCGTAGGCGTCGCGGCTCATATAGCAGGAATGCGCCTTATCGCCGTGGATCATCAGAACGGCGGAGCGGATCTCCTTAGTGTAGGTGAAAAGCCTCATATTCATGAGCGAGGTGCCGGTGTTCACGGTCCATCCGTCGTTAGAATTCAGGGAACGGGGATGATATCCGCGGGGCGTCTTGTAGTAGGCATAATAGTCCTTTACGAAGTACGGCGCGTCCTCCGGAAGGGGGTCGACCACACCGCCTGCTCTGACGTACTCACCGGTCTTGTAATCCTGCGTTCTCTGTGCGTTCACGGCAACCCGTGCCTGATGCCTTGCCTCCTCGCTGTCTGCCGCATCGAAGTAACCGTTTCCGGCAACACGGGACATATCATACATGGTGGAAGTCACTGTGGCCTTGACGCGGGTATCGATGCAGGCCGTCTGCAGAGCCATGCCGCCCCAGCCGCAAATACCGAGGATGCCGATACGCTCAGGATCAACATTGTCCTGGACAGACAGGAAATCGACCGCAGCCTGGAAATCCTCGACGTCGATATCAGGTGAATGCATCGCGCGGGGGAAACCGCCGGACTCACCGGTAAAGGACGGATCAAAGGCGATCGTCAGAAAGCCGCGCTCCGCCATCGTCTGGGCGTAAAGACCGGAGGACTGCTCCTTGCAGGCTCCGAAGGGGCCGGAAACCGCTATGGCAGGCAGTCTGCCTTCCGCGCTCTTTGGGATGTACATATCCGCAGCGAGGGTGATGCCGAAGTGGTTGATGAAGGTCACCTTCTTATAATCCACCTTACTGCTCTTGGGAAACACCTTGTCCCATTCCCGGGTGAGTTTCAGTTCTTCTGCTTTCATCATGATAGGTTCCGCCTTTCTTTATATCTGTTTTTCCGCCTGCCGGATCATATAGTCGAACCGGTCGATCTTTTTCTGACTTTCATGCAGTTCTTCGATCATGTCACACCGTTTGACTCTTAAAAAACGGACCAGTTCATCCTTTTGCCCCGCTTCACAAAGTCTGACCGCCTTGCTGATAGTATCTTTCGTGAAGCCTGCGTCTGACAGACATGATGCCAGGTCATTTTCATAGTCGCTCATGGCAATGCTCCTTCTTTTCTTTGCAGGACCAGTCTACCATATTGATTTTGACCTCGCTAATGGTTATAATTTATATCATGATATTCCTATATGGCATATCATAAGCTTGATGATCAGGAGATGCCATCCATGGAAATACGGACCCTTCGTTACTTCCTTGCAGTCGCGCGGGAGGAAAACATGACCCGGGCAGCAGAGCTGCTGCACGTCACTCAGCCAACGCTCTCCAAAGCGCTCAAATCGCTGGAGGAAGAATTGGATAAAAAGCTGTTCACCCGGCAGAGCTTCAGCATCCGCCTGACAGATGAAGGGATGCTTCTCAGGGAACGGGCGGAAGACCTTGTCAGTATGGCAGACAAAATCGAAAAAGAGTTCGTCTCTCTGGATGACATTGCCGGCGGGGAACTGTTCCTGGGGCTGGCGGAATCCTACCTGATCAAATACATAGCCGATGCGATCAAAGCCCTGAAAGAACGTTATCCTAGGCTTCAGTACCACATCACCAGCGGTGATACCGAGCAGGTAGCGGATAAGCTTCAGAAAGGGATTGTGGACTTTGTCGTTCTCGCAGAAGAACCGGACGTAAAGAAATACGATTTCCTGCCGTTTCCCGAAGCGGATGTCTGGGGCCTTGTATTCCCGGCAGATGATCCGCTGGCTGCAAAAAAAGAGATTCGGATCGATGATCTGATCGGAAGGCCTCTATTCTGTTCAGAGCAGGCTTGGAATCATGAAGTGGCTGAGTGGGCCGGCGAGAAATATTCTGCGCTTCACCTGGAAGGATCCTTCCGTCTTTCTTATAATGGTTCGATCTTTGCAAAGTCCGGGCTGGGTTACCTGCTTACCTTCGACAAGCTGATCGATGTATCGCCGGAAAGCGGGCTTGTGTTTGTACCTCTTGCACCGCGCCTGGAAACAAAACTGTACCTCGTCTGGAAAAAGTATCAGACTTTTACTCCGATAGCAGAACGGTTTTTACAGCAGATGAGGACAAATTCGGTCGCTAACTGAACTCTTGAATAATCTTTTTGCTTTTTTGTCCCCGCAGGCATGTTCAGATTTTGCGTTTTCGGCACACCCGGTATGAAGTCCCGTGTCATTGTTTGCGGAGACTGGTATTTCATCGATCAAAAATCCGAATTTGTGTGATGAAAAATGATTGATGAATTGGTTGGGCAAAGGGGGGACAGGAGCACGGTCATTTTCCATATCGGCACAACAGGCATTCGCTGGAATTCAGCGGGTGCCTGTTTGCATAAAGCGCCGGTTGCGGCGAGCAGCCTGAGCTGCAGACCCATTCAACAGCAAGAAACGAAATGAACGGAAAGGAAGGATTCAAACCATGTCAGAAAGCAGAAAAAGCAAAACCAAAACCGAGAAACCCAAGGAGGAGATGAAAGTGATCGAAGAGGAACTGACCCAATCTGCAAAAAAGCAGGAACAGACCGAACAGCAGCTTCAGCGGGTGAGAAATTGGGCTGATTTTCTGATAGACAACGAGCGAAGAAGGTGGGTCCTTCGCCTCGTCATCAAAGGAGGCATCATCGAAGACATTGCACCTAGTCTCAAATACTGCACTGACCAGGAGTTTTACGAGCTGATGGACTACGTTTTTTCCATTCCGCAGGTGCAGGAATTCATCACGAAACAGCTGAAAATCGTCCTGTAAGAACAGGATACCTACACAACAGGCACTCGCTGGATTTCAGCGGGTGCCTGTTTGCATGAAGCGCCGATTTCGGTGTGCAGCCTGAGACGCAGTCTCAGTCAAAGGGGTATGGGGATGTTGTCCCATCAAGCGGAAAATGTGAAAACGCTCGTCTGGCCAGGATGAGCGTTTTCCATTTTTGACGGCAAGCGGCATTGCTTGCCATGTTTGTGGAGAACTGGACCTGGCGTTGAAAAAAGCCGGTTCGGGGCCCCGAAAGCATTGCTTGCCAATGCTTGTATAAACCGTCGTAAATCGTCGGGCGAGTACACCGCCCCGGAGAAGGAAAGGAGACAACATGTACACAAAAATACGCATGACATCGAGGCGGAGCCCATGACGGAGATCTATCGGAACCTGCGGTCCCAGCTCAGGGAGCATTTCATCGACTATCTGAAGGCGGATCACGTGGGATACTGGCCGCCGGAACTCACCGTCTGCCCCAAATGCCATCAGCACTGCAGCATCCTGTTTGAACAGCATTGGTTCTGCGAAGCCTGTGATCTGCGCGGCGACGTGGTGGACTACGTGATGATCAACAACAGCTTCGATACCCCGGAGAAGGCCATCCGCCATTTGTGCCGGATGCTGGGGATCAAGAACACGCAGTTCGACGTTTTCTCCGCCGATGAGGTCATGGATATGGAGTTTGCCGAGCCCACCTTCCTGGTGGACAAGCTGATCTCCAACGGCCTGCACATCCTCGCCGGTCCCTCCAAATCAGGCAAGTCCTGGCTGGCCCTCTGGATGGCACACCGCATCTCCACCGGCCAGCCGATCTGGGATTTCGACTGCCGCCCGGGAGAGGTGCTGTACCTGAGTCTCGAAGATCCGCTCTCCCGCGTCCAGCGCCGTTTGGTGGATGTGACAGACGGCCATACAGGGCGGATCTGGATCGTGACGGAAGCGGAAATGATCGGAAACGGTCTGGAGGAGCAGCTCGTGAACTTCCTCGCAGAAAACCCGGCAGTCAACTTCGTGCTGATCGATACGCTTCAGAAGATCCGGGACATGAAATCCGAAAACTACTGCTACGCCGGAGACTACCGCACCATGTCCATCCTGAAATCCATAGCCGACCGTTTCCATATTGCCATCCTGCTGATCCACCACACGCGCAAGCAGCCCTCCGCTGACCCCTTTGATATGATCTCCGGAACCACGGGATTGATGGGCTGCGCCGATTCCTCTTTCGTGCTGCGGAAGGATAAGCGCCTTTCCGAATTTGCCGATTTTTACGGCACAGGCCGGGACATCGAAGATCTGCATTTCAGCCTTCGATTCAACCTGGAAGAGAAGTGCTGGGACCTGGTCAGCTCCAATCTGCAGGACGCCGATCCGCCGAAGCATGACCGGGTGCTGCAGCTGATTCGGGACTTCACAAAAGAGAAGGAGGAGTGGAAAGGTACGGCGGCGGAGCTTTTGGTGGAATTGAAAAACCGCGATCCGGGCCTTGACCTGACGGCGAATGTTTTGATCCGGATCATGAACGCCAACAGCGTGATGCTGCGGAACTTCTACAAGGTGTCCTATCACAGTCTGCCCAAGAGGAACAACATGAAACGCTTTTCTCTCCGGTTCCTGTTCGACATCGTGGTAGAAAATAGCGTGAAGGCCGATCCATTCGATTCGTCCGATATGTCCGATAATACCGGGCATATCGCGCTTATCGGACTGACCGGACCGACAGAAACGAATTGATGAAAAAGGAGGACGCATTATGAAAGAAAGAAAAATCACTTTTATCTCGGTTGACCAGCTCCCACTGACGCTGACCGCGGATCAGGTGGCCGCGGTGCTCAGCATTTCTCGCGCCAACGCCTACACACTGATGCACTCCAAGGGCTTCCCGACGATCCAGATCGGCAAGCGAATGGTGGTGCACCGGGACCGGCTCATTGACTGGATGAACGACAAAGTCTGCGTGTGAGTATGGCAAAGCCCCGCCGGGACGACCCGGCGGGGCAGATGCCTAAAACTTTTAACTGTAACAAGTGACTCTGTCAAAAACTATTATATGATTCTTTTCCCATTTCATTACTTGAGGTCTTCCTTCTGAAGCCATTTAGTCTCTTCTGGAGTAATAACGAGAATGTCAACGGAGCCACCAACTGTTTCGACAACATTTTTAAACCTCATCGTTTGAATTGTCGTCTCAACGGCATATCGCGCAAAATCAATAGCATCCTGCAAAGTAAAATAGCCCCACAAAATATCTTCATAGGGAAGATCCAAATACTTTCCTTCTTCTGTTTTTATCGCAACATTTTGGATTAACCTAGTGAGGGTAAGTGATTCTCCATCCCACGAAGCACCTTGGGAGTTCGTGTCTATTTCTTCTGTTTTTTTGGATTTAACTTTGACTCTAAACAGGCGTTGCTTTTTTAAGCTGTTTGCAGTTTCTTCATACCCAGCTACAAAGAAACTCGTATCTGGTACTTGCGGCAATGTGTTGAAATACTCAATAAGCTTATTTGGAATATCTCCCACTGAGCAATCCTTAGTAATTGTTGATCGAATAGCATCTTGAATAAAGCCGGTTATAGGCTTTCCGAGTAGTGACGCATCCCCGCAAGTTGATATCCCTGCCCCATTTGGACAAATGAAAGTTTTGTCCGTTGTGTTTGTCGTATGAATTCCTATGCGTTGGATAATAGTTTTTCCTGTATCTTGTGTATTAGTATATGTTGTCCGTCTGTCGCTTGCAAGAACGATTCCCTCATTAACATGAACAGCTATTAAGAAAGACATAGCGAATCACCTCAAGCCCTTTAGATACTGTTTTGATTACATTGCTGAGTTTTGAATAGCCTGCTCAATAGAATGTTCAACGAAACTGTTTAGTGACTGCCTCTTCGAGGTAGCCGCAATAACGGCTTGTTTATGAAGTTCCGGAGAAATGCGAACATTAAAACTGCCTTTGTATGCTCTTTCAGCTTCGATCTCTTCTGCCTCACAAAGGGAAAGATAATCGTCAACTGAATTGTGGAAATCTGTCAACAACTCATGGGCAGTCGTTCCTTCGTAAGAAATGAGCGCACGAATTCCCATAACCTTGCCATAAAACAACTCATCCGCTGGAGAAAACTCAACGCTACCTACGTAGCCTTTATACTCCATCGTGTTATTCATAATAAGCCCTCCTGTTCCAATACATCAATCAATTGCTTGATTTGATATTCAAGCAATTCTTTCCTAGGATGCGGTTTATGAAGCAAAATCGGCGGATGCTCAGCAGAGACAAACATCACGCGCGAACCGCTCGTTTTGCCTTTGTTTGATCGGCTATAAGAAAAATAACCCAACAGAGTCTCTGCGTCATCAAATGTAAATGTCTTCGGCCTTGCTTTCAGCCGCTCAATTAGCTTCTCTTTCTGTCCCATATGATCTCCTTATCCTTTGAGGTCATTCCTATTATACGCTATCCAAATGCAAATTGCAACTATTTTTAGTTGCTCTAATTCGTATTTCTAAAGTGATATTTCTTAAACGAAAATAGAATATTTATTATTTCAAATAAAGTCAGCCCGAGGTATAATGGCTTCACAGCAAGAAGCCTTTGCCAGCAGAAAGGAGTAATCATTGGCAAAGCGAAGAAGAGCCAACGGAGAGGGCACGCTCCGTCAGCGAAACGACGGCCGCTGGGAGTGCACCGTGATGGTGGGCTTCCGGGAAAACGGCCAACGCAAATACAGATCTTTTTACGGCCAAACGCAAAAAGAAGTCAGGGCAAAGCTCCGCAAATACCAGGAGGAGCTGGCCGAGGGGCTGGACAACGATAAGCTCTGGGGCTTCTCCGAATGGGCGGACTTCTGGTATGAGAGCCACAAGGACAACGTGACCGCCACCACCCAACAGAGCTACAAGTACACTCTGCGCATCCTCAAAGAGCACTTTACCGACCAGGCGCTCCGGGGCATCAAGCCCGTGGATGTGGAGAGCTTTCTCAAAAAGCTGCAGCGGGAGGGCCGCTCCAATTCCTGCCTGTCCCAATGTCGGGGGATGCTGTTCCAAATCTTCCACAAGGCCGAGGCCAATGACCTGATCCGCAAAAACCCGGTGGCCTTCGCGGAAAAGCTCCGCAAGCGCGGGCCGGAACAGACCAAGGAAGCCTTTACCGCCGAGGAAGTGCGCACCCTCATGGCAGAGCTCCAGGAGGACAGGATCGGCTGGAGCATCCGGCTGCTGCTGGGTACGGGCATGCGCACCCAGGAGCTGCTGGCCCTTGAGCCGAAGCACGTAGCCGAGGACGGGTCGCTCATCAAGATCCGTCAGGCCATCAACATGGACAAAGGCACGGCGAAGATCGGGACGCCCAAATCCCGGGACAGCTACCGGGACATCCCGGTGCCGGAGAACGTGCGGCACTGCGTCCGGCTCCTGCGGGAACAGGCGGGTACTTACCTCTGGGAAGGGAAGCCCGGTCAGGTCATCAATCCCAAGACTTTCCGCAGCTACTTCAAAAAGGCTTTGGAGGAAGTGGGGAGCGTCCGGATACTGACGCCGCACTGCTGCCGCCACACTTACGTGAGCCAGATGCAGGCCCTGGGCGTGGATCTGGCCACCATCCAGAGCATCGTCGGTCACGCGGACATGGACATGACCCAGCATTATCTCCATGTGCAGGAGCCCATCCGACAGGACGCCATCGCGCGCTTTTCGGCAGCATTTGGCGGTTCGAATACGCCGCCCGATTTTTCGTCAAACTGCAAAATCGTACCGCTGTCTATTCTGTCTAATCTGCACAAACGTAATTCTGGTCAGAATTCTGGTCGGGAAAAGTTGCGCGAGGTCCCCTAAAGTTGCGGACATGAAAAAAGCCTTGAAACACAAGTGTTTCAAGGCTTCGTGTGGTGGAGATAAGCGGGATCGAACCGCTGACCTCTTGAATGCCATTCAAGCGCTCTCCCAGCTGAGCTATACCCCCATATTCCATTTTCTGTTTGCGAGCAGAAGCTATCTTAGCAGAGAACTATTTGAATGTCAATAATTTTTCTTGAAATGCATGCCTGTGGGGATTAAAATCCAGATAAACCGGACATGACAGGAGATGTTCAAGTGGATTCTAGTCTTGTTATCCCCAAAAGAATAGAAAAATGGGCAAAAGAAAAGCCCGAGATAGCGTCGCTTCTTGCATCCCGATACGGCGATGCGCTCATGAAGGCATATGAGGATCTTGATGTTTCACTGCTTTATCAATCGGTCACGCATGGTATCGGCCACATTGAACGGACGATGCTTTTCGGGGCCCTGATTGCCAAAAACGAAAAACTCAGCGAGAGCGACACCAAAGACGTTCTTCTGTGCTGTGCCTACCATGATATCGGGAGGACGGACGACCATTATGACCTCGGCCATGGAAGACAGTCCGCCAAGATGATCAGGGAAGGGGAACATCTCAGATCACTGTTCACGGAACCGGAGGCTGCCATGGCCGCCATCCATTCCCACTCGATCCCGGACGGTGAGGCGGAGGATGCGCCCTTAATATATAATGTAAAGAATCTGGATAAAAGTATCCTGTATACCGCGTGTCTCAAAGACGCCGACAATATCGACCGGGTCAGACTCTACGATCTTGACGTGAGCTTCCTGCGCTTTGCGGGCACAAGGGCGATGGTTCCGCTGGCCTACTGGGTGCTGGAGGAATATCTGAAAAAGCACACCGTCCTCTGCTTCGGCGATTCGAACACCTACGGCTACAATCCCCGCACCGGGACCCGGTATCCGTCATATATGCGGTATCCCGCCGTGCTGCAGCGCTTTCTCGGGGAAGACTATACCGTGATAGCGGAAGGACTGAACGGCAGGACGACTGCATTCCCGAAGGAAGGAATCGTCTGGAAAAGCGGGCTCTATGCCTTGGAGCCGGTGATCGCCAGCCACTATCCCGTGGACACGCTTGTGATCATGCTCGGCACTAACGACTGCGCAGCGGAACTGGACCTTGAGGCGGAGGACATCGCCGGAGGGATGGAGAAGCTCATCATCGCCGCAAGGGATCTGCTCACGGAAAAGCAGGGATACAGGCCGCGGATCATACTCGTCTGCCCGCCCCACCTGGAGGAGAGCGTCCTCTCCGGTCCTTTCTGCGAAGAGATGAACGCAAAAAGCATAGAGGTATCGAAGAGGCTGCCGGCGCTGTATGAGGAGCTGGCAGAAAAACAGAACGCCGGGTATCTGGATCTGGACGGAGCGATCCGTTTTTCGGAGATCGATTCCGAGCACCTGAGACCTTTCGACACCTATCGCGTAGCCGGAATGCTCGCGGAGATGATCCGGGATCAGAAATAAATCGGCTAAAACAGCAGGCTTGCATGCAGCCGGCGGAGACCGAACGGAACGGTCCCCGCCGGCTTTCTTCGCGCCTGTCCGGGAAGCCTTACGGGATAACGCGTTTGGGTTACATAATTTCGCAGTTTTTGTTAAAAAATCAGTCAAATCTCATTTATATTTTTTTAACATTTAGGGACTTAAAACCCGTATACTAAAATCGTAACCGAAAAGGACAGGATGCACCGCAAGATACAGTGTCCGGCCTGATGACAAACACAAGATATTTGAGTTTGTAATCTTTTTGAAATTTTTTTATACTTTTTTGAGAATTAGCTCTTGCAATTTCGTCATTTCTATTGTAATATGTCAGCACAAAGAGTGACATAATATCAGTAAAAATGACATTATGAAAATGAGGACGGGATCCTTAAGCTTGTAAGATCAAGAGAAAGGGTCGATTCCGGTCCGCATTTTGCGTACTCGGGTACGCCGCTCGAACAGTATTTATTTCGGCTCCGCGTGGGGCCGTGTAGGAGGGTTTATATATGAAGAAGAGAATTCTGGCAGTGCTGCTCATGGTAGTCATCCTGGCGGCGCTCTTCGCCGGTCTCAGCGTTACCGCAGCTGCGGCTAACGACATCTCCGGCGACACGATCTCCGGGTATATGGTTGCATATACGATGAAGAATGGTGATACCGTTCTCAATATATGCAAAAAAATGGGGATCGATTTCTACAAAAACCAGGCGCTGATCTCCAAGGTCAACAACATCGGAGACTACAGCACTCTCCCGGTCGGAAAAGTGCTCTGGCTCCCCGCAACGTCCGCCGGCTCCGCCTCGGACTATTACACACTCAAATCCCACAAGGTCGTCAGCGGAGATGATGCCAATACTCTTCTTTCCAAGTATGGTATTGCCTCCACGGATACGATGCTCAGCAAGGTCAATACAAATCTGGCATCCCCTGTCGTCGGCACAACGCTGACCTTCCCGGTTTACACCGGAAGCGCGTCCAACAAGATGGCTGACAGCACCGCTGCTGTCATCGGCGGGACTGCCGCAGCCGCCGGAACCGCCACCGGCATCACAACCGGAACCGGCGCCACTGTTACGCCTGCAAGCGGCAGCGTTGCCTACTATCTGGTTGCCTATACGATGCAGCCGGGCGATACCGTCGGTGCGGTCTGCACCTCGATCGGCATCAACTTCAACCAGAACTCCGCACTCATCTCCAGGATCAACGGCATCACCAACTATAACAGGATCCCTGTTGGACGCACGATCCTTATCCCCAGCGGTACTGCGACCGGGACCAGCTATAAGGTAATCGCGCATCAGATCGCCGCAGGCGAGACTGCGAATGACATCTGCACTTCTTACGGAGTGAGCCTTGCCAACAACCTCACTCTTATCAAGGGGCTCAACAATACCAACAACCTTAACTACATTCAGGCCGGCGGAATCCTCTATGTTCCCGTTACCGGTACTTCTCCCACTCCCGGACCCGGCCCTGATCCTACCCCCACTCCCGGAACTGCTTACAAGCTTTCCAAGGACGACTGCGACAACGGAAGCTTTGTCCTCAAGGTCGGCGGTGCCGAGGCTGCATCCGCTGCGGAGGGCAGTACGGTAACGATTGTCTGCAACGGTGCTTCCGGTTATGCCCAGCAGACCGTCACCGCGCATATGACCGGCGACACGTCCAAGAAAGTCACCGTCACCAATAATACCTTTGTTATGCCCGACTATAACGTCACCGTCAAAGTGACCTTCGCCAAGGCTACCATGTATGCAATCGAGCGCGTAACGCCGATCACCAACGGCAGCGTCGAGTTCATGGTCGATGAGAAGGTCGTTACGGACAAGACCTATGCCGGCGCGGCGGTCACTGTCAACGCCAAGCCGAATTCGGGCTATGCGGTGAACGAGATCAAGGTCTGGAAGACCGGCGATCCCGAGAAGACGGTCACGGTCACCAACGGCAAGTTCACCATGCCGCAGCACAAGGTCACCGTTGAAGTTACCTTCAAGGCGGCTGCCAATTATGAATATCCTGTCAGCTCGTATGTCACGCCATTACACGGCAGCTTCCAGCTCAAGGTAGACGGTGCCGTGGCCAGCAAGGCAGCTTCCGGCAAGACCGTTCAGGTCGCCTACAAGGCAGATGACGGCTACAAGCTCGACAAGGTCATTATCCATTATCCCGCTCTGGATACCGACGGATCCCAGATCACCAAGGAAGTCAGAGTCTCCAATGCCCAGTTCAAGATGCCTTCCTTTGATGAGAAGATCCCCATGTCCGACAGAGAGGTCCTGGTAGAAGTCCAGTTCATCCTGAACCAGGCCTACACCATCACCCTCAAGACCGACTCCGCCCACGGCGGAAACGGTGTAGTTGCCTTGGTAGATGGTGGATCCGTTACCAAGTCAGCACCGGGCAGGACCATCGTCGTAAAGCCCAGCATCAAAAAGGCCGGTTATGAGATCGATACCATCGTTGTCAAAGGCGCGGATGGCACCCTCGTCAAGTCATTTGCCGCCTCGGATCTCGAAAACGCGAACGGCGCCGAGTTTACCATGCCCGCCAAGAACATTGTCATAACACCGACCTATAAGGCGGCCGGCAATCATGTGGTCAAATATACAATGAATCCCTCAACCAAGGGAACTGTCACGTTCAATGTGGATGCCACGATTCTCGGCAACGTGGAAAACACCGGATACAATGTCCTGACCGGCAAGACCGTCAACCTGACAGTCGCACCGAACAATCCGGAAAACTTCTCGGTCAAGTCCGTAAAGGCGTATTACACCTATAACGGTGAGAAGACCGAAGTGAAGATCACCGGCAACAACTTCACGATGCCGTCACACAATGTCACCGTAGAGGTTGAGCTTGAGAGACTGCACCATGCGATCGAAACCACCATTCTGAAGAAGGACGGCACGGACATCACCAGCACTTTCACCGGCAAGATCGAATACTATGTCAATACCGACAAGGTCACCAAGGCAGTCGAAGGCGACAACGTTGTGATCAAGACCACCATGCCTTCCGGTTACAAAGTGAAGAATATCAAAGTCGAGTATAAAGACGGCAGCGAGACCAAGGAGGTCACCGTAACTGACAATACCTTCAAGATGCCGGGTGCCAAAGCACTGGTCACTGTTAAGGTCGATGAAGGCGCGGGCGTGTTCTTCAACATCAACATCACGGAAGCCGTGAACGGCCAGGTTCATGTTGAGAACTCCTCCGGAGAAATCGTCACCAAGGCAGAAGCAGGAACCACGGATCTCAAGGTCGTCGCCAATCCTGATGCGGGATTCGAAGTCGATACGATCGAAGTGAAGTCTGGCGGTTCACCGGTCACCCTGTCCTCGGACAACAAGTTCACGATGCCCGGCGCAGCAGCGAACGTTAAGGTCACCTTCAAGGCCAAAGAGTATGATATTGTGAGTTCTGCAGCCAACTCGACGATGGTCATCACGAACGAGTACGGCGAGAAGATCACCAAGGCAAAGGCCGGCGCCACCGTCAAATTCGCAGTGACCCCGGATGCAGACTACAAGTTCGATAAAGTCACCGTGACCAATGAGGGCGGCAATATCCTCCACACCTTTAACCTCTCCGAGGGTACCTTCGAGATGCCGGCCGAGAAAGTAACCGTTACCGCGTACGTGGTGAAGATCGCTGCAGACCTGAAGGTTACCAAGTTTGCTGATTTCGAAAACGGCGCTGTGACCCTGAAGGTGAACGGATCGGATGCGAGCTTCCCCGCCACTGTGAAAGAGGGAGACACCATCGTAGTCGATGCGAAGCCGTATGACAACTACAAAGTGGTATCCATCAAGGTCCACAACGTGAAGAGCGAGACCATTACCGAACTCGACCTCACGACCGGAAAGTTCATCATGCCGAACGAGAATGTCAAAATCGAAGTGATCTTCGCAATCGGCTGAGCCAAAACCCCATAACAAGCGAACAGCCCGCCTCGAAAGAGACGGGCTGTTATTATGTTTTTATTCAGTTGTCTAAATCATCATATCTTCTTTATATAAACCAGATTGCTCACGATCGAGATGCTGATCCGGCGGACATATTCATCGTATTCCCGGCGATCAATGGAATACCTTTTTCCCCAGGAAGAGACATAGATGCAGTTTTCATCGAGACCGGTGGCAATCATGTAGTGCGCGTTGATCCCCTGAGAAGGGATGCCCCGGCTGTTCCGGTCGGGGCTGAGTTCTACGGTGCGCTTCCCCCACACTGCGGGGAAATTGGGCCCCACCGAGATGATCACGGGGATATCGTTTTCCAGCATCTCCTCCATGGAAGGGTAAAAGCTGCGTGAAGCGATCTTCCACTGACCCCTGTACGGAAAGCCGTACCGTCTGAAAGCGGCGTTCAGCCCTGCCACGAGGGATATGCCGTTAATGCCGAATGAGGGGATCAGGTGCAGGTATTTTGCGCGCAGATGATCCAGGACCCGGTTGTAATCCCCGGAAGGAATGATCGGGGCGTCTGTCATGGTGCCGAAGAGATCCCGGCCGGGGCAGCCGTGGTATCTGGTGAGATAGAGAAGGACTTCCTGCGCCGCCACGATCCCGCAGCCGCACCGGATCATATTTTTGTCGGAGCCGTGCATCTGGCTTCCGCCGAAGGAGACGCCCTCGGGGTATGCCACCGCGCATAGAGGATGTTTCAGTTCAGCAATCATATCAGCCTATCCCAAAGTCGGCGAGGACTCCCCGGAGGCCCTCGTTTTCATAGATCGTCTTGTAATAGCTCACCTCGTCGGCGATGAGCCCGTCGATCATCTTCATGCCCAGAAGCTCCACGGGAGCCCGGTCGTCGGTAAGAATGTGCGGTCCGCCGGCACAGGGGACAAGAGCACCGGAGACCCTGCGCATCAGCTGCCGCAGCGCGGCGTCTTCGAGCCTCTCCGCGGAAGCGGCAAGACGGTCGGAAATGTCTCCCGAAGTGCAGGCAAAGAGCTCCCGGTTGGTCGTATACGGTACGTCGGCGGTGCAGACGCTGCCGAATACCGAGCAGATCGTGTCGGTCAGGTATTCGTTGATGCTGCCCGCACCGTCCGAGTGCATATTCATGTTCACGGCCATTACGCCGCCGTCTTTGAGATGGTCCCGCACGAGAACGAAGAATTCACGGGAGGACATCTGGAACGGAATGGTGATGTCCTGATAGGCGTCCACAAGGATCACGTCATAGAGTCCGTCATCGGCCATGAGCCATGCCCGGCCGTCGTATTCCGTGACCTCGACGGAGGCGGGCAGGTCGAAATATTTCTCGGCAAGCATCGTGATCTTTCCATCGATCTCCACGCCCCTGACAGACGAGCCGGGGAAGTATTCGAGGCATTGCGAGGCGAAAGTGCCGGTGCCGTTCCCCAGAACCAGTATATCCAGTGACCGGCCTTCATACGCCATGGCAGGGGCTGCGAGAGCATAGTCATAATACATGCCGGTGAGTTTGGCGTCTTTCATCTTCACGGACTGCACGCCGAACAGCACATTGGTGGCCAGCACAGTCTTCTCGTCGTCTTCTTTGACTTGTAAATAGTTATAGACAGATTCTCCCTCATAAAGGAGACCGGTCTCCCAGAATGCGAAGGAATCTGATCTGCCGAAGATGCTGAAAAGAACAAAGAGGATGAGAGTGATGATGCAGGTTTTGCCGAAGTGCCTGGAGCTTATGAAGTAGATCAGTCCGATGATGAACAGGATCCCGGAGAAGATCAGGAAGGTCACCGAGGTACCCACGGTGGGGATGGTGACAAAGGTAGGCAGGAAGGTTCCGATGATGCTGCCAATCGTGTTGCAGGCGTTGAGCATGCCCACGGTCCTGCCGCTGTCGTCAAGGCTGTCGATCGTGTATTTCACAAGGGAAGGCGTCACCGTACCGAGCAGGAACAGGGGAAACACGAAGATGATCATGCAGGAAACGAAGGCGGCGATGATCAGAAAGTTCGTGTTGATCGTGAAGATCAGCAGGGCCGACACGCCGAGAATGATGTATTTCCCGATGACCGGGATCGCGGCGATCCACACCGCGGCGATAAGGATCCGCCTGTAGAGCACGTCCGGATCGGGATTTTTGTCCGCGGAACGGCCGCCATAGAGGTTGCCGAGGGCCATGGCAATCATGATGGTGCCGATGATGATCGTCCAGACGATCTGGGACGAACTGAAATACGGCGCCAGCAGACGGCTCGCGCCGAGCTCCACCGCCATGACGGAAACTCCTGCGAAGAATTCAGTGAGATACAGGTAGTATTTGTTTTTCAGAATGGAACGTTCTTTCATCCGGTCCTCCGTTTCATGCAGTGACCTGAATAATTTGCGTTCAGTATAAACCAGGAACGGACTTCTGACAAGATTGCAAAAAATGCAGCCGCCTCTCAAATGAGGGGCGGCTGCAGATGATATGCAGCTTATGTTGTGTACTGCGGCCTGTTCTTTCCGAGTTTGATAAGCCGGAAGATCACCGGACTGAAAACAATGTTGATGAGCATTTCGATAAGGAAATTGACACCTACAAGGCCTACGATCATATAGGCGCCCACATTCTCAAATCCTGCGGCTGCAGCCCACTCGCTGACGGTGGGGAAGAAGAAAAGAAGGCACCCGAGAAGAAATACGCCGGTGTTCACTACGGGACAGACGATGGCGGCACAGATCACGGCGACCCAGCTGTTAACTTTTTCTAGCGCCTTATAGATCAGGCCTGCGGCAAAACCGGCAAGGGCGCCTTTGGCAAGCACGGTGATAATAGTTCCTAAGGGATTAATCACAAGGAAAGCGTGGGCGTCACCAAAGAGAAGCACTACCAAACCGAAAATGAAACCCAGCCACGCTCCCCAGAACGGACCGTAAAGAGCAGCACCAACGACGATGGGGATAAGCACAAGGGAAATGGAAAATGGACCAAATCGAATAAATGTTCCCAGGTACTGAAGAACAGCAATGATCGCCATAAAAATGGCTACACCTACAATGGTGTGAATATCAATGGTTTTCTTATTCATTTTTCAATCCTCCTGCTGTCGCCCCTTGAGCGGGTGCGGCGCAGCTTGATTATAGTATGTATAGAAGAAAAAGTAAAGAATCGTACCTGCTGTGCCGAAGAATTTATTATTTATTAATAATGTAGGATGTATTTGAAAAACTCAGAATCCGAGCAGGGGGGCGGAGCCGTCGTCTGCGGTCTTGGTGATGGAGAGGATCTCCGCTTCATAGATGTAGGAATCACTGACCTTCACGGTGAAGCGGTCGCCTACATGCTTCCCGAGGACCTGCATCCCGAAAGGGGATTCCTTGCTGATCAGGCCCTTCCGCGGGTCGCAGCGCACAGTGGTCACCACCTGGATAATCTGCCGCTCGTCGTCCTCCGGGATATAGATTTCCACCCGGTCGAAAAGTCCCACCTCGTCGTCCTTTGAACGGTCGTCGATCACGCGGGCGGTCTTGATCATGCCCTCCAGATAACGGATGCGGCTCCGGTTCTGGTTCTGGGCCTGCTTTGCCGCTTTATACTCGAAGTTCTCGCTGAGGTCGCCGAATGCTCTCGTGCGCTTGACCTCCTCGATGAGCTCGGGCATGAGTTCGTTCGTCCGGTAGTCGAGCTCCTCCTGCATTTTCTGTATGTCTTTTCTGGTCAGTTCGTCATGCATGGCGGTGTTTTCCTTTCGTACGCGGTTATCTGACCCCGCGGAAACGGATTATATCACAGGCAGCCGCGGCGGTCAAAAAGAACTTGTAATCAGCCGTGTTCTGCTGTATATTATGTGACATGCAAAAACCGGAAGCATTTACGGAGACTGAGTTTATGGAACAGAAAGACGTATTCATATCCATCCGCAGCGTCCACGGATATGATCAGCCGGATTCGGAAACGCTCGATTTCATGACCGACGGGGTCATGCGGGTGGACGAGAACGGCTGCAGCTTTTCTTATATGGAATCGGAGGTCACGGGCATGCCCGGCACCCTCACCACCTTCCGTCTGAGCGATGACGGCGTAGTGATCGACAGAGAGGGCTTTGTCACCTCCAGCATGGAATTCCGCGAGGGCACGAAAGATGCGTTTCTCTATAATACGCCCTACGGGACTGCCCGCCTCGGCATCGATACGAGAAAGGTGAGGAACGGGATCGGCGCGAGCGGCGGCAAGCTCGAGATCGACTATGTCGTGAACATGGAACATATGGTCGCCATGCGGAACAGGTTCATCATCGACGTAAAGGAACAGGGAGCGATCTGATTATGTCCAATATGATCCGACTTGCAAAAGAGAGCATCGATAAAATGCTTAAGAATGCCTGCGCGGCCGCGGCAGCCGAAGGCGTCTTTCCCGAAAGTGCTGTGCTCGAGGGCTCCGTGGAGATACCCAAGGATGTATCCAACGGAGACTACGCAGCAAATCACGCCATGGCCGGTGCACGCACCCTACACATGGCCCCGCGGAAGATCGCCGAAACGCTCGTTTCCCATATCGACCTGACAGGTTCCTGGTTCTCGTCCGTTGAGATCGCAGGCCCTGGCTTCATAAACTTCCGCCTTGCGGACAGCTGGTTCGCGGATGTCCTGCGGTGCATTGCTTCCGAGGGAGTGGATTACTGCCGCTCGGATGAGGGAAAAGGAAAAAGGATCATGGTGGAATTTGTTTCCGCCAATCCTACCGGCCCGATGCACATGGGAAACGCCAGAGGCGGGGTCCTCGGAGACTCTCTCGCCTCTGTACTTGACCGGGCGGGTTATTCGGTCGAGCGGGAATTCTATGTGAACGATGCAGGAAACCAGATCGAAAAGTTCGCCGCATCTATTGATGCGAGGTACCGCCAGATTATACTTGGGGAGGATGCGGTTGAGTTTCCGGAGGACGGCTATCACGGTGAAGACATAAAAGAACTGGCAAAGGGATTTTATGATCTCCATGGTACGGCATTTGTCGATAAGGATGAGTCGGAGCGCCACGCCGCCATGGCGGAGTACGGCCTTTCTGTGAACATCCCGAAGATGCGCGCGGATCTCGGCCGCTACGGCATCGAATATGATACCTGGTTTTATGAGTCCATCCTGCATAACGGCTATATAGAGGACACGGTCAGCGAGCTGACGAAGCGCGGCTATACCTATGAAAAGGACGGAGCCCTCTGGCTTGCCACTTCGAAGATTCTGACCGAAAATGCCCGTAAAGCCGGGAAAAGCGAAAAAGAGATCGAAAAGCTTGATCTGAAGGACGACGTTCTCCGCCGGGCAAACGGCTTCTATACCTACTTTGCTGCTGATATCGCATATCACAGGAACAAGCTGGATATCCGCGGCTTCGACAAGGCCATCAACATCTGGGGAGCGGATCACCACGGACACGTGGCGAGACTGAAAGGCGCCCTGGATGCACTGGGACTCGATGGGGAACACAGACTTGATGTGGTCCTCATGCAGCTGGTGAAGCTCATGGAAAACGGCGTGGAGGTCCGGATGTCCAAACGTACGGGCAAGATGATCTCTCTTTCCAATCTGCTCGACGAGATCCCTGTTGATGCGGCACGGTATTTCTTCAATTCCCGTCCCGAGAGTCCGGTCATCTTCGACCTGGAACTTGCCAAACGGGAAGACAGCGACAACCCCGTCTATTATGTCCAGTATGCTCATGCCAGGATCTGTTCTATTATACGCAACCTGAAAGAGGACGGATTTGAGGTACCGGAGATGGGTTCAGTCGATTTCACGCTCCTCTCTGAGCCCGCGGAGCGTGAACTGATCAAGCAGCTGGCACTGCTTCCGGAAACCATTCGTCTCGCGGCAAGGGACTACGACCCGAGCCTGATCAATAAATATGTTACCGACCTGGCGGGTGCCTTCCACCGTTTTTATAATACATGCCGTATTCGCGGCGCTGAGAAGGATCTCCTTGAGGCCAGACTTGCTCTGGCAGACTGCGTTCGAAGGGTGATCGCCTCCTCGCTCGGAATTATCGGCGTTTCTGCTCCGGAAAAGATGTAATTTTCCGGAGCTGTTTTTTATATTTTATACGTTTACGTTTGTGAAAAATAACACAAAACGGCCTTTCTTTTATATGCAGAATGATGAATTGACAGCAGGAAACAAGGTTTGTAAAATACAATTTTAGTAGTGCGTTTTGCTACAAAAAAAACTATTAAAACAGGAGGATCCAATGAAAAAGTATCTTGCAATTCTTCTCGCACTTGCAATGATATTTGCTCTCGCAGCCTGCGGCGAATCCGCTGCAAAACCGGCAGCTTCCGGCGATCTGGTTGGCGTGGCAATGCCCACGAAAGACCTGCAGCGCTGGAACCAGGACGGCGAGAACATGAAGGCCATGCTCGAGAAGGCCGGCTACCAGGTCGACCTGCAGTATGGTGCCAATGACATTGCAACGCAGGTATCCCAGCTCGAGAACATGATCGCCAACGGATGCAAGGCCCTTGTTATTGCGTCCATCGACGGTGACTCCCTCGGCACTGTCCTTGCACAGGCCAAGGAGAAAAACATCCCCGTCATCGCCTATGACCGTCTGATCATGAACTCCGACGCAGTCACCTACTACGCCACCTTCGACAACTGGCTCGTCGGCACCAAGCAGGGCGAGTACATCGAAGCACAGCTCGGCCTGAAGGACGGCAAGGGCCCGTTCAACATCGAGTTCATCACCGGCGACCCGGGCGACAACAACATCAACTTCTTCTTTGACGGCGCCATGAGCGTCCTGCAGCCCTACCTCGACAATGGCCAGCTGGTATGCAAGTCCGGTCAGGTAGAAAAAGCTAAAGTAGCCACTGCCAACTGGGCGACCGATGCCGCACAGGCCCGCTTCGAGACCATCCTTGCGGCCAACTACTCCGATGGCACTCCTCTGCATGCGGTTCTCGCCTCCAACGACTCCACCGCTCTGGGTGTTGAGAACGCGCTTGCCGCTTCTTACAACAATGATGTCTACCCGGTCATCACCGGTCAGGACTGCGACATTGCCATCATGAAGAACCTCATCGAGGGCCGTCAGGCAATGTCCGTCTTCAAAGACACCCGTACTCTCGCTTCCAAGGTCGTTGAGATGGTTGACGCCATCATGAAGGGTGCTGAGCCCCCCATCAACGACACCGAGACCTACAACAACGGTGTTCGTGTAGTTCCCAGCTTCCTCTGCGAGCCTGTTGCCTGCACCGTTGACAACTACAAAGAGCTTCTGATTGATTCCGGCTACTACACCGAGGATCAGTTTAAGTAATTCTATCCATCAGCGCTTTCAGTCGGGCAAGGCGGCTCTCCGCCTTGCCTGCTGTTTAAAGAACTCTCAATCATGGAGGGGATAATTTGTCGGACAACATTCTGGAAATGCGGGGTATCACCAAAGAGTTTCCCGGCGTGCGCGCTCTGGATGATGTGAACTTTGCCGTGAAGCGCGGCAGCATACACGCTCTGGTAGGCGAAAACGGTGCCGGAAAATCGACGCTGATGAACGTCCTCAGCGGTTGGTATCCCTACGGAAGTTACTCCGGAGATATTGTATACGAAGGAGAAGTATGCAAATTCTCCAATATCAAAGACAGTGAACATAAGGGCATCGTCATCATCCATCAGGAGCTGGCGCTTGTGCCCTATATGAGCATCGGCGAAAACATGTTCCTGGGCAACGAACAAGGAAAAAAGTTCGCGATCGACTGGGATAAGACACATGCCGAAGCTACCAAATATCTGAAAATAGTCGGTCTGACCGAGTCCTCCAAGACGCTGATCAAGGATATCGGCGTCGGCAAGCAGCAGATGGTGGAGATCGCCAAGGCACTAGCCAAGCACGCCCGTCTGATGATCCTGGACGAACCGACCTCTTCCCTGAACGAGGCGGATTCGCAGGCACTTCTGGATCTGCTTCTGGAATTCAAGAAGCAGGGCATGACATCCATCATCATCTCCCATAAAATCAACGAGGTCTCCTATGTGGCAGACGATATCACTATCATCCGCGACGGCAAGACCATTGAAACGCTCACAAAGGGCGTGGATGATTTCAGTGAGGACCGCATCATCCGAGGCATGGTCGGCCGTGAGCTGGAGGACCGCTTCCCCAAACGCCATGAGGTAAAAATCGGCGATGTGGCGCTGGAAGTGAAGCATTGGAACGTCTACCATCCTATATATACCGAAAAGAAAGTCGTGGACGATGTTTCGTTCTATGTGCGCAAAGGAGAGGTCGTCGGATTCTCCGGACTGATGGGCGCCGGACGCACGGAGCTGGCTATGTCGATCTTCGGCCGCAGTTACGGAACGGAGATCTCCGGGACTGTCGAGATCCACGGCAAGCCGGTCAGACTCCACTCCCCGCGGCAGGCCATTGAAGCGGGACTTGCGTACGTCACGGAAGACCGCAAGGGCAACGGACTGATCCTGTCCAATCCGATCTCCATTAATACCACACTCGCCAACCTGAAGGGTGTGACCAACCATGGTGTGATCGATCGGGACAAGGAACTGGCTGTGGCCGAGGAATACCGGGTCAAGCTGGGCACGAAGACACCTTCCGTTCTGCAGAACGTGGGCAACCTGTCCGGCGGAAATCAGCAGAAGGTCCTGCTTGCCAAATGGATGTACGCCGATCCGGATATCCTTATTCTGGACGAGCCCACCCGCGGCATCGACGTCGGTGCCAAGTATGAGATCTACTGCATCATCAACGATCTGGTGCGTGAAGGAAAATCCGTCGTCATGATCTCCTCGGAACTGCCCGAGGTTCTGGGTATGTGCGACAGGATCTATGTGCTCAACGAGGGAAGGATCGTGGGCGAATTCACGCAGCAGGAAGCCAGTCAGGAAAAGATCATGGCAAGCATTCTCGCAACTGATTCTTCAGCAAAGGAGACAAAGCAATGACGACGAAAACGAAAATTCTCAACTTTGTTCAGAAATATACGATGATCATCGCGCTGGTGCTTGTCACGGCTTTCTTCACCTGGAAGACGAGCGGCAAGATCCTGATGCCGCAGAACATCACCAACATCATTTCCCAGAACGCCTACGTATTCGTTCTGGCCACCGGCATGCTGTGCTGCATCCTGACAGGAGGCAACATAGACCTGTCGGTCGGCTCCGTCGTCTGCTTCGTCGGAACGATCGGTGCCGTACTGATGCACAATGAGCTGAACATGTGGCTGGCTGTTCTGGTCATGCTGGTGATCGGCCTTTTGATCGGCGCCTGGCAGGCTTTCTGGATCGCCTATGTCAAGGTTCCGCCGTTTATAACCACATTGTCCGGCATGCTGGTTTTCAGAGGCCTTTCCAACGTGGTGCTGCAGGGCAAGACCATGGCGGTGACCAACGCCAAATTCGTGCAGATCTTCGGCGGCGGCGCAAACTGCTATGTTCCGGATATCTTCGGCGGGGAGAACATCAATATCCTCTGCCTGGTGGTGGGCGCGCTGGCCTGTCTGTTGTATCTGGTTCTGGCTGTTCGTAATGTGAGCGTCCGCAGAAAAGCCGGTCTGGAGTCAGACTCGATCCTGAAGACCGTGATCAAGGCCGTTATCATCGTTGCGGTGGTCATGTTCTTCGCATGGAGACTTGCACAGTACAAGGGCCTTCCCATGGCTCTCATCTGGGTCGTAGGCGTGATCCTGATCTACAGCTACATCACCTCCAAGACGACGGTCGGCCGTTATCTCTATGCCATCGGCGGCAACGAGACGGCGACAAGACTTTCCGGCATCAACACCAAGCGGATCTATTTCTTCGCCTATGCGAACATGGGCCTGCTGGCAGGTCTTGCAGGCATTCTGACCATCGCCCGTCTGACCTCCGCGCAGCCCACCTACGGCCAGAACTATGAGATGGATGCCATCGGCTCCTGCTTCATCGGCGGTGCTTCCGCCTACGGCGGTGTCGGAACCGTTCCCGGCGTTATCATCGGCGCTCTGCTGATGGGTGTGATCAACATCGGCATGAGCCTTATGGGCGTGGACGCAAACTACCAGAGAGTCGTCAAGGGCCTTGTGCTTCTTGCCGCAGTCATCTTTGACGTTGTGTCCAAAAAGAAGAACTGATCCGGGGATATTCCCGAGAATCAGACGATATCAAATCACTGAACACAGCAGTTTCTCCGCGGAGAAACTGCTGTGTTGTATTTTTCTGAGGCGCTCTTTTCGCGCGGAATTCAAACCAGGGAATTATAAAAAAGTGTTTTTTATATCCCCCCCGGGGGCTTGTGAGCAAAAAATGCCGGAATTATAATGAGGACACTTCAAAAACTTGATATAAAAGAGGTGCTTTTTTATGCATATGGCAGATGCTCTGCTGGCCCCCGCAGTAGCCGCAACGATGTATGTGGCTTCCGGTACGGTTGCCGGCGTCTCCATCCACAAGCTGAGAAAGGATGACGAACCCCAGAAGCTCCCCACGATGGCAGTTACGGCCGCTCTGGTTTTCGCAGGCCAGATGATCAACTACACGATCCCCGGAACAGGCTCCTCCGGCCACATGTGCGGCGGTATGCTGCTGTCCGCGCTGCTCGGTCCGCAGGCAGGATTCCTTTCGATGATCGTGATCCTGGCGATCCAGTGTCTCTTCTTTGCCGACGGAGGGTTGATGGCCTTAGGGGCCAATATCTGGAACATGGCATTCTACGGCTGCTTCGTCGGCTACTACCTGATCTGGAGACCGATTATGAAGAGCAGCTGGTTCGGCAGCGGCAGATCTGCCCAGAGACTGCGTATCATCGTTGCTTCCATCATAGGCTGCATTGTCACACTCCAGCTCGGTGCATTCTCCGTCGTTATCGAGACCAGCCTTTCCGGCATTACCGAGCTCCCCTTCGGCGCGTTTTGCGCCCTGATGCAGCCCATCCATCTGGCCATCGGCCTTGTGGAAGGCCTGATTACCGCGGCTGTTCTGTGCTTTGTGTTCGAGTCCCGTCCGGAGCTCCTGCGCGATGTTGAAGCAGAGGGCAAAGGAGCAAACGACAAAAAGTCGCTCGTAACTACCATAGTGATCCTTGCAATCCTCGCGCTGGTGGTCGGCGGCGGGCTGAGCCTGCTTGCCAGCTCCAACCCCGACGGTCTGGAATGGGCGCTCTTCGGCAATGAGGAAGAGGGATATGCCGCCAACATGGGCCTCGATGAGGAAGATTTCGGCGTATCCAGCACGGTGGCGGATACTGCCGGCAGCATACAGGAAGCCACATCCTTCCTTCCGGACTATGCCTTCCCGGACAGTGAGAGCCCGGTCGGCACAACGGTGTCCGGCATCGTCGGTTCGGCCATTGTCGCGGGGGTTGCTGTTCTGATCTGCCTGGCGGGAGGTTTCTTCCGAAAGAAAAAGTCGGAAGAGGTACCGGCAGAAGGACCGAAGGAAGAACAGAATACCTGATCCTCATACAGCATAAGACAGGGGCGTGAACAACGCCCCTTGTTTGCATCTTCACATATAAAGGCATAAAAAAGATGAACAAAGTGGAAAAAGCTCTGAGCGAACTCGGCGCAATGGACGAACTCGCCGCTCAGGATTCTCCGATCCACCGCCTCAGCGCCGCAGCAAAGCTGCTGAGCACAATCGCATATATCATCATCGTCATGTCCTTTGACAAGTATCAGCTGAGCGGCCTCATTCCGATGCTGCTCTGGCCGGTGCTTCTCTTCCAGCTGAGCGGCATACGCGTGAGCACCTGCTTTTATAAGCTCCGCATTGTACTGCCGCTGGTGATGGCGGTCGGACTTTTCAATCCCATATTTGACAGACACATAGTTCTTCATGTCGGAAACCTGGCTGTGTCCGGCGGCGTGATCAGCATGCTCACACTCATGCTGAAGGGCGTACTGTGTCTGATGGCATCGTTCCTGCTTGTCGCCACGACACCTTTCGACTGTATCTGCGCCGCTCTGAGGAAGATGCATGTGCCGAAGACCCTTGTGACTCTTCTCCTGCTGACCTACCGATATGTAGGCGTGATGACGGAGGAGGTGGCCGTTATGACCGATGCCTACCATCTGCGGGCACCCGGTCAGAAAGGGATCCATATTTCGGCATGGGGCTCCTTCCTGGGACAGCTCCTGCTTCGGAGCATGGACCGGGCGCAGGAACTGTATTCCAGCATGCTTCTGCGCGGTTACCATCAGCATTTCCATTACGCTCCCGAAAAACCGTTCAAAGCCGCGGACGCGGCCTATCTGATCCTGAGCATCATACTGTTCCTGGTGCTGCGCTTCGTTGACCTGTCGCAGCTGCTGGGACGGATGATCGTGAGGTGAAACACGTGATAGTATTCGAGAATGTTCGCTTTGCATATGAAAAGAACAGACCTGTGATCAAGGACCTCACCTTCCGTATCGAAGACGGGGAATCGGTCGGTCTGATCGGAGCCAACGGCGCCGGTAAATCCACGGTGATGAAACTGCTGCTGGGCCTTCTTCCTGCAGAGGGAAAGATCCTGGTGGACGAGCTGGAGGTGACAAAGGCGAATCTGGCTGCCATCCGCAGGAAACTCGGGTTCGTTCTGCAGAACTCGGATAATCAGATGTTCATGCCCACGGTGTATGAGGATATGATGTTCGCCCCTCTGAACTATATGATGACAAGGGAAGAGGCAGAAGCAAAGGTGGATGCCGTGCTGGAGCGCCTCGGACTGACCGAGCTCAAACACCGTCACAATCACAAGCTCTCCGGCGGGGAGAAGAGAATGGCGGCGATCGCGACTATTCTTGCTATGGACCCTGAGGTCATTCTGATGGACGAGCCGACCTCCGCGCTGGATCCCTATAACCGCCGTATCGTCATAAACACCATACGGGAACTGAAGCAGACCAAGATCATCACCTCCCACGATCTGGATATGATCCTCGATACCTGTGACCGCGTGATCCTCCTCTCGGACGGACGGATCGCCGCAGATGGTCCTGCGGACGAGATCCTGCGGGACCGCGCTCTTCTGGAGGCGAACCACATGGAGCTCCCGCTGAGCCTTTGCGGGAGAAACTGAATCAGGACAGCAAAGAGCGCCTCTTCGGAGGCGCTCTTTGCTGCTTGTTAAAGAAAATTATCACAATATTTTTGGTTAGTCTTGACAAATATTTTGCAAGAAGAATAAACTGTATTATATAGTATTACCATAAAGAGACAAAGAGAGCCGTATGACCGGAATGCGGTGATTCCCGGCTTTATAAAAAGAGAGGAGAGATGATATGGCACACAGACCCAATATCCTTAGACTGGCGACCAAGATCAGTCTCGAGAGCCTGACCTATACCGGAATAACCTACAAAGACCCCGAATATAAGATCCTGGAACCGATCGTGGATGACGATATGTGCGAGATCATGATGCACATGCGGCTGGAGGCAAACCGCACCGTCGAGGAAATTGCGAAGCGGGCGAAAAAAGACGTGGAATTCACCCAGACCCAGCTGGACAAGCTGAAAGTTGCCGGCGTTATCCGCAGCCGCAAGGTGGACGGCAAACTCTGCTGGTATTATCCGATCTGGGTCCCCGGTATCATGGAGGGCGTGCTTTCCAATCGCGAGCAATGCGACCGCTATCCCGTTCTGGGCGAATGCTTTGAGGAGTATACGCGTGTGAGGGTGAGCATGCTGGCCCCGTTCATGGACGTGGGCATGAATCTGATGCGCGTCATCCCGGTGCAGAGCGCGATAGAAAACAACAGCCGCAAGGCGGATTATGACGAGGTGGCAAAGCTCATCGAGGATGCCTGGGCGGTATCCGTAGGGCCGTGTTCCTGCCGCCGTGCCCGCCGACTGATGGGAGAGGGCTGCGGACACCTGGAAGAGGACATGTGCATGTACCTCAACGACAACGCGATAAACTACTCGGAGACCGGCGCCCACAGGCTCATCAGCAAGGAGGAGGCCTTCGAGATCCTCAAGAGAGCGGAGGACAACGGTCTCGTGCACGAGCTGAACGTGACCCCCGGCTATGATGATACGACAGCCATCTGCAACTGCTGCAGCTGCTCGTGCTTTGCGCTTCGTATCGCCTCGTTCTTCCGTGCTCCCGATGCGATCCGGACGAATTACATCGCAAAGGTCGACAAGGACAAATGCGTCGCCTGCGGCCAGTGCGTGGAAAACTGCCAGCTTAATGCCGTAAAGCTCGGCCAGAAGCTCTGCGACAGACCCGCCAACGAGGAACGCCCTGCGGATACGCCGCGCAACACGCTCTGGAGCAGCAAGCGCTACGATCCCGATTACCGCATCGACCGCACCGACGTCATGCCCGAGGGCACGGCACCCTGCAAGGCAGCCTGCCCTGCGCACGTCCCCGTGCAGGCTTATATCAAGCTTGCCTCCGAGGGGCGCTATGACGAGGCGCTCGAACTGATCAAGAAGGAGATCCCCTTCCCGGCTGTCTGCGGCAGGATCTGCAACAAGAAGTGCGAGGAGGCTTGTACGCGCGGCGATATGGACGCGCCGGTCGCCATAGATGAGATAAAGAAGTTCATTGCGGAGCGGGAGCTCTCCGCCGATAAGCGTTATATCCCGAAGATGATCAACCAGATCGGAAAACCCTATCCGGAGAAGATCGCAGTCATCGGCGCGGGTCCTGCCGGACTCAGCTGCGCATATTACCTTGCCCTGAAGGGCTATCCCGTCACCGTCTTCGAAAAGGAACAGGTGCTCGGCGGCATGCTGACGCTGGGGATCCCCTCATTCCGGCTTGAGAAGGACGTTATCAATTCGGAGATCGATGTGCTGCGTGAACTCGGCGTGGAGTTCAGGACGGGCATCGAGGTCGGAAAGGACGTTACGCTCGATGCACTGCGGCAGGACGGCTTTAAGGCCTTCTATCTTGCAATAGGCGCATCGAAGGGAGCAAAACTCGGCATCCCGGGTGAAGAGCTGAAGGGTGTGTGTGCGGGCATCGATTTCCTGCGCGCGGTCAATAGCGGAGCAACTGTGGAGATCGGGGATAAGGTCGCAGTGATCGGCGGCGGCAACGTGGCGATGGACGTTGCCCGCGCGGCGGTGCGCCTCGGAGCAGACGTAACGGTGTACTACCGCCGCGGAGAAGAGGATATGCCCGCTGATCGGGATGAGATCGCAGAGGCAAAGGAAGAGGGTGTGAAGTTCCGCTTTATGACGGCGCCGGTGGAGATCACAGGCGAAGACGCAGCGAAAAAGATGACGCTCGAGGTCATGGAAGCGGGAGAAACGGATGCCAAGGGCCGTAGATCCGTGAAAGGAACCGGAAAGTATGAAATCGTTCCCGTTACCGCAGTGCTTTCGGCGACGGGGCAGAAGGTGGAGCTCGGCGGTATAGAAATCAAGGCCGGTGCCAAGGGAACTGTCGAAGCGGATCCCGTGACCTTCCAGACCGCTGTCCCGGATGTTTTTGCCGGAGGAGATGTGGTGACCGGACCGCAATTTGTCATCGACGCGATAGCCGCGGGCAAGGAGGCGGCGGTATCCATCCACCGCTTTGTGCATGAAGGACAGACGCTTATCCTCGGCCGTGACCGCCGCGATTACAGCGCCTTCGACAAGAGCACCGTCATCATCGGTGTGGGCGGCTTTGACAAGGCGACGCGCCAGCGTCCGGCAGGAGCATCCGGAGCGGAAGCGAAGACGAGCTTCAACGATCTGCGGGGCACCTTCACCGAGAAACAGATGAAGGCTGAGTGCGCCAGATGCCTCGGCTGCGGCACCGCTGTTGTGGACGCGTTCATGTGTGTCGGCTGCGGTATCTGTACCACCAAGTGCAAATTCGATGCGATCCATCTGGAAAAGATCCACGATGCGGACAACCAGGAGTATTTCCACACGCTCGGCCGCATCGTGAAGAATGTGCCGAAAATCGGCTTTAATGTGGTGAAAAAGCAGTTCGGAAAGTACGGTGGAGGAAATGCATGAAATAGGTATCGTCCGCCAGCTTGTAAGGACGGTAACGGAATTCGCCTCGCAGAACGGTGTACATGAGATCGGTGAAGTGGTAGCGGACTGCGGCGAGCTTTCTCTTGTGATCCCCGAATACGTGGAGGAACTGTACCCCGTTGTTGCAAAGGGAAGCATGTTGGAAAATGCGAAGCTGATCATCAATATAGTGCCGGGGCTGGCCGAGTGCGAAGAATGCGATGAGATCTTCAACGTGATCGAGAACAAGGGCTATTGCCCGAACTGCGGCAGTTTCGAAAAAACAGTCCTGAGCGGGAAGGATTTCACCATACGTGAGATATGCATACCCGAATAGACAGGCGGAACAACAGACAAATTTTGAAAAGACCGTGCAGCCCATATCGGCTGCGCGGTCTTTTGCTGATTAAAAGTTTTTTGAAAAAAGTTCAAATAGGGTATTGACAGATTATATACCTCGTGATACGATGTATCACGCAAAGAGAAGTATAACGTTATAGGATGTATCACGTGAAAGGAGGTATATTATGGATATACAGCTGAAACGCGGACTGCTGGATGTCAGTGTGCTGGCTGCGATCAAGGATGAAGATTCTTACGGATATAAGATCATAAAAGATATGAAGCCCTACATGGAAATGTCCGAATCCACTCTGTATACGATCCTCAAGCGTCTGGAATCAGCGAAGATGCTCACGGTCCGGACGGCGGAACATGAGGGAAGACTTCGAAAATACTACCATATCACAGAGCTTGGCCTGAAACGCATTGAAGAATTCAGGGACGACTGGATGGAGATCATGGCGGTATACAGATTTATTACCAAGGAGGATGATCCGAATGAATAAAGAGCAGTTTTTGAATGAGCTGCAGAGCAGACTGTCGGGCCTGCCGCAGACGGAACTGGAGGAGAGACTGTCTTTCTACGCTGAGATGATCGATGACCGTTTGGAAGACGGGCTGACGGAGGAAGAGGCGGTCGCAGGCATCGGCAGCGTGGACGAGATCGTGGAGCAGATCCTGGATGAGGTTCCGCTCTCCGCACTCGTCAAGGAAAAGGTCAGACAGAGACGTGCCATGAAGCTCTGGGAGATCATCCTGATCGTGCTCGGCTTTCCGATCTGGTTCTCGCTGCTGATAGCGGCCTTTGCGGTCGTCCTGTCGCTTTACATATCTCTGTGGGCGATCGTGATCAGCATCTGGGCGGTGGATCTGTCGCTCGCGGCCTGTGCTGTCGGTGGAGTGCTTTCCGCCGTCTGGTATCTGATCCGGGGCAACCCGAGCACAGCGTTTTTCACCCTCGGCGCTGGCTTGCTCTGTGCAGGCCTTGCGGTGCTGCTGTTCTACGGTTGTGTAGCGCTCACCAAGGGCATGATCTGGCTTACGAAAAAAATGATCCTGGGGATCAAGGCAATGTTCGTCGGAAAGGAGACGGTTGAACAATGAAAAAGGTGATGATAATAGTGGCTGTCGCTTTGGTTATACTCGGAGCGGTGATATGCATAGCAGCTGCCGCGTCGATGAAGTTTGATTTCAGAAAGATGGACAACGGCAATTACGAGACGAATACCTATGCGGTGAAAGAAAAATTCAGCAGCATATCCATCGATGTGACGACCGAAAAGATCGCATTGCAGCCGGCAGTTGACGGGAAATGCAGTGTGGTGTGTTTTGAAGAGGAGAACCTGAAGCACGAGGTATCCGTATCCAACGGAACGCTCACAATCAAAGAGCAGGACGAGCGGAAGTGGAGCGATCATGTTGGTTTCTACACCAGGACTCCGGAGATCACGGTATATCTCCCGGAAAACAGCTACGTCGACCTCAGCATTAAGACCGACACGGGCGACATTGAGATCCCCGCTGATTTTTCCTTTGAAAGTGCTTCGATCAAGGGCGACACATCGGATATCGAGTTCTATGCTTCCATAAAAGATCTGCTCATGATACACGTGACGACCGGAGATATTAAGACGGAGAACATCACCGCGGGTGAGCTGGATCTCAAGGCGACCACCGGACATATCACCGTGGAGTCCGTCAAATGCGGCGGAGATATCTTCGTCGGCGTGAATACCGGAAAAGTCAGACTGCAGGACGTCAGCTGCAAAGACCTCACATCCAAGGGCACGACCGGAGATCTGACTATGAAAAACGTCATCGCTTCCGGCAATTTCAACATCACCAGAGATACGGGCGATGTAGAATTCGATGCATGCGATGCCGCTGAGATCAATGTCAAAACGAGCACAGGAGATGTCACGGGAACGCTGCTGTCGGAGAAGATCTTCTTTGCGGAATCCAACACGGGCAAGGTGAGTGTGCCGAAGTCCGTGACCGGCGGCAGATGTGAGATCAGCACCGGCACCGGCAAGATAGAGATAGAGATAAAGTAAGACATTAATGGATGCACAAGACCTTTCGAGTAAAGAAAGGAGGATCTTTTGAAAAAGTTTATACCGTATGAAAAACTCTCCAAGAAGAAAAAGCGGGAGCAGGATGAAAAGCGGCGGAGCATTTGGGCGATCTCTCCCGTGACCCGCAGGCCGGAGAATCCGAAAGCGTATAAGAGAAAAAAGATGCAGGATCGGTACGAGGATACCGATCCTGTTTTTTGTGTATAATAACGCAAAACCGGCTTTGACGTTAAAACGTTTTTGGCTTTTTTCTCTAAATTATTGACGCTGAAATGCTTAAAGGGTATATTTATCAATAGAAAGAAACAAGGGGAAGGAGGCCTGTTTTATGTACGAGACCCTGCTGTCTCCGATGAAGATAGGCAGTATGACAGTCAAGAACCGCACCGTTATGACGGCGGCGGAATTTTCCCTCGGACAGACCGACGGAAAGCCGACGGAGCGGCTGATGGATTATTACGAGGAGCGCGCCAAAGGCGGTGTAGGCATGATCATCCCGGGCATTTGTCGCGTGAATGACATGGGCGGTGCATCCACCTTTACGCAGCTTGCCATGAGCCACGATTACCACATCGAGCCCATGAGGGAGTTTGCCGAGCGGCTGCACCGTCACGGGGCAAAGCTCTGCATCCAGCTGCACCATCCCGGCCGGCAGGGCATGGCCAGCGCCATCAACTCCCTGCCTCTGGTGATCCCGGTGGCAGACCGCTGCCCGGGCGTGATGGACAAGATCTTCAAGTGCACGCCGGTCCTTCTCGGCATGGAGGAAAAGGGCATCTGCTTTTCCGTGCAGGCGCCTTCCAAGGTGGAGCTCGCAAAGCACGGGGCCACAAGGATGCACGCCATGTCCGGGCGGGAGGTGCGCTCGCTCATAAAGGACTTCATCGACGCAGCAGAGCGCTGTAAGAATGCGGGAGTGGACTGCGTGGAGCTCCATGCCGGCCATGGCTATATCATCCAGCAGTTTCTCTCCCCGCACACCAATCGCCGCACAGACGAATACGGCAGCAGCTTTGATAACCGCATGCGATTCATCACGGAGATCATCCGGGGAATCCGCGAGCGCTGCGGAAGAGATTATCCGCTGACGGTGCGCCTGACGGCGGATGAGATGTATGCAAGGATAGGCCACGAGGGAACTGGCTACGATATCGAGACCGGCAAGCTCATCGCAAAGAGGCTGGAAGAGCTGACGGTGGACGCCATCAACGTGACCTCTGCCTGCTACGACGCCTATAACTACTGGCTCGAGCCCACCTCATTTGAACCGGGGTGGCGGAAGTATCTGGCGCGGGAGATCAAAAGTGTGGTCTCCATTCCCATAATAGCCGCAAACGTGATCCGTACGCCGGAGCAGGCCGAGAAGCAGCTCCTTGCGGGAGACCAGGACTTCGTTGCCTCCGCGCGCACCTTCATCTGCGACCCGCACTGGGTGGAGAAGGCCGCCACCGGTTATCCGGAGGACATACGCCGCTGCATCGGCTGCCTCAACTGTATTCGCTCCTTCATGACGAACGCGGGCGTGGGAAAGCCGGGCGAGTGTGCGCTGAACATGAGCGTTGCCCGTGAGAAGGAATACTTCAATATGCCGAGAGACGGCGAAGGTCGGAAGATGATCGTCATCGGAGCCGGTCCCGCAGGACTCACAGCGGCACAGACCCTCGCCATGCGGGGCTTTGACGTGACCGTGTACGAGAAGGAGAAAAAACCCGGCGGACAGGTGATCACCGCGGCGGCCTGCAATCTGAAGGACAAGCTCTACTGGTGCATCGAGGACCTGATGACCGCCGCAAAAAAGGCGGGGGCAAAGATAGAGCTCGGGAAGGAGCTCAGCGCAAAGGAGATAGCGGCTCTCGACCCGTACGGAGTGGTGGTGGCCACGGGCGGAGAACCGATCCGGCCGCAGTCGATACAGGGCATAGACCGGGAGAATGTTTTCACCGCACCGCAGATCATCCACCGCGAGAAGGTGCTGAGCAATGCGAATGTGGTGGTGGCGGGCTCCGGCATGACGGGGCTCGAGACCGCTGAGATCCTCTGTGAGACGGGTAACCATGTGACCGTGATCGAGATGGCGGATGAGATCGCGCCGGGAACGTGGTTCCAGCTTGTGGACGATGAGATGGAGCGCCTTACGAAGACGGACACGAAGTTCGAGACCGGCTCGAAGCTGGTTTCCATCGGTGAGGACGGAATTGTGACCGAGGATGTGAAGACCGGGAAGAGGAGATTCATTCCGGCTGATTATCTTGTCCTCTCCCTCGGTGTCCGCCCGGCAGCAAAGCTTGCCCGTGAACTGGACGAGCTGAGCGTCACGAGGATCTGGAGCGTGGGCGATGCGATGAAAAGCGGGACCATAGCCGATGCCTGCCACAGTGCATTTGATGCAGTGATGTCGATTCGCTGAGTCGGATATAGATACATGATTTACAAGGAGCGTGAACTGGAATGATCAGCTACAAAAACATCGTTGTGACCGGAGCCTCGAGCGGCATAGGGAAATCCATCCTCGGCGAACTTGTGGCACAGGAGGGAAACCGCATCATTGCTGCCGCGCGCGGTGCGGACAAGATCACAGGCTACGGGGACAACGTGATTCCCTTCTCCTGCGACCTGAGCACGAAGGAAGGCGTGGATGCGCTGTTCGCAAAGGCGGAGGAGGTATTTGATAAGATCGATATCTTCTTCTGCAACGCCGGCGCCCCGTACTACGAGCGCTACGACTACGAGGATTGGAACCGTATCCAGAGGATATTCGATCTCAACACCGTGTCGCATATCTACACCTATTCTAAGTATCTGAACCACCTGGACGGCCGAGAGGGCAGACTGGTATACACGATCTCGGCGATGGGAGAGATGGCGATCCCCGGATATGCCCTGTACGCCGCGACCAAGTTTGCGATGAAAGGCTTCCAGCAGGCCATCCGTGACGAAACACCTGAGAACCTGCAGATCACTTGCATATACCCCGTCTCCACGAAGACCAACTTCTTCAACGTCGGCGGCGGCGGACGCAAAATGGAGCCTCCGTTCCCCGTGCAGGCTCCGGATAAGGTCGCAAAGGCAGTCGTGAAGGGAGTGGATAAGGACAAGGATCATATCTATCCCTGCCCGGTCTATCTGCCCAGCAGGATCCTCATGAATGCGGTCCCGCCCGTGAAGAAGCTCTATATCAGAGCGCAGAAGGGAAAACTGCACCGATTTGTGGAGAGGATCAAAAAGGAAGAGGAAGGCATCCTGGAAGATATAAAACTCAAAAAGACTTTGAAATAAGGAGACAAGGACATGGCCAATATTCATGACATAACACGCAACGCGTTCATGCTGCGCGGTCCCCTTGCAAAAAAAGGATATGACTGGTGGTGGCATTCCCTCACCGCCGAGAACGCTGAGACCGGAGAGAAAAAACCGTTCTATATCGAGTTTTTCGCCTGCAATCCCGCCCGTGCGGCGGATAAGCCCGTCATAGTATGGAACGATCGGCAGAAGCAGGCGGCAGGCGTTCTGCCCTCCTACGTGATGGTCAATGTCGGCTTCTGGGGCGCGGATCACGGTCAGCTGCACAACTTCTATGCGTGGAAGGACGTGAGCCTGCATCCGGACGCGCCTTACGCGATCTCCTGCGGAGGCTGTACCTGCTCCGAGACCCATACTGAGGGCACTGTGACGGTCACTCCCGAGCAGCGCGACGCGCACCCGGAGTGGATGTGCGATGCCGGCAGCATGAGCTGGAAGCTGGACATCGAAAAGGAGATAGCCTTCCACGCGGGCTACGGCGCAAGCAAGTTCTTCCGCGATATCAATGCTTTTGAAATGTTCTGGCATGCCGAGGGCATGAAGAGCAAATTCAGCGGCGAGATCATCCTTAACGGCGTGAGGTACATTGTGCGTCCGGAGACCTGCAACGGTTATGCCGACAAAAACTGGGGCGGCGACTTTACATCACCGTGGGTGTGGCTTTCAAGCAATGAGCTCCGCAGTAAGATCACAGGGAAAAAGCTGGAAAACTCCGTGTTCAACATCGGCGGCGGGCGCCCGAAAGTCGGCCCCGTGGCCCTCGACCGGAAACTGCTGGGCGAGTTCTACTACGAGGGGAAGGACTATGAGTTCAACTTCTCGAAGTTCTGGACGCTTTCCGGCACGAAGTTCGACTGCGAGGAGACCGGGGACAAGATCCACTGGCATGTGGTGCAGACCACAGCAACAGCAAAGCTCGATACCGAGATCTGGTGCAACAAGTCCGACATGCTGAATATCAACTACGAAGCTCCCACAGGCCTTAAGCGCCACAACAGGCTCTGGAACGGCGGCAACGGCTGGGGCGTGCTCAAGCTCTACAAGCGCGGACCCGGCGGAAAAGAGACCCTTATCGATGAAGTGGAGGCCACCGGCATAGGCTGTGAATTCGGAGAATACGACAGATGACCTCCTTTGCCGGAAAGATCCTGTGCGTCGACCTCGGCACCGGAGAAGCAAAAAGCCTCAAGGTGCCGGCGGAAGTCTATGAGGCGGTCCTCTCGGGCAAGGGCCTCGAAGCATGGTATCTGTATAAGCATATCCCCGCTGGGGCGGATCCTCTCGGACCGGACAACATCCTTGCCTTTGCCTGCGGCGCTCTCTGCGGCACGGGTGCGTTCCTCACGGGACGCTGGACCGTGGCCTGCAAAAGCCCCCTCACCGGTGGCTGGGGCGACGCCAACTGCGGCGGTCTGTTTGCTCCTGCCATCAAACAGTGCGGATACGATGCGATATTCGTATCCGGCATCGCGGAAAAGCCCGTGTATCTGTTCTGCGACGGAAAAACCGCGGAAATAAGGGATGCCTCGAAGTACTGGGGGATGGACGCGGTGGAGGCGGAAAAGGCGCTTCATGAAGACCTTGACGGTTTCTGCCGCAAAAAGCCCTGCGTTGCCTGCATAGGACCTTCTGGAGAGAAACTCTCGCTCATCTCCGGCATCTGCAATGAGGGCGGGCGCATTGCCGCCAGAAGCGGTGTCGGTGCCGTGATGGGCAGCAAGAGGCTCAAGGCGGTGGTGCTCGCGGGAGCGCTGCCCATGCGCAGCGCGGACCCGGACAAGGTGAAAGCCCTCTCCAAAGAACTCGGCCGTAAACTGCTGAAGATGACCTTGCCGAGCGGGCTGGGAGTTTTTATCGGATTCGGCGGCCGCATGATGGGGCACCTGCCCTATATGCCCATGGATGGTTCTCTCACGGCATATATGTTCCGCGAGTGGGGCACGCAGGCAAACACCCCCCTCGCCATAACGAGCGGCGACGGCCCGATCAAAAACTGGGGCGGTACGCCGAAGGATGCACGTCGTATGGACGCGCTATACAACCCGGAGCATATCAATAAGATCGAGACGGCAAAGTATCACTGTTATTCCTGCCCGCTCGGCTGCGGCGGAAAGCTCAATATCCGCGGGCGGAAATACGTGGAATTCGATGAGACCCACAAGCCTGAATACGAGACACTGGAGTCTTTCGGACCGCTGCTTCTGAACGGAAGCCTCGATTCGATCTTTCAGATCAATGAACTGCTCAACCGCGCGGGCATGGACGTCATATCCGCCGGAAATACCGTGGCGTGGGCGATCGAGTGCTTTGAAAACGGGATATTGACAAAAGAGCAGACCGACGGGCTGGAGCTCCGTTGGGGCAACACCGAGGCAATCCTGACGCTGGTGAAGAAGATGATAGTCCGCGAGGGCTTCGGCGACGCGATAGCCGACGGCGTGAAGCGCGCCTCGGAGCGCTTCGGCGGCAAAGAATACGCCATGCACATTGGCGGGCAGGAGCCCGGCATGCACGACGCGAGGAACGATCCGCTGCTCGGCGTGCACTTTGCGGCGGAGCCCGCGCCCGGAAAACATACCATCGGCATGGGACTTGCGTACGGGGCGATGAGCCTCTGCGATATCTGCTCCTGGGCACCTCCGGCGAAACCGCATCCGAAAAAGGAGGACTTCGAGGATTCGGAGACACTTGCTTACTCAGGAAAGGCGGGAGCCTGCTATTCCATGCTGGTGGATGGCGCCGGCGGCTGCCTTTACGGGCAGATGATGGGCGTGCACATGTGGAAGCTGGTGGAGTATCTCAACGCGGCAGAAGGCTGGGACTATGACGGTGACCACTATATGGAGATCGGCGAGCGGATCCAGACCCTGCGGCAGCTGTTCAATATAAAGCAGGGGATCGATCCCGCCTCGGTCAGGCTCCCGAAGCGCATGCTCGGAGATCCGCCTCTTCCGTCCGGCCCGCTGAAGGGCGTGCGTCTGGAGAAGAACCGCGAGCAGGTCTCATCACACTGGAGGGCGTTCGGCTGGGATGATAAAACAGGCGCTCCGCTCCCGGAGACGGTGGAGCGTCTCGGGATCGACAGGCTGACGGAGGTGGATGCGGAATGAAAAAGATCCCCGAATTCGATTATCTCAACTGCGTCAGCTGCGGTATCTGTGCGCAGGCCTGTCCGGTATCGGCGCTCGGCATGAAAAAGGAAGGGAAATCCGGCAAATACAGGAATGTGTTCCCGGAACTTGTCAATGATCAATGCGTCGGCTGCGGATCCTGTGCGCAGGCATGCCCGATGGAGGTCATAGTCATGAAAGAGGTGACGGAGAGATAAAAATCAAAGTTTTTCCTCCCCACGGCTGTGACCGGAGTGTACTGGATGAGCGGGGCTGGATGGAGATGGAAGACGGAAGCACCGTCAGGGATGTGCTTAAGGCAATAAAGTGCAGTCCATTGAAAGCAAAGCTTCTGCTCGTGAGTGTCAACGGTGAGCGGACGGATCTTTCGAGAAAGCTGAACGATGGAGACATCGTCGGATTCTTCTATCTCATCTCCGGCGGCTGAAGAAGAATGGATAAAGACAGGATCCTGTTAGGAGAAAGGATTATGATCAGCTGGTTGAATAAAAGATTTATACAGGCGTTCATCTGCGTATGGATCGCTGCGGCATTGCTCTTTGCATTGTGTGCCTGCGGAAGGAAAGATGCCGGAGCCGCTGCGAAACAAAGTACGCAGGGCCAGAGGTATCATCATGCGGAGATCAGAGTAAAGGATTACGGTACGATTTTGGTTGAGCTGGATGCTGAGGCTGCGCCGATCACGGTTGCCAATTTCATAAAACTTGCTGAATCCGGCTTTTATAACGGGCTGACATTCCACAGGATCATGGACGGATTCATGATCCAGGGCGGCGCACCGAAAGGTGCCGGTGCCGGTGCGGAAAAAATAAAAGGGGAGTTTTCGCAAAACGGCGTGGATAATCCGATAAGCCATGTGAAGGGCGTGATTTCCATGGCAAGAGCCAAAAACCCCGACAGTGCCAGTTCCCAGTTTTTTATCACGGTGGCGGATGCTACCTACCTTGACGGCAGCTACGCCGCTTTCGGCCGGGTCACGGAAGGGATGAAAGTGGCAGAGAAAATAGCAAAGGATGCCAGACCAACAGACAACAACGGCTCTATAAAGCCTGAGGAGCAGCCGGTGATCGAAAGCATCGTCATTACGGACTGACAGAAAACCACAGCGGAAGGCCCGGCCATGGCGGAGAAAAACCTGTGGAATCGTCAGCTTTCTCTATTTACATATGGGCGCTTTTAAGATAAAATAATATCTGCAATAATAATACATAAAGGAGAGTTTCTATGGAATATCTTCAGATTAAAGGCATAGAAAAAAAATGCAGCCGCTTTATCATCGGCACGATGACGATAAAGGATCCAGATGGTCCGGAATCCGAATTCAAAAAGCTCGATGATGCTTGGGAGCAGGGTGTCAATGTTATAGACGCGGCGCATAGCTACGGCGCACCGAGAGTGGGATCCACCGAGATCGCGCTCGGAAAATGGGTCAAGAGCAGAGGCCTTAAGAGAGAAGAGTATACAATCACCACCAAGTGCGGCCATCCCCGCTACTTCGATTTCAATCCTTTCCTTTGCAGAAACGCTGTCCATGCCTATGACATGGAGTCTGAACTGAACGACTCCCTCTGCAAGTGGCATACGGACTATGTCGACGTCCTTTATCTCCACAGAGACGACCCCAACACCCCCGTTGCAGAGATCATCGAGACCTTTAATAAGTTCAAAAAACAGGGCAAGGTCAGAGTCTTCGGTGCCGCCAACTGGGAGTTCGACCGTATCAAAGAGGCCAACGAGTATGCGGAGGCACACGGACTGCAGGGCTTCGGGATCGTTGAGGAGCATTATTCCGTCGCAGCGATGCACGCCGATCCCTTCGGCCAGGGCAGCGGAACCGTTTCAGGACCCAAGTATGCCGAGATGCGGAAGTATCTCAAGGAGAAGGGTATCGTCTGCGCTTCCTATTCCGCACTGTCCGGCGGCTTCTGCACCGGCAGAATCACCCGCGAGGGCTTTGCGGCAAATCCGGAGAGTGTTCCCGAAGGAACGAGGAAAGCCTACTGCCATCCCGATAACTTCGACAGAGTGGAGCGCGCGGCAGAGCTGGCTAAAGCAAAAGGACTCACCGTCCCCCAGATCTGCATGGCATATACCATGTGCGGCGATTTCGAGGTAATGCCCATCATCGGTGCCAATAACCATGATGAACTTATGTCCACCCTCTCCGCTCTTGATATCAAGCTTACCAGAGCTGAGTGTGACTGGATCGACCTCACCTCTGACGAGAAACCCTTCTGATCTTATCAGAGAATAATAAAAAGGCCGCCCTTCGGGGCGGCCTTTTTATTTGTTGTCATTTTTTTCAGCTGTATAGTTTTCCGATCACCCAGTAGGCAAAACGGTAGGGCATGAACCGGAAGAGGAACACGAAGAGTCGGAATTTGGCTCCGGCTGTGTAAAGAGGCTTGGGGTTTTTTACAGTCGCAGCCTTTACGATCACGGAGGCAACGTATTCAGGGGTCATCCCGCCCTGCTCGTCCTTTTCCATGGCGGCGACGGCAGAGGCATTATGTGTATATATATCGTTTCCGGTATCATCCTTTATCCTGGCGGCGGTGAAGCCGGTTTTCGTGTCTCCGGGCATCACGGCGCAGACCTGGATACCGAAGCTTTTCACCTCGTTGCGCAGCGCGAGCACCATGGCGCTCACAGCAGCCTTGGTGCTGGAATAGAAGGACTGGTAGGGGATCGACATTACCGCGGCGACCGAGCTTGTGCAGACGATCCTGCCGGAACCCTGTTTGCGCATATGGGGGAGCACGGCCTTCGCACAGTAGACCTGACCGTAGTAGTTGACCTCCATCTGCAGCTTCATATCCTCGGCGGCAGTGAATTCAACAGGTCCGGAGATGCCCATGCCGGCATTATTGATCAGGATATCTATCCTGCCTTCTTTTTCTGCCACGGAATCGACGGCGGCCTTGACCGCGGCCTCATCGGTGATCTCAACTGCAACAGGGTTCACGCCCTCGGCTGAAGTTCCCCGTCTGGAGAAGCCGTATACGATGCATCCGGCTTGAAGCAGCTGCTTTGTCACGGCAAGACCTATACCGGAGCTTGCGCCGGTAACGATCGCGACTTTGCTCATTTCAGGAAGCCCTCTTCTCTCATCAGTCTTGCAAGGGAGGACACAGCTTTTTCAAGCTGTTCGATGCTGTGGGTGGAAGAAATAGTGAAACGCAGGCGGCTCTCGCCCATCGGAACTGCCGGGTACATGGCAGGCGGAACGAACACGCCTTCATTGAGCAGTTCGGTGGAAAGCCGCGCGGCATCCTCATCGCTGCCGATCAGGATGGGGACAACTGCGCTTTCACCGGCAAGGCAGGTGTTCATACCCTCCTCTTTGGCGCGTTTCACGAAATAGCGGATGTTCTCATGGAGCTTCGTGACTTCACTGTTGTCGCGGCGGATGATCTCTATGGCCTTCATGCAGGCTGCCGCGAGCGGGGGAGAGATGCCGGCGGAGAACACAAATCCGTCCATCATGTAGCGGAGGTATTCCACGATCTCCTTGTCAGCGGCAATGTATCCGCCGCAGGTGCCGAGTGCCTTGGACATGGTGCCGTACTTGATGTCAATGTCATGCGGATCGAGCCCGAAATAATCGTCGCAGCCGCCGGCGTGATCGCCGATGACGCCGCCGGAGTGGGCCTCATCCACCATGAGGAAGCAATTGTACGCTTTCTTGAGACGCACAAACTCAGGGATCGGGGCGATGTCGCCATCCATACTGTAAACGCCTTCGACGACGATCAGGACCTTGTTGTATTTATCCTTCACTTTCTCGAGGATGTTCTCAAGCGTGTCCAGATCATTGTGCGGAAAAGCCTTGCTGTCAGCCTTCGAGAGTGCCACCCCGTCGGCGATCGAGTTGTGGGAGAGTGCGTCATACACGATGAAATCGCCGGCGCGCATGAAGCTGCTGATGAAGGTGAGATTGGTGGCCCAGCCGCCCGTGCAGACAATGGCATCCTCGGTGTGCTTCCAATCGGAGATGGCTTTTTCGAGCTGCTGATACAGCGTCTTCTCACCGGCGAGAGTCCTGCTGCCGCTGGCGGAGGTGCCGTATTTCTTGATGGCATCGATAGCTGCCTGCATGGTCTCGGGATGGCCCGACATGCCGAGATAGTTATAGGATCCGAGGTTGATGACTTCTTTTCCCCGGACGATGCTTGTGTCGCGGATCAGACTGTCGTGCGGGACGAAATAGGGGTTGTATGATTCGTCGGGAAGCGTATCGACCATACGCTGTTTCAGGGCCCTGTATTCCTCGCTCTCTGCAAAATCGGTTATCCTATGGTATTCTACGGGCTCCTCCGCGGCTTTTTCCGCAACTGCGGTTGCATCTCCGCTGAGCTTTCCGTAAACGAGAGCGGCTATGTCGCTGATGGTGGAAACACCCTCAATATCGGAGTCATTCAGAACGATATCGAAGCTCTCCTCTATCTCGGTGATAGCGCTGTAAACGGCAAGGCTGTCAAGCCCCAGACCTGTGGAGAAATTGTCGTCATTGCCGAACTTTTCGGGATCTATCTGGAGTTCATCGGCAAAGATAAGGTGGATCCTGTTGAGTATCTCGGAAATATCGTGCATGATCGTCCAAATGCCGTCCTCCCTCAGCGGGACAAAAGCGGATCGGCGCCCTTTCTTATAAATAAAATATGTGGGCATTATAGCATCACACCCAAAAAACTTCAAATATTTTAACAAAGATGTAACATCTTTCTCTGCTAAATAGAAAACCCGGCTCTTGAGAGCCGGGTTTTTGTAGTATTTATACGGAATGGATCTCAATTCACGCTGAAAAGGATGTCTCCGTAGGAAGGATAGGGCCATGCCTCCTTGGCGGTCATCTGTTCCATCTCGTCCGAGACCGTACGGAGAGTTGCCATGTCCGCGAGGATCCTGTCCCGGGTGAAAACGGCAAGTTCCTTCTTGTCCTCAATGGCTTCGGAGGACGCAATGTCGTTTTCGAGGAGCAGAGCGGCGGCATCTGCGGCTGAGAGAAGATCACTGAGTCTGTTCACGGTCTGCCGCTCATAGCTGAGGTTCACGCCGCTGCAGAGGGCTGCCTTATCTGCACCGGATCTGGCGAGATTCCCGGAGAAACGGCTGACGGCCGGGAGGATGTCCTTGCGGATCATGCTGATCATGGTGGAGGCTTCGATTTTCACGACCTTGTTGTATAGATCGAGCTTCATGTCATGACGGGCGGCCATTTCCTCTCTTGAGAAGACCCGGTGCCGCTCAAAGAGTTCCACGTTCTTTTCATCAAGATAGGCGGAAACGGCATCGGGTGTGGTGCGGAGATTGGAGAGCCCGCGCCTTGCGGCCTCGGCGACCCATTCGTTGTCATAGCCGTTGCCGTTGAAGATGATCCTCTTGTGCTTCCGGATCACATCGCGGATAAGCGAGTGGAGAGCGCTCTCCCTGTCTTCCGCGGCTTCCAGCGTGTCAGCATACTGCCGGAGCGATTCAGCGACTGCTGTGTTCAGCACGACATTTGCCCCGGAGATCGAAGCAGAGGAGCCCGGCATACGGAACTCGAATTTGTTGCCGGTGAAAGCAAAGGGAGAAGTGCGGTTGCGGTCGGTAGTATCCTTGGGAAATTTCGGAAGCACATGCACGCCGACACGCATGAGTTCCTTCTCCCTGCCGCCGTACAGCTCGTCATTCTCGATGGAGTTGAGGATGGTGGTAAGCTCATCGCCGATATAAATGGATACGATCGCGGGAGGCGCCTCGAGAGCTCCGAGCCTGTGGTCATTGGAGGCCGAGGCGACGGAGAGCCGGAGCATCTCCTGATAGTCGTCCACCGCCTGGATCACTGCGCAAAGGAAAAGCAGGAATTGAGCGTTCTCACTCGGCGTGTCACCCGGTTCCAAAAGGTTCGTTCCGGCATCTGTCATCAAAGACCAGTTATTGTGCTTGCCGCTGCCGTTGACGCCCTCGAAGGGCTTTTCATGCAGGAGGCAGACCATACCGTGCTTCTTGGCGATCTTCTGCATGAGCTCCATAATGAGCTGGTTGTGGTCCGCAGCTATGTTCACGGTGGAATAGACCGCCGCGAGCTCATGCTGGGCGGGAGCCGCCTCGTTGTGTTCGGTCTTGGCGGGGACGCCGAGCTTCCACAGCTCGCTGTCGAGTTCTTTCATGAAGGCCGCCACACGGGGCTTTATGGTCCCGAAATAATGGTCGGAGAGTTCCTGTGCTTTGGGCGGAGCGCAGCCTACAAGAGTGCGCCCGGTATAGATAAGGTCTCTCCTCTGGCTGTACACGCACCGGTCTATGAGGAAATACTCCTGTTCGGCACCTGCAGTGGCCTTTACAGAGCTTACGGATTCATTCCCGAACAGCTTCAGGATACGCAGACACTGTTTGTTCAGCGCCTCCATGGAGCGAAGCAGCGGGGTCTTTTTATCCAGCGCGTGACCGCCGTATGAGCAGAAGGCGGTGGGAATATAGAGAACGTCGTCCTTTATGAAAGCATAGGAGGTCGGATCCCATGCAGTATAGCCTCTGGCCTCAAAGGTCGCCCGCAGACCGCCGCTGGGGAAGCTGGAAGCGTCCGGCTCACCCTGTATCAGTTCCTTTCCGGAAAATTCCATGATTGCCTTGCCGCCGCTGACGGGCGTGATGAAACTGTCATGCTTCTCGGCGGTGATACCGGTCATTGGCTGGAACCAGTGGGTGAAATGAGTGGCGCCCTTTTCGACCGCCCAGTTCTTCATCGCGTCCGCAACGACGGAAGCGCTTTCGTTGCTGAGGCGTTTCCCCTCGTTCATGGCAAGAAGGACTTTTTCGAAGACATCTTCGGGAAGACGCTCCTTCATGACGGATTCATTGAATACCATGGTTCCGAACAGTTCTGCGGCACGGTTCATGTTTTTTCCTCCGGATCATCGGGTTTTCAGTATTATATCATATAGAAAGGGATTTGGAAGTATAAAAATGACCGCGGCAGTATGCTGCGGTCATTTTTATGTCAGATTCCTTCTGCGGCAGGGGTGGCCTCTTCCTCCAGTACCCACTCCGTTTCCACCTTTTCACGAAGCTTTTTCTTGGAGCGGAGATAGAATAAAAAGCTCAGGATGAATCCGAGCACCCAGGCGGAAACGAGCGAAATGAATATTGCCTCCGCGCGGCCATTGGGGTATTCTTCGTTCGCGGTGAATCTGGCAAGAAGATAGGCTACGGGAATCCTCATGATGACGTTGGTCAGGATGCTGGTCCACATGGGGGTCTTTGTGTCGCCGATCCCGCGCATATAGCCCTGGACCGTCTGGGTCATCCCCATAACCAGATATCCGGCAGCCAGTATCCGAAGCATCTTTGCGGTATAGTCGATCAGCTGCTGCGTATCGGTGAAGATGCCTGCGAGAGGGCGCCCGAGAAGAAGAGTCGCGGTTGTAAGGATGACAGATGTTATGAAAGCGATAAGGATGCCTTGCCGGGAGCCGACCTCCAGCCGTTCAAGCTTTTTCGCGCCGTAATTCTGTCCGGTGTAGGTGGTCATCGCATTGCCGAAGGAAAAACAGGGCAGCATGGCAAACCCGTCGATCCTCATGACGACTATGCTTGTGGCAATGACGATCGGACCCATGCTGTTGGTAAGAGATTGCACCAGCAGGGAAGAAAGAGAGAAGATCCCCTGTGTGATGCCGCTGGGCAGACCGAGCGTGATGATCCTTTTGGACAGGGAAGGGTCAAGCTTGAGTTCCCTTGAGGTCACCGTAAAGATGTTTTTCATCCGGAAGAGCTTGATCGCGCATGCGACAGCAGAGATGAACTGGGCGATTATTGTTGCCAGAGCAACTCCGAATACGCCGAGACCAAGCCCTGCAACGAACCAGATATCGAGAACAATGTTCACTCCGCATGCGAGCAGAAGAAAAAGAAGCGCAGACACGCTGTCCCCAAGGCCTCTCATGATCCCGGCGAGGATGTTGTAAAAGATGTTTCCGGTGACGCCGATGAAGATTACGGTAAGATACGATCTGCACCAGTTGTAAATGTTGCCCTCCGGGGTGTTCATCAGCTGGAGGATGTCCTTGCCGAAGAAAACAGGCGTCTGGACGATGATCAGGCCCAGGACCGTCGTGATCACGCAGGCGGCGACGGTGAGCGTAAGACAGTTGCCGATGACCCGGGAAAGACCTTCGCGGTCTCTGGCGCCGAATCGCTGCGATACCAGTATACCGGCGCCGGTCGCCACACCGATGAACAGAATAAAGATCATCATGACGACCGGACCTGCGGCGCCGACTGCAGAGAGCGCATCATCGCCGACATATTTGCCGACTACGATTGTATCGACCGTGTTATAGAGCTGCTGGGCGATATTGCCGATCAGCAGGGGAATGGTAAGCTCGAGGATACGCTGCCACGGTTTGCCGACGGTAACGTCTCTTGCTGAAAAAAGATCTCTGAAACTCATCTGATAATTCCTTTGATATACGCTTGCGAACTTTTAACAAATATAATGATAACTAGTGTGACTGTGGTGAAATGATAGCATAAATTTTTGACTTTATCAACAAAAATATATATTAATTTTTGTTAAATAACAACAAACACAGTTCCTGCTCGCCGCTGTTCCGGACGGTTTCTTGACATGCGGGAAAATCGAAAATATAATCAGAAAAGCACTGGCTCTGATGCCGGAAGGAGGCAGGAAGGATGCAGCTTGTCGTGAAAAGGTTTGGGGAGCTGTCGCTTCAGGAACTGTATGAGATCCTGAAGATCAGGACGGCTGTGTTCGTCGTGGAGCAGAACTGTCCCTATCAGGATCCTGACGGGCTGGATCCGGATGCGATCCATGTCTTTTTAAAAGATGACCGGGGCATACGTGCCTATCTTCGTGTGATGGACAGGGGCGCGGAGAGCGAATATGTTTCGATCGGACGCGTTGTTGTTCTCGACCGCAGGCAGGGGATCGGAACGGAGATCATGAAGGAGGGCATACGAGCGGCAAAAGAGGTTTTCAAAGCCGAAAGCGTCTATGTGGAGGCACAGACCTACGCGAAAGGTCTCTATGAAAAACTCGGCTTCCGAGAGATATCCGGTGAATTCCCGATAGACGGCATCCCGCATGTGAAAATGCTTTATTCAGAATAAAAAAAGGAGCGCTGCGGCGCTCCTTTTTTACGTGAGGTGGTGCTTGAAGTTCCCTATGGTGTGAACGCCCTCCTGTATGGAGATGAAGGCGTGCGGATCGATCTCGCGTACGGTGTGCTGCAGGGTCTCGATCTCATACTTGCTCAGACAGACGCACAGGACCCGCACATCGTCCCCGGTATAGGCACCCTTTCCGTCCCACAGGGTAACACCTCTTGCTGTGGCATCCATGATTGCCCGAGGGATCTCGTCACCCTTTGTCTTTGTGATGATCAGGGCCTGGGCGGTGATGTTCTGCTGATGGACCTTGTCAATAAACACGGATGTGAGCACCGAGAAGATCGCGGAATAGATCACCGTCTTCGTATCGAAGAGGACAAGACAGAGCAGATACAGGCATATGTTGAATACGATCCCGGACTTGCCGACGGAATAGCCTTTCTTTTTGGAAAGAAACATCCAGAGTGTGTCCATGCCTCCGCTGGAGCCGCCGCATGTCAGCATGGTACCGATGGCGAGACCGTTCAGGATTCCGGCAATGAGGCAGGTGGTGAGCTTGTCGTCCAGTACGGCCTTTTCCGGCACGGGGATGACGGTCATAAGCAGAGACTGGGCAACTGTGCACAGGATCAGCTTGAATACGAAGGTTTTTCCCATGGAGCGCCATGCCAGAACGAGCAGGGGGATGTTGGCAATAAGGTAAAGCGTTCCCGCAATATCCGTGCTGCCGAGATTCAGCCCGAGCTTTGTGACAAGCAATGTACGGATCACCTGGCAAAGACCGAGCAGACCGCCGTTATACAGTCCGTGAGGGACGATAAAGAAGTTGGTCGTGAATGCGGCGAGAGCCGAGGCGAGCAGCAGGACGATCACCTGCAGCCAGGAGGTGTGATAGGCTTTGTTGAGCATGGAAAAAGAGCTCCTTTTGAGAGATTCGTCTGCATTATAATGATTCGCAAATGAAAGTCAATACTTTTGTTGGAGGGACGGGATCCGGCATCTGAACGATTGAAGTATTGGCGGCAATGTGTTATTGTGTGTATGATCTCCCACGGCGCGGGGCTGCGCGTCCGGGGGACATTCTGAAAAGGATAAGGCGCGGAATGAATACCTATCTTGCATTTTCTCTTTTCTCATTGATCATTCTCCTGTACTGGGTAATTGCGGAAATGTTCACCATACTGTTCCGGTTCACAGGGCTCCCGGACGAACGGGCGCGCTTTCAGGTGATCTCGCTGCTGACAGGCTGCGGCTTTACCACACGTGAAAGTGAGATGATCCTCTCCTCGAAAGCAAGGAGAAGGCTCGCCCGTGTGACGATGCTCTTCGGATATGTCTTCAACATCACCATAGTATCTGCCCTTATCAACGTGTTCCTCTCCCTGAAGGAAGGACAGGTGAGCGGGTACCTGCTGGGGATCCTGATCCCACTGTCTGTAATTGCGGTCATATTGATTTTCATGCGGGTCCCGGCCGTAAGAGCCTGGGGCGACAGGGTCCTTGAGCGCCTTGCAAGGAAGATCCTGCGGCATGATGCATCCAACACGGTGCTCCTGATCGACTACATTGGACAGGCCTCCATTGCGCAGGTTACGCTTTACAGCGTGCCTGAAGAGTTCCGGGAGATCCCTCTCGCGGAGACAGGGCTGAAAACCGAAAAGAACATACTGGTCATGCTCGTTGAGAAAGAAGGAAAACAGGCAGAAGCAGCGCAGGCTGGGACGGTCTTTTCGGACGGGGACAAGGTCACGGTGTTCGGCGATTACAGCAACATCTGCCGGACATTCAACGCAAAAGAGCAGTTCTGACAGCGGCGGAGACACATGCAAGTACCGAAAAAACGGTTTGACAAAGCGGTTTTCGAATGATATTCTGAACGGCAGAAAAGAGCGTATGCGGATTATAGATGTAATTCGCAGGCGCTCTTTTTTCGCTTTATACCGGAGGAGAAAACAATGAACAGGCTTTTCGGAGATAACTGGCTGAAAAGGATGCTCATAGAGATGACCGGCGCACTCATCACGAGCATCGCCATATACAATTTTGCCATTCCCGCGGGCTTCCCGATGGCCGGCTTTTCGGGTATCGCAATCATTATCCACAGGCTTCTTGCGCTGCCGGTGGGTATCACCACACTGGTGCTGAACATTCCTGTGGCTTTGTTGTGCTATAAGCTGATAGGCCGCAAGTTCTTCGCCCGTTCGATCCGGTGCATGGTGTTCTGTTCGATCTTCACGGACTACATAGCCCCGCTGCTTCCGCTGTACACCGGCTCAAGATTGATCGCAGCGATCTGCACGGGAGTTATCGGCGGCTTCGGTTACGCACTGATCTACCTCTCTCTTTCTTCTTCGGGAGGTACTGACTTCATTGTCATGGCGCTCAAATCCAGACACCAGCATATCCGCCTCGGAATGCTCGTATTCGTTGTGGACGCCGTCATCATCCTTGCAGGCGGCCTCATTTTCAAGGACTTCGACGGAATGGTATACGGCATGATCATAGACTATCTCTATGCGATCATGACCGACAAGATCCTGTACGGCATGAATTCCGGAAAGCTTGCTCTCATCGTTACAGACTTCAGCAGGGAAGTCACAAAACGGATCGACGAAGTCTGCGGCAGAGGCACAACTATTATTTCAGCGAGGGGCGGCTACAAGGAAGATAAGCGGGACATTGTCCTGTGCGCCTGCAGCACAAAGGAGATGGTCAACGTAGAAACGGCGGTCAGAGAAGTGGATGCCAACGCGTTCTCCGTTGTGCTCGAGTCGAGCGAGGTGCTTGGGAACGGATTCCGGATGCTGCGCGTGGCGGAGCCGGAGAAATAAACATACAGATAATATAAAAAGACATCAGCCTTTTCGCGGCTGATGTCTTTTTTATATCGGAAGTGAGTTTCAGAGCAGATGTTTATGCTCCGCATAGAATTCATTGTAGTCCTTGAGCATATATTTGAGCAGGTTCGGGGTGTCCAGCCCGTAGGGACAGCGGGAGGCGCATAGCCCGCACTCGACGCAGTCATTGATCTTCTGCATCTTGGCATACCACTCGTCGGTCATATACTGCTGCCAGGGGGAGCGGCGCAGGAGCATGTTCATCCTTGCGCAGTTGCGGATCTCGATCCCTACGGTGCAGGGGCTGCAGTAGCCGCAGGAGCGGCAGAAGGAACCGGAAAGCTCGTTCCTTTCCTTTTCGATGAAGGCGCTGAGCTCTTCATCCATCATGGGTTCCTCCTCCGCGACGTCCAGCCACTGACGGAGCTCTTCGAGCGTCTGGATGCCGTAGATCGGGACCACGTTGTCGTAGCTGCACATGAAAGCGTGCACTGCCCGCACATTGGTGAGCATGCCGCCGGCAAGGCCTTTCATCGCGATATAGCCCATGTCCGCCTTTTTACATCTTTCCGCCAGCGCGAGATCGCGCTCGGATGAGATGTAGCTGAACGGGAACTGGCAGGTCTCAAAATAGCCGGAATCGATGCATTTCTCTGCCACGTCCACCCGGTGGGATGTAAAGCCTATATGGTCGATCCAGCCGCGGCGCTTTGCCTCAAGTGCCCCTGCGTAGGCTCCTTCAGGGTCCTCGGGATCCGGCATCTCAGGCACATTATGGAACTGAAACAGATCGATATGGTCGGTCTGCATCATCTTCAGGCTGTTCTCTATATGGGCAAGGACGCCCTCACGGTCTCTGGCCATGCTCTTGGTGGAGAGTACGATCTCATCCCGCACAGGAGCAAGGGCGAGCCCGATCTTCTTTTCACTGTCGGTATATCCGTTTGCCGTGTCAAAATAGCGAATGCCGCCTTCATAAGCTGCCCTCAGAAGATCTACGGCATATTCCACGGTACAGCGCTGGAGCGGAAGGCAGCCCATCGCGGGCTTTGTGACACGCAGGCCGGTTTTGCCGAGCGTTACGGTCTTCATTTCTTTACCTCCTCAATAACTCTTCTTTTAATGATTATGATAAATAATGCTGTATAGCATAATACCATCCATGCGGACTTGTGGCAAGCGTTACGGACAATTATCCGTTGCAATTGACCGGATTAAATAATATAATTTTTCATACGGACCGCTCGCAGTTTTCTTTCCCGCGGCGGGTTCCGGACTATAAAAGGACGGGAACGGAAATGAGCAACTTCCTTCCGTATGTGAATACCTTTTTCGACGAACTCGAGATCTTCGAGGATGTTTCCCGCGGACATTGCTATAAGGCATATATCAGCGGCGCAGTACGGGAATTTCTTACAAAGGAGAACCGGGAGAACGCGCTCGATGTATACCGGATGTTCTTCGATGCCTACCGCATCAGCATGCCCGGAGAGGACAATCCCTTCGCGGATATCGTGGATGTCCTCCTGCAGTATGAGGATACTGCAGCCACCCTCATAGAAAAACAGCGGGATCATGTGGTCCATTCAGTGAACGTGTTCATCACGGGACTGTGTATCTATTCCGCATGCCCTGCCTTCCGGGAGGCTTTCGACTCGGCGGTTCCCGAGAAAGAGTACAGGAACGCGTATTCCACAAAACATGAGGAGTTTTTCTACAGATGGGGGATAGCTTCTCTCTTTCATGACGTAGGGTACCCGCTGGAAATCGTCGGACGCCAGCTGGACGAATTCATCAGCATGATCGCAGACGCGGACGGCAAAGACCTCAAAGTCAGGGCAAAGATCAGCTTTGACAATTTCGATGAACTCAGATCCGTCAGCAAGATCCTGCCCGATGAGGAATTCTCCGCGGGCTTCAGAAACGCCTATGATGAGGCCGGACGCCTGGATCTGCTCAGGGCTCATGATCTTATGGCCTTCCGGATCCATCATCTTCATGGTGCCGATCTCGACGCTCTACGTAATAAACTGGACAGCTTTGTCCGCTCCATGGGCGAAACCGGGATGATCGACCATGGCTACTATTCCGCGCTCATCGTTCTGAAATGGTACGGATTCCTCATCCAGAGCTGCCGGTACAACAGTGAATACTTCTACTGGCCCATCCTTGACAGCGCGACAGCCATCCTTCTCCACAACTGGTATAAGCTCTTCCTGCAGAAGGAACCCTTCAGTCTCGGCGCGATGACGGCCTCCGATGATCCGCTCGCATTCCTGCTGATTTTGTGCGATGAGCTGCAGGAGTGGAACCGCGAGGCTCACGGAAGGGTATCGCGCGGAGACATCCGGCCCGATTCGGTAGTCGTCGATATATCCGGCAGGCGTTTCTCCGTTGTGTATATCATAAAAAAGGGGAGACCGCCGCAGGACTTCAGCGCGAAGAAAAAAGAGACCATATGCGGGCTTCTGGATGTCGGCGCGATATTCCCGGAGGGTTTCGAGATCCGTGATGAGGTGATCGACCCGTGGCCGGAGAGTTATAAAGGACCGGTCATGCCCGGAACGAGGCCCCGTCTGGAAGACCTTGAGCTGCTTGCGGCCGCAATCCACGAACGGTATAACAAAAAGCAGGAACAGGATGGAAATGAACCGGAGTACCTTTCTTTTTCCGACCTTCCGGATGATATGAAATACAGCAACCTGCGCCAGGCGAGGCATATCTACGACAAACTTGAGAGTGTCGGGCTGCACCTGAGAAAAAACACCTTTGAAGGGGCTTTGGAAAAGATCCCGGACGAACTCATCGAGATCCTGGCGGAGATGGAACACGAGGAATGGATCGCCTCCCGCACTGCCTCCGGCTGGACTTTCGGCGAGAAGGACACAAAGGCGAAGAAGTCGCCGTATCTTGTGCCGTTCGACCGGCTGAGCGAGGACGTGAAGGAGAATGACAGGGAAAGTGTCCGGAGCATACCGGCGCTTGCGGAAATGATCGGGATGGCAGTTTATGACAAATAATGGGAAGATCCCTGTGATAGTCGGTGTTACCGGCCACAGGAACATCCGTAAAAAAGATGAGGAGCTGCTGGAAGGCATCGTGCGCGGGCAGCTTTCCGAAATAATCGCCGCCTGTCCCCACTCGCAGGTGAAGCTCCTTTGCTCGCTGGCGGAAGGGGGAGACACCATCTGCGCCCGCGCGGCGCTTGCTCTCGGCATACCGATCATAGCTTCGCTTCCCTTTGAAGCGGATGAGTTCCGGAAAGATTTTTCGGGGCAGGCTCTTGCGGATTTCAATGAGCTTCTGGCGGCTTCCGAGACTGTGATGGTCACGCCCGAGACGGAACCGCGTCGGGAAAAGGACAGGGACTACTATTACCGGCAGAACGGCATATACGTTGCCAGCCACTGCCATATCCTGTTTGCGCTCTGGGACGGCAGCGAGCCGGTGAATAACGGCTGCGGCTCGTCCTCTGCGGTGTTGTTTGCGCTGGAAGGCGATTTTGAGACACCCTACGGCACGAGTATACGCCCGAGAGGAAACACGGAGGTCGTCCATATATATACGCCGAGAGAAAGCGATGAAACAGCCGCAGCGGGAGGAGTGACTCTGCTGGGCGATCCGGAAAAAACAAAGAGGATCCTCCGCAAGACAGACGCATTCAATGCTCTCGCGGAGAAAAACGCCGCCCCCGCGGATCCGGTCCTCGGTGCTGTCTGGTCCAAAGCGGACAGCCTCAGCATGAAGTTTTCCGGAAAAGTCAACCGGTTGCTGTTGCTGCTGGCGATACTCGGGACAGGCATTTCTTTCTCCTTCCTCATGTATGACGAGGCGGAGCTGCACTGGATGCTCTTTTTCTGCGGGATCATGCTGGTGATGGCGTTTCTTTTCAGCAGAAGAAGCAGCAGAGGCCGCTTTCATAAAAGGTATGTGGAGTACAGGGTACTTGCGGAGACGGAGCGTATCCGTTCCTATCTGCAGCGGGCCGGCAGTTCCATAAGGCCGGAGTTTCTTATGAGCTGGACCCTCCAGACGGATATGCCGTGGATCGCGGATGCCTGTGCCGTTCTCTCTGCCGTTCCGCAATGCGGAGAAAAGGAAGATATCCGGGAATGCTGGATAAAGGCGCAGCGGGATTATCATGCGGCTGCGAAGGAAAGTTCCGGAAAAAGAGAAAAGTTCAGCGGAAATGTGCTTACCTGCACCACTCTGATGAGTATCCTCACATATGTTTTCGCCCTTGTCTACGAGATCCTTGTGATCCGGGGAGCCGTTCCGGAGGTGGAGCTGGTGAGGACGATCGTGAAGATCGTGCTGGGTACCGTCTCTGCCGGCACGCTCTTCATTTCGGGCTATTACGGCAAGCTCTCTCTCACGAGGCAGAACAGCGACCACGAAAAAATGGAGCGATTCTACGACAGGGCCCTGGAGAAGCTAGACAGATACGGGCAGACCGAGGAGCTACTGGCAGATATCGTCCGGGAGGAACTGAGCGAAAACAGCGACTGGTATTCCTACAGGATAGAGGACAGCCCGGGCTTTGACCTGGACATCGGCTGAAGACATGAGATATTACATGGCTCCGCTGGAGGGCATTACCCTCTGTGAATACCGAAGGCTCCACAGCAGGATGTTCCCGGGTGCGGACGCATATTTCACTCCGTTCATAGCACCGGACACGAACGGCAGTTTCAGGGAGAAATACCTGCGGGAGCTTCTTCCAGATAACAACGAGGGCATAAAACTCGTCCCCCAACTTCTGGTGAATGCGCCCGAGCCCTTCCTCCTGACGGCGGAAAAACTCAGGGGTCTGGGGTATAACGAAGTGGACCTCAACCTCGGCTGCCCTTCCGGAACGGTCTTCGCAAAGCACAAGGGCTCCGGCATGCTCGCTGATCTGAAAGAGCTGGATTCTTTTCTCGATAGGATCTTTTCAGGGACGGATATCGCCATCAGCATCAAGACCCGGATGGGTGTATCGGATACCGCGGAGTTTGCGGAGATCGCCGGGATCTATGCGAAGTATCCTCTGAAGGAACTCATTATTCACGCTCGCTCCAGAGAAGGCTTTTATGACAGTGCCCCCGATCTTGACGGCTTTGACGAGGCGTTCGGACGTTTCCCGTTCCCGGTCTGCTACAACGGGAACATCTTCTCAAAAAGAGATTTGGATATCCTCAGGGAAAGAGTCCCCGGCATCGAAAACGTGATGGTCGGCCGCGGAGCGATAGCCAACCCCGCGCTGATCCGGACTCTGTGCGGAGGAGAGAAACTCAAAGCGGAGGAACTGCGGCAATTCCATGACGCTCTGCTCGATGCACTTCTCGGCAGGGGCCTGGCCCCGGAGCACGCCCTTTCCCACATGAAGGAGCTCTGGTACTACATGATCCACATGTTCAAGGATGCCGGAGTTTTGTACAAGCGCCTGAACAAGACCACGCGGCTGAATCTCTACCGCTCTGCCGTCAGCGAGCTGTTTTCGAGCGGGGAGTTCGATCCGGGCCGCTGCTTTTCCGGCGGAAAATATCAGGGATGAAACATTCTGAATAACGCCTCCGCGGAGATCAAACTCTCTGCGGAGGTGTTTTTTTCTACCCGGATGGCTGTAAAAAACAAAAGCATTCAGGAATTTCAGTATTGCTTTTTTCAGATATATAAGTATAATTGTATACAATTATACCGGAAAGGCCGTGATACTATGCTGGAGCTTTCAAACAAGACCAATCTGCTCGAACAGAGCACTTACCGCTATTCCCTGCAGGACGTGCCCGAACCCAACCTCTACAGGGACGTCTACAACTACGAGGAGGTCCCGCGTGTTCCGTTCAACCACAGGCGCGTCCCCATCGGCATGCCGGAGGAGATCTGGATCACCGATACCACCTTCCGGGACGGGCAGCAGTCCATCGAGCCCTACACCGTGGAGCAGATCGTCGATCTCTTCAAGCTTCTCCATCAGCTGGGAGGACCATACGGGCTCATCCGGCAGACGGAGTTCTTTGTGTACAGCAAAAAGGACAGGGAAGCCATAGACAGGTGCCGCGCCCTCGGCTACACCTTCCCCGAGATCACCACATGGATCCGCGCCACGAAGGAGGACTTTGAACTCGTGCGCGACATGGGAATAGACGAGACGGGCATACTGGTATCCTGCAGCGACTATCACATCTTCCACAAGATGAAGCTCACCCGCAGGCAGGCCATGGACAAGTACCTGGCGACGGTGGCGATGGCATTCGAGCACGGGGTCGTCCCGCGCTGCCACCTCGAGGATATCACCCGTGCGGACTTTTACGGCTTTGTGGTGCCTTTCGTGAACGAGCTGATGAAGATGTCCAAGGACGCAGGCATTCCTGTGAAGATCCGTGCCTGCGACACCATGGGTTACGGCGTGCCGTACACCGAGGTCGCGCTCCCGAGGTCCGTTCCGGGCATTATCTACGGTCTCCAGCACTATTCCGAGGTCCCGAGCGAGATGCTCGAGTGGCACGGCCACAACGATTTCTACAAGGCCGTTTCCAACGCCTCCACCGCATGGCTCTACGGCGCATGCGCCGTGAACTGTTCGCTCCTCGGCATAGGCGAACGCACCGGCAATATCCCGCTTGAGGCTATGGTGATCGAATACGCCTCGCTCCGCGGCTCGCTCGATGGAATGGACTCCACCGTGATAACCGATATAGCCGAGTATTACAGGAAGGAGCTGAGCTACGATATCCCGCCTATGACCCCCTACGTGGGCCGGAACTTCAATGTGACAAGGGCAGGCATCCATGCCGACGGACTCCTGAAGGACGAGGAGATCTACAACATATTCAACACGAAGAAGATCCTCAACAGAGGCCCTTCGGTCATGATCGGCAAATCCTCCGGCGCCGCCGGGATCGCTTTCTGGATCAACGAGAACTACAGGCTGCCCGCCAACGAGGCTGTGGACAAAAAGGACCCGCTGGTCGCAAGCCTCAAGGAATGGGTGGACGCGGAATATGCCGGCGGCCGCCAGACAACTCTGTCCACGCATGAGATAGAGGAGAAAATTGAGGAGCTTTCCGGCGGAAGGCTCAGAAGGCTCTGAAACGGGAGGGAAGAAAAACATGATCATGTATAAATCGGTCTCGCTGGCAGATCAGGTATTCGACCGGCTCGAGGCGGACATACTCAGCGGGAAATACGCGCGGGGCACGGTGCTCACGGAGATGAAGCTCTGCGAGGAGCTCGGCGTGAGCAGGACACCCGTAAGGGAAGCACTCAAAAGACTCGAGCAGGAGCATATCATAGACAGCAGCGGCAAGGGCGTGACGGTCCTCGGCATAAGCGACGATGACGCACGGGTGCTCTTCACCATCCGGGAGAGCGTGGAAGGTCTCGCCGCTGCAGCCTGTGCTGCAAATATTAAAGATGAACAGCTTGCAGGATTGAAAGAGAATCTGGAACTGCAGGAGTTTTATCTTGCCAAGCACGATTCCGAGAAGATCAAGGAGCTCGACAGTGAGTTCCACAGAAGGATCTACGAGGCTGCCGGCAGTGTGGTCTGGTGCGACACGCTTCTTCCGCTCCTGAATAAGCTCCAGAAGGTGCGCAAGGCCTCGCTGGAAAACGAGAGCCGCGCGGAAAGATCTTTCGAGGAGCATAAGGCCATCCTCGCTGCCCTGGAAAAAAAGGACGGAAAGAAAGCGAAGGCTGCCATGGAACTGCATGCCGGCAACGCAAGACAGTACTTCAACGAACGCGCTGCCGCGGAGGAATGACACAGTGATGATAGAAAGAAAAGCGTCCGGGGTGTATCTGAAAAACGGCATCCCGACAGATGCCCCGGAGAAAGACGCCGCGGCCAGAGAAAAGACCATGGCCTACCGGATCCTCCGCGCGCATGAGAAGAAAAACGGCGCGGACGGGAGGATGCACATCGGCTTTGATGCCATGATCTCCCATGACATAACCTACGTGGGCATTATCCAGACGGCCCGGGCCTCCGGGATGAAGAAGTTCCCGATCCCCTATGCGCTGACCAATTGCCACAACAGCCTCTGTGCCGTCGGCGGCACGATAAACGAGGACGACCATGCCTTCGGCCTTTCCGCCGCGAAGAAATACGGCGGTATCTACGTGCCTGCAAATCAGGCGGTGATCCACCAGTTCGCAAGGGAGATGCTTGCCGGCTGCGGGAAGATGATCCTCGGCTCCGACTCCCACACGCGGTACGGCTGCTACGGCACGCTTGCCGTGGGTGAGGGCGGCGGGGAGCTCGTCAAGCAGCTCCTCGGCAATACCTGGGACATCGACGCTCCCGAGGTGGTTCTGGTATATGTGAAAGGAACGGTTCCGCATGGGATCGGGCCGCACGACGTGGCCATCGCCATGGCCGGAGCACTGTTCCCGGACGGCTTCGTGAAGAACCGGATACTGGAGTTTGCAGGACCGGGAGTCGAAAGGCTCAGCATGGACTTCCGCACGGGGATCGATGTGATGACCACGGAAACCGGCTGCCTGAGCTCCATCTGGATCACGGATGAGACCGTGCACCGCTTTTACGAGAATGTCGGCAGGGCGAAGGACTTCTGCAAACTCATGCCGGAGGAAGGCGCATACTATGATGCCATGGTCACCGTGGACCTGAGCGCCATGGAGAGCATGATCGCTCTTCCGTTCCACCCATCGAAAGCCTATACCGTCCATGAGCTGCAGGCGGATCCGCGAAGAATCTTTGCCGAAATAGAAAAAGAGTGCAACAAGGCGCTCGGCAGCAAGGTGAAGATGGACCTCAGCCGCTGCATCGATGAGGAAGGAAGAATCCGCTGTGACCAGGGCGTTATAGTCGGCTGCGCAGGAGGGATGTATGAGAACATCCTCGAGGCAGCGGCCATCCTCAGGGGAAAGAGCATCGGAAACGGCTATTTCGACCTGTCGGTCTACCCTTCCTCGGCACCTGTAAATCTTGCCGTTATAAAGGACGGCATCGCTTCTGATCTCATGGAGGCCGGCGCTGTGATGAAGCCCTGCTTCTGCGGCCCCTGCTTCGGCGCGGGAGACACTCCCGCCAACGGCACACTGTCGATCCGGCATGCCACACGGAACTTTGCCAACCGGGAGGGCTCCAAGCCCGCCGCGGGACAGATCGCCTCGGTTGCGCTGATGGATGCACGGTCCATTGCGGCCACTGCCGCCAGCGGCGGCATCCTCACGGCGGCGACGGATATCGAATACTCCGTGGAAGAGCATGAATACGTCTTCAGAGGCGGGATTTACGAAAAACGCTGCGGGTTCTTCTTCGGTAAGGCGGATCCGTCCGTGGAGCTCCGTTTCGGCCCGAACATAAAGGACTGGCCGGAGATGCCCGCACTCGGAGACGATCTGCTCCTGAAGCTCTGTGCCGTGATCGAAGACGATGTGACAACCACTGATGAACTCATCCCCTCAGGCGAGACCTCAAGCTACCGGTCGAATCCCGAGGCGCTCTCGGAATTTGCGCTTTCGAGGCGCGTTCCGGAGTATGCGGGCAGGAGCAAGAAGATTCGCGCCATGGAACAGGCGAGGGAGAAAGGGGAAGCGGACCCGGTGCTGGTAAATCTGCTCGCAGAGCTCGAATGCTCACCGGAGAGTACCACCGTCGGCTCCTGCATTTTCGCGAGAAGACCGGGAGACGGCTCGGCAAGGGAGCAGGCGGCTTCCTGCCAGAAGGTACTCGGCGGATTTGCGAACATCTGCTTCGAATATGCCACCAAGCGCTATCGTTCCAACTGCATAAACTGGGGTATTGTGCCTTTCACGGCGGAAAGAAATATCCCGCCCTTCTCTGATGACGAATGGATATTTGTTCCGGGGATCCGAGAGGGACTCCTCGCCGGCAGGGAGGAATTCGATGCCGTCCGCATCACGGCCGGCGGCCGGAAGCCCCTGAAGCTATACTGCCGCGGACTCTCCGATGCCGAGCGGCGTATCCTCACGGAGGGCTGCCTGATGAATTACTACGCGGCGGGTTACGAGGCATGAGGATGGAAAAGATAAACATGACAACGCCCCTCGTCGAGATGGACGGGGACGAGATGGCAAGGATCATCTGGAGGCAGGTCAGGGAGTGGCTGATAGAACCGTTCGTCGACCTGAAGACGGAGTATTATGACCTGGGTCTGCTCAGCCGCAATTCCACCGAGGACCGGATCACCATCGAGGCCGCAAATGCCGCAAAAAAATACGGCGTTGCGGTGAAATGCGCCACTATCACGCCCAATAAAAAACGCATGGAGGAATACCCGGAACTTACGAAAATGTGGCCTTCACCGAACGGAACCATCCGTTCGATCATGGGCGGCACCATCTTCCGTACACCCATCGTGACAGACAGCATCAAACCGGCCGTGCGTTCATGGAAAAAACCCATCACCATTGCCAGACATGCCTACGGCGATGTCTACCGGGCGGTTGACATGCACACGGACGAACCCGGCGAATGTATTCTCTGTTTCCGCGGCGAGAGCGGAAAAGAGACGACCCTCTCCGTCCAGAAGACCAACGGCCCTGCCGTATTCCAGGCTCAGCACAATCTGGACACGAGCATCCGGAGGTTTGCCGCGGCCTGCTTCCGGTACGCCATGGACCTCCGGCAGGACCTCTGGTTCTGTGCCAAAGATACCATCGCCAAGACCTATGACGGACGCTTCCGGGAGATCTTCGAGGAAGAATACGAAAAAGTCAGGGCAGGATTTGAGTGCTTAGGCATAAAATACTTCTACACGCTCATCGACGATGCAGTCGCGCGGGTGATGCGCTCCGAAGGCGGCTTCATCTGGGCCTGCAAGAACTACGACGGCGACGTGATGAGCGACATGGTGTCGAGCGCCTTCGGCTCCGTGGCCATGATGAGCTCAGTGCTTGTGTCTCCGGACGGCAGCTACGAGTACGAAGCCGCCCACGGGACCGTCACCCGCCACTATTACAGATGGCTCAAAGGGGAAAAGACCAGCACCAATCCCGTCGCCACCATTTTTGCATGGAGCGGGGCCCTGAAGAAAAGAGGGGAGAAGGACGGTCTGCCCGAACTGGAAGCTTTTGCGGAACGGCTCGAAAAAGCCTGCCGCGATACGCTCGCGGATGGTATAATGACAAAGGATCTGGCACTGCTTTCGGACAGAGCGGAGGACTCTGTCCTCACAGAAGACTTCATCTCCGCGGTAGCGGAAAGGATATACTTTTAAACATACGGGTCAGAACATAGATAATCGGGATGAAAGCTGAGGGATAAGCGTATGAAAGTTGTATTGAAGCACCTTACCAAGAGATTCCCCAACCGCAACAAGAAGATCAAGGAAGAAGTCGTGGCCGTTGACGATTTCGATTTCGAGATCCCCGACGGAAAGCTCATAGGACTTCTGGGACCTTCCGGCTGCGGCAAAAGCACGACCCTGAATCTGATCTCCGGGCTTGAGACTCCGACCAGCGGCCGGATATTCTTCGGGGATGACGACGTGACGGATCTGCCGCCCGAGAACAGGGGAGTGGGTCTGGTGTTCCAGAACTACGCCCTTTACCCGCATCTGACGGTGAGAAAGAACATCACGTTCCCGCTGGAAAACCTCAAAGGGGCGGAAAAACTCTCCAGAGAGGAGATGTCTGCCAAGGCGGAAGAGGCCGCAAAGCTCGTCCAGATAGACCAGCTGATGGACAGAAAGCCCTCTGAGCTCTCCGGCGGCCAGCAGCAGCGTGTCGCCATAGCGCGGGCGCTTGTCAAGAGGCCCCGTGTGCTGCTCCTCGACGAGCCGCTTTCCAATCTGGACGCACGGCTCCGTCTTCAGACGAGGGAGGAGATCCGCAGGATCCAGCGCGAGACAGGCATTACGACCATATTCGTCACCCATGATCAGGAGGAGGCCATGAGCATCTCCGACATGATCGTGGTGATGAAGGCGGGCGCCGTGCATCAGATCGGGAAGCCGCAGGAAGTCTATGACAGACCTGCAAACCTCTTCGTCGCAAAGTTCCTCGGCACACCCGCCATCAACGTGTTCCGCGGCAGAGTAAACGGAGGAAAACTCTTCATCGGAGACGATCCGGTGCTTACCGTCAAGGATGTTGATGACAGGGAGGTGTGGGTCGGAATAAGGCCCGAGGGATTTGTTCTCAGCGAGAATGGCCTGCTGCAATGCGGATTGCAAGCCGTTGAGGTCATGGGAAGGGACACCAGCGTGGTGGCCACGCATCCGGCGGCGGAGAGCGAGAGCATCCGCGCGATCATCAGCACGGAAAACGAGATCGATGCCGGCTCCGAAACGGTCCGCTTCTCTCTGAAGCCGAAAAAGCTTTTCCTTTTCGATGTGGAAACGGAAGAGAACATACCCTTCTGCTGCTGACGGTCGAGGGGGAACAACAATGAAGAGCAGTAATCTGAAAGCCTGGCTCTGGCTTCTGCCGGCGGTCCTGTTCCTCGGAGCCTTCATGGTGTATCCGCTCGTGGATGTGTTCGTCTACTCCATGGAGGAGGGGTACAATTCCGCCTCACAGACCTTCTGGGGCACCGGCTTCTATAACTTCTCCTACGTCCTGCACGATCCCTATTTCATGCAGGCGGTGAAAAACACCTTCATCCTCGTCATCATAACCGTCCCGCTCTCCACCGGGATCGCTCTGCTGATCTCGCTGGGCCTGAGTTCCATCAAAAAGGTGAAAGAGCTTTTCCAGACGGTCTATTTCCTGCCCTACGTGACCAACACCCTTGCCGTCGGCCTCGTGTTCATGATCCTGTTCAAGAAGACGGCCTATTCCGAAGGCCTCGTCAACCTCCTGATCAATGCGTTCGGCGGCAGCTCGGTGGACTTCATCACCGGTCCCTACTGGGCCAAGATGTTCGTCCTGTGCTTCTATACAGTCTGGGTGGTCATGCCCTTCAAGATCCTCATCCTCACCAGCGCGCTTGCCTCGGTGAATCAGGATTACTATAACGCCGCCAAGATCGACGCCACACCGCCCGGAAGGATCTTCACAAGGATCACGCTCCCGATGATCTCGCCTATGATCTTCTATCTTGTCATAACCGGCTTCATTGGTGCTTTCAAGGCCTACAGCGACGCTGTCGCCCTCTTCGGAACGGATCTGAACGCCGCCGGAATGAACACCATGGTCGGCTATATATACGACATGCTCTACGGAAACAGCGGGGGCTACCCCTCCTATGCGTCCGCCGCGGCGCTGATCCTGTTTGCCGTGGTCCTCACGATCACCTGCATCAATCTCCTCGTCAGCAGGAACAAGGTACAGCACTGAGGGGGTGACAGCATGGAAAACAGACTTGATTATCAGATCATTGAGAAAAAAGCCCGCACGAGAAGGATCGTGAAAAAAACGCTCATCTATTTCTTCCTCGCTATCTGGGCACTGATGGTGCTCTTCCCCTTCTACTGGATGATCCTCACCTCCTTCAAGACATACAGCGCCTATAACGCCGAATATGTTCCCAAATTCTTCACCCTTTCGCCGACACTCAAAAACTATGCCGATGCGTTCACCGCGGTCCCGCTCGGAAAGTATTTCCTGAACACGGCCATATTCACGCTGCTTACCACGGCGCTTATGATGGCGGTGATCATCCCTGCGGCCTTCGCGTTCTCACGGCTCGAATTCAAGGGCAAGAACCTTGTGTTCACCTTCTTCCTCGCCCTGATGATGATCCCGAACGAGCTCGTTATCATAACGAACTTCCAGACCATCACCAACCTCGGCATGCGGAACACCTTCGCCGGCCTCATCCTCCCCTCGGTCACCTCGGTCTTCTATATCTACCTGCTCAAGGAAAACTTTGAGGGGATCCCGGAGAGTTTGTATAAGGCGGCCAAGGTGGACGGCACTTCGGACATGAAATACCTGCTCAAGGTCATGGTGCCGATCTGCAGACCCACGATCATAACCATCATCATCCTCAAGGTGATCGAGTGCTGGAATTCTTACGTGTGGCCGCGCCTCATCACCGATGACCAGGCGTATTTCCTCGTGTCGAACGGCATACAGGAGATCCGGGAGAACGGCTTCGGCCGTGAGAACATCCCCGCCATGATGGCGGCGGTGGTCTCCATCTCCGTGCCGCTGATCGTGATCTTCCTCATCTTCCACAAGAAGATCATGGAGGGCGTTTCGAGAGGAGGAACCAAGGGATGAAAAAGCTGAAAAAAGGCATCTGCCTTCTGCTCATGGTGATCATGGTGCTTGCGCTCTTCACGGGCTGCCACGGCTCACGGAAGAGGAACGCCTTCGAGGTGCCCGACCATTTCGACACGGACAGGAACTTCGAGATCGTCTTCTGGGCCAAGAACGACACGAACAAGACCCAGGTGGAGATCTACCGGAAGGCCATTTCGGACTTCGAGGCCATCTACCCGAACATCACCGTCACGCTCAAGCTCTATACGGACTACGGCAGGATCTATCAGGATGTCCTGACCAATATCTCCACGGACACCACGCCCAACGTCTGCATCACCTACCCGGACCACATCGCCACCTACAAAACGGGCTCGGAGGTCATGGTGGTGCTCGACGATCTGCTCACCGACGAGCGATTCGGCCTCGGCGGCAGCGAGGTCCTCTTTGACTCGCCGACGTCCGATGAGGTGATTCCCGAGTTTCTCAATGAGTGCTACATAGACGGCGAGCTCTATGCCCTGCCCTTCATGCGCTCCACGGAGGCCTGCTTTATCAATGTCACGCTGCTCAATAAACTCGGCTATGAGCTGCCGGAGACCCTCACCTGGGACTTCGTATGGGAGGTCTCGGAAAAGGCCATGGAGAAGGACGCAGCCGGAAACTACAAGGTGAACGGGCAGAAGGTCATGATCCCCTTCATCTACAAGTCCACGGACAACATGATGATCTCCATGCTCAAACAGCTCGATGCGCCGTATTCCGATGAAAACGGCAACGTCCTCCTGTTCAACGACACCACAAAAGACATCCTCCTCGAGATCGCGGAGCACTCGAAGAGCGGCTCCTTCTCCACCTTCAAGATCTCGAGTTACCCCGCCAACTATCTTAATGCCGGTCAGAACATCTTCAGCATAGACTCCACAGCCGGCGCCACATGGATGGGCAGCAAAGCCCCGCTCCTGGACATTCCGGAAGACCAGGTCGTGGAGTTCGACACCGCCGTGATGACCATCCCCCAGTACGATCCGGAGCATCCGCAGATGATCTCACAGGGGCCATCTGTATGCGTGTTCAACAAGAAGGACCCGCAGGAGGTCCTCGCCTCGTGGCTGTTTACCCAGTTCCTGCTTTCCAACGGTGTTCAGACGGCCTATGCCGAGACCGAAGGCTATGTCCCCGTTACCACCAAGGCGCAGCAGTCGGAGGAATACAGGGATTATCTCTCGCGAGCGGGGGAGAACAACGATCAGTATTACGACATCAAGATCGCCGCGACCGAGCTCCTCATGGAAAACACCGCCAACACCTTCGTCACTCCCGTGTTCAACGGCTCGGCCTCCGTCAGGGATGCCGCGGGGCAGCTGATCGAGGAGGCTGTGAAGGGAGTGAGGAGAAAGAAGACCGTAGACGATGCGTTCATCGAGCAGCTCTTCGATGAGATGGTCTCTCTCAAGCACCTGGACCAGATCGAGACGAACACGTCTTCGGGAAAGAAAGACCTCGGCCCGCTGCCGAGGACTGCCGTGGCCCTGCTCGTCTGTCTTGCCTGTGCATGGGTGCTGATCGGCGTCTGGGCTCTCAGCCGCCTGCTGAAGAAAAAAACCAACTAGCGCCACAGTGATTTTTCGGTTGAAATGTAGCACATTTGGGCTATAATGTTTCTTGGTAAGTTATGTGGAATGCATAAAACACATATACGAAAAGGAGAAATGAAATGAAAAAGATCCTTGCGCTCGTTCTTGCACTGTGCATGATCCTTGCCCTCTGCGCCTGCGGCAAGACGGAGCAGCCCGCAGCTACTCCCGAGCCGGCTCCCGCGGCCACTCCCGAACCGACTCCCGCCGAGCCGGAAAAGCCGGACATCATGGCGAAATCCGAGGGCGTCATGACCTACGCCGAGTATGTTGCCGCCCCCATGGACAGCGAAGTGACGGTAGAGACCTTCGTTCAGGCCAAGGAGAGCTGGTGGAACGATAAGGCCACTGTCTACACCCAGGATGCGGACGGAGCCTATTTTCTCTATGAAATGAACTGCACGCAGGAAGACTACGAAAAGCTGGTCATCGGCCAGAAGATCAAGGTCACCGGCTACAAAGCAGAGTGGGCAGGCCAGGTGGAGATCGTTGACGCAAAGTTCGAGATTGAAGAGGGCAGTTGGGTCGCCGAGGCGGCCGATGTGACCGATCTCTTCGGCACCGATGAGCTCATCGGGCATATGAGCGAGCTTGTTGCGGTCAAGGGCCTTGTTTGCGAGGCGGAGCCCGATCAGGCTTGGGATGCCTCATCCGACCTCTATCTCAGCTTCTCCCTGAAAGGCGAGACATACACCTTCACGCTCCGCCGCTACCTCACCGGAAACGATTCCGAGATCTATGCCCAGATCAAGGAGATCAAGCCCGGTGACATCGTGAATGTCGAAGCCTTTCTCTACTGGTATAACGAGCCCCAGGCCCGTATCCTCATCAGTGAGATAGTCGGTAATGTGAACGATAAAGCCGAGGGGGTCATGACCTATGCCGAGTACGAAGCCGCTAAACTTGACAGCGAAGTAACGGTCGAAGCCTATGTCCAAGCCAAGGAAGGCTGGTGGGCCGACAAGGCCACCGTCTATGCGCAGGACCGAGAAGGCGGATACTTCCTCTATGAGCTTCCCTGCTCCGAGGAGGAGTATGCCAAGCTCGTTCCCGGCCAGAAGATCAAGGTCACCGGCTTCAAGTCCGAGTGGTCCGGTCAGGTGGAGATCGTCGATGCCGTTTTCGAACTTGAGGACGGGAACTATGTCGCTCCGGCTCTTGATGCAACGGCACTCTTCGGCACCAAGGACCTCATCGGAAAGATGGGCATGCTCATCGCCGTGAAGGGTGTTGAGATCACCAAGGACGTTGATTCCGAGTGGGATGCCTCCGCTGACCTCTACATAGAGACCAAGGTGAACGGAAAGCCCGTCACCTTCACGCTCCGCCGGTACCTCACCGGCAACGATTCCGAGACCTACGCGCAGGTCAAGGATCTCAAGAAAGGCGACGTGATCGACCTCGAGGCCTTCCTCTACTGGTACAATGCTCCTCAGGCGCGTATCATAAACGCGGTCAAGGCCGAAGGCTGAACCGGATAACACTATACAGTGTCCCGCATTTTGCGGGGCACTGTTTACTATTTGTTCATTTGTGGGTCCCTCTTTTTGATACAATATTCTTGCACTGATATGTATTTGAGGACAAGAATACAGAGTCAGTATGCAGTATAGTTTTTTCGATTTGCCGCGCCTGATGCGCAGCATTGTCTTTGAGGAGAGACAGGATGAAAAACAGATTCAGAATTCCCGCCATACTTCTCGCACTGTTTCTGTGCCTGAACCTGCTGCCGTTTGGAGCTTTTGCGAACGAGTTTGACGATCCCGCTTACAAAGTGACCCTTTCCGATGGAAACGGAAATGAGCGGGAATACACCGCATATGATCTGACCATGGTCACTGCTGACCGGGAAAGTGCCGGGAATTGCGAGTTCTTTACCGAAAACGGAATGGTGTTCTTCAAACTTAACGGATGCCCGTTCACAGCTCCGTCCGGATTTGTTTTCAGCAGCTGGACGCCGGATCCCTCTGTGACTCCTGTGGGTATGGATACCAGATTCACTTCGCAGTGGGCGGAAGTGCCGGCGCTGCGGGCAGAACCGGAGACCGAAACTGACTATTCGGTTGATGTAAGCACGGACGGGAACGGCAGTGCCTCGGCAACTCCGACTTCCGGACCGAAAGGTACTGTAGTAACCCTAAGTGCAACGCCTAAGGATGAAACATACCGGTTCCAGACATGGGAGGTTCTTGCCGGCGGTGTAGCGCTCGGGTCTTTGACAAGTGAGAGCACTACTTTCACAATTGATGAAGAGAATGTTGAAATCAAGGCACACTTTGAACTGATTCCGGTTCTGCGGGCAGAACCGGACACTGGGACTGACTATACGGTTACGGTAAGCACGGATGGGAACGGCAGTGCTTCGGCGAATCTGGCTTCCGGACCAAAGGATACTGAAGTAGAACTACATGCAACTCCTAAGGATGATACATACCGGTTCCAGACATGGGAGGTTCTTGCCGGCGGTGTGACGCCTGTGTCTCTGACAAGTGCGGACACCACTTTCACGATCGGAGAAGAGAATGTTGAAATCAAGGCACACTTTGAGCTGATTCCGGAAACGCCGACTCAGTACACGGTTTCAGTTAGTGCGAATCCGACAACCGGCGGCACGGTCAGCGGCAGCGGCAGTTATGATGACAATGCAAGTGCGACCGTGACGGCGACGCCGGCACAGAACTATCAATTTGTAAACTGGGCAGTGGGCGGCGAGGTTGTCAGCACGGCCGCAAGCTACACGTTCACCGTTACCGGCGACCGTGCTCTGGCAGCCAACTTCGTGGAAACCTACCGGGTGGATGTGAAAACCTCCACCCACGGCACGGTCACAGCAGATGCGGCGAGAGCGCCCGAAAATGCCACGGTCACGCTTACCATTACGCCGGAAACCGGATTTGAACTCGACACCATTCTCGTACAGAAAGTAAATGATGAGCCGGTTTCCATATCCAACAACACCTTTGTGATGCCCAATTGCAATGTGACTGTGACGGCCACCTTCAAAGCAGCCGTTCCGATAAGCTATACGGTCACGGCCGGTGCGAACGGCGGCTGGGTTAAATACAGCGGTCTGTCCTATTCCTTTACTGTCAAGCGGAATATCGCGGATGAAGAGACTGCCGGCCTGTTTCACGGGGTGATCGTAGACTCGTCGTATATCCTCCCCCTCCAGGATTACACGGTAAAGGCCGGAAGCATCATCGTGACGGTAAGGCCCAACGCAATGCAGAGGCTGTCTCCCGGCTGGCATACCTTCACGTTTGTGTTCGATGACGGCACTGCCGCCACAAGAGTCTATATCTGGGGCAACTCCTGGTATCCGGCCACCGGCGACGAAAGAGATACGGCTGCCTGGGCCGTGCTCGCCGGCGTGACACTGGTCGGCATGGGCGTGATAGCCGCCTTGGGCTGTATGTACTGGAAGAAGCAGAAGAATAAAGGCAAAGACTGAACCATAACAGAAAGATCAGGCGGGAGCGATCCCGCCTGTATATATAATGCGTATAGAAGAGGATCATAAATGGACGGGAAGGAAAAAGAAAAGACAACAGAGCAGGGGAAAAAGACCGAAGGAAAGAAGCGCAGGAAGCCGTATCTTGTGATACAGATCCTGGGCGTCCTGTTCGCGCTGATGTTCGTCACGTTCTGTTATGCGACCTATCATCTTGCGAAAGACTTGATCTCCGACAGAAAGGATCAGCAGGGCTTCGACGAGCTCTCCGCCATCGTGGCGGCCGGTACGCAAAACACGTCCTCTTCTTCCGCGGACACGGCGGAGACGATTCGGCCTGCGGAGGAATCGGAGGAGACAGAATACCGGGATCAGGAGCTGCTGGGGAAATACATCACCCTGAGCGAGATGAACCCGGAATTCTTCGGCTGGCTCTCTCTTCCCGGACTGGGGATCGATTACCCGGTGATGTTTTCACCGGATCGCCCGCAGTACTACCTGAACCGCGACTTTTACGGCGCGGACTCCGTCAGCGGCATCCCCTTCATGGACGAACGCTGCTCTGCCGGCGGCAGTTTCTATCTGATCTACGGCCATCTGATGCAGAACAAGAGCATCTTCGGCCGTCTGCCCGAGTATGCGGATATCGCCTGCTGGCGTGCCAATCCGACGTTCCGCTTCGACACCCTCACGGAAGAGCGCGAGTACGCGGTAATGGCCTGCTTCTACAGCCGCATCTATTACGAGGGCGAGCCCGGCTTCCGCTATTACGACTATTGTGACCTCTCTGACGAAAATGTATTCAACTACTATGTTTCTCAGGCGAAGGCCGAGTCGATCTACGACACGGGCGTGACCGCTGTATATGGAGACGAGATCATGGTGCTCTCCACCTGCAGCCACCACACTGAGGAAGGCCGCTTCGCCGTTGTGGCAAAGAGGATAAAATAAGAGTTTCATAAAGGACATAAAAATAGCGGCCATGCAGGTTTCTGCATGGCCGCTGTATTTCTTCCTGTTTTATTATGGCTCCCCGTAGAGAAGCTCAAAGGTCTCGTAGTGGTCCTCGGTGTAGTATATAAGGCCGTCGTTGGAGTAGATAATGCGCTTTACACCGCGGTTCTTGGCGCCCAGCGTGTCAATGTCGCATTCGGCCCAGGTCCGACCCTTCGCCTTGGGGAGTTTCCCCTCATAATTGCCGAACCAGCTGCCGCCGATGCACTTGCCGGGACAGTATTTTTCGAGCTTGTCGCCGCCGTTTCCGGACCAGCCGGCCTTCATGGCCTCTTCCTTGGAGATGTAGTTGGAAGGAAGGGTGCCGTAGGTGTGGATATACAGCGCTACCTCTTCCTTAGAGTCGTAAACACCGTCCTTGTCGATGACGGTTTCTTCCGCGGGTGCAGTGTTCTCATCATCCGGATCCCCGTCTGTCGGCGCGGAAGCCTCTACGCTCTGCGCCGCCTCGGCAGGTTCGGCCTGAGAAGTCCCGCTTTCGCTGACTTCCGCGATCTCAGAGACCGTTGAGGAGATCACAGACTCCGCGGAGTTCCCGACATCACTGCCGGCATTCCGGAAATACAGGAATCCGGCGATGAGAAGAAGTGCGATCAGTATATAGATGAATCTCTTGTTTTTCATGGATGTCCGTCCTTGTAAAAACTGTCCTGATAATATCATAAAAACCCCTGCGCGCGCAACATTGGATTCACTTGACGATGTTTTTGCCGCATGCTATAATTCCTTTGTTTATCCGGCGGAAAGCCGCATGAAAAGGAGTGAAAGATCCTAAATGGATGAAGGCAGTAAATTGCCGTTCATAATAGCAGTCGTCATCCTTTTGCTGCTTGCCATGTACTGCGCTGTCTGTGAGACAGCATTTTCGGCATGCTCAAAAAGCAGAATAAAGAACCTGGCCGAGCGCGGCGACCCCCGTGCGAAAAGAGCCATGTACGTGATCGAAAACTTCGATAAGGCCATCAGCACGATCCTCATCTGCACGAATATCGTCCATATCTCGACCGCCTCCGTGGTCACGGTGTTTGTCACAAGGTTCTACGGGATGAGCTTTGTGGCGCTGAGCACGGTCTTGACGACCATTGTCGTGTTCTTCGCCGGCGAGATGCTCCCCAAGAGCGCCGCAAAGAAGCGCGCCGACAAGCTCGCTCTTTCCCTGAGCGGCAGCCTGAGCACCATCATGAAGGTGCTCTCGCCGCTTTCGTCGCTGTTTGCCCTGATCGGACAGACAGCCGCGAAGCTGACCTCCGCGGAGCAGGAGCTCTCGGTCACCGAAGAAGAGATTTTTGACATCATAGAGGATATGACCGAGGAGGGCACGCTGGACGAGGAGCAGGGCGAACTGATCTCCTCGGCGCTGCAGTTCGGGGATGTCACGGTGGAGAGCATCGTTACGCCCCGCGTGGATCTCGTAGGCGTCGATATCAACGACAGCCTCGATGATATTCTTTCCCTTGTCAAGGAAACAAATCACAGCCGTCTTCCCGTATATGAGGGCAGCATCGACAATATCATCGGCATTCTGCAGATCCGGAAGTTCATCCGGGCGTGGCTGAAGTCCGGTCACGATCTGGAGCTCAGACCCTTGCTTGACGAGGTGCTGTTCATCCACTCAAGCACGAAGATCGATGAACTGCTCGAGATGCTGAAAGGGAAGAAACTCAATCTGGCTGTCGTCACTGATAACTACGGCGGAACGCTCGGCGTGGTCACGGTGGAGGATATCCTGGAGGAACTCGTGGGCGAGATCTGGGACGAGGACGACGTGATCGAAGAGCCGATCGTCTGCTTCGGCGAGAACGAATACAACGTCGGAGCCGATGTGCACGTCAGCGACCTGTTCGAGGAGATGGGCTTCGAGGATCCCGAGGAAAATGAGGAATTCGAGGGCACGCTCATGGGTGAGTGGGCCTACGTGAGATTCGCCGCCATCCCCAAGGAGGGAGACAGCTTCGACTACCATGACCTGCGCGTGACGGTCTCCGAGATGGAGCACAACCGGATCCTGCGGCTCGTTGTTGAGCGCCTTCCCGGTGAAGAGGAAGGAGGCGATAAGCAGTGACGGTCATATTGGTTGCGCTGGGCATCTTTGCCTGCATCTGCTGTTCGGCTTTCTTCTCTGCAAGTGAAATGGCCATCTCCTCCTGCAATCATGTGCGCCTGGAGAACGCGGCCGAGGACGGCTCACGCAGGGCGAAGACCGCGCTGTTCCTTGCCCGGCACTTTGACGATTCGCTCAGCGCCATCCTCATCGGCAACAACCTGGCCAATATAGCGGGCTCGTCGCTTGCCTCCATCATGGTGATCCTCCTGGATAACGGCAAAGACAGGTTTGCCTGGCTGGCCACGGTCATCATGACGCTGCTGGTGATCATCTTCGGGGAGACCATCCCGAAGATCACTGCCAAGAAAAAGGCGACAACGCTCTCCATGCGCTATGCCTATATCATCCGGGCGTGCATGTTCGTTCTGTTCCCGGTTATCTGGGTCATTGTCAAGCTCATCGCCCTGTTCAACCTTCTTATCCGGCCGGATGAGGATCAGTCGGTCGGCGACGAGGCGGTGGAGGAGCTGCAGCAGATCATAGAGACGGCCGAGGACGAGGAGGTCATCGATGAGGACCGCTCCGAGCTCGTGCAGGCGGCCATCGACTTTTCCGACGTATCGGCCTACGAGGCCATGACCGCCAGGGTGGACATTGAGGCCATCGATATCAAGGACGGCTGGGAGGCCATCCTTTCGGAGGTGGAGAACGCCGGATACTCAAGGATTCCCGTGTATGAGGGCAGCATTGACAGTATGATCGGTGTGCTCTCCCTGAACCATTTCCTCAAGGCCGTAACGGAGACGCTCGAGCCGATAAACATCCGCTCCCTGCTCATGCCGGTCTGCTATGTCTACAAGACCATGAAGCTCCCGCAGGTGCTCGACAGGCTGAAAAAAGCCAAGCAGCATCTTGCGGTCGTCACGGACGAATACGGCGGCACACTCGGCGTCATCACCATGGAGGACGTGCTTGAGCAGATCGTCGGCGAGATCTGGGACGAGGACGATGAGGTGGAGCCGGAGATCGTCATGAACGCCGAAGGAGAGTACCTGCTCGATGCCGATATGTCCATCACGGATTTCATCGATCTCATGAAGATCGTTGACAAGGACTTCAGCCCCGAGAGCGAGACCGTGGGCGGCTGGACGGTGGAGATGATGGAAAGATTCCCCCAGCCCGGCGAGAGCTTCACATACGGCAGTCTGCAGATCACAGTGCTCGACGCGGACGAGAGACGTGTGGAGAAGGTGCTGGTGAGACGCCTGCCGGAGAAGGAAAGCGAAGAATGAAAAAACAGCCCAAAGCCTTGCGCTTCGGGCTGTTTCAGTTTTTTGAAATAATAAAGCGGGCCCATCAGACCCACAACGATATCATTCTATCATCCTGTTCATGAATCTGTCAACATGTTCTTTGAAGAAATGTCCGGAAAGTGCCTATTTTCAGCCATTTACACAAGTTTCCGGTCTTTAATTCATTAACTATTGCCCGTTGAAAACAGCTGCGCCCTATAGTATAGTTTAATCAACAGGAGGGAAGAAAGGCTCTCCGAAAAAATAGCAGGAAGTCCGCATGGTCGAACAAAACGGAAGTTGCCCCCACAAATGTTTGTCTCACATAGAGATATAATTGAAATGATTTGGTGAGAGGGCTGAACGAAACGGATGTGAAATGCGGCAGGAGACGAAAAGAAAGAGAGGTAACCAGGATGCTTGATATCAAAAATTCAGAGAAGTAGCCCCCGACAGAGTAGGTGAAAGATGCTCGGCCGGGGGTTACTTCTGTTTATAGGGAGTTTTTGTTATCAGGAGCCTTGACAGCAGCCTTTTCGGGATCGTCCGGAAGGGCGTTTTGCTTTTTATATGTCTTTGATCCGCCTGCGAGCGGTATGCCGTATTGTATTTGAGGACAAATGATGGTATATGTGATATAATACTATAACTGTGATCTGATCACACAGAGAAAACAACTGCTTTGCGGAGGCTGTCGGAAAGATGCGATACCCGGAATTTCTTCATAAAAACGGAACCATAGGCTTCATCGCCCCTTCCTTCGGCTGTACCATCGAGCCGTACAGAAGCTGCTTCAAGGAGAGCAAACGCAAATTGCGCGCCAAGGGATACAGGACGGTCACCGGACCGAACTGCTATGCTTCCGACGGCATCGGGAAAAGCAGCACCCCGGAAAACTGCGCTGCTGAGATAAATGATTTTTTCCTGAATGACGTATGTGAAGTGATCATCTCCTGCGGCGGCGGGGAGACAATGTGCGAAGATCTCGAATATGTGGACTTCGAGGGGATCAAGGCCGCGAAGCCGAAGTGGTACATGGGCTACTCAGACAACACGAACCTCACCTATACGCTCCCCGTACTGTGTGACACCGCCGCGATCTACGGGCCCTGTGCCCCGTCTTTCGCGATGCGGCCCTGGCACCCGGCCATCTCGGACGCCTTCGGCATCCTGACCGGGAAAAAGCTTGAAGTGTCGAATTACGATGGCTGGGAACTCGAATCCTTCAAAGACGAGGAAAATCCTTTCGAGTCGTATAACATAACGGAGGAGCCCTGCGTCCGGGTGCTGGGTGTATCGGAGGGCAAAGCCTCCTTTTCCGGCCGGCTCCTCGGCGGCTGCCTCGACTGCCTTTCCATCCTGTGCGGAACGCGCTTCGATAAAGTAAAAGAGTTTGAAAACAAATACCGCGAGGACGGGATCATCTGGTTTCTCGAATCCTGCGACCTGAACCCCCTCGGAATGCGCAGATCGCTCTGGCAGCTGGCCAACGCCGGCTGGTTCGATACGGCAAAGGGCTTCATCATTGGAAGACCGCTCCACTTTGATGAGGAGATCCTCGGGATGGACAGGATAAACGCAGTCACGGGCGTGCTTGAGCATTACGGTGTTCCGATCGTCCTTGATGCGGACCTCGGGCATCTGCCGCCGTCCATGCCCCTCATCTCCGGGGCATATGCGGATGTGAGTGCGGCAGACGGAGAGATGTCCGTCAGGTTTGAACTGGTTTAAGGAGGGACGCGGATGAAAAAAACCTCGCGATTCATTTCCATAGTGCTGTGTCTGGTAATCGTTGCGCTGCCGCTCGCTCCGCATGCCTATGCCGACAGTGACCTGCTGTATCCGGTGAAGATAGCGGTCTCCATCGGCGACGGGAAGGAATACACCGTGAGAGGGTATGACGTCACCCATGAGAATAATCTCTATCTCTCCCTCAACGATCTTGCCACGATTCTGAAGGGGACGGAAAAGCAATTCACCGTGGTGTTCCAGAACAGCGCCGTACATGGTGCCCATTACGCCATAACCACCGGAAAGGCCTCGGGTTCGGCCGTGTTCACGGGGAATGACAACCGCGGAACCGTCTGGGCGGAGCTTGTCCGGAACAGGATCTTCCTCAACGGGGCGGACATGCGCTACTATACCTACAGCACCGGCGGTACGCTCTATATGAGCCTCATCGATGTTCAGCTGATGCTCGACCTGAAGGTGGAGTCTTTCCCGGACAACGCCCTGCGAATATACCCTGAGCAGCCCTTCTCGGTCGATATCCTTCAGCTGAAGGAGGAGGGGTATTTCGATTCCTTCAGCGGTGTGCTGGTGGGCGATGCCGACAGGAAGACCGTGCTCTTTGCGCAGAACTCCTCTTTCCCCGTGCCCATCGCGAGCACGAGCAAGCTTATGACCTATCTGCTGCTCTCCGAGGCACTGGAGAGCGGGAGCGTGAAGAGCGGCGACAAGGTAAAGATCAGCAAAAACGCCGCGGAGCTTTCCAGGACCGCGGACGCGATGGTGACTCTCGGGGAAAACACCTACGTGCCGCTCGACGAGCTCACCAGAATGATGCTTCTCGCGTCGAGCAACGAGTGCGCTCTGGCGATTGCCGAGCACGTCTCGGGCTCGGAGGAGACTTTCGTGGAAAGAATGAACGAAAGAGCCTCGGAGCTCGGAATGAGGACGGCGAGATTCTATAACCCGCACGGGCTCCCCGAGTTCAGGGAGACGGCCATCCCTGCAAAGCTGCAGAACAGGATGAGCGCCGCGGATATGTTCCGCCTGTGTTCGTATATTCTGGAGCATTTTCCGCAGATCACGGAGATCACCTCCCTGCAGTATTCGAACATGCCGACCCTGAATTACACCACTGCTAATTCCAACCCGCTTGTCTTCAATATGCCCGGGACCAGCGGACTGAAGACCGGTTCCACGGACAAAGCAGGCTTCTGTCTTGTGGCGTCCTGTCCGGTGACGGTGGATGGGGAGGAACACACGATGGTCGCAGTTGTTTTCGGGGCCGAGACGCCCGGAGAGCGCGGTCAGGCGGCGGAGATCCTCCTTCGTTTCGCAAAAGACTGGGTCAGCTGAAACGGACACGAAAGAAAAGTCACTTCGCGGTAAAAAACGAAGTGACTTTTCTTTTTCTTTATGATATGCTTAAACTAGTTTAGTATGCGCATTGCGCATCATGAGTTGCAGATTAAAAATAAAATACAAGAGGGGAAAAGGAGAATTTATGGCAAGAGAGATTTTATTTGACCTCGGCAAGATGATCACGGACAGGCTGCCGCAGAAATTCGGACTCAAGAAACTGACCGAGACGGATCCCGAATACATCATTCTGGACCGCGCCTGCTCGAATGACGAGATCGCTGAAGTCATGCTGAAGATGGGCCTGCGCAAGCCGAAGACCACGGCGCAGATCGCAAAGCTCACCGGCAAGTCCGAGGAGAGGATCGAGGAGCTCCTCATGGACGGCGCGATGCACGGCATCGTAGAGTACAACTGGGAAAATCCCGAGCATGAGAAGCAGTGGTATGTTCAGCTGTTCGTTCCCGGCATCGCCGAGATGACCAACATGGTCCTCGAACAGGTGGAGAAGTATCCGGAGCTGGCGAGCAGTTTCGACCAGATGACCTTCCTGCCGCTCGAAGGCAAGACCCACCTCATTCCTCCCGGCGGTGACGGCATAGGCATGCATGTAGTTCCCGTGGAGAGCGCCATCAAAGCGGAGAACAAATCCGTATCCGTGGAGCATATATCCCACTGGCTTGACAAGTATGAAGGAAAGCTCTCTGTCGGTTACTGCTCCTGCAGGAACGCCAGGCGTCTCTTCGGAGAGGGCTCTGGGGAGATCCAGGATGACTGCTGTATCGGTCTCGGCGACTTTGCGCAGTACCTCGTGGAGACGGGCAAGGGCCGCTACATCACCAAGGAGGAGGCCCTGCACATCTGCCAGCGTGCCGAAGAGAACGGCTATGTCCACCAGATCACCAATATTGACGGTGAGGACAAGATCTTCGGACTCTGCAACTGCGATATCGGCGTCTGCTTTGCCCTGCGCACGAGCCAGTACTTCAACACCCCGAACCTCTCGGCCTCTGCCTACCGCGCCCATGTCAACAAGGACAACTGTGTAGCCTGCGGAAAGTGCGTTGAGGTCTGCCCTGCCGGTGCTGTCAAGCTCGGTCAGAAGCTCTGCACCAAGAACGGCGAGGTCGAATACCCCAGACAGGAGCTCCCCTCCGGTCTCAAATGGGGTAAGGACAAGTACAACCCGAACTATGTGTTCGATAACCGTAAGAACTGCCACGAGTCCGGCACGGCACCCTGCAAGACCGCCTGCCCCGCGCATATCGCCATCCAGGGCTATATCAAGCTTGCCAAGGAAGGCCGTTATCTCGACGCTCTCAAGCTCATCAAGCAGGACAACCCCTTCCCGTCGGTCTGCGGATACGTCTGCAATCGCCGCTGCGAAGATGCCTGCACCCGCGGAGCGCTCGACAAGGCGCTGGCCATCGACGAGATCAAGAAGTTCATCGCTGAGCAGGACCTCAAGAGCGAAGAGCGCTATGTTCCCGAAAAACTTTATCGCCGCCCGATCGACAAACCCTATGAGGAGAAGGTCGCCATCATCGGCGCCGGCCCCGCCGGCCTGAGCTGCGCCTACTATCTGGCGCGCATGGGCTATGTGAATGTCACCGTCTTTGACCGCAACAGTCAGCCCGGCGGTATGCTCATCATGGGCATCCCGAGCTACCGGCTCGACCGCTCCGCACTCAAGGGAGAGATAGAAGTCCTCGAAAAGATGGGCGTGCAGTTCCGTATGAACACGGAAGTCGGCAAGGACGTCACCATCCAGCAGCTCCGTGACGAAGGCTTCAAAGGCTTCTATGTCGCCATCGGCGCACAGAAGAGCCAGAAGCTCGGCATCCCGGGCGAGGACCTGAAGGGTGTGCTGGGCGGAGTGGACTTCCTCCGGGAGGTCAACCTCGGCAACAGACCTGAGCTCGGAAAGAAATGCGCTGTCATCGGCGGCGGCAATGTCGCCATGGACGTCTGCCGTACGGCGGTCCGCCTCGGCGCGGAGACCACTGTGATTTACCGCCGCAGTGAGGAGGAGATGCCCGCCGATAAGGAAGAGGTCGCTGAGGCAAAGGAAGAGGGCGTGAAGTTCTGCTTCCTGAATGCGCCTGTTGAGATCCTCGGAGAAGACGGCAAAGTCACCGGCCTCAAGGTGGAGATCATGGAGCTCGGCGAACCCGATGAGAAGGGAAGAAGGAAGCCCGTCGGCACCGGACGCTTCGAGACCATCGAGGTCGATTCTGTACTTGCCGCTGTCGGCCAGACCATCGACTGGGGCGGACTGGATGTCGGTGAGCTCAAGACCGGACCCAAGGGCAATGCCCTTGCAGATGCCGTTACATACCAGACGGAGCAGTCCGATATATTCGTCGGAGGCGATGTCTACACCGGACCCAAATTTGCTATTGACGCTATTGCCGCAGGACGCGAGGGAGCCGAGTCGCTCCACCGCTTCGTCCAGGACGGCCAGAGTCTCACCAGAGGCCGGAATCTCCGCGAGTTCTATGAGCTCAACAAGAACGAGGTCGTCATCGATGTCGGCAGTTTCGACAGACCTGCCCGCCAGCCGATCCTGCACGATCCGGCCAAGGCGAGGTCCTTCGAGCATGACCGGCTCACCTTCACCGAGGAACAGGTCAAGGCCGAGGCAAGCCGCTGCCTGGGCTGCGGCGTGAGCGTTGTGGATCCGAACAGATGCATCGGCTGCGGACTGTGCACCACCAGATGCATGTTCGATGCCATCCATCTCGAGAGAGATGTTCCCGCGGCATCCACCATGGTGCGCTGTGAGGACAAGGTCGGCCCGATGCTCAAGCACGCCGCCCGTCAGGCCGTCAAAGTGACCCGCAAGAACAAGTAATGCACGAGCTCAGCACCGTTGTCTATGTTATCGACACCGTCGAGAAGATCTGCATGGAGCAGGATCTGAAGACTGTTGCCTCCGTGACGCTTGAGGTCGGGGAGGTCAGCACGATCATCCCGGAGTATCTCACGGATTTCTGGGAGTGGTCGAAGAAAAAGTCCGAATTCCTGAAGGATGCGGAACTGAAGATCGAGAAGATCAAGGCCGTCACTTACTGTCAGGAATGCAAGCAGACCTACGACACGATGACATACAAGAAGATCTGTCCCTACTGCGGCAGCGGGAACACGTTCCTGGTCACGGGAAACGAATACAACATAAAAGAAATAGAAGCCATGTAAAAAAACAGCCGGACCATTACGGTCCGGCTGTTTGCACATGCATTTCTTTTCAGATCTGCTCCTGATCTGCTTTCAGTTGTGAAAGCACTACGGCTGTCATCATGAGCACACAGCCAAAGATCTCGCGCAGACTCAATTTCTCATGCAGTACAACTGCGCTCACTACTACAGCGAAGAAAGATTCCAGGCTCAGCAGCAGGGAAACGATCACAGGGTTTCCGTCCTTCTGGGCGACGATCTGCAGCGTATAGGCCACGGCGCTGGAAAAGATTCCGACAAAGAGTATATAGGGCAAAGAAAGCTGCAGCTGTGAGATTGCGGGAGCTTCAAAAATGAAAGCTCCTATACCGCATAAAACAGCCACCGCTGCAAACTGTACGCATGAGAGCTTTATGCTGTCTGTCTTTTTGCCGAAGTGATCTATGGAGAGGATCTGCGCTGTAAATGAGAAGGCACTTGTCAGCACGAGCAGATCACCCTTGTTCAGGCTGAATCCCTCAGAGGGATCCATGCACAGGAAATACAGGCCCGCCACGGCTATAAGCATGCTGATCCAGAGCAGCGGAGCGACCCTTCTGCGGAAGAACATGCCGGATACGGGAACAAGCACCACGTACATGGCTGTGATGAAAGCAGCCTTCCCGGCACCGGTGTACCGGAGTCCCTGTTGCTGAGCCACAACTGCCAGAGCGAGGAAGAAGCCGCAGACGATGCCGCCCTTCAGTAAGTACCGGAAGTCTTCCGGGGCCTTTCCGACCGCTTGCGCCTGCCTCATGAGGCTGTCGCGGATCAGAATGAACACGAGCAGGGAAAGTGCACCGACAAGAGATCTTGCAGCATTGAAAGTGAAGGAGCCGATGTATGCGGTGCTGATGCTTTGGACCACTATCGCGGAACCCCATATGAACGCCGTGATGAGCGGCAGGACCACCTGTTTTACGTTCCTGTTCTGCATACATCTCACTTCTCTTCCCCTGTTCTTTTTTTACAGAGTATATCACCTCCGGGGCTGCCTGTTCAATTGGACATACTGAAACAGCGTGTGCTTGAATTGTTCATAACTATAGGATAAAATCAATAAAAAACGGGAAAGGAGACCGGTATGCGCATTTTTGCAAAAAGAATCGCTGCAATGCTTATACTTCTTATCATGCTTGCATCCGCTTCGGGCTGTGCTGAGACTCCTTTTCCCAAACCTCCCTCACCGGAGCTGAATGCGGCAGAGCAGGAAACAGGTCCTGCGGAGTCAGCTTCAGAGGAGATCGTGATCGAGATCCTCCCGCCGGTGCAGCAATCGGCGAGCCCGCAGTCCGTTCCGGAAGAAACGCCTGTTCCGCAGCAGGAAACAGCTGAAACCGGTAATCAGGCGCTTCCGGATGAGATGGAGATTGCAGCGGATGCCACGGAGCCTTCCGTTCAGGAAGCGGAGCCGCAGCCTGTCGGTGATCCGGAATCGGATGCGCCTGCACAGATCATTCAGTCCCCGGAATCCGATCCGGAGCCGTCGCCCCAGGTAATCTGGGAGCTTCCTGCCGTGCAGCCGGTAATTGAGACACCTGCTCCGGCGCCGGTGATCGAGGCACCGGCGCCGCAGACGATACTGCCTGCTCCGGAGCCGTCTCCTGTTATCCCGGAGCCTCCTCAGCCGGCCGTGCTTGAAAAACCGGTGATCACGCTAAGCGGGGAGACACTGCCGTCCGAAATCGCCGAAGGCAGTCCCTTCAATCTGAGCGGGGTCATCCGGTCTTCCGCGGGGAACCTGATAAAGATCCATGCCGCACTCATCGACTCCGCGGGAAAAACGGTACAGCAGTGTATCTACGCGCCGGGCACGGACTCGTTCGATCTGGAGGGTACGGTGAACATCAGCCTTGTGTTCGGAAGGCTTGCTCCGGGAGATTATACCTATCTCCTGAACGCGGAGGCAAGCAATGAGGGACTGCGGTCTGAACGGGAGCTCATCAACCACGGTTTCAAGGTCGCGGCAGATCCCGCGAGGGACGCGGAAAGAGGAAAAACCTACACGGCAAGATTCACCAATGATACAAGCAATGCGGGCAGAATATGGAACCGGTTCATAAACGAATTCGGCAACCCCTATGCTGCTGCGGCCATTCTGGGAAACGTTGCGGCGGAGAGCAGCTTCCTGCCGTATCTTGTCGAGGGAGACACGAGCACGGGGTACTCCTTCTCCAAGGAACACACCGCGCAGGCGGACAGCGGAGCACTCAGCCGAAATGCGTTTGCGGAGGCGCCGGGAGAGGAGTACGGAGGCGGATACGGCATCTGTCAGTGGACAGGGGACCGCAAGGCAGCCCTGTATGACTTTGCAAAGGCTGCGGGCCGATCCGTCGGCGATCTGGACATGCAGTGCGATTTTATTCTGTATGAAATGATCAATTTCTATCCGGATCTGTATGATTATCTGAAAACGGCCGACAGCTGCTATTCGGCGGTGTTCAAATTCTGCAATGTATACGAACAGGCGGCTCTCTACGGCGCAAGGAACACCTATGCTCTGCAGTATCTTGAAAAATACGCTTCGTGAGAGGCACGATTGTTGATTTATGATCTTCCGCTGTGGTAAAATAACTATATACAGTTCGGGAGGCTTTCATATGACATTGAGCGAGCTGAAGGCAATCATCGGATGGGTGAAAAACAACGGCAGGAACAGGATCTCTGATGAGGAAAAGGCATGGGCCAAAGCTGAGATTGACCGCGCCGTGACATACAACGACCTGGCAAAAGCGGTGCTGGGATATCTTAACAGTTCAAAATCATAATATCTCTGTTTTTGCAGAGATATTTTCACTATAGTGGGAACACAGGCAGGAATTCGGATGAGAAGAACAGTGTCATTCATAATGGCAGCGGTGATGGCTTGGCTCCTGTTTCCGGCAGCAGCCCGGGCAGAGGCTGCGGAAGGTTCGGGGGAGATCGTGACGGCGTCGGTCTCGGTAATCGACGAGGAGGCGCTGGATGAGTGGATAGAACGGACCATAGACGCCACCGGAAGAAGCCGGGATTCGGTAAGTGTCGCGCTGTATTATACGGGAACCGGGGAATACTATTACTACAACGCCAACCGCTGGTGGTACACAGCGAGCCTCTTCAAACTGCCGCTGGTGATGAAGATCACCAGAATGGAGGTGGAAGGGGAAATGGAACAGTTCCAGTTTAAAAACACAAATCTGGAGATCGCAAAGGAGGAGATCCTCAGAGACTCCAACAACACGTGGGCATATGGACTGCAGAAGGATATTTTCTTTGACGATATGAAATATATCAGGAGCAATGATCTGAGCTATTCAGAAGGTTTCCCGGAAGAAGAACTCGTTAAGGGCTTTTATGGGGAATACCTCTATTCCGCCAGATTTTATTTAGGGATATTAAAGGAGCTCTATACCCACTCTGACGAGTATCCGAATGTGATCACGTATATGTGTGAGGCGTCTCCGAACGATTACTTTCATAAAGTGCTTGGAGATAAATATGTTATCGCGCAGAAATACGGAAGTGCGAAAATGTGCTGTCATGCCGGCGGGATCATTTTTACCCCAGAGCCTGTGATCCTTGTTGTGATGAACAACAGCATCAACGACGTCAACGGCAACAGGATGATCGGAGAGATTTCGGCGCATATCGCAGACTGCGCCGAGGATTGGCACCTCGCCCTTGAGGACATGGCGCAGTGAACCGCCAGAAGGAACCGGAATGCCGAAAGTTATTGAGATAAGTGATTTCGGAGCCCCGGAGCTCGATGTCTATGCGAGGCTCACCGAGGCGCAGCTCCTGAACCGGCAGGATCCGAAAAACGCCATGTTCATCGCCGAGAGCCCGGTAGTGATTGAACGGGCACTCGACGCAGGATGCGTTCCTGTCTCGATGCTGCTCGAAAAAAAGCATATTGAAACGCAGGCAAGGCAAGTGATCGCCCGTTGCGGGGATATCCCCGTTTATACTTCGTCACTGGACGTTCTGGAACAGCTTACGGGCTATAAGCTCACAAGGGGAGTGCTGTGTGCCATGCTGAGACCGGAGCAGCCGGATGTGGAGAGCATATGCGCGGCCTCAAGAAGGATCGCCGTGCTCGAAAACGTCATGAACCCCACCAATGTCGGCGCGATTTTCCGCTCGGCAGCCGCGCTGGGGATGGATGCCGTACTCCTCACACCTGCCTGCAGCGACCCGCTGTACAGGAGATCGGTGCGGGTAAGCATGGGCACCGTGTTCCAGATTCCGTGGGCCTATATCGACGAGAGCGTCGGAGACTGGCCGGAACCGGGACTCGGAAGACTGCGGCGGATGGGTTTCCGGACTGCCGCAATGGCTCTGCGGGACGATGCGGTAAGCATTGGCTGTCCGAAACTGGCCGCCGAGGAGAAGCTGGCCGTGATCCTCGGAACGGAGGGCGACGGCCTTGCGGAGGATACGATTGCCTCCTGTGACTATACCGTGCGGATACCCATGCATCACGATGTGGATTCCCTGAACGTCGCGGCGGCGAGTGCCGTGGCTTTCTGGGAACTGAGGAATAAACAGAGCGGAAAGGAGTTTCTCCCATGAAGGATGAAAAGAAGGAATCCGGATTCGTATTCAACGACAAGATAGACTTCACTGCCTATAAAAAGCTCGGAGCACATATCACCACAAAGAACGGTGTAAAGGGGACAAAATTTGCCGTCTGGGCGCCGAATGCCAGAGAGGTCTCCGTGATCACGGGCAAGACAGGCTGGAACGAGGCCAACGGCAGGATGGAGCTTGGCCGCAAGGGTGTCTGGAAAACCTTTCTGCCGGATATAGGAGAGGGAGATGTCTACCGCTTTGTGGTCAAAGGAGCGGACGGCGAGAAACGTTTCAAATCCGACCCGTACGCCTTCTATACGGAAAGAAGGCCGGCAAACGCCTCCATCGTATACAGTCTGAAAAACTATAAGTGGAGGGACGCCGACTACATGGCTCAGAGGGACGGAAGGCATGCCCCCGAAAAGCCCATGGCCATTTATGAAGTGCATCTCGGATCCTGGAAAAAGGACTACTCAAAGGACCCGGACGGCTTTATCAACTACCGCAGGCTCGCCGAGGAACTTTCGCAGTATGTGCGATTCATGGGCTACACCCATGTGGAACTCATCGGGATCTGCGAACACCCCTTCGACGGCTCATGGGGCTATCAGGTGACCGGATTCTTCTCTCCCACCAGCCGATACGGCAGCCCGGACGATTTCCGGTATTTTGTCGATATCATGCATCTCAACGGCATCGGCGTGATTCTGGACTGGGTCCCGGCCCATTTTCCGAAGGATGAATTCGGGCTTGCCCGCTTTGACGGGACACCGCTGTATGAATCGCCCGATCCGCTCAAAGCGGAGTACCCGGAGTGGGGAACCTATGCCTTTGACCATGAAAAGATTCAGGTGCAGAGTTTTCTCGCATCCAGCGCCTTCTACTGGATAAAAGAGTTTCATATAGACGCGCTCAGAGTGGATGCCGTTGCGGCGATGCTCTATTCCAGTTTCAGCCGTGCCAGATGGAGACCGAATAAATACGGCGGTCCCGAGAACCTTGAGAGCACGGATTTCCTCCGACAGATAAACTACGCCATCCGCAAGGAAACGGATGCATACTTGATCGCCGAGGATTCCTCCATCATCCCCGCCATCACCGCGGATGTGACCGAGGGCGGAATGGGCTTTATGTTCAAGTGGAACATGGGCTGGATGAACGACACGCTCGAGTACATGAAGAAGGATCCGTTCTACAGGAAATGGGAGCATGGCAGACTGGTCCATGCGGCGGACTATGCTTTCTTCGAGAGGTATGTCCTCGTGCTGTCCCACGATGAGGTGGTCCATCTGAAGCATTCCATGCTCGAAAAATTCCCCGGAGGGATCGAGGACAAGATGGGCAGTCTCAAAGCTCTTTATGCCTTCCAGTTCACCTTCCCCGGCAAGAAGCTGCTGTTTATGGGGCAGGATCTGGCTGAGGACAGAGAGTGGGATGAGAGTAAGGAACTGAACTGGAACTTCGCCAGCGACTTCGGTCACAGGGATGTGATGCAGTGCGTCAAAAACCTGCTCGGCATATACAGCAGCTATTCCTGCCTCTATACGGATACCAAGGATCCCGCGACCTTCGAGTGGGTAAGCCGGAACGACGCGGACAGGAATATCATCTCCTATATCAGAAGGAATCCGTGGAATTATGAAAAAGCATTGCTCGTGATCTGCAACTTCTCCCCGGTTGCTTACGGGAACTATCTCTGCGGTGTACCGGAAGAGGGGTTCTACAAGAGAATCTTCAGTACATACGACAGTCTGCCCGGAGGCGGAAGCCCCGGCGAGATCGGAGATATCCCGCCGATCGTCAGCATTGAGAAGGACTGCGACAGCCATCCCTACGCGCTGCCCTATGGTCTGAGACCGTTTGAGGCGGTGGTTTTCGAATTCCCGCAGGAGCACCCGAAAAAGAAGGTAAAAAAACACCCGAAAGAACAGGAATGATCCTTTCAAACGCAATACAGCCGGCTTCCCCATTCACCGGAGGAGGCCGGCTGTGTCACGTCTGTATCCCTTTTCCCGTTGAATAAACACGAACGGGGGAATATAATGCTTTTTGAAAAACCGTATTCGGGGGGAGAGAGATCCTTTCGAGTTTTAAGCAGTGAAGGGCATAAAGAGAATGGATGCTGTTTCGGATCTTCAGAGGAAGAGAGCGGCCAATATCATATGGAACTCCGCAGGGGATTACGGATTCACGCCGGATTTCAAGGCCTATGACGCGGACGGGAAGGCGGAGCTGTATTTCAACAGCATCATCGGCGCGGTCCGGAAGCATTATGATTATCCCGAGATTGAAAGAATCTTCCGCGGCGTGCAGAAATATGAAGAGAGCGACATCTACGAGTCGCTGCTGTGGCTTGCGCTTGAAAATGCGGTATACGGCAGAGAAGTGAAAACGAGACCGGTGCTGGAGGAGCTTCGGAAAGAATATGCCCGGAAATGGCTTGCGGGAACATCCGCGAGCGAGGATCTCAGGATCTATGAATATATCTCCCGTGCGCACTTTGAAAAGATACTCGGCAGGGAGCCGAAACTCGATGCGTATAATGCAGAGCTTCTGAAGGAGCTTGAATTCAGCTCCGCACTCGATACGGAAGAGTTGACGGAGAGAGCGGAGACGCTCCTTGCCAGGTGGTTCGGCATCAACACAAAGGAGGCTAAGAGCCGGCATCTGCACGGGATACGCAGAAACCGCGGTGCAAACCGGAAAAAGAAGGCTCTGTTTAAGCGCTTCGGAGGCGGTTTTACCGAGCACCCGGATGACATATACGACAGCAGGGCGGCATCCGACGCAATCAGACAGTACAGCATGCTCACGAAAATGAGCGAGGCGGAATTGAGAGAATTCATCCGTTTCAAATACGGAAGACCGATTCTGGACCCCGCTGCCGAAAGAGAACTGGAAAAACAGCTGTGCACGGACAGCCATATTCTTTGCCACCTTCATCTTACCAGAGGCGAGGCGTATGAAGGAAGCATCCAGAATGCCTTCGAGGCGCTGCATAAACAGAAGGAGAGCAGACAGAGGGAACGGAACAGAGAGTATTATGCGATGAACATGGCTGCCAACAGGACCGCGATCAGCAGGCTCTGCGAAAGGATCCGGAATTCGATCCTCCTGTATCTGCAGGAGGATGATATCAAGAGCGATTCCGGACGACTGATAGGCGGCCGGACATGGCGCGCGGAATACCTCGGGGACGGACGGATCTTCGAACGCAGGGAGAGGGAAGCAGCGGGAGATCTGAGCGTAGATATCCTGCTGGACGCCTCAAATTCCCAGAAAGAGCGTCAGGAGACGGTCTCCTCTCAGGGCTATATCATCGCAGAGAGTCTGACCAGATGCGGCATACCCTGCAGGGTCTGCTCCTTCTGCTCCATGACGGGCTATACCATAATCAACATCTTCAGAGACTATACGGAGACCTCGCAGAACGCACGGATATTCGATTTTGTTTCGAATGGCTGCAACCGGGACGGACTTGCGATAAGGGCGATGACAGAGCTTATGAAGAGATCTCCCTATGAGCACAGGCTCCTCATCATCCTCTCGGATGTGAAGCCGAACGATGTCAGCCTCATACCTGCTGCGGGAGAGGATCGCTTTGTGGACTACAACGGAGAAGCGGGTGTGGCGAACACCGCCTCGGAGGTCAGAAAAGCGCGTGCGGAAGATATCTCCACGGTCTGCGTCTTTACGGGAGAGGATGACGATCTCGCATCAGCAAAACTGATCTACGGGGGAGATTTCGCACGTATACAGTCCATGGACATGCTGGCCGAGACGGTTGGGAAGCTGATCCTCAACTGCATAAGGAACCTGTAAATGGTGCGGGGGATGAATCATGCTGAAGAAGATCTATCTTGAGATTAACAACTGCTGCAATCTCTCCTGCTCCTTCTGCCACGGGACGGCAAGGGAGCCGCGCATGATGAGCGCAAAGGAATTTGAAACGGTTACGGATGCCGTAAAGGGAAAGGCGGAGTTCCTTTATTTCCATCTCATGGGGGAACCGCTCCTGCATCCGGAGCTTCCCTCATTCATACATTCGGCAGCAGGAAAGAGCTTCAGACCCGTCGTCACGACAAACGGCACACTGCTGGCGAATCGGAGCGGAGAACTCCTTCAAGCACCGCTGTACAAAATGAACATCTCGCTTCACTCGGCGGAGGCGAATCCGGCATCTGACCTCGAAGACTATCTGAAAAACTGCGTGGATTTTGCGAAACCGGCAGCGGAAAAAGGCATTTTGGTTGTGTTCAGGTTATGGAACCTCGGAGGTCTTGAAAAGAACAACGATGAGATGATCTCCGCACTGAAAAAGTCATATCCGCAGGATTGGGAAAAAACAAGGAGCGGCTGGAGACTTGCAGACAGAACTTTTCTGGAGTTGGGAGAGAAATTCGACTGGCCGGACAGCGGCGCAAATGAAAACGGCGGGAAACTCTTCTGCTGGGCGCTTCGGGATCAGATCGGCATACTGTGCGACGGCTCTGTGGTGCCGTGCTGTCTGGATGCCGACGGGCTGATGACGTTGGGCAATATTTTCAGACAGGATCTTGATGTGATCCTGTCTTCGGAAAGGGCACGCAGGATCTACGATGGCTTCAGCACGCACAGGGCCGTGGAGGAGCTGTGCCGGAGATGCGGATATGCCGCGGCAAAAAAATACAGAGCGCAGGGGTAAGCCCTGCGCTCTTGTCATGTTATTCCCGTTCTGTCACGGACCTGTGTAAGTCAGCGTTTCACCGTCGCTTTTGAAAAAATGGTCGCTGCCGACCGTGTAATAGACCGAGGCCCCTATTTTTTCCAGTACTTTCTGTATCTTCGGTTCTGCTGACGAAGCGTTCACGATCGCGACCGGCGCAGCTATCCTTTGAATAAAGTCCGAAGAGGCCGAACTGCTTCTGCCGTGATGGGGGACCTTGAGAAGATCGATCTTCGGCAGAGACACGGAACTCAGCTCTTTCAGACGGATCTTCTCGGCATCGCCGGGAAAGAACATGTTCACATTTCCGTGCTCAACCAGCACCGCCAGAGAGTAGTCGTTGTCCTGTTCATAATAGGTGTTCTCCGGCGGATAAACGGTGAGTCTCAGATCGCCCACGCTCAGACCGCTCACTTTTGCGGGGAAGATCTGCTCCGCTCCGATGGCCGTGAATTTGCTGAGCAGGTTTGTGTAGTTAATTCTGTACTTGCCGTAATACGGCATGATCACCGTTTCGATCCCGAAAGAATCGGCCAAAAGAGAGGCGCCGCCGATATGGTCGGCATCGGGATGGGAGAGAATGAGGCAGTTAATGGTCTCCACACCGTGTTCTTTCAGAAGCTCGACTATGTGAGGGCCGTCAGACTCTTCTCCGGTGTCAATTACAAGGCATTGGCCGTCGCTTATCATGATGCAGCAGTCTGCGTCGTTTCCGGTGCCGGCGAATAGGATCTCCGCGGGACCGATCTCAGCTTTTCTGTTCTGGAACAGAAGCGAAACCAGAAAGACGATGACCAGCACGACGAGTCCGGCGATGCCCGTAAAACGGGAGATGCCGATCTTTTTGACCAGTTTTTTCATGTATCCCCCTTTCCGGATCCGGCGGACTGCCCGGAGCCTTTCCGTTTTTTATAAAGCACAGTCGCAGCCGTGAAAAAAGCAATGACGAACAGGATGGAGGCCGCAGAGAGGATTGCGTATTTACAGGTGCTCACAGAATGATCTGCAAGCGACTCCATATTCTCGTCGAGCCAGAAGCCGCGCTGAGACAGAGCATCGGTCAGAAAGACCGTTTCGGAGGCGGACTCTTCTTCCCCGATCTCGCGCAGACTCATATCACGCAGCAGAGCGTTCCCAAGGTAATCACGGGTCTCCGATATGAGACGGGAGATGTTTTCGTCGGACAGCAGGCCGGACCGGAGATAGGCGTATCTCCTCTGCAGCTGCCTGTCAAAGGTGCTGTTTTTGAAAAGATCACTGTACAGGGGAGCATCCTCCATCAGGAACATGCTGATATCCGAACTGTGCGAGGCGGCGCCGTTGAATCCCCAGACGGGGCCCATAAAGAGCTTGCCGCCGATGTCCCTGTACATGTATGTGGAGGTTGTGCCCGCTCCCCGGTTCATGAGGAATTCATTGAGGATGTAGTAATCGATGAACGATTCCGTGTCAATAACACCGGAAAATGAGGCGTACACGCCGATCCTGTCCGAGGCGAGCAGCTGCTCAATGCCGCTCAGATCCGAAGTGATGTAGTTTATGGCGTCCGTTGTCACTTTTTCATTTTTCGGGTATATGAGAGACAAAACGCTGCTGCCGGAAGAGGTATCACCCATAAAGCCGGTTATCCCCGCATTTTCCGAGGCCCATGTAGAGAGTACCACGCTGTCGGAATCGGCCTTGCCGCGCTTGACTATATAGGAATAGGCGCCCACAAGATTGCGCTTTCCCTTGAGAACTACTCTTCCCTCACCGCGTTCTACTGGTTCGGTAAGAAGATAGAGACCGAGATAGCGGTATCTGCCGCCCTCTTTCAACAGCACCTCGCAGTAGCGCACGTCCGGACTGGAGACGTTCAGTTCTCCTGCGAGATTATATGCTATATAGCTTCGAAGATCTGTCTCGTCCTTATCCATCCCGTTGAGGATCCAGACATCGCCCTGATGCATGCCCAGGAGAGGCACTTTCACGTCGTTTCCATACGCATCAAGGAATTTCATTCTGTACTGCAGTTTGCCGTCTGAAACGCCGCCGCGTATCTTGATCTTTCCTTCAAGGACGGAGGACGGGTTATCGGATAAAGAGTTGACGCCGCCGCTGTCGAACACGCTCAGCGTCATCTCCGCATACGGATTCACATTGTCCCCGTAGTGAGAGGACTCCGTTTCCTCATCTGTGCGCCTGACGTCCGATATTACGGCCCCGTCTGTATCGATCACAAGGAGCGGGAGATGCGATTCGAATGCCGTGTCCACCATTCCGTCGGATGGGATCGAGTCAGGACCTGCGGTACTGTCTGCCGACGAGGTGCTGTGCTGCCATACACGGCTGCCGTTTTTGTCTGCGAGGATCTCGAGCTTGGCTTTCCCGAAAAGCAGCATCAGAAGAAAAGCCGCAAGCAGCAGGGAAAAGATGATCAGAATGGTTTTTTTCATTTGCGGCCTCCTTCCTCAAGTTTTCCCGGCCTGTTTTGCAGTCAGCCGACTATCTCATCGTTCTGGCCGACGAGATTCACGCTCTCCGTTCCGGGATATTCGAAGATCTTATCATCTCCGTTCTCGCTCTTGAACAGCTCCGCCTGCTTCGTGCTCAGCTCATAGATATACTCGATGCAGCCGAGAGAATGGTTCTTGACGCACAGTCTCGCGCCGTCCCTGAAGAGCTTGCTTACATATGCCTCGACTTTGGCGGAAACTTCGTCCGAATAAGCACCGCGTATGATCAGAAGGTACCTGCTGTTTGCTCTGTTGTTGCCTACGGCGAGCATGAGCAGGAAGAGCACGGCGCTTCCCGCGACGGCGATTGTGAAGTCGGATATGCCGCAGCATATGCCGGCCGCGACACACCAGAAGATATAGGCCGTGTCACGCGCGTCCTTGATGGCGGTGCGGAAACGGACAATCGAGAGAGCACCGACCATACCGAGTGACAGCGCCACGTTGTTGCCGATGACGCACATCACCATGGAGGTGACTACCGTGAGCATCCACAGGGACGCGTTGAATTTCGGACTGTATACTGCGCCCGAATGGGAGAGACGGTATGAAAGAAATATGATCCCGCCGACTGCCACGCCTGCGATCAGATTAAAAAGGATCTCCGAGAGGCTGAGGCTTCCGGAGTGGTTGGTGACATAGTAGAGCAGATCGTTCATATGCTTAATCCTCCAAGTGAATATGTTCTGACGGCGCAGTATTTGCTGCTGGCGCATTCGGGCTGCCCGTCCAGTGATAGGGCGTCCTTTACATAGCTGAGAAGAAATCCGTTGTATTTCACCTCGAGAGTGGTGCCGCCGAGAGGCGGAACGGGAAACAGCTGCAGGTCCCGGTCGAAAATGTTGAAGTTCGACTCGCTCCCGGAGAGACAGCTGTCGAATGTGATACGTATGTCGTTTGCCGGTGCCGTGAAGGCAAAGCGCTTATAGTCGACGACGCATCTCGGCATATAGAGTTTTGATGCCATCTCGGCGTAAATCTTTCTGGCCAGAGGATCTGCCCGCTTGAGCAGAAAACCGTAATCGGAATTTATCAGAGCCTCTGCCTCGGCCCTCGTTACGCTAAGACTGAGCTTGCGCTGCAGACTGCCCTGCTTCTGTTTGGTCTCGAGTTTGACGATGCCGCCGTCACTGTAGCATCGAAGCCGTATCTTCTTTCTGAATTCAATGCCTGCCTGTTTCTCGAAAAAGTCACTGTTGTTGAACGAATCGAAATAAAGCGAGCGAACAAGGTATCCGTCACGTCCTCGGCTGTACTGGTCGGGAGTGAGTATGGAGGAAAGCCTCAGACGCAGGACCTCAGCCTGATAGGCGGACAGCGGGTATTTTTTCTCCGTTCTCAGGATGTCCAGCACTTCAGCCACGGCATTCACACTCCTTTCCTTGTTGATAGGCTTAACTATAACATTATAAAGCAAAGACTGCAAATAATCAACGGCCGGGGCGGCATATTCTTTGTTGTAAAGTTCAGCGGGCTTTGCTATAATCACCATATTAGTCTGCCGGCATTAAAGGTACTTTAAAGATGCGCGGCTAAATGATTTTTCAGCAAGGACAGTCCGCATGCGAAGGCGCTTCGACGTTGCGCGTGTGAATGATACGGACCGGAATCAGATGAAAATACTTAAGATAATCATTCTTATAGTTTTGGCACTGGCAGCGGCGGTCTTTTTCTTTTTTGCAGAGATAAAGCCGTTCTCGGGCGGCAATGAAATGACACCGCTGGAGAAGGCGGCCGAAGCGGCAGCGTCGGAGTCTGCGGAAAGCTATGATATCCCGAACGAGTATACGGTCACATTCATGTATGAAGGGAAACTGTATTACTCCGAAAAGGTGGCTGAAGGCAGATATCTCCGGGCGGATGTAACTCCGGCTGAAGGCAGATTTCTCGGCTGGGTGGACAGCGAGGGTGAATACCGCGACGTTTCGGAAGAGCCTGTCTTCTCTGATGCGGAATACACCGCGGTCGTCGGACCGGCATTGAAGAGCGTTCCCGAGGGTTTCTTTCCCGCCGAAAAGGACGGGCTGTTTTACCCGGATCGTGTCCTGACCAGAAGCGACATGGCCAGAGCGGTATACAATCTGCTTGCAGATCCTCCGAAAGGCAAACCCTATATAAGTGATATAAGAGAAAACGCACTGTGCTACAAAGGGGCGACGTCTCTGGTGGCGGGGGGCTTTATGGAACTCACGGGCGAGCGTTTCAGGCCGGATGAGCCGATAAGCGTCGAAGAGCTGGATTTTATGCTCTCGCAGATATTCAACGGCAAAAAGCTGGAGAAGCTGCTTTCCGAAAAGGAGGGGACCCTCACAAGAGGTGAGGGCGCCATGCTGCTGTATGAACTGCTCGGCGGGGAAAGACTGACAGCTTTGACCGCGGAGTCTTACTATCCGGACGTTTCCGTGAATCTGGACTGCTACAAGGCGGTGAGCTTTGTCGGAGAGCCGTGCACTGTCTGGGCAAAAGCCGGAGAACGGCTGTCTCCTGGATTTCTGAATGTGGAAGGCTGGCTCTATTATATCGACGAGGACGGATTCTTCATCCGCAGCAGTTCCGTGGGAACGCTGCAGTTCGGCGAAGACGGCAGATTCACAAGCGGGAACGCCGAGCTTGATCAATATGTTGCCGACAAGCTGGCTCTGCTCATCAAAAACCAGTCCATGCCGCGGGAAAGCATGCTGTATGAGGCATATAAATATGTGCGGGACAACAACCTCTATCTGAAAGGCAGCTATTACAGAGTGGAGGAGACCGGCTGGGAGATCGAGGAGGCACTGAAGCTTTTCAGCAAGGGCAGAGGAAACTGCTATTCCTTCGCGGCACAGATGTGGGCGCTGGCGAGAGGTCTCGGATACGACGCGAAGGCGATCAGCGGATTTATTTCTCATACCTATCAGGCGCACGGCTGGGTCGAGATTGAGATAGACGGCGTCATGTATGTCTTCGACGCGGAGCAGGAAGGGCTCTATTACAGAGCAAGAGGCGAGTACAACGTCAACATGTTCAAGATGACCTATGAGACCGCTTCTTTCTGGAGCTATATCCGAACAGTGGAACAGGCGGCTGCCGCAGGCATTGAAGGCTACACTGCTGACACGAAGCCGGAAGGGACTGAAGACGCTGCTGAAGCTGATAATGGATAAGAAAAACGGGAGGGGAAGCCCCTCCCGTTGATTCATTTATGCAGTTATCACAGGCTGTGGATGAAGTCGCAGTCCTTCTGGGCACAGACCTCTTCGTCACCGTCCGTGCCGTAGCAGTGGTAGTACTCGCGTTCGTTCACGAAATAGACGGGGAAGCCCTGTCCCTTGGCCGCCGCCACCAGTGCCGGCCAGTCAATTATACCGTTGCCGAGCTCCACGTTGAAGTTTCTGGAATCATACATCATCTGTTCCTGCACCGGAGAAAACTTCGGAGCACCGTTAATGATCTTCGGCGGTCCGAGCTCGAGAACCTTCCTGGGGAAGTGCTCGCGCTCTTCGGCGTCCTTGGCTACACGGTTGCATTCCTTGACATGGACGATGCGGAACCTGCCGGGATACTTTTTGATGATCGCTGCAGGGTCGGCTCCGGCAAACGCCACCCAGCCGACGTCGATCTCCATTCCGACCAGTTCGGGATCGGTGTTCTGCAGGATCAGATCATAAGGAGTGACGCCCTCCGGCTCGCCCTCTACCTGACCGAACTCATGGGCGTGGTTGTGGATCAGGTTCATCATTCCTGCGGCCTTTACTTTCTTTGAGAACTCGTTGACCTCCTCGCAGGCACGGAGAATGTCATCCCGGCTGAGGCTTTTCGGCCTGAAGCCAGCCACATCGTATTTTGCGCCCATGAAAGCGCCATATTCCAGATCCTCGTCCGTGCTGAGGTTCATCACGCTGATCATCTCCAGATTCAGATCAGCAAGATATTTCTTGAAATCGGGCAGGGTAAGTCCTGCGCTGTTCGCACCGATGCCCTCTACGCCGTCGTAGCCCATCTTTGAGAATTTGGCCAGTGCGTCATAGAGCAGCTGCGGCGTCCTGTCGTGACGAATCAAAGAATATACCTGCGCGTATGCTTTTGTTGCCATTGCTTTTCCTCCGTTATGTATTATTGATGAAGGCGGGGCCGGACACCCTGCTTCACTTGTTACGGAATGATTCCTCCGCTTCCTCAAAGACCGATCGGTCGGTTTCCCAGCCACGGTCGAGCAGCTGGTAGATTACGGGCTCGGGAACGGAATCGGACGCATCCTCAACATCCCGGCTGTTCATCACCTTCATGCGGGTCTCATATTTGCGGAGTTCCTCTATGGTGAATCCAAGACCAAGTTCCTCCGCAAGGGGGAGCATGGTTTCGCGAATAAACGGCTCGCGGATCTCCCAACTGCCGGGATAGGCGTTCCGGGCGTCCTCAAGCCTTTTGGCGACGGATGCGTCTTCTGAAAGCAGCTTATAGAATTTCTCAATGTTTTCGATCATTTGAATATCTCCGGCAGCCGTTTCTGTGCTGTGTTGTTTATCATAGTATCACATGTCCTCGGATCAGGCAAGAAGAGTTGATGACATAGTTGTTTGAACTGCATAAAAATATTGACTCTTTTAATTAAAATTTGTATGATATAATAAGCATAGAATAATAATAAAAAAAGGAGGATGACATGGAATACAACAGTATGACACACGGCAGAGTCGGCAAATTCACGCGCAGTGTTTCGATATTTGGCGTCGGCGCGACGCCGTTCATGGACATAAACGATGATCCGGAACATGAAGGCCTTACGGAAGGAGAAGTGTTCGGCTGCGCAGCGCTTTCCGCGATGGAGGATGCGGGGGTCGAGCCGCGTGACGTGCAGTTTTTCTTCCACTGCTCTGCGAATCCTGCTTTCTTTAACAACTGCGTAACACCGAATATGCAGGTCGCGGAGTGGATGGGTATGCGCGGCAGAGGCTCTGTCCACCATTCGGAGGCCTGTTGCTCCGGCTATGTCGGACTGGAACAGGCCGTTATGGCCGTGGCGAGCGGTATGTATGACATAGTGCTTTCCGGCGGTGCGGAAATGGGAACGGGACTTCCGGATGGAACAAAACCTGCCTGCTTCCGCAGAATGATCACGACGGACGATATCTATCCCGACCTCGTCAAGATAGGCGACCGCGCCTATTCCCGATCCATTATCGGCGGCATGAACGTCGGTTCGGACAACTGGCTCGATCTCTATATCCGGACCTATGGGCTTACGGACAGGGAGATAGACGATACGCTGAACCAGATGTCCTATAACGGACGCCGCGCGGCAGCCCTGAACCCGCTTGCTCTTATGCGCACACCCTTTGAGGATCTTGCAAAGGAAGTGGGCATCGATGATCCGATGGAGTATCTCCGTTCTCCGTATAATCCGAAAGTCTCCCAGTATCTCAGAGTCACCGGCAACGCCCCCGCGGCGGACGGCGCGGCTGCCGTGATCGTCGCACCGACGGAAATGGCGCATCTGTTCAAGACCAAACCGATCGAGGTGCTGGGCATCGGCGCCTCGTGCCTTGAATTCGGCGTTCCGCAGCTTGAGATGCAGGCGACCCGTGAGGCGACCCGCCAGGTCTATGAGATGACCGGCGTAAAACCTGAAGAGATCGACCTGCTTCTCATCAATGACTTCCAGCTGGGATCCCAGCTCACTGCCGCAGAGGAAGTCGGGTATCTGCCGAGAGGCGAGGGCTGGAAATACGTTCTTGAAGGCCGTACGGCGTTCGACGGAGACAAGCCCATCAATTCCAGCGGCGGCCGCACATCCTATGGTCATGCGTTCGGCGCTTCCGGTATGGCGGATATTTACGAGGCGGTCATTCAGATGCGCGGAGATGCAGGAGCCCACCAGGTCAAAAAGCAGCCGAAGACGGTCTTCCTGCGCGGTTTCGGCGGCGGACAGAATGTCCGCGCGATCATCCTGCGCACAACGGAATAAGGGGGGAGGAAAGCATAATGAAACTGGAAAGACTGGTAAAGACCTATTATGATGCCCTGGAAGAGGGAAAAGTGCTGGGTCGTCGCTGTCTTGAGTGCGGAGCCATAGAATTCCCTCCGCATTATGCATGCAACCAGTGCGGCTATCACGCCACCGAATGGGTGGAGCTGAGCGGTCACGGCTGGCTCAAGACCATCATCATGCCGGCGCCCACCACGGATGACGCCCGCCTCAAGCCATACGGACGCTATGCCTTCGGCGAGGTGGAATTTGATGAAGGCGTCACGACGAATGTTGTGATCTATGGCATCACGCCGAAAAAACGCAAGATTCTCAGAGAAAAAATAGCTAACGGCGAAAAAGTCGGGGTACATAAGAGAATAGTTGACCTCGGCGGTTATAAAGGACTTCATTTTGAACTCGATGAGGAGGTAGAATAAAATGTCTAAAGAAGAATTGGTTTCCACACTGGTAAAAATGGCGGGACAGGTGTACCATGCGGACACCGCCGGATTCAATGCCGATACGAAGATCCATGAGACGCTCGGCACCAAGTCCCTGATGAGGATGGGATTTCTCGCACAGATCGAGGAAGAGTTCGATGTCCTGATTCCCATTGCCGATTTCGGCAAAATCGAGACATTCGGCGATCTGGCTGACAGAGTCCTTGAAGAAATGTAAAAGGAATAATAAAATTGGCGTAAACGGAGAATACCCTGCCGTTTCCGGGTTCGGAAACGGCAGGGTGAATCATTTTTGCATGCACATGAAAATTAACAATCTATGAATATTGCAAAAAAATGTGCCGGGGAGCGGATCGTGTGATATTATAAACACGAAAAAGAACAGGAGCAGTCTGCAGCATTTGCCGCGGGAGAGAAGAAAGGAGACCGACATGGATAACGAAAACAACGAAAAAACGGATGAAATCAGGCCGGAAGATAAAACGGACATATTTACAGGTTTTGATGATGAGGGGCCTGCTGAGGTCACAGTTGAGGATCCTGAAACAGAGGAAGCGGTGAGCGCGGCAGTACCTGCCGCGGAGATACTGACGGAGCCTGCTGCAGACCTGGTTTCGGAACCGCAGCCGAAAGAGAGCAGAAGAGAACGGAAAGCCCGCGAAAAGGAAGAGGCGAGGCTCGAGAAAGAACGGGCCAAGCAGAGGGCAAAGGATGAAAAGGCTGCTGCCCGCGCTGCAAAGAAAGCAGAGAGAAAATACAGGAACATCCCTACGGTGATCATCCTGTCCCTGATCCTTGCGGTCCTTGTCGCAGGACTCGGATTCCTCGGCTGGAAGTATATCGGCCTCCTTCAGGAGAGAGACGGCATTACCGCAGAAAAAGAGAAACTGAGCGCCGAAATAGAGGATCTGGGAAAGAGCCTTGCGGAGAAGGAAGCGCAGATCAGTGAGCAGATCTCTCAGATTGAGGACAAGAATGCCCTGATCTCGAACGGCGATGCGGCGGCAAAGGAGCTTTCCGAAAAAATCACGGAGCTTGAAACGCAGATCAAATCGTTAGGGGAAGAGGCGGCGGAAGTCCTTGATATCATCTCCTGCAGAGATCCTCTCGGAGTTGCCTACTCCGGCAATTTCTATGCGGACAGGGCCGTCGTGGTGACAGAAGACGGCGGATCCTTCCCGCTCAATGTCTCCGTGCTGTACGGTGAAAAGCAGACCGCGATCAGTTATTCATTTGATGACAGTTCGAAAAACATCGGCACTTTGTCAATACCACAGGACGAGATAACAGGCAGTTCGGGCCTGCTTTCCGTAAAGGTGAACAAAAAGAACGCCGACGAGAACGGACTGGCTGTGCTGAAATTTGAAAATGATCACAGCAGCGATTATTTCTATGTTATAATCATAGTCAAGTAAAGAATAAAAAAACAGGCGCCCGTCTTTTTGACAGGCGCCTGCCGCATTTTCCGGAATGAATCAGAAGGAGGTGAGCTTTGCCCACTCCTGCCAGGTGATGTCGTTGTAATACGGCCATGCGTTGAGGCGCTTCCAGCCGTCGAGATTGGGATAGGGGATGGTGACCTCTCCGGTGGCGCACCATTCACAGCCTCTTGTCAGAATGCCGCAGTAGTTCGGACGGCGCAGCGTGTCGGGACCGTGCCCCATGGAGATGCCCATCACGCGGCCTTTGCCGTAGTTGTGTATCCAGATAACGGGAACATCCGCGCCGATCCCGGGAAGAGAAGCAATGTCAACGCCCTCGTATGCCGGGCGCACATGCACCTGCATCAGTTCGGGATCATAATCAGACGCAGAGTCATCGATCGTGGCGAGTACCGTGACATTCGGGTCAACCTGTTCCGCGTTGACAAAGAAATCCTCTTGGACCGTCATCCATTTCTTGGCACATCCTTCTACGATGGGATGAGAGCCCTTGCAGGGTCTGACAATGACTTCGAGCTTCGGGTTCTTCCGGAGGCCCTTCTCAAAATTATAGTCGAAGCCGACGAGCTTTTTGAATTCATCGGGGTATTCCCAGTTCTGCGGGTTGAACATGGAAGAATGATACACCACCGCGCCGCCGCCGTTGGCGACAAAGTCATATACGGCCTTTTCCGCGGTCTTTCCCCAGCTGACGAAGGGGGTTTCTACGTTTTCCTTGCCGTCGTAATTGATGAAGAGCAGATCATATCCTTCCAGCGTCTCCGCCGTGCAGCCTTTGAATTCTTCCGTAATCTTCACGGAAAAACGCCCGGTGGATTCCAGCAGGAAGCGGATCATGGGGTTCATCTTCGGATCGTGCTCGCTGGTGACGATGCCCGTGATCAGAAGAACTTTGATTTTTTTACTCATATAAAACGCTCCTTTTTCTAAACAGTTTCAAAAACAGACAGAGCCCAAACTTATAACAGTATATGTCAAAAATAGCATAAAAAGTCAGCGGTTTCAAACACTTCCGGAAACACTTAAAAGTTTTGTTTAATTACACTAAAAACGCTGTTCAAACTTGTCCATATTAACGATTTAAGAAACACCGAATTCAAAAAGATTGACTTTGCTCTCCCAAATTGAGATAATTAACCATAATAATAATAAGGGAGTATTGATAAGGGAGTATTGCGCCCGCTTGCATTTCCCCATTTTTCCTGCTTTTTCCTGCCTCATATACAGGCGGTTAAAGAATAAAATACGGCCGCGAAAGCGGTCGAAAAAAGAAAGGAAACACAGAATGAAAAAGTACCTTGCACTCCTCATCGCACTGACGATGGTGTTTGCACTCTGCGCCTGCGGCCAGCAGCAGCAGGCTGCTCCGGCGGCTTCGACCGACGGAGGCTCCTCGGCACCAACGCAGACCACCGTCGACTTCGGGCAGGATGCGTCCTCCGGCAATGAGAACGCCACCGTCCTTGAGAAGCCGGATCACATCCAGCCGGGAACGACCTTCTCCTACTGGACGAACTACGACGTTCCCCTCTACTGCCCCTGGATCGACAACCGTGCCTCCGCACTCCTCTGGCAGGTCAATGACAACCTCGTCTGCCGCTACCACAGCGACATCACGGACATTCGCGGCTGCCTTGCGGAAGACTGGACTGTCTCCGACGACTTCCTGACCTACACCTTCAAGATCCGTCAGGATGCCTATTTCTCCGACGGCGAGCAGGTGGATGCCAATGCATTCGTCTACACCTGGGACACCGCCACCAAGGAGTATCAGCCCCGTTTCTTCACCAACGTTGAATACTACAAAGCCCTCGATGACTTCACGCTCGAGATCAAACTGACGGCTCCCCAGGCCAGCTTTATGAACGACCTGGTCTGCCAGCCCCAGTGCGGCCCTGTCTCCCCGAAGGCCCTTGCTGAATTCGGACCGGAAGACAACCGCTCCGCAGTCGGCGTAGGCCCCTACATCATCGAGAAGTACACTCCCGGTGAAGGCTGGGTCCTCAAAGCCAACACCAACTACTACAATGAGCTCAAGCAGCCCTCCATCGAGACCGTCAACATGGTCCTCATCCCCGAAGAGAATACCGCTCTTCTCGCTCTTCAGAACAATGAGCTCGACTGCATGAACTTCGTCAGCGTTCAGACCTATGACGTCCTTGACGCCGCCGGCTGGAACATCATCCGCGTCAAAGACCGCTGCAACCCCTTCTGGATGAATCCCACCGTCAATGAGATCTTCAAGAACGACGCTGTCCGTGAGGCTCTCTGCCACATGATCGACTGGGAAGAGGTCAATGCACTTGCTTACAACGGCCTCTACGGTGTTCCCAATGGCTACTACGACGGCCAGGGCGGCTATCCCTATGACGACAGCTACGACTACGATGTCGAGAAGGGCCTCCAGATCCTTGCTGATGCCGGAATCAAGCCCGAAGATGTCAAGTTCACCATGCTTGCGGACCCCGACTTCACCACCATTGAGACCGCTCTCAAACAGATGTTCAACGATGCTGGCCTTATAAACGTCGACTTCCAGACCCTTGACGGCGGCACCTGCTACGGCATGCTCAAGGGCGGCACCTATGAAGTGTTCCCCTGCCACAACGGCTACTCCGAAGAGTCCTGCCTCACTCCTTACACCATGGGTATCTGGGGCGCTGATGACCGTCCTGATCTCGGTGCGCAGCCTGTACTCTTCCTGAAGGCTGTCAATGAAGAGGCCTTTGAAGAAGTCCTCAAGTACTACGATGCGGCTGCATCTTCCGCCTCCTACGAAGAGTATGTGGAGAACGTCTCCAACATCACCCGTATCGCTCAGGAGAACCACATGGCATTCGGCGGCCTCTGCGTCACCCGTTTCTATGCGGTCAATCCCACCATCAGCGGCGTATATCCCTGCCAGATCGGCGGATACACCGAGTTCTGCTACATGTACTCCAACGTCGGCTGATAAGCCAAAAGATCCAACCTTTCGCAACTACTTATGCGGAGCGGCGGCCGTGCCGTCGCTCCGTTTTCAGAATCTTTATGACCGGTTATACCGGAATCACGTATCCGGTGGAGGTATCATATGCTAAAATATACGATCAAGCGTATCCTGCTAATGCCGATTCTGCTTTTACTGGTGGCGCTCCTTGTGTTCGTCCTGCTGAACCTCAGTGACGCGGATCCCGTTCTGAACATGCTGCCGTCCGAGTATACGCAGGAACAGTACGATGCGCTGGCAGCAAAATACGGTTTGGATAAACCGCTTCTGGTGCAGTATTTCAACTGGATCAAGGGAATCCTGCACGGAGACCTTGGCACATCCTACAAAACGAGAGGTCCCGTGGGTGATGACGTGTTTTATCGTATCCCGATAAGCTTGAGGATCTCTCTTATTACAACGGCTATAATGCTCTTGATTGGCATACCCGTCGGGGTCATGTGTGCGGTAAAGCAGTACACGGCTTTCGACGATATAACGAATGTGGTTTCCAAGTTCCTCGGGGCGATTCCCAGCTTCTGGCTGGGCCTGATGCTCATGATCTGGTTCTCGGTCGGTCTCGGCTGGTTCCCGACCTACGGCCTGAAGGAGGGCGCAAGGAGCTATGTGCTCCCGATCTTCACCCTTCTGCTGCCCTTCCTGGCGCAGTTCATCCGTCAGGTCCGTTCCGCCATGCTCGACTGCATCCGTCAGGACTATGTCCGCACGGCGAGAGCAAAAGGAGCTACGGAAAAACGCGTGATCTTCCATGAGGCGCTGAAAAACGCCCTTCTTCCCATCATCACTTTCGCTGGCGGCTGCTTTGCTTCCATGATCGGCGGCGCCGTAACGGTGGAGAAGCTCTTTGCCATACCCGGCATCGGCTATAAAGTCGTTGAGGCCATCAACGCCCGTGACATTCCCACCATGCTGGCCTGCGTCATGTTCCTTTCCATCCTGACCATCGTGGTGCAGCTGCTGATCGACCTGAGCTATGCGTTCATCGATCCGCGTGTCCGCAGCACATTCGTCACAGGAAAGAAAAAGAAAAAAGCGCCGGTTAAAACGGAGGAGGTGAAGGCGGCATGAGCAAAACGAAAGCACCGCGCCTGAAGAAAAATTCTCAGGCGGCTGAAGTATGGCAGAGCCTCATTCACAGGCCTGCTGCTCTTATTGCACTGATCGGCTGCGGAATAATCCTGTTCCTTGCGATCTTTGCGAATGTTCTTATACCCTATGATGTGGCCATCCGTCAATCCGGAAAGATCAAGCTGCTGGCTCCTCTCACAACAGATATAAACGGTACTTTCCATTTACTCGGAACAGATAATATGGGACGTGATCTTTTGGCCCGTGTTGTCCACGGTGCCCGGACCGCCATGGAGATCGGCCTTCTTTCGTCCCTGTTCTCCCTGATCATTTCCACGATCCTTGCATGCCTCTGCGCCACAATCGGCGGCTGGGTGGATAACATCATCATGCGTATCGTCGACGTGATCAGCTGCCTGCCCGGCATGGTCGTGGCGCTGGCCATATGCGCGTCTCTGGGCAACGGCATTCCGCAGTTGCTGACGGCACTGACGATCTCGTCTTTGCCGATGCACATCAAGATGATCCGTTCGGTGGCGCTGACGGTTGCCAAGAAGGACTTTGTGGAGTCTGCCGTAGCACTAGGCGCGAACCGCTGGTATATCATGCTCAAACATCTCGTTCCGAACCTGGCTTCCGTTATCATTATTAACGGAACCGCGCAGGTCTCCATCAACATCATGCAGGGTGCGACCCTCGGCTTCCTGGGACTCGGTGTCAAGGCGCCCACGCCGGAATGGGGCACCATGCTGGCAGACGGTCTTTCCTACACGATGAAGAACCAGTACATGGTCTATATACCCGGTATCGTTCTCTGCCTTGCTGCTCTGAGCATCAATACGCTGGGCGACTGCCTGCGTGACGCGCTCGATCCGCAGCTCAAGGGCAAGGCATAAGGAGGTACGGACATGAGTGAAAAGCTTTTAGAGTTAAAGGACCTCTCGGTCCGCTATACCACGGACGGCGTGATTTCCCGCGCGGTCAACCATGTCAATCTGGAGCTGAACAAAGGCGAGGTCCTCGGACTGGTCGGAGAGACCGGTGCCGGCAAGACCACCACCGCCCTGACTATTCTGCGCCTGCTCCCGAGATATACATCCGAAGTGGAAGGCGAGGTCTTTTTCGAGGGAAAGGATATCCTGAAGCTTTCCGAAAAGGAGGTCCGGGAGATCCGCGGACAGAAGATCTCCATGATCTTCCAGGATCCGATGACCTCCCTGAACCCGGTTTATACCGTGGGCGAGCAGATTGCGGATGTTATCCGTTTCCACAATGAGAACATAAGCAAAGCGGATGTGGAGAACAGGGTCGATGAGATGCTCAAACTGGTCGGTATTCCTCCCCAGAGAAAGGTTGAGTATCCGCATCAGTTCTCCGGCGGCATGAAGCAGAGAGTCATGATCGCCATTGCTCTTGCCTGCAACCCCGAGCTGCTGATAGCCGACGAGCCCACCACGGCGCTTGACGTCACCATTCAGGCGCAGGTCATCAAGATGATGAGGAACCTGCAGAAGGAACTCAACACCGCTGTCATCCTCATTACTCACGATCTCGGCATCGTCGCGAACTTCTGCGACAAGGTGGCCATCATGTACGGCGGCGAGATCGTTGAAAGCGGCACCCTTGAAGAAGTGTTTGACAGGAGCACGGTGCATCATCCCTATACGGTCGGCCTGTTCGGCTCACTTCCGAACATTACCGAACGCACCAGCCGGCTTACGCCGATCACCGGACTCACGCCTCATCCCTCCGAACTGCCGGAAGGCTGCAAGTTCCACCCCCGCTGCCCGCAGTGCATGGAGATCTGCAAATCCGGTGATAACCCGCCCAAGATCGACAACGGCGGAACGCATGTGATACAGTGCCATCTGTATGCAAACAAGGAGGCATGAAAATGAGCGAAGAAACGAAAGTCGTGCTTGAGAAGCAGGGCGAAGAAACAAGCGTCCAGCTTGGGGATCAGGGCGGGGAAAACAAAGTCCTGCTCGAGGTAGATCATCTCAAGAAGTATTTCGACACTCCCAGAGGTATGCTGCATGCCGTTGATGACGTCACTTTCAAGATCGAAGAAGGAAAGACCCTCGGCGTCGTCGGTGAATCCGGCTGCGGAAAGTCCACGCTGGGCAGAACCATTCTCAGGCTCCTTCCTTCAACAGACGGCAGGATCATCTTCAACGGAGAGGACATCACCCACGTTGACAGTCATAGGATGCTCGCGCTCAGACGTGATATGCAGATCATCTTCCAGGATCCGTTTGCTTCGCTCGACCCGAAGATGACCGTATCCCAAATCATCGAAGAGCCTCTAAAGATCCATAAGATCTATAAGAACAAAGCGGAGCGGCAGGAACGTGTCAAGGAACTGATGAGCATCGTCGGCCTTGACGAGCGTTATGTGATGACCTATCCGCATGAGCTGGACGGCGGCCGCCGCCAGAGGATAGGCATTGCGCGTGCCCTTGCCCTGAATCCGAAGTTCATCATCTGCGACGAGCCGGTCTCGGCACTGGACGTTTCCATTCAGGCACAGATCCTGAACCTGATGATGGATCTGAAGGACAGCATGGGCCTGACCTATATCTTCATCACCCACGACCTGTCCGTCGTCAAACACATCAGTGACGATATCCTGGTGCTGTATCTCGGCAAGATGGTTGAGATGACCGATTCCGACACACTGTTCGACAAACCGCTGCATCCTTACACAAAGGCTCTGCTTACCGCCATCCCGGTGCCGGATGCCTCCTACAAGGGCAAGGAAGCGGAGGTCATGAAAGGCGAGGTCACATCGCCGATCGAACCGCCTCCCGGCTGCCGTTTCGCAGCCCGCTGTCCGATGGCCAGCGAAAAATGCATGCAGGAATCTCCCGAATTCCACGAGGTCGAGCCGAACCACTTTGTGGCCTGCCACCTCTACGAGTAATATTGAGATCAATAAAAGAACCAAATGCCCGTCCGTTCGGACGGGCATTATTAAGTCTTGCCAACTGCTGTGATGATTGATTATAATTAGGTATCAAGCAACAGGGATGACAAGGATATGGCCAAGATCGAAAAAACGAATGTGATGCGCCTGCTCGACAGCAAAAAGATCCCCTATACCATGCATTATTACGGCGATACCGATGCCGTGAGCGGGACGGAGGTTGCGGCTGTACTGGGGGAAGCGCCGGAAAAGGTGTTCAAAACGCTCGTCACGGTCGGAAGATCGAAGCATCACTATGTTTTCATCATCCCGGTCAAAGAGGAGCTGGATCTGAAAAAGGCCGCCGATGCATCCGAAGAGAAAAACATAGAGATGATAAAGGCAAAGGAGCTCCTTCCGCTTACCGGCTATATCCACGGCGGCTGTTCTCCGGTGGGTATGAAAAAGCAGTTTCCGACCTTCATGGACGAGTCCGCGCTGCTGCTCGATACGGTATGTGTGAGCGCGGGAAAGATCGGGTATCAGGTGGAACTGTCAACGGACGCACTTTCTGAAATGATTCCGCTGCATTTTGCGGAACTCACATGAGGAAGGGCATCGGAACGAAATGCTGAGCTTTGAAGACAGAGAAAAAACCTGCTGCTTTACGGGGCACAGGCCTCAGAAACTGCACCAGTCTGAGGAAGAAGTTCTTGCGGGACTTGAGAAAGCGATCCGACAGGCTTATGCGGACGGATACAGATCTTTCATTACCGGCATGGCCATGGGGGTGGACATCTGGGCGGGAGAAACCGTCCTGAAACTGAAGCAGGAGCTTCCGGACATACGTTTGATTGCCGCTGTCCCGTATCCGGGCCAGGAAAGAAACTTCCCACATGAGTGGAAGTTGAAATACGCGGAGCTTCTGGCCTGCTGCGATCACGCCGAGATCCTTTCGGAGAGATACACAAGAGGAGTCTATCATGCAAGAGACCGCTGGATGGTGGACCACAGCAGAAGGGTCATAGCGGTCTATAACGGGGAACCGGGCGGGACTGCCCTGACCATTCAATATGCAAAACAGGAAGGCCTCGAACTCAGGGGCATATAAGAAACGGAACAGCGCCGGGTGATCTTCCCGGCGCTGTTTTCATACGGTCAGACGTCCGGGCTTTCATCTCTCTGAAAAAACGATTAAGCACTTGTTTAATCTTTTAGACTGAGTATAATGGGGAGGTGTAGGGATACGGGAAGGGCTCTTCGATGCTGTTTCGCAAAAGAGAGGATCTTTTTGAAAGGGAGGATGGATATGGAAAACGCACATCACTGCTGCCATGAAAAGGACGACGGTATTCTGAGACAGCAGCTTACAAGAGGCGGAGACTTTACCACCGTTGCAGAACTATTCCGCCTGCTTGATGATCCCAGCAGAGTGCGGATCTTCTGGCTGCTCTGCCATTGTGAGGAGTGCGTGATCGATCTGGCAGAGCTGACAGGGATGTCCAGCCCCGCGCTCTCGCACCACCTGCGTCTTCTCAAGGAGGCCGGTCTGCTTGTGACGAGGCGCGAGGGCAAGGAAGTTTATTACCGTGCGGCGGAGACGCCGGCCTGCAGACTCCTCCATGAAGCCATCGAAAATGTGCTCGAGATCTCCTGTCCCGAGAAGGAGGAAGGGGAAAAGGCCCGCCTGAATGCCACGATGGAGCAGATAGCCGTTGTGAGAAGGATCCATGACGATATGCTCCGGGATCCCGGAACGAGGATCACCATAGAAGAGCTGTCGAAAAAATACCTGATGAACGCCACCACGATCAAGGAGGTCTTCAAGGAAGTATACGGCGATTCTCTTGCGGCGCACATGAAGGAGCACCGTCTGGAGAAGGCTGCGGAGATGCTTGTGCGGAGTGATGAGAGCATCACGAATATTGCGGCGGCTGTGGGGTATGACAGTTCCAGCAGGTTCTCCGCCGCCTTCCGCGAGAGATATCACCTGCTTCCGAAGGAATACAGAAAGCAGTTCAAATCGACCTGAAATTTTATAATTATGTAAACCAAGAAGGGCCTCCCCGGAACAGTGCCGGAGTACCGGAAAGATGCTGAAAAAGACGCATACAGAGCACATACAAGGCACATATTTCTTGACAAGTTTCTGAGGATTATTTAAAATAATTTTGTTAAACATTCCCAAACAGATTTTTTACAATAAGGAGAATGAACGCTTTATGGATATCATGGAAAAAATCTATGCCCGTGCTGCGGAGGACCCGCAGAGGATAGCCTTTCCCGAGGCAGAGGATGAAAAGATCCTGCAGGCTGCGAGAGAATGCTGCGACAAGGGAATGATCGTTCCCGTTCTTGTCGGTGACAAGGCGCAGATAATCAATGCAGCCGCCGGCTTCGGCATCGGGCTTGATGGCATGGAGTACTTCGACACTACCGATGAGGCTGCTCTTTCGGCTCTTATTTCCCAGTATGCGCCGATGAACGAGATGCTCTCTGAGAAAGCGCTCGGTAAGAGAGCCGCCAGAGATCCCATGTTCCCGGCTCTTTACCTGCTCGCGGTCGGAAAGGTCGACGCGATGTTCGCCGGCATGACCCATACCACCGGCGATGTCATCCAGGCAGGCATGCTGATCATCGGCCTGGAAGACGGGATCATCACGCCGTCTTCGATAGGCATTGCCAAGATTCCGGGCTTCAACGGCTCCGAGGGAGATCTTCTTTGCTTCGGAGATTCCGCAGTCTGCGTGAATCCGAGCCCCGAAGAGCTTGCCTCCATAGCCCTTGCAGCATGCGATACCGTAAAGGCACTTCTTGAGTGGGATCCGAGATGCGCCATGCTCTCCTACTCCACGGACGGCTCCGCCGAGAGTCCCCTCGTGGACAAGGTCCGCGAGGCTCTGAAGATCGCGCGTGAAACCAGGCCGGAATATAAGATTGACGGTGAATTCCAGCTTGACGCAGCCATCGATCCGCGTATTGCGGCAAAGAAGGTAAAGAGGGAGAGCGAAGTTGCCGGCAAGGCGAATATCGTGATCTGGCCGGATCTCAACGTCGGCAATATCGGTGTAAAGCTCGTTCAGTTCTTCTCTCATGCGGATGCTTACGGTCCTTTGCTCCAGGGCTTCCGGAAGATCGTTTGTGACTGCTCAAGGAGCGCTCCTGTTTCAGAACTTGTGGGCAACATAGCAATGGCCGCCGTTCGTGCCCAGAGTCAGAAAAAGCTGAATAATTTTTGACGGAGGATAATCCATGAATCCATTTAATCAGACGAATCCCAATAAATACGGACGTTCCGTATCCATCATCGGCGTGGGATGCACTCCGTTTATGGAAGAACTGAAGAATCCGGAGACAGAAGGCCTGACAGACGGTGAACTCTTCGGATATGCCGCCCTTAAGGCAATGGAGGATGCCGGAGTCACCCCCAAAGATGTCCAGTTCTATTTCCACGGCAGTGCCAGCCCGCTGAACGGAAGCAATTACCTCACTCCGAACATGCAGGTCGCAGAATGGTTCGGCATGAGAGGAAAGGCCTCTCTCCACCATTCCGAGGCATGCTGCACCGGTTATCTCGCAGTGGATATCGCCGCGCAGGCGATCGCGTCCGGCAAATATGACATCGTTCTTACCGGCGGTATCGATTTCGGCGACGCGCTTGCCGAGCAGGGAAAACCTGCTTATATCCGACACAGTTTTCCGTTTGAAGAATTCCAGCGCTCTACGGAATGGCTCACGGATAACGCTTATACAAGACACCTGCTTGCGAATGTCGGCCATGACTACGGCGCCGTATGGTATCAGGAGAAGGCCGGGCTCACCGATGACCAGATCGACAAGGCCCTCTGCAAGCTTGCCATCATTGCCCGCGAAAATTCCAAGAACAATCCTCTGGCCATTGACCACAAGACCTATCAGGAAGAGGCCAAGGAAGCCGGCTATGACGATGTCATGGAATATATGCAGTCCGAGCTCAATCCGAAGATCGGACAGGCACAGCGCATCACCGGCCTTGAGCACAAGTGCGACGGCGCCACCTGTCTGGTGCTCTGCGCAACGGATCTTGCCGAGAAGTTGACCAAGAACAAACCCATCGAGATCCTCGGAGCCGGCAACTCCACGCTCGAAGCCAGCAACCCGATCCTCGAGATAGACGCCACCCGCGAGGCGTGCCGTCAGGTATACAACATCACCGGACTCAGCGGCGATGATATCGATCTCATGTATATCAACGACTTCATCATCACTTCCCAGCTCATCGCATCCGAGCTCGCCGGATATATTCCCGAGAATCAGGCATGGAAATACGTCATGGACGGCCGTACCAGATTCGACGGCGACAAGCCCATCAACCCCAACGGCGGACGTACGGCATTCGGACATGCACACGCGGCATCGGGCCTTGCGGACTTTTACGATGCAGTTCTCCAGATCAGAGGAAAAGCGGAAGACCATCAGATCAAGAAAGCTCCGAAGACAGTCTTCCTGCGCGGATTCGGCGGCGGTCAGAATGTCTGCGCCGTGATCATCCGTGAAAAAGACTGAGAAAGGGGGATAAACGAAATGGCTATCAAACTTGAAAGACTTGTCAAGACATATTATGAGACCCTCGAAGAGGGAAAGGTCCTCGGCCGCAAATGCCCGGTCTGCGGGAATGTGGAATGGCCCCCCGTTTATGCCTGCAACGCCTGCGGCTCCATGGAGACGGAATGGTGTGAGATGAGCGGAAAGGGCGAGATCGTCCAGCTCATCATCCCCACCGCTATGAGCCTCAAACCCGCATACAAGCATCTTGAGCCCTACGCCTATGCCTGGGTCAAGTGCGAGGAAGGTCCGGAGAGAAATGTCATGGTCCGCGGTATTACCCGCCAGAACGCGGCCTATGTCAGAGCACATCTCCCGTATCCCGTGCATATGGACATTGTTCAGATGAACGGTTTCAAGACCTGTGTATTTGCCATCGATCCCATCGATGCGGACGGCAATCCGGTCAAGACGACTGCCGCCGCCTCTGTGGCTGCTGTCGTCAGCGAAACTTTCACAGCGTTGAAGAAACTCTTTGCACAGACCTATGGAGTCGAAGAGGAATCGCTCAAGGACGATACGCTCCTTGACGATATGAAGGGACCATCCGTCAAGTTCGTCGGCCTTGTTGCCAGACTGGAGGACGAGTTCGATACGATCCTCTCTGTCACCGAAGCTGCCGCCGCAAAGACCATCGGACGCCTTGCCAGACTCATAGACGGCCTGGATCTCGATGCCCCCGTGGACGCTCCCGCTGCTGAGGCCAGGAAGGAAGAGGCAGCAGATTCCGCTGAAGAGACCGAGACCTTCAAAGAACTCAGAAAGATGTTCGCCAAAACCTATAAGGTAGATGAGGCATCCATCAGACCCGATACGCTCCTTGATTCCATGCAGGGCCCGTCCGTTCTGTTCGTCGGCCTTGTTGCCAGACTGGAGGACGAATTCGACGCGGTCATTTCCGTGACTGAGGCTTCCGCCGCGAAGACCGTCGGCGGTCTTGCCAAGCTCGTTGACGAGGAGAGAGGATAAACCGCCGGCAGGCCCCGAATGATAAGAATCATGCATAAAGGAGCGCGGGCAGCGCTCCTTTATGTATTGCAGCAAATATAATACCGGGTGCCGTGCACGTTTCAGCCTGCCCCGCGTACGGCACAACAGGAGAATACGATTGAATCTTTTTTCGTGGAAAAAACATAGTTCAGAAGAAGAGAATGCCGAAAAGGCCGAAGGAGCCGATCTTTCTGCTCGCCCTGAAAAGGAGAAGAGCCCTGCCAGAATATTCAGTCTGCTCTTTGTTCTGCTGTTCGTCGCGGCGCTGATCGTCCTTCTTTTCTCAGACAGAGAGTCAGGGGAAAAGGAAACGGTGATCCCGGCTGAGACTGCCGTTCCGGCGGAAGCGCAGGCAGTGCAGGACAGCGGAGTGGTGATACCCGACTATAACCAGCAGCCGGAACAGGCGCAGATAGAGTACCCGAAGGTGGAAAAAAACTCTGTCGTGTACGAGATCCGGAACAATGCCGCTTATGCGGTGGGCAGTGTCGGCGGAGCGAAAAACATGAAATATCTCACTATCGAGAAAACAGTGCGGAATCAGTACCCTGTCGTGGAGATCTGCGAAGGCGCATTCAAAGACTGCGTCAGACTCCAGAAGGTCCACATCCCGGACAGCGTCATCATCATCCGGGACAGTGCATTTGAAAACTGCGAACGGCTCGAAACGGTCCGCATGTCGGAAAGCGTGGTGACGGTGGGCAGCAGGGTTTTTGCCGGCTGTTCGTCGCTGAAGTCGCTTAAGTTCCCTGCAACCGTGAAAGAATTGAGCGCGGATGTGTTCAAGGGAGCGGAATCACTCACTAGCCTGAGGATACCTGCCAGCTGCGTCATCCCGGACGGGTCAGATCCCTTTGGACTCGGAGATAAGCTGTTAATAGAGACATATTGATAAAAATTCAAAAAACTATTTAAAAAAACGGCGCGATACAGTATTATATGTGCAGAGGACTCGATAAAGAATAATAAAGGAAGGTGTCATCATGGAAGAAAACGAAATGATCGAAGAAATGGACGTTGTAGCCAACGAACTGCTTGCCGTTCAAGGGGACGTGCTCACCAGCAACGAAGCGATGAAGGCAGAGATCATCGGCAGCATCGGAGATCTTGCAAAGGAAGTGCAGGATACTGCCTTCGATACCCAGCAGGCCATCGACGAGCTCAAGGATATGCTCAAAGCGCCCTGCAAGGACAGACCGGCACCTCCCCCGATGCCAGGTCCCGCACCGGAAGGCGGCCCTGAGAAAGTCATAGCCGAGCTCAAGTCAAAGCTCGAGAAGCAGGAGAAGACCACCCTGATCTGCACAATTGCTGCAGTTGCTGCCGCTGTTGCGGCTGTGATCGGATGGTTCATCTGATCTGAAAAACCTATAATCTAAACAGGCCCGCATCTTCAGATGCGGGCCTGCTCTTTTGTTCTCCTAATGAGTTAATGAACTGTTCATATATCACGGGTCATCTTTAAAGTTCCTTTAAGGTTGATCAAACTATAATTCAACCATAAGAAAAACTCATAAGGAGAGGATTTAAATGAACGAAGAAGACAGAATCGATACCAGCGGATATAATTTCGATCCGGAAACGGGAGAAAGAATAGTCCGCAGCGACCCGGAGGAGCAGAGTGTTCCTGTGGCCTCCCCGGAACCTGTTGCCGCCCCTGCTGCAGAACAGCGTGAAAGCGTGCCTCCCGTCTCATCCCGTGAGCCGGTCCGTTCCGCCGCGCCCAACTTCAGCGATCTGCCCGATGCTCCGAAGAAAAAGAAAAAGGGCGGCTTTTTCAAGGTCCTTGCCCTGATCCTCTGCTGTGCCATCATCGGCGGGGCGGCCGGCATCGGCGGCGCTCTGTTCATGATGAACAGAGCGGAGGACAGGAACGCAGTGACCGAGGAGCCCGCAGCGGTCCAGGAAGTTCTTCCCGAACCCACACAGGAACCTGCTGCCCAGGAAGCCGGAGCGGATGAGGACTCTGTCAGCATTCTCACCGGCAGGAGAGACTCCTCCCTTATCAGCACCAATGACATCGATACCGGCAAGCTCATGACCGCGGCTGAGGTATATGCCGTCAATGTTGCATCCACGGTGGGCATAAGCGCAGAGGGGACCACCAACTACTGGGGTTACTCCACTCCTTCCGCCGCTTCCGGATCCGGCTTTATCATCTCGGAAGACGGCTATGTGATCACGAATTACCACGTCATTGAGGGAAGCCGCAGCATCACCGTCACCACCTTTGACGGCGATAAGTACAAGGCGGCCATTGTGGGCGGAGATGAGAACAACGATATCGCAGTCCTCAAAATCGAAGCGGAAGGGCTCACGCCGGTTGTTCTCGGCGATTCCGCCAACATGAACGTCGGCGATACGGTCATCGCGATCGGCAACCCGCTCGGCGAGCTCACCTTCAGCCTCACGCAGGGCGTCATCAGCGCGCTCAACCGGAACGTCACCCTTTCCGGCAACAACAGCATGTCTCTCATCCAGACCGACTGCGCCATCAACTCCGGCAACTCCGGCGGCGCCCTGTTCAATCTCTACGGCGAAGTCATCGGCATAACCAATGCCAAGTATTCCACATCTGTCATGTCCGGCACCGCCTCCATCGACAACATCGGATTTGCCATCCCGATCAACAGCGTGAAGAACATTGTCTCGAGCATCATTGAGAACGGCTACATCTCCAAGCCCTACATCGGAGTCTCCGTGATGACCGTCAGTGAGGACGCCTCGATCTACGCAAGAAGCGGAGCGAGGGTCGCAAGCGTGACAGCAGGCGGTCCCGCAGATGAGGCAGGCCTTCAGGAGAACGATATCATCTATGCTGTGGACGGCGTGGCCATCACCACGAGCGGTGAACTGGTGAATATCGTCACGGCGAAGAAGCCGGGCGATGTGATCACCCTCTCTGTATACAGAGACAGGGAGGAGATCGAGATCAAGGTGGTCATCGGCGAGCAGAAGCAGTCTGCGGAAATCACCATCGAGGAGGAAGAGAAAGACACCTATGATCCGTATGGCTACGGATACGGGTACGGCGGCAATCCCTTCGGCTTCGGCTGGGGAGACTACTTCGGCTGAACTTTATAAAAAACTTTGATATATCCTTAATGCATGATATAATATCCCCGCTGCCCGGTGCAGCGGGGAGGTTTTTTATGGAGAGTATCCTCAGAAAACATTTCAGAAAAGGCGTGATCTGGTTCGCAATCTTCGTGGCCTTCACGCTGCTCATAAAAGTGATCGATGTCAAGGCCATCGGCCCGGAGGGTTCAACGGTCGGTTTCGCCGCGCTGAACGGCTTTGTGTTCGGCTTTCTGGGAGAGCATCCTTTCTTCGAGATGCTCACCAAGCTTCTCGGGATTCTTGCACTGCTTACCGCAGCGGGCTTTGCAGCGGTCGGCGTGTTCCAGTTCATCCGGACAAGGAGTCTGCGGGAGGTGGACCGGGAGATCATCATCCTCGGCGTGTTTTACGTGGTCGTCCTGCTGGCCTATGTCTTCTTTGAACTCTGTGTGGTAAACTACAGGCCCGTCATTCTCGACGAAGGCCTTGAGGCATCGTATCCCTCTTCGCACACCGTGCTCGTCATCTGCATCATGATGACGGCGCCGGCACAGATCGGCAGACTGACAAAAAACGAAGCGCTCTGTGCGATCGCAAGGATCGCATGCTATGGCATCATCGCGCTGATGGTGGTCGGCAGGCTCATTTCCGGCGTACATTGGTTCACAGACATAATAGGCGGCATCCTGCTCTCCGCTGCCCTCGTCTGCTTCTATAACGGAGCGATGGAGTATTTCGGAGGAGAGCTTTCCGGGGAAGAGTCCGGTGCAAGAAAGAAAACTCCTGCCGGGAAGGCAGCCTCACCCTCCGGAGAAAAAAGAGGGAGCCATTCCGCGCCGGAGGAAGACGGCTCATCAGAGCGCAGACGTCCGAGCCGCGGAGGCGGCGCTCATCTGGCAAAATGATCCTGACCTGAAGGAGGAACGCATATGGAATACCAAAGCACAAGAAGCAGCGCATACAAAGCGGATTCCGTCACCGCCGTGCTGGACGGCATTGCCCCTGACGGCGGGCTGTATATCGCCGATTCGTCAAAAATCGACTTCGACTGGAAGGCCGCGCTCGGCTGTTCATCGAGGGACATGTCCGCGATGATCCTCCATGCGCTCCTGCCGGATTTCCCGGACATGCGGGAGCTCGTGGAAAGAGCCTATTTCAACAAGTTTGAGACGGAGGACCTCACTCCCACCGTCAAGGTGGGGGACAGATATGTCCTCGAACTCTTCCGCGGTCCCACGAGCGCGTTCAAGGACGTTGCGCTGAGCGTTCTCCCACAGCTGGTCACCGCTGGACGCGCCCTGCAGGGGGCAAAGGACGACGTTGTGATCCTCACGGCCACCTCCGGCGACACGGGCAAGGCCGCGCTTGAAGGCTTCCACGATGTCGAGGGCACGCGCATCGTCGTGTTCTATCCCTATAAGGGCGTCAGCCGCGTGCAGGAGCTGCAGATGAGCACTCAGAAAGGTGCTAACGTGAAGGTCTGCGCGGTGCGGGGCAATTTCGACGATGCCCAGACGGGCGTGAAAAAGGTCTTCGCAGCCTGCAGGGACATGGATCTCGGCGGCAAGAGCCTCAGCTCGGCAAACTCCATCAACATCGGCAGACTCGCTCCGCAGGTGATGTACTACTTCCGGGCCTATGCAGATCTCGTTTCGGCAGGCAGGATCCGCGTCGGAGACACAGTGCACTATGTTGTGCCAACCGGCAACTTCGGTGATATCCTCGCCGGGTGGTTTGCTAAGCTCCTCGGCCTTCCCGTCGGCACGCTGGTCTGCGCCTCGAACCAGAACAAAGTCCTCACCGATTTCATCACGACCGGTGTGTACGATAAGCGCAGGGAATTCTACAAGACAAATTCGCCCTCGATGGACATCCTCGTTTCCAGCAATCTGGAGAGACTGCTCTTCCTGCTTTCGGAAGACGAGGAATATGTTGCCGGACTGATGAAAAAGCTCAGTGAAGAGGGCAGATATGAGATCCGTGCAGAACTGCTCAAGAAGCTCCAGAGCGGGTTTGCCGCCGGAACCTGCGACGACGAAAGCTCTCTGGAGACGATCGGGAAAGTCTTCCGTGAATGTGGGTATCTGATGGATCCGCACACCGCCGTGGCATGGAACGTGTGCGACCGTTTTATGGACAGCTTCGGGGAGGAGCCCGTGGTGGTGCTGTCGACTGCCTCACCGTACAAATTCCCCGCTGCCTGCCTCAAAGCTCTCGGCGAAACGCCGGAAGAGGATGAATTCGCCGTAATGCGGCGCCTTAATGAACGCAGCGGCGTCCCCATCCCGGGGAATCTCGCAAACCTCGAGAGCGCCGAAGTCCTCCACACCGATGTGATCGAAAAAGAGGATATGCTCACCTACGTGCTCGAAATCCTGTCGAAATAAACAACAATAACGCAGATATAAGGAGAACGATATGAACATAGTCTGTCTGGATATGGAGGGAGTTCTTACCCCTGAGATATGGATAGCCTTTTCCGAGGCGTCCGGCATCCCGGTGCTCCGCAGGACCACCCGGGATGAACCCGACTACGACAAGCTGATGAAATGGCGCATCGGCATCCTGAAGGAGCACGGTCTCGGCCTGAGGGAGATCCAGGACACCATCGCGAAGATCGATCCGCTGCCCGGCGCGAAGGAGTTCCTCGATGAGCTCCGCAGCATCACGCAGGTGGTCATCCTGAGCGACACCTTCGAGCAGTTTGCAAAGCCTCTCATGAAAAAGCTCGACTGGCCGAGCATTTTCTGCAACACGCTCGAGGTCTCCGAAAACGGCGAGATCACCGGATACAAGATGCGCTGCGCACACTCGAAGCTCACCAGCGTGAAGGCCATGCAGTCCATGGGCTTCGACACGATAGCGGCCGGAGACAGCTACAACGACCTTGAAATGATCCATGCGAGCAAACACGGCTTCCTCTTCAGGACTACGGAAAAGATCAAAGCCGACTATCCCGAACTCCCTGCATTCGAGGAATTCAGTGATCTGCTCGCTGCCATAAAAGCAGTGCTTTGACCGGAGCGGAAATGAAGCATAATTTAAAAAACGCGCTTGTTTTCTGCCTGATCCTTTCTCTGTGTCTCGGCTTTTCCGCTTGCGCGGCGGAAAGCGCCCCGTCCGTTCCGGCGGCATCCGCCCCGACGGAGCCTGAGGCGCCTGTGCAGGAGACCGCTGCAGTGCCGGCACCTGAGGAGCCCGTGCCCGATGCCGCTGCTGCGGAAGATCCGTCTGTAACCGCCGGCTGCGAATTGCTTGAGAACATATACGAGAGATACTATCCCGGCACGGCCGGCAGTTCCCTGTCTGCCGCAAGATACGCCGCCATGCTGCTCGACTGGTATGTCTCCATCGAAGCGGAGGATTCTCCTGACCGCATCGCAAAGGTCCGGAAGACCGGTGAAAGCTTCGCGTCCGGACATGATCTGAGTCCCGACGCGGAGACGGAGACCGGCATTCCCATCGACTTTCCGGAAAAGTTCAGCGCGATCTGGTCTTCCGCTGTGTCGCGTGCCTTCGGTGATACCGCTGTGCTCGAGGATGCGGGCTATACGCCGCTGTACAGCTGGGACGCCCTCGATGCCGACATGCTCTTCACTTCCCTCTATGAAGGCCTTGCCCTGGAGCGCCCGGAGCATGTCAGGGTGTATTTTCCCGATGATCAGGTCATGTACCTGCTTACTGCGGATGTGCCGGTTTACAGCAGGGAGGCTTCGTACATCCTCTATGCGCTGAAGATTGCCCATGTCATTCCGCGCGAAACGGAACTGCTCAGCTGCGAGACGGATGCGGAAGGTACGCTGCACCTCGACCTGAGCGGGGAATTCAGGGATTTTGTCTGCAGGATGGGTACCTCCGGAGAGGCTCTCACCATCGCGAGCCTCGTCAACACCTTTCTTGAGGCAACGGGAGCACAAAATCTGCGCCTGACGGTCGAGGGCAAAGACCTCGAAACAGGGCACGAGATCTACGACTTCCCGCTTTCTTTCCAGGACTCGTTCAGCGACTGATGAAGTGGATTCTGAACAAGACCGGCAGGTAACTGCCGGTCTTGTTTTATTTTGCCGCAAAAGAATAATAAGTGTCGATAATTGATTTCTGTATCTATGTATTATACCCGAGAGCGGGTCTATTATGGACATAGAAAGAAAAGGAAGGAGTGATACAGATGAAAGAGAAAAAGATCCGTAAAAGCAGGGACAGAATCGTCTGTGGGGTTGCGGGCGGCATCGCGGAGTATCTCGGGATTGATCCGCTGTTCGTGAGGATCGGCTTTGTGTTGCTCACTTTAAACTGGGGAAGCGGTGTGCTCGTGTATTTCATTGCCGCACTGCTCATGGATGAAGCCGAGGATCTGACACACTGAGTGAAAAAGAGAGCGTTTGGTCTGGAACGGAGGTGATCGGAATGCTTGAGGTTCTGTTTGCAGTTCTTGTGATGCTGTTTCTGTTTCGTGTGATCCGCGTCGCGATACGGGCAGCGTGGGGGCTTTTCAGGGTTCTTCTGTTCATCGTGGTTTTTCCGGGGATCCTGATCGCCCTCGCATTTGCCGGAATGGTCGTTCTTGCCATCGGGATCCTCCTGATAGGCGGAACGGTTGCTCTGCTCAATCCGGCTTGACAGCTGACAGGGAAACGGCCTCCTCACGGGGGCCGTTTTTTCATCCGAAAAAAAGCTGTTGACAGAAAAGAAGCACGGTGTTATATTAACTGTACTAACTCAGTTAATACAGTTAATACGCAAGAAAGGACAGAAGGATGGTGGTCAGATGATCAATATCAACTACCGGGACAGAAGACCGATATTCGAGCAGGTGAAAGACGGCTTCCGGAATCTGATCATCTCGGGCGTGCTCAAGGAAGGGGAGCGGATGCCTTCCGTGAGGGACTTGGCCTCACAGCTGGCGATCAACCCCAATACGATCCAGCGCGCGTACCGGGAACTTGAGACGGAAGGCTTTATCTGCACGGTGCCCGGGAAGGGGAGCTTCGTCAGCCAGAGGGATGAGGCCGCCGAAAAGAGACGGGCGGAGCTGCGTACGAAGATGAGTGAGATCGCGCGCGAGCTGCGGCATGCCGGGATCGGCGAGGAGGAGTTCATCGCTCTGATCAGGAAGGAGTACAACGATGATTGAGACAAGAAAGCTCTGCAAGAGTTTTGACGGATTCCGGGCTCTGAACGAGCTGGATGTAAAAGTCCCCAAGGGAGCGGTATACGGGCTCGTCGGCCCGAACGGCGCCGGAAAATCCACGCTGATCCGACACCTGGCGGGCATCTATATACCCGACAGCGGCGACGTGCTCATCGACGGGCAGCCCGTTTATGAGAACACGGAAGTTAAATCGCGCATCGCCTATATTCCCGACGACATCTTCTATTATACGCAGGCTACCGTCTCAGACATGAAGAATTTCTACAAAGGCATCTACCCTGCGTTCGACGAGGAGCGATTCAAGAAACTGGGCGAGATCTTCGGCATGGAGGAGACGAGACCTGTGAGAAAGCTCAGCAAGGGCATGCAGAAGCAGGCGGCTTTCCGCATAGCGGTTTCCTGCAGACCCGATGTGATCCTGCTGGATGAACCGGTCGACGGACTCGATCCGGTGATGAGGAGGAACGTATGGGGCATCCTGATGGCCGACGTTGCCGAAAACGGCACAACGGTGCTCGTCTCCTCCCACAACCTCAGGGAACTGGAGGATGTCTGCGACCATGTGGGCATTATGGAGCAGGGAAAGATGCTGATCGAGCGCTCCCTCGATGAACTGCAGAACAATATCGTCAAACTGCAGCTTGTCCTGCAGGACGGCACGGAACTGCCGGAAGGACTGGCGGTCCTCGGCAGGAGCAGCACCGGCAGGCTCGAGCAGATCATCGTCCGCGGCAAAGCCGCAGAGGTCGAGGAGCGCATCGCGGAGATCTCTCCGGTATACTGCGAGACCATCCCGCTGAATCTCGAGGAGATTTTCATTTACGAACTGGGGGGTACGGGATATGAAGTCCGGAACATCATTGTTTAATAAAACCATATCGTTGAATCTCCTGAAAAGATGCTGGCCTATCTGGTCATGCTGGCTCGCCGTGCTCATCTTCGCGCTGCCGCTGAACCTCTACAGCGGTCTCAGCCAAAGCCCGTACTGGGATGCATGGCACATGCCCGTGGAGTTCTGGGTGGAGCAGACGGTTCTCAACTGCGCCGTTATCTTTGCAGAGGCCTCCTTCGTGGTGAGCATCATCGCCGTGATGGCCATGTTCAGCTTCCTGTATAACGCCAGGACCTGCAATATGATGTGCTCTCTCCCCGTAAAGAGGGAGACGCTCTTCGTGACCGCATGGCTCACGGGCATCGTTCCGCTGCTCGCGGCGGACATCATTGCAGCGCTCATCACCATGGCGGCGTTCCCGGGCACTGTCAGTCCCGCTCTTGCGTTCCGGTGGCTCGGCATCGTTGCGATGGGCAACATAGGCTTCTACGGTTTCGGCACTTTCTGCGCCATGCTCACGGGCAGCCTCTTTATCCTGCCTCTGGTATACGCGGTGCTCGGCTTCACGGCTGCCATTGCCGAGACCTCGGTAGTGTGCATCCTGAGCGCGCTGGTCTTCGGTTCCGTATTCAACGGGGGAAAACTGTTGATATTCTCTCCGCTGATCTATATGGCGAGCAATCTGTTTGTTAACGTAAGCAGTCATAATGATGATCTCGGTATGATTTATTATGACAAGGTCGAGCTGTTCGGAGCAGGCTATTTATTCTGCTTCTTTATCGCGGGCCTTCTCTTCTCCGTCCTTGCGCTGCTTCTTTTCCGGAAGCGCCGCATGGAGACGGCGTCCGATACAGTTGCCATACCGGTGCTCAAGCCCATCTTCAAATACTGCATGGCCTTCGGCTGCGCCATCGTCCTTCCGGTGGTGCTGTACCAGATCTTTCTGCAGGGAGTCCTCAGAGGAACCGCTCTGGCGCTGGTCTTCGCCGTGCTGATGATCGCGGGCGCTTTCATCGGATATTTCGCAGCCAAGATGCTCATCAGCAAGAGTCTCCGTGTCTTCCGGGACGACTGGAAGGGCTTTGCGATCGTTGCGGCGGTATGCCTTGCTTTTGTGATCGCAGCGGAATGCGACCTCACCGGCTATGAGAAGAGACTCCCCGATCTTTCCGAAGTGGAGCAGGTGGAATACAGCCTGATGAACTACGCTCCTCTGAAGGAAAGGCAGAACATCGAGGCCGTGTATGATCTGCACAGCAGCATCATCGGGAACAAGAAGCACCATGAGACTTCGGATCAGGCCTATTATGTCAGCATGTGCTATATCATGAAAGACGGTTCCACTTTCGCCAGGTATTACCGTATCGCAGCACCGGAGGAGGAAAACTTCGCCGAAGGATCCGATGTGGTCAGGGCGCATGATATAGAAAACTCACTGGAGGCGTGCCTCTGGCGTTATACGCCGGCAGTGCCCGTCACAGCGGAAAACATTTATGATGCCTCCGTGTACAACGAGCCCAAATACGACAAGTACGGCAACTATATTGAGGGCGATGTGCGCCATCCGGAGATCGCGATGCAGATGGTGCTGACGGCCGAGGAGGCCGAAGCGCTCTATAACGAGTGCATACTTCCGGATATCAAGGCCGGCAGGATGCGCGATCCCTGGTACGAATATCTCAAAGGCGAAGATCTGTATGCGGGAGTGAGCATATCCATTCAGCTCATTTCCGTTCCCACGGATGGAGAGACCGATTTCTATGATCACATGAGTCATGACGGGGTATATATATCGCTTCCCGAAAGCGCGACGCTAACGCTTGCAAGGCTCGCGGAGCTGAGCGCTTCCCGGTGAACTGACTGAAAGGAGAAACAGAATATGAAAGGCATAAAGATCCTATGGCTGGATGAACAGGCGCTGATCGCCTCGTTCCACGAGGTACGGGGCTATGTGCCGTATCCGCTTCTCGATAAGGCGACGTTCCTCCGGTTCATTGAATCCCTCACCGAAAAGGGATACAGCTTCCAGTAAAAAAAGAGGTACCCGTGCTTACTGCACGGGTACCTCTTTTGCAGGTATGCCCTTATTCCGGATCCGCGCGCTCTCCGCGGAATTTTGGCAGCCAGTAGCTCTTCCCGTAGATAAGGATCTCTGCGAGAAGTCCCAGGGGCAGCGCCGCGAAAACATCGACTGCTGAGTGCTGCTTCACAAAGCAGACGGAAAGGCAGATCATGATAACGAACACCGTCAGCAGGATCTTCCAGATCGGCTTGAGCAGCCTGTCCTTCAGCGCGGCCGAGAGGATCCCGAGGGAGTATGCCACGTGCAGCGAGGGACACACGCCCGTGCTCGTGTCAAATCCGTAGATGATCCCGAGGATCCAGGTGAAGAAGTTGCTTCGCTCAAACACATCCGGCCGCAGGTCCTGCCTGCTCGGCCAGATGATATACACCGCCATCGCCACAGCCTGTGTGATCATAATATAGATCTGTATTCTCCTGAAGTTCTCTACATCGTAGAAAAGCGTGTAGGCCAGCGCTCCGAACACCAGCACGTACCAGCCGACATAGAAGATCACGAAGTATTCGTTGAAGGGGATCAGATCGTCCAGCCGGCACCAGACCGGGTGGCATTTTTCGTAAGGGATGAGGTTCTCTGTTATAAAATAGAGAGCAAAATAACCGATCCATCCGGCCAGCAGCTTCAGATGCGAAAAACGCGGCTCATTCAGACGGCGCAGCGAGAATCCGCTGTAATCAACTCTCTGCTTCAATCGTATAGTCCTCCAGGGGCAGATTCTTACCGTAATGCTTACGGGTCACATTGGGATAGGGAACAACGGTGTGCTCGGGAAGCGCAACCGCCATCCGGGTTATTTCGTCCATCAGGTACCGGCAGATCCTCTCGCGTTCTTCTTCAATGGGAGCCTTCGGATCGAAGGTCACGAGCTCGCCGTAGTGGGCAGAGCCGAGAAAGGGCGCAAGATAGAGCGGGACGAAGCGCAGCGCTTTTCCGGTCTTTCTGTAATAAAAGCGCGCCAGGTCCACAAAATTCTGCTGAAAATCGTACACGATGTTGTTGTGCGGGGTGTAGCACTCCGGAAAAATGACGATCCTGCTTCCGAGCTTCAGCCTTGCGATCGACTCCCGCAGTGTTGTCTTCAGACGTGCGTCGTGATAGACGGCAATGGTATGCGCGCTGTTGAAGATGAGCACGGCGAGCGGCGTAATAAGGTGGCTCAGGAGCCGATAAAACCAGTGAAAAGCCTTCGGCCTGCTCGACCAGAAATCCTGAAAGGCATAGGCGGCCACCTCTTCACGGTGCATCATCTCTCCTGCGCACCAGACGTCGTGCAGACCGGGGGTGTAGAGCTCACCGGCGATCGGCCCCTGCATGTGGCAGTGGTTCCCGACAATGATGCACTCGCCCTCCGGGATGTTCTCCGTGCCGAAAAGCTTATATTTAGGCGAGAAAAGCCGCACGAGCCATCTTATTATCCTGTAAAGAACGCTTGTCTTCTTGTCTTCCATTTTTTCTCATGCCGAACGCTGACCCGCCTCCATAAAGAAGCGGGCCGCAAAATGTTTATGTTGAAAGCATTATAGCACATATAAACTGTTTTTGCACGGACAGTTTTTTATAAAAAGAAGACCGGCAGCAACAAACCGCCGGTCTTTTGTTTTGCTCTGTCCCGATTCAGGCAGGGAACTCCACCCGTACCTTGAGGGAGGCGCCGTCATCGGACCAGGCGCGGATCTTTCCTTTGTGCGCTTCGGTAACAGCTTTCGCCACCGCAAGGCCGAGGCCGAAGCCGCCGGACTCTGAGTTCCGCGAGGAATCGGCACGGTAGAAGCGTTCGAACAGCATGTCCGCGCTGCCCTGCGCAATGTTCTCCGCGGTATTGTTCACGGTGAGCTGGATGCTCCTGCCGCTTTTTTCAAGGGAGACGGAAACGCTTCCGCCCTCGGGGGTATACTTGCAGGCATTGTCCAGCAGGATGGACACGAGCCTGCCGATGGACTTTTCGTCTCCGTTCATGCTGATGCCCGGCTGGATCTCCTCGAAGAGCGACAGGTTCCGGCTCATCGCCACCGCTCGGAAGGACTGCACCGTTTCCTCCACAGTGTCGGAGAGAGGGAATCCGGTCATCATGAGCCCGGTGCCGTCCTCTGCCATCTTGGATAGATAGATAAGGTCCGAAGTGAGGCTCGTGAGTCTTCCGGTCTGCTTCCGGATGTCCGCTATCCATTCGCTGCCCTCAAGCTCGGTCTCAAGTACATCGGCATCCGCGTTGATGATAGTGATCGGAGTCTTCAACTCATGTCCGGCATCGGTTATGAACTGCTTCTGCTTCTCGTAGCTCTCGGCGATGGGCCGTACGATCCTGCCGGAGAAGAGGATGAGCAGCAGCAGTACGGCAAGCAGACCTATGAGCGAGATCGCGATGCTCGCCAGCAGGAACGAATGCACCGTGGCCTGCTCCCGGCTGATGTTCAGGAAGATCAGCATGGTCCCGGTTTCGGTGCTGCATCTGCGGAACCGGTAGTCCCCGGCAAAGCCCTTCTCCTTTCCGGCTTCGAAAGTCTCCTGCGCGAGCGATATGGCTCCTGTGCCGTCTATGGAAACGATGTTCTCCATGTTTATGTGATAGAGTTTTCCGTCTCCGTCGAAGAAAGCCGTGAAGTACCTTGTCTGATAGGGCAGTTCCGGCGTCGCGTTTCTGCGTCCGAAGGGAGCGCCGCTTTGCCCGTCGTCTTCCGGGGGCGTCCTGTACTGGATCGGGAAATAACCCTTGTGTTCTGCCAGGATCTGCAGGGTACTGTCTGCGTCTGCGACCATATTGCGGTAATTGATGATGTTTATGGCACCGATCAGCACGAGCAGAACGGTGAAAACGGAGAGCACGGCAAGGAAAATGAATTTCTTCTGCAGCCTGCGGATCATGTCTGCACCTCCAGATAGTAGCCCGTGCCGCGCTGCGCCTTGATCTGCACGTCCGCCTCCAGAGAGGCGAGTTTTTTGCGCAGATAGGAGATATACACCCATACCACGTTCAGCTCCGCCTCGCTGTCATAGCCCCAGATCCTGTCCATGAACAGCTCCGTGGAGATGAGCTTCCGGGGATTGCGCATGAGCATCTCCATCATCTGGAACTCCTTGTTTGCAAGTTTCACATGTCCGCCCGGGCCGGAAAGCTCATAGCTTGCGCAGTCGAGCGTCACGTTCCCGACGGAGAGTCTCGTGTCCGGCTGGACGGAAAGCACTCTCGTCATGGCCCGGATCCTCGCGAGGAGCTCTTTCATGTCGAAAGGCTTGGTGAGATAGTCATTCGCTCCGCTATCGAGTCCGGTGACCCTGTCGTCGATCTCAGACTTCGCGGTGAGAAGCAGGACGGGGGTACGGTCCCCTGCGGCGCGCATCCGCCTGAGAACCTCGATCCCGTCGACCTTGGGCATCATCACATCTAGGATCACGCCGTCGTAGTTTTCCGTGGCAAGATAATCCAGTGCAGCTTCCCCGTCATGGACAACGTCCACCGAGTAGTTGCTTTTGATCAGTATGGTCGAGACAGCCTTTGCAAGGGACTTCTCGTCTTCTGCGTATAAAAGCCGCATGATCCTGCCCTTCCTTTCTTTTTTCAGCATAACACAAGGGTGCGGAAAAATCACGAACAAGTTTTAATTCACAGCGGTCACGCACTCCGAAAAAACAGTTTCCTTTGAGCGTCTGCGCTGTTATAATATAACAAGAAACAGCAGCGGAGGAGACAGACATGAGCAGACTTTTCGTGATAAGCGGACCTTCCGGAGCGGGCCTCAGGGAAATCGTTGCCAAAGTGATCGACGGCAGGGGAGATATCGGCAGAGTCGTCCCGGTCACCGCGCGGAAGATGAAAGCCGGAGAAGTGAACGGCGAAAGCTTCTGGTTTTTTGAACTGGAGCAGTGGGAAGAGATGAAGGCCAAGGGCGATATGCTCGAGTGTACGGAGTTTGCGGGGAACGATTACGGCACCTCAAGGCGGCTCGTGACCGAGCAGCTCGATGCCGGGAAAAATGTGGTCCTCCTGCTCGAGACGGAGAGAGCCGCCATGCTGAACAAGAATATGCCCGAGGCCATATGTGTGTATATGGAGCCTTCCGATCCGGAGATCCTCAGGAGCATTTATGAAAAAACGGCGAGAACGCCCGTGGAGGTGGATGTCCGCATGCGGCACGCCGATGAACAGAGAAGAATATCGCTTTTCTGTGATAAGAGGATTTTCACGGATGATCCGGAAAAGGCGGTCTCGGAACTGAACGCTCTCATAGACGGATAAATCAGAGGCGCGGACAAGTGTCCGCGCCTTTTCATGATATTATGTGGGATACCGGCTTTCTCCGGGAGGAGAAGGCCGTTGCTTATCCATGGTAGTCGTCAGGAATGTTCAGTCTTTCGTATCGGGCTTTGAGCTCGTTGTATTCCGCGCGGTCGATCAGGCCGGTCCTGAGAAACCCTTCGATCTGCTCAAGATACTTCGCCCTGCCGGTGCTGTGGCTGCAGTTGATGGCCTCTTCGGTGACATGCCTCGCGGTGTGTGCTGCTTCGCCCGACTGTTTGAGTTTTGAAGAATAAACGATAATCTTGAAGAAGGAAACGATCATGAGAACGATCACCAGCAGCATGATGAGCAGCATGAGGGTTCCGGAAGGAGAGGAGCGCCAGAAGTACTTCAAGAGCCTCGGATCAGGGCCGTAATGACGCAGATACATCCCGAGGAGCTTCAGCGAGGAATTCGGCAGGATGAATAAAAGGATAAGACAGGAAATGAATACGGATACACTGCTGCTGAGTTTTTTCTTCATGGTCCGCGCCTCCGGTTCTTGTTGAGATGATAATATCATACCGGACAGAGTGTGTCCATCCTGATGTCTGTGAAAAACGGCAGCCGCTTTTTGCGGCTGCCGTATGATGTCTGTGTATTATCTGTGCTTGTTCCTGCCCCAGAATGTATTGTAGCGGTCGGGCTCCCAGCCGGGCTTTATGTCCTTTACGGCCTCTGCCGCAGTGATGACGGTGTCATCATGATCGATGTCGATAAGCGTATAGCGGTCATTGCCCATGCCGAGCTCTTTCATGTAGCTGAGCTGGCGCAGACCGTGACGGCTTTCCACTCGCTCGATCAAGGCCTGACCGCCTCCGCCCGGAAGGCTGTAAATCAAATCGACACAGGCGTTGTCCACGGCGAGGATGTCCAGCGAGGCGAGGATGCCGATGTCCGGGGTGACAACAGGCTCCGCATTAACGCCTTCGCAGTCGCAGGAGACGGACATGTTGCGCATCGTGTTGATGTAGCATACGTGCGGCGCAAAGAAATCGATGGTCGCCTTTGTGCTTTCGGATATGCGTTCCATCAGTTCCTCCTCAAGGATATCGAAAAAACCTCCCGGAGTGGAATGAATCTCGCCTTTGCCAATCCTTCCGTCGGCGCAGCCGATGCCGATGTTCTTGTTGCTTCCGCCGAAGCCGCCCTGCACGTGGCCCTTGAAATGCGTGAGTGTCAGCAGGGAGTCATATTTCAGCATGCTCTCTCCCACGTGCATCTCCTTGAACCATTTGCCGCCCTTCACGGGCAATGCGGCAACACCGTGCTCGTCCGTGATGTCAACCGGACAGAAGTTCCAGCCGTTGATCTCGAGGGTCTTCCGGTGCTCCTCGGTGGTATATCTGGTGCCGGGATAATAGGTGTTGGTTTCGATGATCGTGGCGTCCTTCAGACGGCTTTCAAAAAGCTCCCTTATCCAGGGTCTCGGAAGAAAATTCGGGCCCTCGGCTTCACCTGTATGGAGCTTCACCGCGATTTTTCCCGTAAGAACACTGCCTACTCTGTCAAACATTTTCTTCATACCCTCTTCCGAAAGGTCGCGGGTGAAAAATACGACGGAACTGTCACCTGTGCGCTGGTCAAACGGCACATATTTGTTTCCGTCTTTGCCGGGAACGGGTTTGCTGTTCATGCTTTCTACCTCCTCAATCAGTCCGGATCATGCATCTGTTCACATGGTTTTTAAACGATTCAATTGTGTCTGTTCCTGCCCCAGAAGGTGTTGTAGCGGTCAGGTTTCCAGCCGGGCTTAATGTCCTTCACGGCCTCTGCCGCGGTGATCACGGCGTCGTCATGATCAATGTCGATAAGCGTATAGCGGTCATTTCCCATGCCGAGCTCCTTCATATAGCTCAGCTGGCGCAGACTGTGCCTGCTCTCCACACGCTCGATCATGGCCTTGCCGCCGCCCTCGGGCAGACTGTAGATCAGGTCCACGCAGGCGTTGTCCACGGCGAGGATATCCAATGAGGCGAGGATGCCGATGTCCGGCGTGACCACGGGCTCTGCCTCAGGGCCCTCACAGTCGCAGGAGACGGACATATTGCGCATCGTATTGATGAAGCAGACGTGCGGTGCAAAATAATCGACGGTCGCCTTCGTGCTCTCGCTCATGCGCTCCATGAACTCCTCTTCGCCGATGCTCCACATGCCGGCGCCCGGTGTTGTGTGGATCTCTGCCTTGCCGATGCGTCCGTCTGCGCAGCCGATGCCGATGTTCTTGTTGCTGCCGCCGAATCCGCCGCGCACATGGCCTTTGAAGTGGGTGAGTACGAGCAGGGAATCGTAGTTCAGCATGGTCTTGCCGATATGCATCTCTTCGAACCATTTGCCTCCCTTTACGGGAAGTGTTGCCACACCGTCTGCATCTGTGATGTCGACCGGGCAGAAGGTCCAGCCGTTGATCTCGAGGGTCTTTCTATGGTCTTCGGTGGTGAACCGGGTCCCTTCATAATAGGTGTTGGTTTCAATGATGGTCGCATCCTTGAGACGGCTCTCGAAAAGCTCCTTTACCCAGGGGCGGGGGATGATGTTCGGGCCTTCAGCTTCACCGGTATGGAGCTTGACGGCGATCTTCCCGCAGAGTGCGCCGCCGACTCTGTCGTAGATCTTTTTCAGGCCTTCCTCCGAAAGGTCGCGCGTGAAAAAGACGACGGAGCTTTCGCCGGTACGCTCATCAAAGGGGACATACTTCTTCCCGTCTGTTCCGGGAACGGGCTTGCTGGTCATGTTCTCTTCCTCCCTCATTCGGTTTTTCGGTCGTTGTGATGGTCGTTTCATTCATTCACTTTCTGCATATATTAAAGTATAGCATAAATTATTCCAAATGACAGCACTTTTTTCAGGGGTGTTTCCCCGCGGAGAGAAAGGAAAGGCAGGCGGATGGAAGAGTTTTATCCGCCTGCTTTAAAACTGTCCTATTCTGTCTGTGACGGGGCTCAGCCGCTCTCTTTCTGAATGAGAGTCCACGGCGCGAGAGCGGAAGAGCATTTTTCGCCGCGCAGGTGCTGGAAAAGCAATTCGGCTGCCATACGGCCCACATTATAAGGCTCGTGAGAGAGGGAAGTGATCCGCGGGACGGACATTTCGCTGTACTGGCTGTTGTCAAAGCTGACAACAGCGATATCCTCCGGAACGGAGATCCCTTTTCTGTTCAGGTAGGATACCACCCTGGAAGCGATTTCATCGTTGTAGCAGACAACGGCGCTGCAGGAGGAGAAAAAGGCGTCTGCCTGCTTTTCGTCAAAGCCCTCCCGCAGGAAATGGTCCTTCCGGTCCGTATTGTACCAGAGGATATTGCCGTCCTCCAGCGGAAGACCATGCTCCTGCATGGCGTCCATATAACCGACAAAACGCTGCCGGCCCTGAAGATCGTCGAACTTGAAGATTCCGGAGATCCGGCGATGTCCCTTGCTGAAAAGATAATCCACCAGCATTTTTCCGCCGGCGACATTGTCGTCCAGAACGGATAGCGTGTCCGGAAGCTGCTCGTAATTGCCGTGCATGAATACGAGAGGAACGCCCCGGTCCATCAGCTTCTGATAGAGCTTTATATTCGGATTGGGGAGGCCGGTCTTTGTCCCCTCCACCAGCACACCGTCCAGCGTTTCCATTTCCAGAAGGGTGAGAAGGATCTTGCGCTCGTTGGAGAACTGGTTCTGCGTGGCGAACAGAAGAGGGGCACTGTTGTTCTCCGAGCACACCGATTCGATCTCGCGCAGAATGCTCGGAAAGATATAGTCACTGATATACGTGGTGATGACGGCGATGGAGAGGCGTCTGCCGGATTCTTTTGCTTTCTGCTCGCGGATGTGCGATCCGCTGCCCTGCACCCGGTCGATCAGCCGTTCCGTTTCCAGAAGGGAGAGAGCCTGACGGACGGTCTGCCTGCTGACCTGAAACTGCGCGCAAAGCGCCTGCTCGGTGGGGAGCGTCTTCTGATAGGTGCCCTCACGGATGGCCGTCCTGAGAGCCTCTGCAACGATCTGATACTTTGGATTCATATGCGATCTCCCGTCCTATCGGTTTCAAACAAATTATAATCATAGGACAGAATGTTTTCAATACAAATCTTTTTATATGAGGTTGACTATTCGGATTTGTCTGTAATAAAACAAGACGAATTGTGCAAAGCGAACAAATGACGATACCGCCTCAACTAAATGGAAAAGTTTTGAAAATTCACTAAAAATTGAAAAAACTTCCGTTTTCTTAAGATTTGTATCAAGCGAAAAGTGCAGAGCGAAAATTTGTATTGTGAAAGCACACGAAAAACGCTTTTTGTGCGTACAACTGTTGATTTTTTGTTTTCAAAGCTTTATCATATGCACATACAGTCTGAAATCATTCGGACAAAAACAAATAAGAGAAAAAATGAGAAAGAGGTAAGATGCAATGACACGTAAAGTTATCACCCTGCTTATTGCTCTCGCGATGGTATTCGCACTGGCCGCCTGCGGACAGCAGGCCGCAGCTCCCGCGGCAAGCGGATCCGCCGACAGCGGACTGATCAAGGTCGGTATCATCAATCTGGATCCTTCCGAGTCCGGATACCGTGAAGCAAACGTCAAGAACCTGACCGACACCTTCACCAAGGAGAACGGCTATGACGCCACTTTCGTTACGGCTCCCACCGCTGACAAGCAGCTCGAGGCCGCCAAGGGCTTCATCACCGCTCAGGTGAAGTACATCCTTGTCTCCGCCGCAGAGACCACCGGCTGGGACGAGGTCCTCAAAGAGGCTAAAGAAGCCGGCATCAAGGTATTCCTGTTTGACCGTATGATCGACTGCGATCCCAGCCTCTACACTGCCGCTGTCGTCTCCGACATGCGCCAGGAAGGTGAGACCGCTGTTGCATGGCTCGAGAGTCTGAATCTCTCCGAGTACAACATCCTCCATATTCAGGGCCAGCTCGGCTCCGCAGCTCAGATCGGCCGCAGCGATCCTCTCACTGAGAAGTGCGCAGCGGATGCCAAGTGGACCATCGTGCGTGAAGGCACCGGCGGCGACAGCTGGGATCCGAACGAAGCCCGTAAGATCGCCGAGGCTGCCATCAACGCCGGCGAAACGTTCAATATCGTCTATGCCGAGAACGACGGCATGGCGGGCGGTGTTGTGGAAGCCCTTGACGCGGCCGGCATCACCCACGGCGTGAACGGCGATGTCATCGTGATGGGCTTTGACTGCAACAAGTGGGCTCTCCGCGAGCTGCTGGCAGGCAACTGGAACTATGATGGCCAGTGCAGCCCGTTCCAGGCAGCCGTGATCGATGAAATGATCAAGACGCTCGAAGCCGGCGGAGCCATCGAAGGCCTCAACGAGCTCAACCAGATCATCTCCGTGGAGAAAGGCTTTGACGCCACCAAGATCACCCAGGAGGACATTGACACCTACGGACTTGGCGAGTAATCCAAGTATTATCCTGCATATCCATAAACCGGAACAGCGCGGTGTGGAACAGTGGAGCGATCCGCGGTCCGCACCGCGTTATTTTTGAAACTATCAGACAGGAGATGAACGGATGGAAGACGGAATCGTTTTGACCATGCGCGGGATCAGCATTTCCTTTCCGGGCGTAAAAGCCCTGAACAATGTTGATTTCACCCTGCGCAAGGGAGAGATCCATGCCCTTATGGGCGAGAACGGAGCCGGCAAATCCACCCTGATCAAGGTGCTGACGGGCGTGTATGAAAAAGACGCCGGAAGCATCTGCATCGAGGGCTGCCCCGGAGAGGCGCATATCCATTCTCCGCAGCAGGCGCAGGACATCGGCATCAGCACGGTGTATCAGGAGATCACGCTGTGCCCGAACCTGACCGTGGCCGAGAACCTGTTCATCGGCCGCACGGGCGGCAGCGTCGTGCACTGGAAAGAATACGAGAAGAGGGCGACGGAGATCCTTGAGAACCTCGGCATTCCTGCCAGGGCAAAGCAGGAGCTCTCCCGGTGCTCCCTTGCCGTACAGCAGATGGTGGCCATCGCCCGGGCGGTGGATATGAACTGCAAGGTACTCATTCTGGATGAGCCGACCTCCTCGCTCGACGACAAGGAAGTTGCCATGCTCTTCCGCCTGATGCGCGACCTGAAGGCCCGCGGCGTCGGCATTATTTTTGTCACGCACTTTCTGGAGCAGGTCTACGAGGTCAGCGACCGGATCACCGTTCTGCGAAACGGCGAACTGGTGGGCGAATATCCCGTGAGCCAGCTTCCGCAGGTGGAGCTGGTCGCCAAGATGATGGGAAAAAGCCTGGACGATCTGGCGGAACTGGAACGCATCGGGCAGAAAAGCGCAGCCAGCGAGGAAACGGTGTACGAGGCGGAGGATCTGTCCAGCTCGGAATGCAGGCCTTTTGATTTCTCCATACGCCGCGGAGAGGTGAACGGATTCACCGGACTGCTCGGCTCCGGCCGCAGCGAGAGCGTACGGGCAATCTTCGGAGCGGATCAGGTGACCGGCGGCCAGATCCGGATGAACGGGAAATCCGTCCGGATCAGCAAACCGCACGACGCCATCCGCAACGGCATCGGCTATCTGCCGGAAAACCGCCGCAGAGACGGGATCATCGCTGATCTTTCCGTACGGGAAAACATCATTCTGGCCCTCCAGGTCATCCGGGGCATGAACCATCCGATCTCCCGTGCGGACGCGGAAGCCTTTGCCGATGAATACATCGAGGCGCTGCAGATCAAGACGGCTTCCAAGGAGACCCCGATCCGGTCCCTTTCGGGCGGCAATCAGCAGAAGGTCATCCTTGCCCGCTGGCTGCTCACACATCCGCAGTATCTCATCCTTGATGAGCCTACGCGCGGCATCGACGTCGGAACGAAACTGGAGATCCAGAAGCTGGTGCTGAAGCTGGCGGAAGAGGGCATGAGCATAACGTTCATTTCCTCCGAGATAGAGGAGATGCTGCGTACCTGCTCACGGCTGATCGTCATGAGAGACCGCAAGATCGTCGGCGAACTGACGGGTGATGATCTGACGCAGGCACAGGTCATGAAGACCATAGCGGGAGGTGAACAGGCAGAATGAAACAGAACAGAAAAACTTCCTCCGGACTCGGTCAGCTGCTGATCCCGCTGGTGGCGCTCGGCATTCTGATCGTGTTCAACATCTTCCGTGACATAAGCTTTTTCTCGATCGGCATGCGCGTTAACAACGCCGGGAATATCGTACTGACCGGCAACCTGATCAGCATTATAGACAGCGCGAGCGAACTGGCGATCATCGCCATGGGCATGACACTGGTCACCGCGGCCTGCGGCGGGCAGGACATCTCGGTCGGCGCGGTCGGAGCGATCGCCGGCGCCGTGTTTGTCAAAGTCCTGCAGGGGATGGGTGCCATTACGATCGGCAGCGTGATCCTTGCGTTTGTGCTCTGCTGTCTTGCGACCATAGTCTTCAAACTTTTCAACGGCACGCTGGTGGCTGTGTTCAAGATACAGCCGATGATCGCAACGCTGATCCTCTATTCCTGCGCGCGCTCGATCGCCTACTGGATCAACGGCGACGCCACGCCGCAGCTGAAAAGCAGCATCATCAGTTCAATTGGCAAGACGATTCCGGGCATACCCGTCCCGACTCCCATATTTGCAGTGATACTTGTAGGGCTGCTGCTGTTTCTGATTTTTAAATTTACAAGCCTCCGCCTTTATATCCAATCGGTCGGTATCAACCAGGGAGCGGCCAGACTCAACGGAATGAACCCGATCATGATCAAACTGATATGTTTCATCCTGCTGGGCGTCTGCGTGTCCGTAGCCAGCCTGATAGGCGTATGCCGCCTGGGTCAGCTCAATCACAAGACCCTGCTGGTGGACATCGAAATGGATGCGATCCTTGCAGTCGCCATTGGCGGCAACAGTCTAGGCGGCGGGCGCTTCAAGCTGAGCGGAAGCATCCTGGGCGCATACATTATCCAGATGCTCACAACCACACTGTATGCCATGAATGTGGCGCCTGTGAACGTCAAGGCGTATAAGGCGATCGTGATCATCATCATCGTGGTCGCCGGTTCTCCGGTGGTCAAAAACAAGCTTACCGCCCTTTGGAAACGACTGCGCCCCGTCCCTGTGCCGGAAGGCGCGGAGAAAGAGGGGTGAGCGGAATGAAAGAGAAACGGAAAGGCTTTGTGCTCGGTCGGCGTGAACCGCTGACCGATACCCAGATGCTGATGTTCATCAGCATAGGGATTTTTGCCGCCATGTATATCGGAGCCATGCTCACGCTCGGCGGCGGCTTCCTGAAGCCGCAGATGATCTTTGATCTGCTCAATGATAATGCGGCGCTCATCATCATCTCCTGTGCCCTGACGATCGTCATGATCGGCGGCGGCATCAACATAAGCGTCGGCGGTGTGATCGGGCTGACCGTCATGAGCTGTGCGCTGTTCCTGAACAACAACGGGATCGAAAGCGCTTTTCTCAGCATCCTTCTCACATTCCTGCTCGCGCTCGGGATCGGACTGGGATTCGGACTTCTGCAGGGCTTTCTTGTCAGTCATCTTGAGATCCAGCCGTTTATCGTTACGCTTGCGGGCATGTTCCTTGCCCGGGGCCTGACCACGATCCTCTCCGTGAATCCTGTCAAGGTGACGAACGAAGGATTTCTGGCCCTTGTCAGCACGAAACTTAAAATCTCCTGGCTCGGCTATGTTGCTCAGAACGGCAATCTTATCCCGGCCAAGATCGAGATCGGGGCAGTTGTCGCGGTGGCGGTCGTCTTTCTGATGTTCCTCCTGCTTCGCTACACGAAGCTCGGCAGAGGCATCTACGCGGTCGGCGGCAACCGGCAGAGCGCCCTGATGCTCGGAATAAACGTAAAAAACACGATCTTTTGGAGCTATGTGATCAGCGGACTGCTGAGCGGTCTGGCAGGCTTCGTCTTCCTGATGCACAAGCCCGCAGGCAACGCCAGCGTGGCCATGCGCAGCGAGATGGACGCCATCGCCTCCTCCATCATAGGAGGCACACTGCTCACCGGCGGCGTCGGCGGCGTGATCGGGACCTTCTTCGGTACCATGATCCTTGCCACGATTCAGAAGATCATTGCCCTCAGCCCCCTGAACGCTTCCTGGTGGCAGGAAATGGCCAACGGAGCGATGCTGAGCTTCTTCATCCTGCTGCAGAGCGTTGTCCTGATGCGGAAGAACCGCAGCGGGAGCAGAAAGAGAAAGGGGCCGGACGGCAAAAAGAAAAAGACGGAAGACCCGGCTGCACAAAGCGGATCTTCGTGACGGATCGCACTTGCATCCCGCGACGATCTGCCATACAATACACTTACCCTACAAAAAACCCTGTTCAAGGAGATGAAAGGATTTGAAAATTTTCTCTGTCTATGATCCCGAATTCCGGCCATACGGCAAGGTTCTGGATGGCTATGACACGAAGGAGCTTCAGGAAGCGATGCTGGCCATCCCCCTCCCGGAGACCGGAACAGCCTATGAGGCATCTATCCGCTCACTGGAAGACTGCGGGATCTTTCCTCTGCTGCGCGACCGCGCATACGGCGGAATGCCGCTCCAGCTCGGCATGTGCTGGGGTCACAACACAAAACTCAACTGCCTCGAATACCACAGGGACAGTGAGATCAACATCGGCACGGGCGATTTTGTCCTCCTTCTTGCGTGTGAGGACGACATCGAGAACGGAAAGCTGGATACCGCAAAGGTGAAGGCCTTCCGCGCACCGGCGGGAGCAGTGGTGGAGGTCTATGCCACCGCTCTGCACTACGCCCCCTGCCACGTCAGCGCTGCGGAGGGATTCCGTGTGGCGGTTGCCCTGCCGAAGGGGACGAATACGGAGATGCCCGTCATCGAGCCGCAGAATGAAGAAGACCGCCGGCTCTGGGCGCGCAACAAGTGGCTTCTTGCCCACAGGGATTCGTCCGAGGCATCAAAAGGCGCATATATCGGTCTTACCGGTGAAAACATAGATATTAAGGAGGAAATAAAATGAACAATATTCCCGAAGTAAAACTCGGCATCATTGCCGTATCCAGAGACTGCTTCCCCATCGGACTGTCCATCGCTCGCCGTGAAGCCATTGTCAGGGTCTGCGGCGGCAATATTTACGAGTGCCCCGTTACTGTGGAGAATGAGAGCGATATGCTCAAGGCCGTGGATGATGTGAAAGCGGCCGGATGCAACGCGCTTGTGGTTTTCCTCGGCAACTTCGGCCCTGAAACGCCCGAGACGCTGATCGCCAAATACTTCGACGGCCCCTGCATGTTCGTAGCGGCCGCGGAAGGGGACGGCGACCTGATCAACGGCCGCGGTGACGCGTACTGCGGCATGCTCAACTGCTCCTACAATCTGGGCATGCGCCATCTCAAGGGCTACATTCCCGAGTATCCCGTCGGTTCCGCGGAGGAGCTCGGTCAGAAGATCAAGGAGTTTTATCCCATCGCCCGTGCGATCATCGGCGTGCAGAATCTGAAGATCATCACCTTCGGCCCCCGTCCGCAGGACTTCTTTGCCTGCAACGCGCCCATCAAGGGCCTCTATGAGCTGGGCATCGAGGTGGAGGAGAACTCCGAGCTCGATCTACTCGTAAGCTACAAAGCCCACAAGGGCGACCCGCGGATCCAGGAGGTCTGCGCCGATATGGCGGCCGAGATGGGCGAAGGCAGATACTTCCCGGATATGCTCGAGCGCATGGCACAGTTTGAACTCACGCTCCTCGACTGGGCGGAGGGACACAAGGGCGCGCGCAAATATGTCGCTTTTGCGGACAAGTGCTGGCCGGCCTTCCCCGAACAGTTCGGCTTTGAGCCCTGCTACGTCAACTCCCGTCTTGCCGCACGCGGCATCCCCGTGAGCTGCGAGGTCGACATCTACGGCGCCCTCAGCGAATACATCGGCGCCTGCGTCTCCGGCGATGCGGTGACCATCCTCGATATCAACAACTCCGTCCCCGCAAAGATGTGGGAGAGCGAGATCAAGGGCAAGTACGATTACGCCCTGACCGATACCTTCATGGGCTTCCACTGCGGCAACACCCCCAGCTGCAAGATGTGTGCCGACCGCGCCGTCAAGTATCAGCTCATCCAGCACCGTCTGCTCGAGCCGGAAGGAAGCGAGCCTGACTTCACCCGCGGCACCCTTGAGGGTGACATCGCTCCCGGAGAGATCACCTTCTTCCGCCTCCAGTGCGACAGCGAGGGTGTGCTCCGTTCCTACATCGCTGAGGGCGAAGTGCTGCCCGTGGCAACCACGAGCTTCGGCGGGATCGGCGTGTTCGCCATCCAGGAGATGGGCCGCTTCTACCGGCACGTACTGATCCAGAAACGCTTCCCGCACCACGGTGCCGTTGCCTTCGGCCATCACGGCAAGGCACTCTTTGAGGTGTTCAAGTTCCTCGGCGTAAAGGACATCGGATACAACCAGCCCAAGTGCCTGCCGTATCCCACGGAGAACCCCTTCGCATGATCGACCTGAAAAAGACCGCGCTCGGGATCGAGCTCGGTTCCACCCGGATCAAGGCGGTTCTCATCGATGAGAACCATGTTCCCATCGCCTCGGGCGATTTTGAATGGGAAAACCAGCTGGTAAACGGAATATGGACATACTCCCTCGAGGATGTCCATACCGGGCTCCGGACCTGCTTTGCCGATCTGAAAGCGGACGTCAAGGCAAAATTCGATACGGAACTGACGACGGTCGGAGCGATCGGTGTTTCTGCCATGATGCACGGCTATCTGCCCTTCGACAAGGACGGAAGGCAGCTGGCGGAGTTTCGCACCTGGCGCAACACCATCACCGGCGAAGCCGCGGAAAAGCTGACGGCGCTCTTTGCCTTCAACATCCCTCAGCGCTGGAGCATCGCGCATCTGTACCAGGCCATTCTGAATGGTGAAGAGCACGTGAAGGACATTGCCTATCTTACCACCCTGGCAGGCTATATCCATTGGCGTCTTACCGGAGAGAAGCGGATGGGCGTGGGCGAAGCGAGCGGCATGTTTCCGATCGACAGCGCTGCGCTCGATTACGATGAGGACATGGTCCGGAAGTTCCGCGATCTGACCGGTATGGACCTTCGCACCATTCTGCCGAAGGTCCTGCCCGCCGGGGCAAATGCCGGAGTGCTGACTTCCGAGGGGGCGCTGTTTCTCGATCCCGGCGGAACGCTGCAGCCCGGCATCCCCGTGGCGCCCTGCGAGGGCGATGCGGGCACCGGCATGGCGGCCACGAATTCGGTACGGGTCCGCACGGGAAACGTCAGCGCGGGGACTTCGGATTTTGCCATGATCGTCACGCACAAAGAGCTTGGCGTTCACAGGGAGATCGACATGGTGACCACGCCGGACGGACTGCCTGTCGCCATGGTGCACTGCAACAACTGCACCAGTGATATCAACGCCTGGGTCGGCCTTTTCTGGGAATTCTGCGGACTGATGGGCGTGGAAAAGAGCAAGAAGGAACTGTTCATCGCACTTTTCCGCAAGGCGTTGGACGGCGATGCGGACTGCGGCGGACTCTTGAGCTACAACTACTTCTCCGGGGAAGGCGTCACGGATATGGACGAGGGCCGTCCGGTCTTTGCCCGTTTGCCGAATGCACGGTTCACCCTGGCAAACTTCATGCGCACCCATCTGCTTTCTGCGCTTGCGACATTGAAGATCGGGCTGGACATCCTCACGCAGAGCGAGCATGTGGAGATCGACCGGCTGTACGGCCACGGAGGCTTCTTCAAGACGCCGGAGGTCGGGCAGAGGATGCTTTCCGCCGCCGTCGGCGCGCCTGTATCTGTGATGGAAACAGCAGGCGAGGGCGGCCCCTACGGAATGGCGCTGCTTGCGGCATATATGCTGTGGAAGCATGAGGGAGAAAGCCTTCCGGACTATCTGGATAACAGGGTCTTCTCCGAAGCAAAGTCCTCCACACTGATGGCTGCGGAAGAGGATATAAAGGGCTTCAATGCATTCCTGAAACGCTATAGGAGCGCGCTTCCGATGGAACGCTGTGCGGTGGAGGTACTCTGATATGCTGGAGGAGCTGAAAGAACTCGTCTGTGCTGCGAACCTGCTCCTGCCGAAGTATGAGCTGGTCACCTTTACCTGGGGCAACGTCAGCGGGATCGACCGGAAGAGCGGCCTGATGGTGATCAAGCCGTCCGGTGTTTCCTACAGCGGAATGCGTCCGGAAGACATGGTGGTAACGGATCTCGGCGGGAAAGTCGTGGAGGGAAAATGGAAACCCTCCAGCGATACGGCAACGCATGCTGAACTATACAAGGCTTTTCCGGATTGCGGAGGCATCGTCCACACCCATTCCCGCTGGGCCACGACTTTTGCTCAGGCCGGACATGAGATCCCGGCAATGGGAACGACACATGCAGACTATTTTTACGGAGCGATCCCCTGCACCCGTCCGATGACGGAGGAAGAGATCCGCGGTGAATACGAAAAAGAAACCGGCAAGGTCATCATTGAGACCTTTGCTAAGCTTGATCCGGCCGCTGTTCCCGGCGTTCTCGTAAACTCACACGGCCCCTTCGCCTGGGGGACAGATCCGATGAACGCGGTGCACAATGCCGTCGTGATGGAGGAGATCGCCTTTATGGACTGGCACGCCATGGTCCTGGATCCTTCGCGCGGCCCTATGCAGCAGGCGCTTCTGGACCGGCATTATCTGCGGAAGCATGGTAAGAACGCCTATTACGGGCAATCATAAACGGTAGCGAACAAAAAAGAAAACACCGTGAGATGTTTGAGCATCTCACGGTGTTTTTGTTTATTTGTTTGGAGAACGGATCAGTACATTCCGCCCATGTCGGGAGCTGCGGGAGCGGGAGGATTCTTTTCGGGAATATCCGCTACGAGGCTTTCGGTGGTGAGTACCATGGAGGCCACGGAGGAGGCGTTCTCCAGAGCGCTGCGGCAGACCTTGGTAGGGTCGACGATGCCGCTGGCCATCATGTCGGTGTATTCGCCCTTGGCGGCGTCATATCCGAAGTTCACATCTTCCTTGCCGTAGATTTCGTTGAGGATGACGGCGCCTTCCACGCCTGCATTGAATGCGATCTGCACAACGGGGGCCTTCAGGGCTTTTGCCACGATCGCAGCGCCTGTCTTCTCATCGCCCTCAAGGGAGCTGACGAGCTTATCGGCAGCCTTGGAGGCATAGACGTAAGCGGATCCGCCGCCCGGTACGATACCTTCCGCGACTGCGGCTCTGGTGGCGTTGAGAGCGTCCTCAATGCGGAGCTTCTTCTCCTTCATCTCGGTCTCGGTTGCAGCGCCGACCTTGATGACTGCCACACCGCCGCTGAGCTTGGCGAGACGCTCCTGAAGCTTCTCTCTGTCATAGTCGGAGGTGGTGGTAGCGATCTGGCTCTCGATCTGGGCAGCGCGGGACTTGATCTCTGCGGAGTCGCCTGCGCCGTCGACGATGACGGTGTTGTCCTTGGTGACTTTGACCTGATGCGCCTGGCCGAGCATGCTGATATCAGCATCCTTGAGTTCCATGCCGACATCGCTGGAGATGACCTGGCCGCCGGTGAGGACTGCGATATCCTGGAGCATTTCCTTGCGTCTGTCGCCAAAGCCGGGGGCCTTCACGCAGATGCAGGTGAAGGTGCCGCGCAGCTTGTTGAGAACGATGGTGGCAAGGGCTTCGCCCTCTACGTCCTCAGCGATGATGAGGAGCTTTCTGCCGGCCTTTACGATCTGCTCAAGCAGGGGGAGGATCTCCTGAATGTTGGAGATCTTCTTGTCGGTAATGAGGATGAGGGCATCATCGATGACGGCTTCCATCTTCTCGGTGTCGGTGACCATGTAGGGGGAGAGGTAGCCGCGGTCGAACTGCATGCCTTCCACAACGTCGCTGTAGGTCTCGGCGGTCTTGCTCTCTTCAATGGTGATGACGCCGTTCTGGCTGACCTTCTCCATCGCGTCGGCAATCAGTCCGCCGATAACGGCGTCGCCGGAGGAGACGGTACCGACTCTAGCGATGTCATTGGAGCCGGCAACGGGCTGAGAGATCTCCTTGATAGCCTTGACGGCCTCTTCGGTGGCCTTCTGGATGCCTTTCTTCATGACCATGGGGTTGGCGCCTGCAGCGAGGTTCTTCAGACCCTCACCGATCATCGCCTGCGCAAGCAGGGTGGCGGTGGTGGTGCCGTCGCCGGCCACGTCGTTGGTCTTGGTGGAGACTTCCTTGATGAGCTGTGCGCCCATGTTCTCAAAAGCGTCCTCAAGCTCGATCTCCTTGGCGATGGTAACACCATCGTTGGTGATCAGGGGAGCGCCGTATTTCTTGTCGAGAACGACGTTGCGTCCCTTGGGGCCGAGAGTGATCTTAACGGTATCGGCGAGCTGGTTGACACCGCGCTCTATCGCTTTTCTGGCTTCCTCGCCGTAAATGATCTGTTTTGCCATGATTCTGAATCCTCCTTATTCAATGACCGCCAGAATGTCATTCTGACGAACGATGGTGTATTCCACATCATCCAGTTTTACCTTGGTTCCGGTGTACTTGCCGACAAGCACTTTCTGGCCGACCTCAACGGTCATGACCACCTCGTTGCCGTCAACGACACCGCCGGGGCCGACTTCACATACCTGATACACTTCGGGCTTCTCCTGCGCTGCAGCGGTGAGGAAAATGCCGGAAGAGGTGCGCTCTTCCGCCGCGTTCTGCACCAGAACTACTCTGTCAGCCAATGGTCTGAGTTTCATCATATATACCTCCAATAAAGTTTTTACATATTTCAGCATCGTTAGCACTCAAACAGCCTGAGTGCTAACGATGCTTATAATAGCACATTTTTTATTTTTTGCAATACCCTGAGGGGAAAAACCGGCAGAAACTTTATTAATTTTTTATTACGTTTTTTCGAAGAAGCGCATGCCTTTCGGGACAACGATCTTCACCGCTCCGGGGATCAGCTTCATGTCGACTTTCTTCGCGAAAACGGCCTCTCCGTCAAGATTGATGACATTCTCCTCGTCAAACTCGATCGACACGTTGTCACAGCGCAGATGGGTGATGTACTTCGGCAGCTCGTCAGCGCGGCCCTTGGCATATTTGCCGATCAGGCCGGCAAGCTTAATAAGGCTGACTCCCTGCACGATGTAGATATCCAGGATCCCGTCGTCCGGCATCGCGTTGGCCGAGGGATTGAAGCCGCCGCCGTAGAATCGGCCGTTGCAGGCGCAGACGAGGGAGAATTTGCCGTCCGCCTTGAAATCGCCGGATCGGATCACCATATGCGTGCTGATCCCTTTGAAGATCTCCACGATCGCGGATACAACATAGCCGACTCCTCCGCGGAAGAGCGGAAAGGAGGTGTATTTGTGCACGTTGGTTCCGATCCTTGCGTCGATGCCGACCGAGCAGAGGTTCACGCTGTAACGGCCGTTGCAGTCGATGATGTCGATACTGCGCTCCGTGCCGTCGAGTACGGCGTCCATGTCGGTGAACAGGGGCTGCTCATCGCCGAACATCCGGCAGAAGTCATTTCCGGTGCCGAAGGGGAAGGGACAGACCGCCACGTTCTCCCGGCCGACCGCACCGCTGACGCACTCATTGAAAGTGCCGTCGCCGCCGCAGGAGTAGACGCGGACCTGCTCGCCGGTATCCGCTCTGCGGATGACCTCATCCGTGGCATCGCCTGGTGCCTTGGTGGTGTATACCTCGAATTCGTCCTCCCGAGTTTCGAAAGTCTTCTGAGCGAGGGCTTTTATCTCTTCGGTCCTGTCCGTGCCGCCCGCTTTCGGGTTCACGATGAATAAATGCTTCATATTCCGATACCTGCCTTTATCTGTAATACATGAAGAGGTCGCATTTGATCATGCCGTTGTACAGCTTGCGCTTTTTGTCAGCGGTTTTCCCGAAGGTCCGCTCGAATTCCGTGTGGGAGGAAAGCAGATAGAGCTTCCAATTCTCGGAAGCAAGATACCTTTTCCCGAATCCGCGGTAGAGATCCTCCGCCTCCTGCTTTTCCATGATCCGCTCTCCGTACGGGGGATTGGTCACGATGATGCCGTTTTCCGTTTTCCGGTCGAACGTTGTTGCGTCCGCGACTTCAAACTGGATGATATCCGCCACGCCGGCCCGTCCGGCGTTTTCCCTTGCCATTTCAATGGCGGCGGGATCAATGTCGCTGCCTGTGATGCGATACTCACCGTGATATTCTTTCGCCCGGGCTTCTTCCTTTGCTTTTGTCCATACACGCCTGTCGATCTGCGGCCAGCTCATGGCGG